>DASTRX010000174.1:0-59170 GCA_035760985.1 Polyangiaceae bacterium
GTACGAGAACCGCTGACTCGGATGGCGTCGCTCACTGTGCCGAGGGGCGAGCCCAGCGCCCCAGCTGCAAGCTGCGAGAGCAGGTCGTCCGCCGCGGTGATGACCTTACGGCGCGCGGAACCCGGCGACCTGCAGCTGCCCGACGGACCTGGCGCGACCATTGGAGTACAAACCCTCCACCATTCTGTCCGCGCCGATGCCCCGAGAGCGTGATTTGCCGCGAATGCCAGCAGCGGATACAGTACTGCTCGCGGACCGCGGGTTCGAATTTATCCCATTCCTGGACGCGCAGAAGCGCGTTGCCTTGGCGAGCCCGCAACCGGAATGATTTCGGGCGCATGGTGCAGAGCCCCCGCCGCGGGGGCCTCAAACAGAGTGGACACGCCACGACTCGAACCCGGTCAGCGACGCGCGTCCCCACGACGACGGCCTCAATCCGGCGCCGGCACGTCGTCGAGATCGAACCCACCCGATCGCCGGCTGCCCTGCCGCAACAGCCACGTCTGCGCGGGCACGACGGGCGAGTCCAGACCCGAGCTGGCGCGCCACTGGGCGCGCGTCTGCGCCGCACCGAAGGCGAGCTCGCCGGGGCGGGAGAAGTTGTCGAACCATGCCGCGGAGGAGCGGCTGTCGATGAAGCCCGGCGCGACGCCTGCGCGGTGCTTGTGGGCGTTGAGCAAGACGTAGCGGAGGGCGAAGTGGACGGCGCGCGGGGTCTTCAGGGCTCTCGCGTGGTAGCGGTCGGCGAAGACGCGCCCGCGGCGCGCGAGGGTACGGTTGATGGCCCTGGCGAGGCGCACGGAGAGGCCTTGCATGCCGAGCGCGAGGGAGCGGCCGTGCTGCGCTTCGGCGATCAGGTGCAGGTGGTTGCCGAGCACGGAGAAGTGCACGAGGCGAAAACCAAAGCGCTCGCGACCTGCAGCGAGCGCAAGCCGCACGTTGTCGAACAGGCGGCCCTCGCGCAGCGAGGGTAGGCCAGATGCGACGCGCAAGGTGATGTGCAGCGGATGATGCCGGGAGCGTGACGGCCGGCGGAGGTGCGAGACGCCAGGCGCATTGCCCTTCGGTGGACGACCGGCGCCCTTGCGCTTACCACCCCACGTCCGAAAGGTGAACGTGAGCTGTGGTGTGCGAGCCATGGCTATGAATTAGCACAAAAATTATTGGAGCGCCATCACGGGATGCACGCCGCGCCCGTCTTCGCCGAGCGGAGCGTTCAGCGAGCGCCGCCGCGTTCAGGGCGCGCCGCGCCGTCATCGCGCTCATCGGGCACATCCTGGCGTCGCCCGGCGCCGTTCAGCACCGAGCCCCATCCCAGCACCGCCCCAACGCCCTTCGCCGCCGCGCATCCCCGCTCCGGGCGCACTCGGCCCTTTCCGACTGCGCGTCCTCGGCCCACAATGTCCGTCGTGCAGGAGACGTTGTATCGGAGGCCCATCCCCGCCGGGGCGGTTGCGTTTTCGTCGCCGGAGGGGCGGCAGTTGTTCGCGGAGGCGCTGGCGAGCGGTGGGCTGGAGGGTTACTTTCCTCTCGCCGAGCAGTTTCACACGCAGTCGGAGCCTTCTTTCTGTGGGCTGGGTTCGCTGGTGGTGGCTCTGAACGCGCTGGGGGTGGATCCGGGGCGGCTGTGGAAGGGGCCGTGGCGTTGGTTCGCCGAGGAGCTGCTGGATTGTTGTGTGCCGCTCTCCCGGGTGCGGGAGCGAGGGCTGGAGATCGAGGAGCTGGCGTGTCTGGCTCGCTGTAATGGGGCCAGCGTGGAGCTGCAGTACGCCGAGGAGGTCGATGCGGCAGCGTTTCGGCGCGCGCTCGCCGATGCCGCGCGGGGCGCGAGCGTGCTGATCGCGTCGTACGATCGTTCCGCGCTGGGGCAGACGGGGAGCGGTCATTTTTCGCCCGTGGGGGGCTATTTCGGCGCGCGGGATCTGGCGCTGGTGCTGGATGTGGCGCGCTTCAAGTATCCGCCGCACTGGTTGAGCGCGGAGCTGCTGTTTGGCGCGATGTTGCCGCGCGATCCCGCCACCGGGCGCAGCCGCGGTTGGTTGGGTCTGCGCCGGCGCGAGCAGGGGATCGCGCTGGGCTTCAGCGTGAAGTGCGAGGGGGAGAGCTGGCGCGGCATCGCTGAGCGCCTCGAAGTGGTCGAGCAGGCGCTGCGCGCTGCGCGCGATCTGCCCGAGCTGGTGCGCGCCGTGGAGCCGCTGGTGGCGCAGCTGGAGCTGCGCACGCCGACCACCGCCGCACATCGGGACGCGCTGGGCGCCGCGCTGTCGGCGCTGCGTGAGCTGTCCATCTATCCCGAGGTCGAGGCTCAGGTCGGCGCCACGACCGCCGAAGCAGTGACGTTGCTGGTGGCCGCGCTCGCTCCGGCGCTCGCGCCGGCGGGGCGCGCGCTCGTCGCGCCAGCCTCGGACGCTTCCGACGCGCAGCGGGCGCTCGCGCAGGAGATCGACAATGTGCGCGCGCAGCTGGCCGCGCTGGCGCAGCGCGCGCGGCCGGCGCTCACGTCCCCGGCCGCTCGCTGATCGCTTTCGCCATCAGCGGCAGCACCAGCAAGATGCCCGCCACCAGCACGCGCCAGCCGGGCTGCAGCATGTGGTCGAGCTGCTCGCTGGTCAAAAACCAGTAGCCGACCGAGAGGGCGATCGCGCACACCTCGCCGAACTCCCAGCTGGAGAAGCGCCCGCTGGGCGTGATCGAAGGCCGGATGCTTCCGCCTCGAACATCTCCGCCGCGAACATCTCCGCCTCGCACACTGCGCGGGCTGCGATACCTGCGCAGCGTGCGGTAGAGCAGGAAGCTGAAGATCTGGATCGGGAAAACGATCGCCGTCCACATGCGCGGTTCGAGGCCGAGCGGGTGCACGCCGCCGAAGGCTCTGTCGGCCGCGACCAGGAGCACCAAGAGCAGCGTGAGGACGATACCAACCAGCGGGCGAAATACGCGAAACGACGGTAGCTCAGTGCTCATTCGATGCTTTTGCTGCGAGCCCGCCATTTTCGGTCCAACGGCTCTCGATGGTCGACGCTGTAGGGAGTGGCTGGGTTGGCAGGAGTTAACTCGCTCTGCTGGCAGACGCGAGGCGGCGCTGTATATGATGGGTCACCCCTCCGCTGGAACCACTGAACACATGCAGGCGCCGGAAACACATCTGTTTCGCGACGACGGTCGCTTCCCCAACAGTCACTATCCCGTGCTCGTCTACCGCGGCGTGCTCACCGAGCCAGCCTCGGCTCGCGCGGTGGGGTTCGAATGTCTGTTCTCGCGCCACGCATGGCCGGCGGCCTGGCGTAATGGTCTGTACACGCAGCACCATTATCACAGCACCGCTCACGAGGCGCTGGGCGTCTACGAGGGCTGGGTCAACGCGCGTTTCGGTGGGGAGCGGGGCGCCTTGGTCGTGCTGCGCGCCGGGGACGTGGTGGTGATTCCGGCCGGCGTCGCGCACTGTAACGAGGGGCAGTCCAAGGACTTTCGGGCGATCGGCGCCTATCCGCGCGGCACCGACATGGACATGAACTACGGTGAGCCGCGCGACCGCCCGCGCGCCGACCGCAACATCAGCCTCGTGCCCTTGCCGGCGCAGGATCCCGTCTACGGTTCCGGCGGGCCATTGATCGAAATCTGGCAGTCCTGAGCCGCAGGCAGCCGAGTGGAGCGAGCGCTCTCGCGGTCGGTGAAGCTCGGGCTGCTCGGCGCCCTCTACTTCTCCCAGGGGCTGCCCTTCGGCTTCTTCACGCAGGCGTTGCCCGTGCTGCTGCGCAAGCAGGGCGTTTCACTGGGCGCGATCGGGCTGTCTTCGCTGGCTGCCGCGCCCTGGGCGCTGAAGTTTCTGTGGGCCCCGGCGGTCGATCGCTACAGCACGGCCCGGCTCGGTCGGCGCAAGAGCTGGATTGTTCCGCTGCAACTCAGCGCCTTGCTGATTCTCGCCACACTGGCCGCGCTGCCGCTGAGCCTGCCGCGGCTGCTGGTCGCGTTTGGGCTCCTGAACCTGGTCGCCGCGACGCAGGACGTCGCGACCGACGGCCTGGCGGTGGATCTGCTCTCTCCGGCGGAGCGCGGCATCGGCAACGGGTTGCAGGTGGCGGCGTACCGCGTCGGCATGATCGCGGGGGGTGGCGCGCTCTTGATGCTCTATGACACGATCGGCTACGCGGGCGTGTTCGCCAGCATGGCCGCGCTCACCGCTGCCGCCACGCTGCCGGTCTGGATCGTGCGCGAGCCTGCGCTGCGCAGGGCGCCCGCGCGTGAGCGCGCCGGGAGCCATTTCCTGCGGCGCCCGGGCGCGGGGCGCGTGATCGCACTGCTCGCCGTGTACAAGGCCGGCGATGCCTTCGGCACCGGCATGCTGCGGCCGTTTCTCAGCGATCTCGGTCTGACGCTGCAGGACATCGGGCTGCTGCTGGGCACGGTCGGCTTCTGCGCGGGGCTCACTGGCGCGCTCGCCGGCGGCTTGCTCGTGAACCGCGTCGGGCGGCGGCGCGCGCTGGTCGCGTTCGGGCTGCTGCAGGTGCTCACGCTCGCCGGCTACGCGGGCCTCGCGCTCGGCCGCCCTGGCTTTGGCGCGCTCTCGTTCTGGTGCGGCCTGGAGCACTTCGCGAGCGGCATGGCCACGGCGGCGCTCTTCACCTGCATGATGGACTGGTGCTCGGAAGCCACCGCCGCCACCGACTACACCGTGCAGGCCTGCGCCGTCGTGATCGCCACGGGCGCGGCTTCGTCGCTGGCGGGCTTCAGCGCGCAGGCGCTGGGCTACTTCGCGCATTTCGCGCTCTCGGGCGCGCTCGCACTGCTGGCGCTGGTCGCCGTCTGGCAGCTGTTTCCGACTCCGGCGGTCGCGCGCGCCCTCAGCGGCGCGAGCGCTCCGGTGCCGCCGCCGGGATAGCGTATCGTTTCGGCACGTGCACTTACCTCGACCACCCGGCTGAGCCCGTCTACACTGATCGAAATGCATCCTTTCGACCGCGCTTGGCTCACTCGACGGATCCTCACCGCGCTCGGGGCGGGCACGCTGCTCGGCTTTGCCGCCTGCGGTGGAAAGGCGGTCGGCGAATACTCGGACGACCCGGACTTCGCCGAGGACGGCGGAGCCGCCGGGACCCGCGGCAGCGTCGGAGCGGTCGGGGGAGGAGCCGGCGCTGGTGGCCGCGCGAGCGCAGGAGGCGGCGGGGGCGCCGCAGGTACCGTCGCCAACGGCGGCAATGGCGGCGATGGCGGATACTCGGGCTCCGCCAGCATCGGCGGCGACGGTGGCTTCGCGGGTTCGTTCGGCATCGCGGGTTCGTTCAACGCGGGAGGCTCGCTCAACACCGGCGGCTTCGCCGGGACGGTGTCGATGCCGGAGCCTTCGGTGTGCGTGAACCTCGACTTCGGCCTCGCCGGCTTGCCGACGGCGGCGTTCCCGGCCTCCGACTATCTGGCGAGCCAGCTGTGCGGCGGTCGATACGACGACGAGCACGTGTATCAGGCGATCTGCTTGCCGGCGCCCGGCAACGGGCAGAGCTGCAACAGCTTCTATCCCAAGCAGTTGATCGGCCTGCTCTACAGCTGCGGGCTGCAGCAAGAGGCGAGCTTCGTGTGCGGCCCGCAACGGCCGCCGACCGCGACCGCCGGCTGCGTCGGCAATGAGTGTTGCTACGTGCTCGGCGGCGACTGCAACTGAGCGCGCGGCCGCGGCCGTGTTCGCGCACGGGGCACATGCTAGAGGGCTCGGCGCCGCGCGGCACCGAGCCCTCCAGAATCTGCCCGCTCAGCGGCTCTTGCCCGTCAGCCGCGGGAGCTTGGTCTCGCCCCAGCGCAGGTTGTGCTCGAAATCGATCAGCAGCTGGTCGCGTTCGAAGCGGAAGCGGCCGGTCAGGGTGTAGGGCGTCTCGTGGAAGCAGAGCTGGGCCACGAAGGTGTGGTCGTCGCTCCAGCCGCAGCTGGCGGCCAGGCCCTGGTGCTCGTTCTCGTACACGTTGCTGATGCGTTTTTGAAACGCGCTGCGCTGGCGGATCCAGCGCCCCACGCCGCACTGGATCAAGTGCGTGCCGTCGGCGTCCTGGAGCGTGATGCCGGGATCGGCGGCGGAGAAGTCCAGGCTCGCGGTGCGCATGCCGAGCTCGTTGTCGTCGAAGCGGAACGTGCGCCGGGACACCTCGGCGGCGAGCGGGGAGCTGGGCGCGCCGCTCTGCACGGGGAGCGCCAGTGAGCGGAGCCTGGTCTGCAGCTCGCGCAGCGCCGCCGGATTGCCGGGCAGCGGGTGCTCGCGCAGCGCCGGCAGCAGGTACTGCCAGACAGAGTCCATCACGCCCGCCATGTCGCTGGTGCCGCTGGTCACCGCCAGCACCGCGTCATACTTCGGCAGCACGAACGCGAACTGGCCGAAGGCGCCGTCCGCGCGGTAGCCCGTCGATTTGTTGCGCCAGAACTGATAGCCGTAGCCGGCGTCCCAGTTGCTGTCCGGGTCGCCGCCGGTGGAGGTCTGCAGCGAGGTCGCGTCCTCCACCCAGCGCTCGTCGAGGATGCGCTTGCCGTTCCACATGCCCTTCTGCAGGTAGAGCAGGCCGAACTTGGCCAGATCTTCGGTGCGCAGCGTGAGGCCGCCGTCCCCCAGGTTGATGCCCTCGGGGCTCTTGCCCCAGATCGGAGGCAGGATGCCGAGCGGATCGAACAGCCGCGGCTTCAGAAACTGCTCCAGCGGCTGCCGGCTGACCTTCTGCACGATCGCCGCCAGCAGGTAGCTGTTCGCCGAGTTGTAGACCCAGCGCGTGCCGGGCTTGTTCTCCACCTGCGTGGCCAGGTATGCCTTGACCCAGGCGCCGTCCTTGTTGGCCTTGATCACGGGGTTCACGTCGTTCTGATGCCCGGACGTCATGCGCAGCAGATCGCGGACGCGGACGTTCTTCATCTGCTCGGCGGGCTTTTCGGGAGCCAGCTCCGGGAAGAACGAGAGCACCCGGTCGTTGACGTTCAGCAGGCCCTCTCGTTGCGCGAGGCCGATCGCGGTGGAGGTGAAGCTCTTGCTCACCGAATACATGATGTGCAGGTCCCCCGACTGATAGGGCGCCCACCAGCCCTCGGCCACGACCTTGCCGTGGCGCACCAGCATCACGCTGTGCACTGCGTGGATCTTGCTCTCGAAAGCGTCGATCAGCGCGAGCACCCCCGCGGAGTCCACGCCTTGCTCCTCTGGGGTGCTGCGGGGCAGAGCCTTTGCGCTGGCATGGCTGCCGTGGCTGAGCACCGCGGCCATCACCAGCAGGGCCGCGGGCAAGAAGCCGGTGCAGGGAAGCACTGAGTTGTCGAGCATGCGAGTTCTACCTGGCAAGGAGCGTTGGATCGCCCCATAACATGGCACCCCGCGGGCTCCAGTGGCTTTCCCCGCACTCGTCCCCGCGGTCTTCTCCAGAGAGGGGCAGGAGCAGCCATGAGGGACGAAAATGCCATCGTCATCGAAGCCTGGAACACCGTGCTGTTCGAGAAGTTCACCCGCTTCCGCCGGCTCGTCACCGCCGGGCTGTCGGGCCACAGCGACGCGCTCTGGGCGCGGCACCCGGTTTCTGCGGGGCAGCGCGTGCTCGACGTGGGCTGCGGCTTCGGTGACACGACGCAGCAGATAGCGATCGCGGTCGGTCCGAGCGGCAAGGCCGTGGGCGTCGACTGCGCCGCCAACTTCATCGACATCGCCACGCGCGAGGCACGCGCCGCCGGGCTCGAACAGGCGTCGTTTCTGGTCGGAGACGTGCAGTTCGCGCCGCTCGGCGGCCCCTATGACCGCGTCTTCTCGCGCTTCGGCACGATGTTCTTCAATCTGCCCGGAGCAGCGCTGCGCAACATCCGTCGCTCGCTGGCGCCCGGCGCGCAGGCCACGTTCATCGTCTGGCGGCGCCGGGAAGATAACCCCTGGCTGTTTGCCGCCGAGCAGACGGTGCGAGAGATCGTACCGGTCGTTTCCCACGAGCAGACCAACCAGGTGCACTGTGGCCCTGGTCCCTTCGCGTGGGCTGGCGCGGATACGGTGAGCGATCTGCTGCAGGGCGCGGGCTACGATCGCGTGAGCCTGGAGCGCGTCGATCTCGACATCTGCATCGGCCACAACCTGGATCAAGCGGTCGAGTTCGCGACCGCCCTCGGCCCCGCCGGTGAAATCCTGCGCCTCGCTGGCACCGACGGCGAGCGTCTCCGGGGCGCGGTGCTGGAGGCCTTGCAGAAGACGCTGCAACAGTTCCAGCGCGACGACGGCAAGCTGTGGGCGCCGTCGAGCACCTGGTTCGTCAGCGCACGCAATCCGTGAGCTTCAGTGCGCTGGCGCCTCGTGCAACTCGATGGGGTTGCCGTCGGGGTCGTCCACCTGGCTCCTGTCTGGCTGGGAGTTTCAGATCGGGGCGGGGGATGCCGCCTGCGTCATCTCGTCGCATTGTGCCTCCGCTATCCGGTGCGATGCTGGAGTTCGCGTGACGTCAGCTGGTGGGTTTCAGAACTGCAATCCGCGCGCCGGCGGGGCGAAATCTCGGCCATCAAACCAAGGGGCAGTCTTGCCCGCGTCGCGAAAGTGCTACATGCGGGGTGGCGCCGGAATCCACACGGCTCTATGGAGGGCACCAACATGCGGTACCTGGTCGTCATCATCGGATTGGTCTTGGGGCTGGGGGCGCTCGTCGGCGTCAAAGGCGCGCAAATCAAGCAGCTGATCGGCTTCGGGCAGGCCATGGCCAAGGCGGGGCCGCCTCCGGAGTCGGTCAACACCGCGCGGGCGGTCTCGCAGAACTGGGGCGGCAGCCTGAACGCGGTCGGCAGCGTGGTGTCCATGCAGGGCGTTTCACTGAGCAACGAAGTGGCCGGCGTGGTCTCCAAGCTCAACTTCGACTCCGGGCAGCGCGTCCAGCAAGGCCAGCTGCTGCTGGAGCTGGACACCAGCGTGGAGAAGGCGCAGCTGGCCTCCACGCGCGCCAAGCTCAAGCTCGCCCAGCAGTCGCTGGAGCGCTCGCAGAAGCTGGTCCCCTCCGGCGCCATCCCGAGCGCCCAGCTGGAGGCCGACGAGTCGGCGGTCAACGGCCTGGCCGCGGATGAAAAGGCGCTGATGGCGCAGATCGATCGCAAGAGCGTGCGCGCGCCCTTCTCGGGCCGCCTCGGCATCCGCGCCGTGAACCTCGGTCAGTATCTCGCGCCGGGCACCACCTTGACGGTGCTGGAGTCGACCGAGGCGGTGTTCGTCGACTTCACGATCCCGCAGACGGAATCCGCTCGTGTGCACCGCGGCATGGCCGTGCGCGCGCAGGCGGAGGCGGTCGGGCCCGAGCCGATCGACGGCACGGTGAGCGCGATCGCGCCCGCGCTCGATCCGCAGACGCGCAGCGTGCGCGTGCGCGCCAGCTTGAACGATCAGCAGGACCGGCTGCGCCCGGGCATGTTCGTGCGGGTCGCGGTGGTGTTGCCGGAGGAGAAGGCGTCGGTGGTGGTGCCCGCGACGGCCGTGGTGCACGCGCCGTATGGCGATTCGGTGTTCATCGTCGAGCCGAAGAAGCTCGAGAACGGCGAGCCGGCTCCGCCGGGCCCCGACGGTAAGCCGGTGCTCGCGGCGCGCCAGCAGTTCGTGCAGGTGGGGCCCGCGCGCGGCGACTTCGTGGCCATTCTGAAGGGCGTCAATGAGGGGGACGAGGTCGTGTCGGCGGGCGCCTTCAAGCTGCGCAACGGCATGTCCATCGCGGTGAAGCCAGCGGTCAGCCCTCCACCGCAGCTCGATCCGCATCCCGAAAATCGCTGAGCCATCCCCCCGACCTCCAGAGGCCAGTCTCATGAAGCTCACCGATCTGTTCATCCGCCGGCCCGTGCTGGCGATCGTGATCAACCTCGTGGTGATCATCGCCGGCTTGCAGGCGATCCGCTCGCTCAACGTGCGCCAGTATCCGCGGCTCGAGAGCGCCACCGTGACGGTGCGCACCGCGTATGTCGGGGCCAACGCCGAGCTGGTGCGCGGCTTCATCACCACGCCGCTGGAGCGCGCCATCGCCGCCGCGGACGGCATCGACTTCATCGAGTCGCAGACCACGCAGGGCCTGTCCACGATCAATGCCCGCCTGAAGCTCAACTTCCCCGCCTCGGGCGCGCTCGCGGACATCAGCGCGCGCGTCAATCAGGTGCGCGCCGATCTGCCGCCCGAAGCGGAGATCCCGGCGATCAGCATCGAGCCGTCGGACGCGCAGGTCGCCGCCATGTACCTGAGCTTCGGCTCGGACATCCTCGAGGACAACCAGGTCACCGACTACCTGATCCGCGTGGTGCAGCCGCGCCTGTCGGCGGTCGAGGGCGTGCAACGCGCCGACATCCTGGGCGGCAGCCAGTTCGCCGTGCGCGTCTGGCTCGACCCCGAGCGCATGCAGGCCCTGAACGTGAGCCCGGCCGCAGTGCGGCAAGCGCTGGCCCAGAACAACTACCTGGCCGCGGTCGGGCAGACCAAGGGGCAGCTGCTGCAGCTGAACCTGCGCGCCGACACGGATCTGCACAGCATCGGCGAGTTCCAGCAGCTGGTGGTGAAGCGCGAGGGCGACACGCTGGTGCGCCTGGCGGACATCGCGACCGTGGTGATGGGCGCTGACAGCTACGACCAGGACGTGCGCATGTCCGGTCGCAAGGAAGTGTTCATGGGCGTGTGGGTATTGCCCACGGCCAACTCGCTGGACGTGATCAAGGACGTGCGCGCCGAGATCGATACCATCCGGCGCGAGCTGCCCTCCGGCATGCGCGTGCTGGTCGCGTTCGACTCGACCAACTACATCCAGAACGCGATCGACGAGGTGACGCACACGCTGCTGGAGACGATCCTGATCGTGATGCTGGTCATCTACGCCTTCCTGGGCTCGCTGCGCAGCGTGATCGTGCCGGTCGTGTCCATCCCGCTGTCGTTGATCGGCGCCGTGTTCTTGATCCAGGTCTTCGGCTTCACGATCAACCTGCTGACGCTGCTGGCGATCGTGCTCTCCGTGGGCCTGGTGGTCGACGACGCGATCGTGGTCGTGGAGAACGTCGAGCGCCACACGCGCGAGGGCAAGACGGCGTTCCAGGCGGCGCTGATCGGCGCGCGGGAGCTGGTCGGGCCCATCATCGCCATGACCATCACGCTGGCCGCGGTGTACGTACCGGTCGGCTTCCAGGGCGGCATCACCGGGGCGCTGTTCCGTGAGTTCGCCTTCACGCTGGCGGGCGCGGTGTTCATCTCCGGCGTCGTGGCGCTGACACTCTCGCCCATGATGGCCTCGCGGCTGCTGCGCGTCGATCACGCGCCGGGGCGGTTGCGCAGGCTGATCGATCGCGGCTTCGGCGCGCTGCAGCGCGGCTATGCGCGCGGCCTGGCCGGCACGCTGGCGATTCGCCCGGCGGTGTACGCGGTCTGGGTGGTGCTCACGCTCTGCACCATCCCCATGTACATGTTCTCGCCGCAGGAGCTGGCGCCCAACGAGGATCAGGGGGTGGCCTTCACCTCGATCGACGTGCCCGCCAACTCCACCCTGGAGCGGCTGGTGCCCTACTCGGCGCAGGTGAACCAGATCTTCTCCTCGGTGCCCGAGTTCTCGCAGAGCTTCCAGATCACGTTCCCGTCCGGCGGCTTCGGCGGCGCGATCATGAAGCCCTGGGATCAGCGCGAGCGCAGCATCTTCCCCATCCAGGCGGAGCTGATGGGCAAGACGTCGGCGATCGCCGGCATTCGCGCGCCGGTGTTCTTGCCCCCGCCGCTGCCCAGCGCCGGCTTCCTGCCGGTCGAGTTCGTGATCTCGTCCACTGCGCCGCACGAGGAGATCCTGCAGTTCGCCGATCAGCTGGCGCAGACGGCGGCGGCCAGCGGCGAGTTCGCATTTCCGCCGCAGCCGGACGTGCGCATCGACGAGGCGATCAGCGAGATCGAGATCGATCGCGATCACGCGGCGGCGATGGGCCTGAACATGCAGCAGGTCGGCGCGGACCTGGCTTCGATGCTCAGCGGCAACTTCGTCAACCGCTTCAACCTGGACGGCCGCAGCTACAAGGTGATCGCCCAGATCGAGCGCGAGAGCCGGCTCAACCCCGAGCAGCTGCTGGACATCCCGATCCAGGGCCCCGACGGCAGCGTCATGCCGCTCGGCTCGATCGCGAAGATCAAGAAGGGCGTGGGGCCGCGCACCCTGAACCGCTTCCAGCAGCTGAACTCGGTCAAGCTCTCGGGCGTCACCTCCCGCTCGCTCGACGGCGGCTTGAAGGTGCTGGAGCAGAAGGCGAAGGAGATCCTGCCCGCGGGTTACCACGTGGACTACGCGGGGCAGTCGCGCCAGCTGCGCCAGGAGTCCGGCAAGTTCTTGCCCGCGCTCGGCCTGGCGCTGGCGCTGATCTTCCTGGCGCTCGCGGCGCAGTTCAACTCCTTCCGTGATCCGCTGGTGGTGCTCGCGGGCTCGGTGCCGCTCGCGATCTTCGGCGCACTGATCTTCACGTTCCTGAAGTTCGCGGGTCCGCCGGGTATGAGCTTCGCCCTGACCGAGGGCTGGACCACCACGCTCAACATCTACTCGCAGGTGGGGCTGGTGACGCTGGTCGGTCTGATCGCCAAGAACGGCATCCTGATCGTCGAGTTCGCCAACGCCCAGCAAGAGGCGGGGTTGAGCAAGCTGGACGCGATCCAGAGCGCTGCCCACACCCGCTTGCGCCCGATCTTGATGACCACCATCGCCACCGTGTTCGGCCATTTCCCGCTGACTCTGGTGACCGGAGCGGGCGCCGTCGCGCGCAACTCGATCGGCATCGTGCTGGTCGGTGGCATGACCATCGGCACCCTGTTCACGCTGTTCGTGGTGCCCTGCCTGTACGTGCTGATCGCGCAAGACCACCAGCGCGAGCGCGCGCGCGTGGACGAGCGCGAGGTGGAGACGACGCAGGAATACGCCGTGGCGGAGTGAGCGCCGCGGCGCGGCCGCCCTGGAGGGGGCGGCCCGCTCAGACCTCGAGCAGTGTGAGCTTGGCGCGCGCCGCTGCGGTCAGGCGCCGGATAACGGCGGGATCCGAGGTCTGGATGTCTGCCTTGCGTTCCAGCGCCAGGGTGACGACAGCCGCGTCCACGACGTCGCTGGTGCGGGCCTTCCCCAGCAGCGCCCCCACACGGTGCCCGCCGTCCTCGTCGAGCGCTACGACCTCGCAGCCGCGCAGGAGCTGGCGGAGTTGCGCCTGCCGGGGCGACCGGCTCACCTGCGCAACCACGAGCGCAGGAACCAGCGGCAGGGTGCCCGCTTCCAGTCGCACGCGATGCTCGGCCCAGAGCTGCCGCTTTCCCCGATCTGCAGCCACGAGAACGCCGGCGTCGTAGACGACAGGCTTCATGGTGCGGAATGTTTCCGCGCTGCCCGCCGCTTCGATGGGGGCCTTCGGCCCAGACGCTCGCGAGCCGCCTCGAGCTCTACTTCGGAGAGCGCACCGTGCTCCGCCTCCCATTCGGCAACCGCCAGCAGGCCGTCGCGCACGCGCAACGCTTGCCGCGCAGCAGCCGTTAGCCAGGCCGAAACACTCGAACCCTCGGCTTCGACGGCGCGAAGGATCTTGGCGTGCACATCGCGATCAACGGTGATGGCCAGCTTGACAGCGGGGGAGCCTCGCGGCATCGAGAAAGTATACTACTAAGGTGGTATCGTTGCAAGCTGCCGTCTGTGCGCAAGCTCAAGGCACCACGCCGGGCAGCGACGCGAGCAACGCCGTTTGCCCCGCGACGGCGCCGAGCAAGAGCTGATGGCGCGCGCGCGTGACGGCGACGTACAGCGCGCGGCGCGCTTCGGGCGTGTTCGGATAGGTCGCCGGCGAGGCGTCGGGCACGATCACGTAGTCGAACTCCAGGCCCTTGACCTGATCGAGCTCGGTCACGTTCACGCCGGAGCGGAACAAGAACTCGCCATCCAGCACCAGGCGCCCCAGGTTGCGCTGACGCAGCGCCGCCTGCAGGCGCCGCGCGGTGCTGGGCACGCGGCAGATCAACGCCACCGAGGCCGTCGGATCGCGGCGGGCCAGCTGTGCGAGCTCGTCGATCAGCCAGCTCGACAGGTGGCACTCGTTCAGGGCGTGCACGAAGGGCTGTTGCCCCGGAATCTGCGCCGGCTGGGGCGCGACCCCGATCAGCCCGCGCGCGAGCGCGACCACCGGCGGCGGGCAACGATAGCTCACCGGCAGCACCACGCGCTCGTAGCTGGTGCAGCCGAGCTCGGCCATGCTCTGCTCCCAGCCGGAGAAGCACACGGTCGGATCCGTCTGCTGATCCGCGTCCCCGGCCACGATCAGGCTGCCGCCGGGCGCCAGGCTGCGCCCGATCAGCGCCAGCTCCAGCGGCGCCAGCTCCTGCGCTTCGTCGATCAGCAGGCAATCGTAGGCGGGCGGGGGCAGGGGAATCTTGCCGCGCTGCTCGGCCTTCATGCGATCCAGCTCGAACAGCACGGCGTAGTCCTCCGTGTCGATGCTGCCGGCGTCCTGCAGCGGCGTGCCCTCGTCGAGCGGGCGCCCATCGACGGCGCGCAGCCGCTGCTTGTCGACCACGTGCGCGAACTCTTGCTCCGTGGTGCGGCTGAACTGCACGCGCGCGTGCTCCAGCACCTCGCCCGGCACGTGCGCGCCGAGCGGCTGCGCCGAGCTCTGCAGCACGCGCGAGACCAGCGCGCGATCCCCGAACAGGTGCAGCAGGTCCCGGCGCTTGGCCAGCGGCTTGCGCGCCCGCGTCACCCGCTGGGGTGCGGCGCGCGGCTTCTTCGGCCGCGCCAGTTCCGCCAGCGCCAGGCGCAGCGCCGGATCGCGCTTGAAGCGGATCACCCCGGCCGTTGCGTCCTGGCTCTCGCGCTCCGGCAGATCCGGAAACACCGTGTGCGCCTGCGCCGCCGCCCAGCGCTCGAAGACCTCGACCTCCACGTCCGCGCCCAGGCTGCGCAGCATCGGCTCGATCAGGCGGCGCAGGCCGTCGGTCGGCACGATCACCGCGGCGCGGAACGGGCCGGGCGCCGCCTTGTACAGGCGCGCGAGGCGATGCAGGGCCACCGTCGTCTTACCGTGCCCCGCCTCGCCGAGCACCAGCACGGAGCGATCCAGCGGTAGCTCCACTGCTGCGCGCTGCGCCGGATCCAGCGTGACGTCGATCAACGACGGCACGCGCTCCTGCTGCTGCGCCGAGCGCGGCTCGAGCAACGGACCCGAGCGCGGCCAGCGCTGCCATTCGCCCTGCTCGCTGCGCGAGAGCCGGTGCTGTGGCGTGATCAGGTGCGCGAGCTCGCCGTCGCGAAAAGCGATCAGATTGAGCTCCAGCACGCGGCCCGTGCTGCGCCCGAGCGGCGTCGCCAGCTCATAGCGCTCGCCCTCGCTCGAGCCGAACAGCAGCTCCGAGAAGCGCGAGCTCTGCCAGTTCGCGATCACCAGCTCCGGCTCCGGCGAGCGATCCGGGCTCTGGGACGCTTGCGTCCCGTGAATGAACAAAACGTCCTGAACGAGCGCTCCCTGTGCACGCGGGCGCACGCTCTCCAGCCGGAGATGCGCGAGGTAGTGTGGAAACGGCTCGCGCGGCAGGTGCGCGCGCGCTCGCTCGAGCAGCTGCTCCTGAGTGCGCACGCGCGCCAGATCGTCCGCGCTCGGGGTGCCGGGTGTCCCCGCAGGATCGGGCGCCGCCCCGCTACCGAAAGTCATCGAGCCAGCCTAAGCTTGCCACAGTACTCGCGAGGGGCCGGTATTCGCAACCGATCCAGCCCGTATAGCCGCGCTGCTCGATCCGCCGTAGCAGAAAAGGGTACGCAATCTCGCCGGTGCCCGGCTCATGGCGACCCGGGTTATCGGCCACCTGAAAGTGAGCGATGCGGTCCCAGCACTTGTCGATGTCGAGCGCCAGATCGCTGCCATCCCCGCGGCCCTGCATCACCTGCATGTGATAGATATCATACTGGAGCCACAGGTTCGGCGAGCCCACCGCCTCCCACACGGCGAGCGCCTGAGCGCTGCGGCACAGGAAGAAGCCGGGCATATCGCGCGTGTTGATCGGCTCCAGGAGCAGCCGGATGCCCGCCTTGCCCAGCTCCCGCGCCGCGAACTGCAGGTTGTCGACCAGCGTCTGAAAAGCGCGTTCGGGCGAGATGCCGGGCGCCGCTCCCGCCAGACAGTTGATTTGTGCACAGCCCAGCGCGCGCGCATACGCGAGCCCCTGTGCAACACCATCCTGAAACTCGCCCCTGCGATCCGGCTGGCACGCGATCCCGCGCTCGCCCAGATCCCAGTCGCCGGGCGGCAGGTTGATCAGCACCTGCGTGAGCCCGTGCGCAGCCAGCCGGTCGCGCAGGCGCTCCTTCTCGTAGCTGTAGGGGAACGGATACTCGACGCCGGAGAAGCCCGCTTGCCGCGCCGCCGCGAAGCGATCGAGAAAATCGACCTCGCCGAACAGCATGCCGAGATTGGCAGAGAATTGGAGCATGCCGGCATGCTGCCCGAGACCCGCGCCCGAAGCACCCCCGTCGATTCCGGCAGACACCGAGTTTCTAATATGATAATGAATGTCAAAATCGATTCAAGGCGATCCCCATGGCGAGGTTCCAGAACGCCCCCGACGACGAGATCCCCAGCTGTCGCGCCTTCACCGGTTCGGATTCAGGAGTTTGGGCTCGTCCTCGAGCGGACGCCGGGCGACCCCAGGACCGCCCACTGCACGGCCCGCGGCGGCTGCCCTCCTGGCTCGGCGGGTGCCTGGCGCTGGCCCTCTTCGTCGGCACGGGCGCTCTCGTGATCGGCACGCTGCTCGAGCTCACCAGCGAGCTGGTGGAGCTCGGCCATCACCGCGACGGCGCGGAAGGCCGCGGGCGCTGAGCCGCGCCCTGGGACGCCGCGCGCGTTGAGCGCCGGGCCCTGAGAGGCTGCGCGCGCTGAGCGCCGCGCCGGCTCACTGCTTGCCGCTGCCCGCGAGCTCGGCCGTGATCCGCTGGGCGCCATAGATGACGTCGAGCGTATGGGTGATGGCGCGCGCGTCGACGGCGACGGCGCGGTTGCGCGCGATGTCGAAGCCGTAGGTGCCGCCCAGCGACGGGAGGTTGCCGTCGAAGATCAGCCCGGCGAGCTCGCCCTGGCGATTGATCAGCGGCGAGCCGGAGTTGCCGCCCACGATGTCGTTGTCCGTGACCAGGTTCAGCGGCGTATCCAGCGCGAGCTCCTTCTGGTGATCGAGCCAGCTCTTGGGCAACGCGAAGGGCGGGCGCCCCGTGGCGCGCTCGAAGGCGCCGCCGATGGTGGTGAACGCGGGCACCAGCTTACCCTTCTCGCGCCAGCCGCGCACCGTGCCCACGGACAGGCGCGGGGAGAATGTCGCGTCGGGGTAGGAGGTCATGCCGTAGACGTCGAAGCGCGCGCGCGCCACCAGCTCCGAGTTCTTGGTCAGCACGGCCTCGACCTCGTTTTCGAAGCGCGAGCGCACCGCGCGCGCCTCTGGATCGATGGCCAGGGCCAGCTGGATCATGCGATCTTTCGAGGCGTTGATCGCGGCCTGCCCGCCTTGCCAGAGCCGCTTGCGCTCCTCCACCTGGTCGAGCATCGAGCCCTTGATCAGCGCGCTGGCCAGCTCCGCCGGAGAGGACTTGCCCAGCACTTTCTTCACGAACGGATGGTCCGGTCCGAGCCGCTCGCGCAGCGCGGTGAGGCCGAGGGTGAGCTTGGCGATCTCGAAGGGCTGATTCAGCGGGCGCTGCGCGAACAGCCGCTGCTCGACGCGCGGCAGCCGCGCGTCGCTGTACTCCTCGAGCCGCTCTTCGTTCTTCTTGGGTCGCTCGGCGGCAGCGCGCACCAGCGTGCGCGCCCAGCTGAACAACGGCGTGCGGGCCCAGGAGGGGCGCGAGCCCCCGTCGACCCAGCGCACATCGTCGGCCATGATGCGCTGCTTTTCCTGCGCCTCGGCGATGTTGCTCCAGGCCACCCCGTACTTGGCCTTCCAGGCAGGGTTGGCGTTCACGCGCGCGCGCAGCTCCTGCTCGCGCTCGACCAGGCGCCGGAAGAACGCCGGCTCCACCAGCGCCTCGCGCTCGCCGCGCAGCGCCTTGAGCGCGTTCTCCACCCCGAACAACTCCTCGCTGGCGAAGCGCTTGGCCTCGGCGCCGCGCTCGGCATACTCGGTGAGGAAGCCGCGATATTGAGCCAACGAGATCAGCTCCTCCGGCAGCAGATGATCGCGCAGATACTCGAGCTCCGCGACGGTGAGCAGCCGCTCGGTGCTGCCGGGGTTGCCGGACACGAACGTGAGGTCGTTGGGCTTCAGCGGCGTGCTGGCCCAGGCCAGGTGATCCGGCGTGGCGACGGGCTTGCCGTTCTCGTACGCGCGCAGGAACGTGTAGTCGATGTCGAAGCGCGGGAAGTTGAAGTTGTCCGGGTCGCCGCCGAAGGCCGCGGCGTCGACCTCGGGCGCGAACACCAGCCGCACGTCGTCGTAGCGCCGGTACTGGTAGAGCTCGTACAGACCGCCGTGGTACAGGCTGACGACCTCGCAGGTCAGCTGCGGGCTGGTGGCGCACTCCTTCTCGATGCGCGCGCTCTCGGCCTTGAACGCCTGGTGAAACGCCTCGCCCGCCAGGCCCTTCGTCGCTTGCTGCACACGCGCGGTCACGTCCGTGATCTCGCCCAGCTGCTGGAGCGAGTAGCCCGGGCAGGTGCGCTCCTCGGCTTGTGTCTTGGCGAAGAAGCCGCGCTGCACCAGATCGCTCTTGGGCGTGGACAGCCGGGACAGGCAATCCTGCGCGCAGTGATGATTGGTCAGCGTCAGCCCGGTACCGGACACGAAGCTGCCGGAGCAGCCCACGCTGAGCCGGATCGAAGAACGCCGCACGTGGTTGACCCAGGCGTCGCTGGCGTCGAAATCGTAGCGCTTCTTCAACATCGCCCGGGGCAGATGGTTGAAGGGCCACATCCCTTCTTCCGCGTGCGCGGCGGGGCTGAGCTCCAGCATCCCGAGCACGGCGAGCAATCCCCCGGCGCGCCATCCCAGCTTCGACATCCGTGTCATGCGCGCAAGCTAGTGCGTCGCAGGAGGCGGATCGAGTGCCATCACGGCCTGCTGAGCCCGCTGGACACACCCGAGTTCAGTTTTTCGCCCTCGTTGTTGCCCGGGGAGGGGGACGGGCGCTGGCTCGCCTGAGACGGCGCAGTGCCCGGAGGGGGGATGGCTTCCATCGCCTCCTGACGCGCGAGGGCGATGATGTCATTGATACGGGTAGCGACGAGCATGACGGGATCTCCGTGGCGTGGGGTGCACGGGTATCGGCTCGCGCGCGGCACGGGTTGCGCCGAGCGCCGCCGAGCGTTCCATGGGGCGCGCAGTTTGCGCGCAATCTGCGGCCGCGCCGGGACGATGCACAGTGGACTCAACCGATGGAGACCATGATGAACCAGATCGCTCTCGAGGCCCTGCAGACCCGCGCTGTTCGCATCTGCCGAGCAGCGCCGCTGCTCGACCGCGCTGCCGACCAGCTGATCGCGTCCGTGCGCCAGGCGATGGGAGTTCCGGAGCATGCCGAGGCCGAGGTGGAGCAGGAGTTCGCCGGCCTGCGCGCGACCCTCCAGGCGCAGTTCCTGCCGGAGTTCGGCAAGATCTACACCGCTCTGTTGCTGCAACAGCTGGGCGCTGCCGCCTCCGTGGTGCTGCGGGCCCTGGAGAGCGAGCCCGTGCAGGCCTACCTGGCCGCCGCCGAGCCGATCGAGGCCGCTGTCAACAACGCGCTCCACGAGTTGAGCGGTGCCGTCAGCGCCGCGTTGAGCGATCCAGGGCAGGGCTGAGCGGAGTCGGGGGCCGGCGCCGCGGCGGCAGCTGGGCTGGCGAAATGAACCGCGCCCTCCGGCGACGATGTCGTCCGGAGGGCGCTGCGGCTGGGGGCGCGCGCCGGCCCCTCGCCGGCGCGGGCTCAGGCGCCGACCGCGAACTGTTGCTGCTCCAGCGCGATCTGGACCTGATCCGCCGCCGCAGGGACGGCATCGCTGCGGGCGATGTCCGCGCTGAGCTCCGCCAGCCGGGCGAGCACCGCCGTGCTCTCGAGCAAGCGCGCGGCTTCCTGCACGATTCGCTCCAGATCGTGCTCGCCCGGGTCGAAGAGCGCGCCGACTCCCAGAGCGCGCACTCGATCGCCATTGTCCGGTTGATCGTAGGCTCGAGCGCGGATGATCTGCGGGATGCCCGCCTCCAGCGCACGCGCCGTGGTGCCGATCCCGCCGTGATGCACCAGCAGCGCGCTGCGCCGCAGCAGCGGCGCCAGCTCGACGAACGGGGCGTGAAAGATCCGAGAGCCGGGCGGCGCGTCCGCGCTGCGATAGTGGGGGCTGAGAAACACGCCCGGGCGCTGCAGGCGCTCGCAACAGGTCCTGGCGTCCGCGAAGAAGCGCGCGACATCGACGACGCCGGTACCCGGCGTGAACACCAGCGGCCGGCCTTCTCGGGCCAGGAATGCGTCCAGCGCCGGGTCCAGGGAGGAGGAGGGAGGGGGGAGCGGAAAGCCCACGAGCTCGAGCGGGCCGGGCCAGTCGGGTTGCGGAGCGGCAAACCAGGCCGGAAAAAAGCCGATCCGCCTGTGCACGGCGCGATCGATCTGGGAGAAGCGTTCCAGGGGCTGCAACCCTGCCTGTGCGCGGTAGGGGTTGATGCGCCCGAGCAGGAAGGGAGCGGCATCCATGCGCGCGTAGATCTGGGGCAGGCGATAGAGCCGATAGGTGTGGGCGAAGGGGCCCTCGAGCTTTCGGTTCAGGGGATAGACGGGGCGATGAACCGATCGAAATGCGGACGGGGCGAGCGAGATCCGGCAGAGGGGCAGAGCGTGCCGCTCCGCCATGACGTTGGACGCGGAGCACTCGTCGAGGTTGATCACCGCCAGCTGCTCGCCGCGCGCGAGCTGCTCGGTGAAGTACTCGAAGGTGGGCAGGTACGAGGGGAAGACGTGCTGGTCGAGGTTGTCTCGGCCACTGACCAGGTTGTTGGTCTGCGGAATGGTCACCGCCCGGAAGCCAAGTCCGTGGCTTTCCGCCAGACCCTCGTAACCTCGGTTGCTGAGCAGGTCGCAGGCGTAGCCGCGACGGGTGAGCTCCCGCCCGAGTCCGAGCAGGGGAAACAGGTCGCCTTTCGTGCCGATGCCAGCCAGCACGATCTTGCGCCGGCGGCCGCGCGTTGTCCGTAGCATGCCGCCGGATCGGCGCGGGGAGCGCACCGGTTGCGCGCAACCAGCGCGGGGAACGGGCCGAGGAGGTTCAGAACCATGACTACCCAGCCCAGCGCGGGTCGGCTTCCAGTCTTACCCATTGCTCCCGCTCGGAGCATCTCGCCGGAGGGCGCGGGAGCGCTCGCTCCTGCGCCGCGGGCTGCAACACCGGATGTGCCGGCGCTGCTCGCGAGCCCTGGCTTCTGCATCAAGCCGTGGGTGCATTGCCACGTGAACACGCAGGGAAACGTGCAGGCGTGCTGCGTGTCGCCCGTGCGCTACGGTCACCTGGGCACGGAGTCCCTCGGCGAGCTGTGGCAGGGCGACGCGATCCGGCGCTTTCGCGCGGCGCACCTCTCGGGGCAGAAGGTCCGCGGCTGCGAGCGCTGCTACGAGGCCGAGAAGGTGGGAGCGTTCAGCCTGCGCAAGAACGCCAACGAGTACTTTGGCGAGCGCGCGCGAGCCTGGGTCGAGAGCACGACGGCCGAGGGCGCGGCCCCCGAGGCGCGGCCGATCGACTATGACATTCGCTTCTCGAACATTTGCAACTTCAAATGCCGCAGCTGTTTCCATGGCTCCAGCTCTGCCTGGTACAAGGACCACGTCGCCTTGCATGGCGCCCCCCATGGGCCCAGGGCCATTCTGCGCGCCTTCGAGACCCCGCTCGACTTCTGGTCGGCCTTCGGCCAGTTCGTGGATGACGTGGAAAAGGTCTATTTCGCCGGCGGCGAGCCGCTGTTGCAGGACGAGCAGTATGAAGTGCTGCGCGCGCTCCACGAGCGCGGCAAGCACGACGTATTCCTCTTCTACAACACTAATTTTTCCGCGCTCGACTACCGCGGCGCCAGCGTCACCGAGCTGTGGCGGCATTTCCGCAAGCTCACCGTCGCCGCCAGCCTGGATGCCTCCGGCGCGCGCGCGGAGTTGATCCGTCACGGCCAGTCCTGGTCGCGAACGCTCGAGAATCGCGAGCGGCTGCGGCGTGATTGTCCGCACGTGGCCTTTCGCGTGGGGTGTACGGTGAGCGCATTGAACGTCTGGCACCTGCCGGACTTCCATCGCGAGCTGATCGAGACGGGCTTCGTGGAGGCGGACGCCTTCGACATCAACCTGTGCCAGTACCCGCCGCAGCTGAGCGTTCAGGTATTGCCGGCCGCGTTGAAGCGCGACGTCGACCAGCGCATTCGCGCTCACATGGGCTGGCTGCGCCAGCACGGGCACGCGGAGGCCGCCGAGCGCTTCTCGCCCGTGCGCGAGTATCTGTGGGCGGCGGACGCCTCCGAACGCTTGCCGCAGCTGCGGGCCTTTTGCGCCAAGCTCGACGGCTTGCGCGGCGAGAGGACGGCCGAGGTGCTGCCGGAGCTCGCCGGAGCGCTCGGCGTTGGCGCCGAGCCGATCGCCGCCGAGTGAAGGAGGCGGGGGCGCGCCCCCGGCGCGCTCGGTATCGGCCCGAGCCGCCGACTGGCGGCTACGGTGGGGGCGTGCCGCGCTGGCGCCGAGCGCGTGTGCTTCCCCCCCCGAGCGTGCCTCAGATCTCGAGGTTGCCCATGCGCTGCTGCAGGGCGCTCAGCTCCTGGCTCAGCGCTGGCGCCATGCTCTGCCGGGCGGCGAGATAGCGCTGCAAGGGCGCGCTCTCCAGCGCGGCCAGGCAGAGCAGCGCTTGCTCGCGCCCCAGCGCCTGGTCGAAGGCCTCGGCGCAGCGCTGCTGAAATTGCTGATGCAGCTCGGCGAGCCGTGCGCGCACCAGCGGGTCGCGCAGGCGCGCCGTCGCCTTCTCTCGGATCGCGGTCAGCTCCACGAGCTGCAGGAACGAGATATCTGCGCCCAGCAGGCGCGAAGCCGCGAGCAGTGGATCGGATGGTTGTGTGTCGGTCATGAGCTCTCTCCAGTCGGTCGGGGGGATCAGGCGGCGTCTCGGGCGGCGCCGGGCGCGAGGAAACGCCGCTCGAGCGCGTCAGCGCTCTTCGCGAGCGCTCGCTGAGCGCGCGTCTGGCAAGAGAACGCCTGCAAGCGAGCCCGCACGTCGGCGCTGCCCAGCAGACTCTCCGCAGCTCGAGCGAGGCGTTCACCGGTGAGCAGCGGGCGAGCGATCATCTGCCCGACGCCCAGGCGCGACACGCGATCGCCGTTGTCGGGTTGATCGAAGGCCTGCGGGCTGATGATCTGCGGGACGCCGGCCTCGAACGCGCGAGCGGTGGTGCCGATCCCGCCGTGATGGACGAGCAGCGCGGCTCGCGGCAAGAGGAGCGCGAGATCCAGATAGTCGAGCTGGTAAAAGCGACCCTGGATGCCGCGGCTCTCCGCCGGCAGACGCGGGCTGAGGAACACACCGGCGCGGCCGAGCCGCTCGCAGCACTCGCGTGCCGCCGCGAAGAATTGCGCCACGTCTGCCACGCCCGTGCCCGGGGTAAAGAGCAGGGGCGCGCCCTGGGCGTCGATGAAGCGGGACAGCTCGCCGGGAAGCTCCCCGTGGGGCGGCGGCAGCGGGAACCCGACGCACTCCAGCGGCCGCGGCCAGTCCGACGCGGGTGGGCAGTACCACTCGGGAAACAGACAGAGCTGGTAGCTCACCAGCCGCTCGAGCTCGCTCAGGTTGCCGAGCGGGGCCAGCCCCAGCTCCGCGCGGAAGCCGTTGACACCGCGCAGCACGTACGGATGGCCGTAGCGCAGCGCGCGCAGGCGCGGCAGCCCGTAGCGGCGGTACGTGAGCGCGAGCGGGCCCTGAAGCTTGCGGTTCAGCGGATAGAAGGGCTGCTCCAGGGAAAAAATGCGGTACGGCGTCAGGGTGAGCCGGCACAGCGGCAGCCCGTGGCGCTCGGCCATCAGCGTCGAACCGGCATAGTACTCGTTGTTGACGATCACGAGCTCCGTGCCTTGCGCGAGCTCCGCTTCGATGAACTCGAAGTTGCGGCGATACGCCGGGAACACGTGCTCTCCGAACGCGACCTCGACGCCGGACAGATTGTCGAGCTGTGCCGGCGCCGTGCTCGTGAACGGGATGCCGAACTGGCGAGCGATCGCGCCGGACGGATCGTTCGATAGGAAGTGGCAAGCGTGGCCGCGGCGTTGCATCTCCGCTGCCAGCGCGGCCAGGGGGATCAGGTCGCCGCGAGTGCCCGTGCCGCTGAAGACGAACTTGGTCGCCATGTCCGAGGATCGGCCGCACGCCGCGAGCGGTTGTGGAGATTTCGTCGCCTTGCAGCTGGCGTGGCTCGCTTCAGCCGAGCGCCACCCAGGCGATGCAGCCGTTGTACAGGGCGTGGACCAGCACGGCCGCCAGCAGCGAGCGCGAACGCTCGAGGGCCAGCGCCGCACATACGCCCAGGCCGAACACGGGCACGGCCGCCGCCTGCGGATGGACGACAGCGAAGACCAGCGAGCTGAGCAACAGGCTGGGCAGGACGCCCGTGCTCGAGCGCAGCGAGCGGTAGAGCAAGCCCCGGAACAACAGCTCCTCCACCGGCGGAGCCGCGAAGACGGTCAGCGCGACGAAGGCTCCGGTCGAGCTCTGAGCCAGCGCGTTCAGCTGGGTCTCCGGAGCGGACTCGGGATGGAACAACCACCAGAAGCCTGCGCTCAGTGCGATGGCGGGGATGCTCCAGAGCGCGCCAGCGCGCAGCGTCGCGCCCAGCCCGGTGCCCCAGCTGAGCGCCAGCCGCTCGCGCAGCCCGGGGACGCCGCGGGCGCGCAGCCAGAGCAGGGATCCCAGGACCACCACGCCTCCCGCCGCGACGAAGGAGACCGGCAACGCCAGCGCGGCGGCGAGATCCGCCTGTGAGACCAGCGGCTGCAGCTGAAGCTGCAGGACCCTCAGCACGAGCACGCCCACCAGGGCGACGATGGCACTGGGCGCGGGCTTGCGCGGGGCGGTGGGATCGAGCGCGAAGGGGACGGCATCCACGCCGGCGCGCCAGAGGGCAAACGTGAAGGCACCGACCAGCACCAGCGGGGGCGCCCTGCGCGCTCCAAACCCCGCGGCGAACAAGCCGGCGAGAAAGATCACCACCAGCATACGCCCCATGTGCTGCACGGGGGAGGCAGGCGTGTTCGGATTGACTCCCTGCAGCCAGAGTGCCGTCTGCAGGCAAGAACAGAGCAGGATGCCGGCAGCGGCGTAGCCGAGGTCGGGCAGGGCCGCGGCGAAGCCCGGCAGCGCCAGGGCGCCGTACACGGCCACCGGCAGCGCGCCCGCGCTGGCGAGCGCGCCGCTGAACAGCGCCTTGGGCAAGAACAGACGGGAAATGGACCGCGGTAGCGCCGCGAGCTGCCAGAGCGCGGGACGCTCGGCTTCCAGAAGGGTCGCAGCCAGCAGCAGCAGCCACAGGCCGACCCCCAGTGCGGCGAGTCCGACCCGTGCAGCGCTGCCATCCGCGGCTCGCGCGAGCCAGAGCAGCCCCGCGCCGTTCGCCAGCCCTGCATTGAGCAACAAGCCCATGGCGCGCGCCGCGTTGCGGCGCAGCCACAGCAAATCCTTGCTCACGACCGGGCCCAGCCAGGAAAAGCCCGAGCCGCCTGTGCCCGTGGTAGCGGGGGCGCGGGACCCGCGCCGGCCTGGACGCCCATCGAGCAGCGTGATCGCCTGCAGCTGCCGCAGGAGGAGCACGCCGGCTGCCAACAGCGCGCTCACCTCGAAGGCAAACAACCCGAGCCAGCCGAGAGCGCGCAGCGGTGACCCCGGCAGCAACAGCACCACCCGCGCCGGTTCACTGAACGGTAGCCAGCCGGGGGCGATCGGGCCTCGCAGCCACTCCGTGACCGGCAGGACACCGGAGCGAGACAGGGCCGGAGCCCCCAGCCAGAACACGAACACCAGCGTCCCCACCGCCCCCGCGAGAGCGCGCGCGCCGCGCAGCGCCGGATGCGAGACGAGCCATGCACCCGCCGCGTCGGACACGCTCTGCAGAGCCGCGCCCACAGCGAACAGCGGCAAGCACAGGACGAGCGCTACGAGCGGCGCCGCGATCCCCAATCCGACGTGCAGCCCGAGCCCCGTCAGAAATGGAAAGAGCAGCATCCATCCGAGCGGATTCAGGATCGTGGCTTCGGCCAGCTTGGCCGCCTGCACCACCCAGGCACGAGCGGGGAGCGTCAACAGCCAGTCGAGCTCGTCGTCCGCGGTGCGGCCCTGCCAGCCGTTGTCAGCAATGGCCATCAGAAAGATGGCCCCGCAGATCACGCTGGAGAGCAGGCTGGCTCGGCTGCCCAATGCCTCTACGCTCTGCTCGCTCGCGAGCCCTTCGAAGAACTGGAACGACTGCAGCGAAAAGAGCGCCAGCAGCAGCAGTGGGAACAGCAGCCAGGCCAGACCCGCGCGGCTCGAGCCTGCGGCAGGTGAGCGCTTCCCTACGCGCCGGAGCTGATTGCGCCAGCGCGTCACGCGCAAGCGGCTCAGCAACACGATGGCGCGAAGCAGCGAGAGCTCGCCCGACTGGGCCCCGAGGGTAGGCTGAGAGGCGATCAGGTTCATGGTGGGTTCCGTCACAGCTCCGCGCTGACGATGCCTGCGCCACTGCCGGCAGCGCTGCTGCGGCCCGGGCTTGCGACACGGCGGCTCTGGACCACCGCCTCGATCACGTCCGCCGCGCGCTCCAGGCCATCGCGGCTCTGCGCGGCCAGAGCAAGCGAGCGCTCCGCCACGAGCTTCGAGCCGAGCAAGCTCTCGATCGCCGCGCACAGATCGGCCGCGGAGAGCAGCCGGCGATCGGCGATGCAGGCCACGCCCAGCTGCCGCAACCGCTGCGCGTTGTCGAATTGATCGAAACCCGTCGGGCAGGCGATCTGGGGGATCCCGGCCTGCAGAGCACGCGCGCTCGTACCGACTCCGGCGTGATGTACGATCAGGGCTGCCCGGGGCAGGAGCAGGCCGAGCTCCGCGAACGGGATCTCCAGCAGCCCCGACGGCCCGGCGCAGCTGAGCTGTGCCCGGTGTTTGCTCAAGAAGATACCCGGCCGGCCCAGCTGTTCACAGCAGGCGCGCGCCAGCGCCACGAAGGAGTCCGTGTCATCGACGAACGTTCCGGTCGTGAAGACGATGGGGCGACCGTGCCGGGCCACGAAGTCGAGCACCGCCGGGGGCAGCGCACCCCGAGCCGCCGGCAAAGGAAAGCCGACGAGCTCGAGATCGACGGGCCAATCCGCGGCCGGCTCGCAGAACCAGGAGGGGAACATCGCCAGCTGACGGCGCAGGTGAGGTTCCGCGTGCCACGCGCTCTGCACGGCGCACAGCCCGTGCTCGCGACGCTGCTGATTGAGAAAGCCGAGCACGCGCTGATCCGTGTCGATGGCGTGATAAAGCCGGCGCAGCCCCTCGCGGCCTGGCGGCCCCTCCGCTCGGGCGCGATACGGCCAGGGCGGAGAGACCAGCGAACGCAGCACGAACGGCGACAGGTGCAGCCGGACCGTGTCGATGCCCCGTTGCTCGCAGATCAAGTTCGAAGCGCTCAGCCGCGTGGTATTGATACACACCGTGCTGCTGGCGCCGACGTCGGCCAGGCAGCGCTGTACCGCAGGTAGACCGGGGTAGAGGTAGTCGCTGAAGCTGACGGCTTCGCCCTTTCGAAATGCCGTCTGGCGCTCGACCGTGGCGGTCAGCTCCACGCCGCGCTCTCTGGCTTCCTGCTCGTACCCCGAATTGGCGAGCAAGCGGCAGCAGTAGCCGCGCTGGGCGAGTACCCCCGCCAGCTCCAGCAACGGCGCCACGTCGCCGCGGCTCCCGGTGCCCTCGAAGATCAGGCGCATGTGTTCGCGTGCAGACATCTCAACCTTGGAGCGGACCCGCGCCGGCTCAGCTCGGATTTGGCGGGGTACTGGAGGGAGCGGTCAGCTCGAAGAAGACGTCTTCCAGCTTGGCGCCGGCGCCGCGCGTCGCCTCGAACTGTGCCCGGAGCTCCCGCGGCGTCCCCAGTGCGGCCAAGCGCCCCTGATGGATGATGCCCACGCGGTCGCACACGGACTCTGCCATCTCCAGCCAGTGCGTGCTGAGCAGCACGCTCCGGCCGCGGTCGGCATAGCTGCGGATCAGCCCGCGGATTTGACGGCTCGCGAGCGGATCGAGACCGGTGGTCGGCTCGTCCAGGATCAGCACGGGCGGCTCATGCAGCAGCGCCAGGATCAGGGCGAGCTTCTTCTTCATGCCGAGCGAGTAGTTGGTGACGAAGTCATCGGCCGCGTCCGCCAGCTGCAATTCTTCGAGCAGCCGCTGCGAGCGCTCCGCGCTCTCCCGGGCACCGAGATCGTGCACCTCTGCCATGAAACGAATCAGCTCGCGTCCGGTCAGATGATCGTAAAAGAACGGCGTATCCGGCAGATAGCCGATCAACCGCTTGAGCCGCACGCGATCGGCGAAGCAGTCCAGGCCGAGAATGTGGGCGCTCCCCGAGCTGGGCATCAACAGACCCATCAAGATCCGGAGCAGGGTGGTTTTGCCTGCGCCATTGCGGCCCAAAACTCCGAAGACTTCGCCCCGCGCCAGCTCCAGGCGGATCGCTTGCAGCGCGGGAAACCCGCCGTACGACTTGCTCAGCCCCTCGATGACGATCCCTTGCTCGGACGGCATGTCATTCCTCGTAGCGGCGCCGCCGCGCGACGTCCACGCCGAAGCAGAGCGCCCGCGTTGCCTGCGGATCAGCTGCTGCGACGCAAGGTCAGGCTCGTCCAAAAGCCAAGTACCAGACATAGTCCCATCCCGGTCAGTACGTAGAACAGCAATTCAGAGCCCTCGGCTCTCGCGATCATCCCACAGGCCACCAGGGCCAGCGCCGTGCCCGCCACGGCTGTGGACGCCCGGCGGCGCAAGCGGTCCTTGTCTCGTTGCATCGGATTCCCTTTCCGGCGGCCCCCCCCCCCCGAGCGGGCCGGACCCAAGCGCTGCGCGTCGACAGCGCCCTGGCACCGGCCCTGGAACAGACGGGCGAAGCCAGCCGGCGTAGCCCACGCTGCTTGCGTGACCACGCCGGCGGCAGGGTGACTCAGTACCCCGCGATCGCCTGGCCCGTCGCGAATCCGATGCCAAACGAGCCGCCGAGACCGCCGCCGATGGCGGCGCCGGTGGCCGCGCACGCGGGACCGCAGATGCCGAGACCGATGGCCCCGCCGATGCCCGCGCCGGCGCCGGCGAAGGTGGCGACGGTCGAGGCCCAGCCGACGAGACCTCCGCTGCCGCCGTACGCAGCCAGCAACTCCTCGTCGCTCAGCTGCTCCGCGGAGAGCAGATCGTTGATGGTCAGGCTGCCGGTGATCGAATTGCTCATGAGTTGACTTCTCCTATTCGGGTATTGTTCGTAGGTCGTTCTCAGCCCGCGGCGCGAATGCGCCGGGTGCAGCTCATCGGCTACAGGTCATTGGGCTTCAGGCAGGAGGCCTGTTCGCCGTGCGGCGCTGTCTCACTGTCGCTCGATGTGCAACCATGTCGGCTCGCTCCGCGGCTCAGTTGCCCGGTTTTTTACCGAGCTGCGCGAGGACTACGCCGAGGAGCGTGTGCCACGGCTCCCGCGCAAAAGAGCTGCTGACAACGGGTACGTGGCCGCGCGACATCGGTCCGCGCATGCGGCGGAAGGATCAAAGTCAGCTCAACGCGCTTACTGCCGCATCATGAGCGCAATGGACCAGGAGGGAAGCGGCGCCCCATCACGCTCCACTCGGAACTCGTGCCTACCCGCTCTGACGACCAAAACCCCTTGGTCATCAAACGGTCCATACTCGTTCACGATCTGCTTACCGTCTCTGGCTTGACGAACATCGACGACGCGAAATGGACCGGCGCTCGCGCTGAGCGTCACGGTGGCTTGATCCTGGTGAATCAGCTCGATATCTCGACGCACTTGCGCGGACTCCGCTGCGTCGATTTGGCCTTTGCCTTCAGCGAGATACTTCTCATAGGCAGCGAGCGCTTCCCCATATCGCTCCAGCTCCTGCGCGACGATGCCGAGATTGCCGAGGATCTTCCAGGACGGAGAGGCGGCATAGGGCCGCTTTGAATTCCCGGCACGCTTGATTGTAGCGCTCGGGGAGGATGAGCCACCGCTCGGAGGGGCGGCGAGCCCGCCCCCGAGCGGGCGCGACGTTTCGCGGCCCTTGCCGGCCCGTACTCAAACAGCAGATGGCGGAGCCCGGCGGAGAACGGAAGGGGCCTCTCGAGCCGTCCTTGACGCTGTACGTACTGCGTACTATACTGAAATGTGATTCGGAGCTGTCGCGACAAGCGCACCGAGCGCTTCGTCGAGGGCAAACGTGTCCCGGCGTTCGACGGCTTTCGCGATGCCGCGCGCCGCACGTTGGCTCGACTCCATGCTGCAACCACGCTGTCGGATTTCCGTCCGGGAGACCATCTCGAGGCGCTGCGAGGTGATCGTGACGGTCAGCACTCCATTCGGATCAACGAGCAGTTTCGGGTTTGCTTTGTCTGGCGGGATGGGGATGCGCACAACGTCGAGATCGTCGACTACCACTGAGGCGCGTCAGGAGGAGAACAGATGGTCAAGTTTGGACTGGAGGTGCACCCCGGGGAGATTCTCCGCGAGCAGATGGAGGAGTTCGAATTGTCGGCAAACGGGCTGGCAACTCGCATCGGTGTGCCGGCGAATCGAATTTCGGCAATCCTCAATGGCACCCGAGGCATCACGGCAGATACAGCTCTCCGACTCGGGCGATTTTTCGGTCAGACACCGGAGTTCTGGATGAACCTACAGAGGACGTTCGATCTCGTCGTTGCGGAGCGCTCGATCGTTGATGAACTAAAGCGCATCCGTCGTGTTTCGTGATCGACCGTCTGCCCGCAAAGCCCGGCTTTTGCCGGGCGTTGTTTCTCGACATTGATGGCTCTGGGTGACGTTGCCGGCATGCGGGCAGCTCGGGGATGTTCAGCAATGCAGACTCGTGAATGGATCGTGCACTCTCACGGCTCCAAGTCCCGGCTTACGTGCCGGTCAGTGAAGGCTCGGAGTGTGGCCTGGGGGTGGACAATCGCTGAGGACTTTGGAGGGGCCCCGCAGCGCGGACGCTCCCGACTCCGTTAGCCCGGGGCCAGTTGTGATCTGCCCACGCGATCGGGGAAATCCAATTGCGGAGGCGGCTCCGGCCGTGCGACAGCTCATGGGCCGACCTGGAGGCAGAGCTGATGGACCGCTTTCGAACCTGCATTTTTACACTGGCTAGCGCGGCCCTGCTGGCTTGCAGCGCGGGGCAGGAACAAGACGACGAGAACACCGTGCCGGTCTTCGGCGGTAGCTCGGGGCCAGCGGCGTCGCTGGTTCCGAACACGGCGGGCTCGAATCCGAACCCTGCCACCAGTTCGACGGGCGGCGTGACGCCGGGCAGCAGCACGGGCACACAGGGCGGAGGCACTCCCAGCGGCACGCCAAACAATGAGATGCAGCCGGGGAATGCGCCGATCGCTGCGGGAATGTCGAACAGCGGCTCCGGAGCGAGCAGCGGTGGCGGTGCTGGGGCGGCCAGCATGCCGGGCGCGATGGCGGGCATGAACGCGGCGGGCGCCGGCGGCGCGGGCAACGCGCCGCCGACGGGCGCTGCGGGAGCTACTCAGATGCCGTCAGCTCAACCCGGCATGATGCCTCCGGTGGCTCCGCCGCCGACCGCGCCGGTCAACTGTGGCAACCAGTTCCTGTGCGAAGATTTCGAGGGCGTGGCGGCGGGGGCTTCGCCGAATGCGGCGGTCTGGACGCTGTTCGAGAGTTATTCGCAGCGCGCGACCAGCACCGAGGTGCAAGTGAGTGCTCAACTAGCTCACGGAGGTCGTCAAGCGCTCCGGGTGGTGGCATCCGGTGGACGCAGTGGCATTGTCGCCACGTTGCCACAGAGTTCTTATTTCATGCGGGCGTGGCTCAACATCGATGCCGCGCCGGTCGGGCCCGTATTCATCGGGCTCGGGACGGACCAGAACTCAGAGACCCGCCTACGCATCCAGGGCCGCTCGTTTGCCACGATCAACACCGTCGGTCCAGGCGACGCGGTTCATCCGGATGCGAACTCAGGCAACTGTCCCGAGTGCGTCACGCTAACGCCGAATCGTTGGTTCTGTGCGGAGTTCTCCATAGACAATGCAGGTCAAAATGCCACGCTTTGGATCGACGGCGTTGAGGCGGCGAGCATTGTAAATGGAGAGAAGGGCTGGCCTGCTCAACCCGCGCAGCCCAAGCTCTTCGTCGGCAGCATGGGCCTCCAGGGCGGCATGGCCGGCGTCTACATCGATGACGTGGCAGCAGGCCCGACGCGCATCGGCTGTAACTGAGCCCTCACGAGGTCGCTGTTCGCAGTATAGGTCCCCGAGTGGCGGACCGTGCGATGCTGGTGATCGAGGGCCTGGGCAAGCGCTACGGTGAGTTCAGCGCGGTCCAGGAGCTGAACCTGCAGGTGCAGGAGGGCGAGATGTTCGCCCTCCTCGGCCCCAATGGCGCCGGCAAGACCACCACGCTGCGCATCCTGATGGGCTTCTTGAAAGCCACGGCAGGGCGGGCGCGCATCGCGGGGCTCGATTGCTTCGAGCAGCGGGTGGAGTTGAAGCGGATCATCGGCTACTTACCCGATGATCCGAGCTTTTACGATTATCTCCGGGGCCGCGAGATCATCGAGTTTTCAGGTTCGATGCACGGCTTGGCGCGCGCGCTGGTCGAGGCGCGTTCACGCCCGCTGGTGGAGCGGCTGGAGCTGGGCGACGCGCTGAACGACTACGCCGTGAACTACTCGCGCGGCATGAAGAAGAAGCTGGCGCTGGTCTGCGCGCTGCTCCACGAACCGAGGCTGCTGATCCTGGATGAGCCGAGCAGCGGGCTCGATCCGCTGGCAACGCGCGGCTTGAATGCCCTGTTGCTGGAGTGTCAGGCTCGGGGCACGACCATTCTGCTCAGCTCGCATCTGCTGGATCAGGTGGAGCGCCTGTGTGGGCGCATGGCGATCCTCGCCCAGGGCAGCATCGCCGCCGTCGGTACGCTGGAGGAGCTACGGCGCGAGCGGGGCGCGAACCACAGCCTGGAGGAGATCTTCTTCGCTGTCGCGGCGCCCGATCGCGCGGGGTCGGCGTGAACGAGCCGCGCCCGCGCGCGCCTTCCACCGGGCGCGTGATCTGGCTGGTCGGCAAGCTCTCCTGGTCGCGGCTCAGCAATCGCTGGGCGCGTCGCCGTGGCGTCAGGCCCGGTGAGCGCGGCGCGACCGCGCGTAAGCCGAGCGCCGGGCGGCTCGTGATCGCCGTCGCGAGCGTGCTCTTCGCGCTGCAAGCGGTGATGGGCTCGACGGTGTTGATCCAGCGTCTGGCAGCCACGGCCGAGCAGCGCGCGGAGCGTGAGCGGGTGGTGCTGAATGAAGCCTCATGGGCGTTGATCGCGGGGGCACCTCGAGCTGAGCTGGAGCAAAGGTTCGAGCAGATGGTGCGCAACGAGACGTCGCCCTTGCTCGATGCCACCGAGCGCCAGGAGCGCCGCGCGCTGCTCTGGCGTACATTCCGGGAGCGCGGCTTGGAAGGTTTCCGCGAGAGCCGGCTGCCCGCCGTGCCGCTCTGGCCGAGCCGTCAGATCTGGTACTCGGACGCGGATCCGCTGGTGCTCCTGCGGCCGCTGGCGCTGGTGGCCTGCTTGCTCGCCCTGGCCCAGGCCCTCCAGCACGTGGCAGGCTCGGACGACGATCTGTCGCGCGTGAGCGCCAGCCTGGAGTGGCTGTTCACGTTTCCCGTCCCGGCGCGCGCGCTGTTCTTCGCGCGCGCTTGCTCGGCGCTGTTCACGGGGCAGCTGGTGTGGCCGCTGCTCTTTCCGTTTTACGCCGTGACCTTCGTGTGCTCCGGGTTGGGCGCGGCCAGTGTGCCGCTCGCCGTCGGCGCCGCAGCTTACCACGCGCTGCTCGCGGGCGGGCTGCGGGTGCTGCTGGAGACCACGCTGCGCCGCTATCTGCCGCTGGCCTGGGTGGCGCGCGTGCAGGCCGCGTTGCTCTCCCTGAGCGTGGTGGCGATGCTCGGCAGCGTCGCCACGGCGTACTCGCGGCACGTCGCCTGGACCTTCGACTGGACGCTACAGCTTCCAGGCTGGGTGTTTCTGCTGCCGCCCTCCCTGCCGCTGTGGCTCACCGCGGGCGGGGCGCGCGCGGGAGCAGCGGCAGCGGGGGCCGCGGGCTTCGCCACGCTCTGGCTGGCGCTGTGCGTGTACACCGCCGAGCGCATGGTGCGCGCGGGCGTCAGCGGCGGGGGTGGGCCGCGCGCGGGCCGGCGCGGCGCGCTGGAGTCTGCGGCGCGCAGCCAGCCTCCGTGGGCGGGCGTGGCCTACAAGGAGCTGTGCGCGATCTTCCGCGACCGGCGCTTGCGCGCCCAGACCTTCATCACGCCCCTGCTGGTGTTCGGGATGCAGTTCTGGCTGAACCCGCAGCTGCTGAGCGACATCACCGGCGGGCCGCGGCACGTGGCCACGGCGGCCTTTGCCGTCGCCAGCTTCACGCTGGCCACGGGCGCGTGCACTTCGCTGGCGATGGAGGGCTCCTCGCTCTGGATGCTGTACACGGCGCCGCAGCGGCTCGAGCGCTTGCTGTTTCAGAAGCTGCGGGTCTGGATCTGCGTGGCCTATCTGTTCGCGGGCGCGGTGCTGGTGCTGGCCTGGTCGCGTGCGCCGAGCCTGATCCTGCCGAGCTTGCCGTACGTGGTGCTGACGCTGCTCGGCATCTTCCTGTACGCGGTGATCGCGCTCGGCATTGGCAGCCTGGGCACCGATCCATTGGAGCCTGAGCCGCGGCGCCGCGTGCGCGTGGGCAGCGTGTACCTGTTCATGCTGCTCAGCAGCTTGTTCGCGTATTCGATTTACGCGCCGTCGCTCTGGACCAAGCTGGTGCAGCTGGTGCTGTCGGCCCTGCTGGCGTTCGCGCTCTGGCAGAAGCTGCGCGACCATCTGCCGTACTTGCTCGATCCCACGGCCGCGCCGCCGCCGCAGATCGGCGTGTCGGACGGCATCATCGCGGCCCTCGGCTTCTTCGTGCTGCAAGGGGTGTTCGCGTTCTGGTTCAACGACGGCGGCTCCGAGGGTCGGACGCTGCTGCTCGCGTTCGTGTCGGCCGGCGTCAGCGTGACCGGATTCGCGCTCTTCGCCTTGTATCGCAGCGGCGTGCCGCGCGTGCTGCGCGCGCTGGGGCTGGTGCGCGCGAGCGACTCGCGCCAGAGTCGCTGGCGGCAGATCGCGCTGGGGCTCGCCGCTGGGCTCGCGGCAGGGGGCGTGGCGCTCGGATATGGGCTGCTGCTGCAGCGCGTGAGCTGGCTGCGCGAATGGTCGGAGCGCGAGTCGACGGTGCTGCCCGATTTCGAGTCGGGCAGCGTGCCCGGCTGGTTCGTGGTTCTGGGCGTGTTCGCGGCGCCGTTGTTCGAGGAGTTCATCTTCCGCGGCATCCTGTATCGCGGGTTGCGGCGGTCCGTGAACGCGCGGCGGGCGGTGCTGGCCAGCGCACTGGTGTTCGCGCTCGTGCACCCGGTGGTGGCGGCTCCGCCGGTGTTCGTGATGGCGCTGCTCGCGGCGAGTGCGTACGAGCGCACGGGCTGGCTGGCGACGCCGATCGCCGCGCACATGAGCTACAATGCGATCGTGCTCGCCAGCGCTGCCCTGTCCTGATGGGCCGGTCCTGATGCGGCGCTGTCCTGGCGTGTGACGGTCACCAGCGCCCTTGCCACTCGAGCCGGGGAGACGACCCCAGCTGCAGCCGCAACGGCGAGCCCGCGAGGGGGCGATCGGAGCTGTCGCCCGCCAGCCAGTCCCACACGCCCGCTCCGATGGCGAGCGCGCCCGCGCTGGCGAACAGCACGGTGACGGCGTCGACGGTGTGGATCGAGCTCAGCCGCTGATTGGAGGCGTTGGCTCGCTGCCAGAGTGCCGGGTCGAGCGCGAGTTGCTCGCGCAGGCCCGGGGTGGCGGCGAGCGCCGCGTGCTCCGTGGTCCAGTCGTCGTGCCGCGCGTCGTTCCAGAGGTACAGCGCCGTCGCCGCGCCCAGCAGGGCCAGGCCGGTTCCGCCGAGTACGAGCGGCCGGAGCGAGCGGTGCTCGCCGTCGGTGCCGGCAGCTTCGCTGATCGGTGGCTTGCCGACGGGCTCCGCCTCCGGCGCTGGCGCGGCAGGGGCGAGCTCTGTAGCGTTGGGCGCGCCGCTCGGCGGCTCCGGGGCCACGCCGGCGTTCGCCGCGCCGTCGGAAGTTTCGGCGGGCAGGGCGCCGCGCAGCTCCTCGAGCTGCTTCTGCACCGCCTGGCGCTGCTCGTCGCTGATCTCGCGACCCGCCGTCAGGAAGCGCTCCAGCGTCGCGACCGCGCTGGCAGTGTCGCCCAGACGCACTTCGCACTGGGCAATGTTGTAGAGCACGCTCGGGTGGGGCTGCAGCTCGTAGGCGCTGCGAAATACCGCTCGCGCCGACTCGAAGCGCCCCTCGTTTGCCAGCCGCACGCCCTCGTCGAACAGCTCGCGCGCGCGCTGCGCGACGCGATCGTTGGCAGCCGGCGCGCTCGGGGACGGCGCGCTCGGGGACGGCGCGCTCACCTCCGCCCGAGCTCCAGCGCCGAACGAGCTGCAGGCGAGCACGCCCAACAAAGCCCCGCGCAGCCGGGAGCGACCCGCCATCAGGGCTCCGGATAGGGATTGGCCGTCACGAACGGCAGCGCGCCAGCGGCAGCGGGCTCGCTGCGCGACGGCGCGCTGATGCTCCGTGTCGGCGCAGGCACGGCGCGCGGCTTGGTCGGTGTGCTCGGCGCCGGGGCGAGCGGGCGCGAGGCGGCCGCAGCCGCCGCGCCCGGGCGCACTGCCGGGATCTCGGGCGATTCCGTCGCGGTCAGGGGGGCGGGCGCAGCTGCGAGCTCGCTCGCGCCCGGCGCGCCGACGTCTGCGGCCAGCGGTGCGGTGGGGGAAGGCGCGCGCCGCGCGCTCCAGCGCGTGCCGAGCAGGAACGCCAGCAGCGCCAGCGCAACTGCCGCGAGCGCCCGGCGCGGAGCTCCGACTCGTGTCGGGACTCGAGCGGGCGCGAGCGGCACCGCGAGCGAGCGCAGCTCCGGCAAGGCCGCGAGCAGCTCGGCTGCGTCTGCAAAGCGCTCCGTCGCGTCCTTGCGCAAGCAGCGCTCGACCACGGCCAGCAGCGGCGGCGGGCAGCTCGGCAGCAGCCGCTCGAGCGGTACATGCGGCTGCGTCAGCACCTGGAACAGCACCTCGTTGTACGAAGCCCCCTCGTACACGCGGCGCCCGCCGAGCATCTCATACAGGATGGCACCGAGCGCGTAGACGTCTGCGCGCGCGTCGACCTCGCGCGCGCCGCGCGCCTGCTCGGGTGCCATGTAGTGGGCTGTGCCCAGCTCGGCGCCGGTGGGGGTGAGCTGAGCGTCCAGTTGCAGCGAGCGCGCCACGCCGAAATCGAGGATCTTGAGCCAGGGACGCCCGTCGCTGTGCTCGCTCAGCATCATGTTGTCGGGCTTGAGATCGCGGTGCACGACGCCCTGGGCGTGCGCGCGCGCCATCGCGCGGCAGGCTTGGCCGATCAGCTCCAGGCTCAGCTCGACCGGCAGCGGCCCCGAGCGGCGCAGGCGTTCGCGCAGGGTCTGCCCATCCAGGTACTCCATCACGAAGTAGGGCGTGCGCTCGTCGAACCAACCGAAGTCGAACACGGCCGTGATGTGCTCGTGCTCCAGCCGCGCGAGCAGCCGCGCCTCACGCTCGAAGCGCGAAGCCGCCCGAGCCCCGCCCGCCAGCTCCGCGCGCAGAAACTTGATCGCGCAGCGCCGGCCGACGCTCGCGCTCTCCGCTTCGAAGACGGTGCCCATGCCGCCCGAGCCGATCACGCGCACGAGCCGGTAGCGTTCCCCGAGCAGCGCTCCCACGCTCGGTAACAACCCGCCGCCGGGCGCAGGCGCGTCACCACAGGTGCGCGTGATCTCGGAGCCCGAAATGGACGGCGCTGCCATGGCTACGCTCCGCGCGCGGGACCTTGGGCCGCTGCCGCCTCCAGCAGCCGGCGCGCGCGATGCCGCGGAATGCCGGCGACGCGGGCCGCCTCGGTCACGTTGCCGCTGCACTCGCGCAGGGCCTGCTCGAGCTTGCCGAACTCCGCCGCGTGCCGGCTCAGCCACAGCTGCCGGCGCGAGGCGCGCTCGCGCTGCGGCGGCGCAGCCGCTGCGACGGCGCCCGCCTCGGCGCCTTCACGGATGCGCGGCGGCAGATCGGCCAGGCCGAAGCGCTGCTTGCGCGCCACGCACAGCATGCGCCCGAGCTGCATCAACTCGCGAACATTGTACGGCCAGGAGTAGGTGCACAGCCGCTCGGCGCAGGCGCTCTCGAACTGGGGCTCCGCGCCGAGCAGCGGGCGCATCGCCTGGCCGAGCAAGCGCAGCACTTCCTGCCGCCGCTGGCGCAGCGGCGGCAGCTCCAGCTCCGCGCCGTTCAGGCGCGCATACAGGTCGGCCCGGAATTGGCCTTGCTGCACCAGCCGATCGAGCCTCACCTGCGAGGCCGCCAGCAAGCGGAAATCCACGGGCACCAGCTGCGAGCTGCCCACCGGTGTGACGGCGCGCTCCTCCAGCGCGCGCAACAACTTGCTCTGGATGGCCGCCGGCAGATCCAGGATCTCGTCGAGCAGCAGCGTGCCGCCGCGCGCCGCCACGATGCGCCCCGCTGAGGCCTCGCTGGCGCCGGTGAAAGCGCCCTTGCGGTGCCCGAACAGCTCCGCCTCGGCCAGGCCTTCGGGAATGGCCGAGCAATTGATGGCCATCAAGGCGCCGGAGCGCCCGCTCAGGTCGTGGATGGCGCGCGCCAGCCGCTCCTTGCCGGTGCCGGTCTCACCGAGCAAGATCAGCGGAACATCGCTCGCGGCCAGCGCCGGCAGGGCGTGGAAGCGCGCCAGGGTGGGGGCGCTCAACAACATGCCCGGAACCAGCTCGCCGAACCATTGCCGCGCCGCGACGGCCGCCTCGGGCATCCAGCACACCACGCCCACCCAATCGCCGAGGCGCAGGGTATCTCCGGCGGCGATGGTGCCCAGCGGGCGCCGCACCGTGTTGATGAAGGAGCCGTTTTTGCTGTCCAGGTCGCGCAGCAGCCAGAGCGGACCCTCGCGTTCGAGACGGGCATGCTGGCGCGACACGCTCGGCCCATCCAGGCGCAGACCGCAGCTGTCTCCACGCCCCAGCACCTCGCCGGCCGTCAGGGGATGAAAGCGCTCTTCCGGTGTCAGCCACAAAATGCCGAGACACTGCTGGTCCCGCCCTGACTCCCGCTCCTCCGCCTCCGTGCGCGTCAAATCGAGGTCGTCGGCTTCGAACCCCATCCCGGGGAACGATACACGGCTCGCGCGCCGGGATCGACGAGGGATCGGTGAGCGTCAGCGACACTGCACGGTCGACTGCCAGGCTTGGAGGCAGTCCGCAGCTTCTGTCGTGCCGGAACAGCACCCCGGTGCTCCACCACAGAAGGCTTCGTAGGCGGCGGGGTCCAGCCCGCATTCCAGCGCGCTGGCGAGGCAGCGTGGGCTGGCCGAGGAGTCAGAGCAGGCCGGCTCACTGTCCGCCATACACGACGCCAGCTCGTCGTTCACGCACGGCTGCGTTCCCGGCGGTCCGTCGCGCAGCTCCAGCTCCAGCAGGAAGCGCGCGGCGTTGCGCACGCGCCCGTCCACCACGAAGTAGTACAGTCTCGGCGCCAGCACGAAGCGCGCGACGACGTTCTGGTTGGCGTGGCAGCTCGTGAGCTGGGGCGCGCCTCCCGCGGCGTCGGCCAGCAGCAGATAGGCGACCGTATCGGAGCTCGACAAGCTGTGCACGGTGAGCGATCGCGGCCCGGGCGCGCCCCGCAGATCGAGTCGATAGTACAGCTCCGGAGCTCCGCGATCGCCGAAGCAGGGGGGCGCGAGCGCGGAGCTGCCGCAGGCCGTGTTGCCGCGGATCTGCTGGCGCTGCACGCTGGCGTCCAGATCGATGGCCGTCTGCCAGCTGGTGTTGCTCGTCTGGGCGCAATCGCTCTGTCCCAGCCCGATCCGGAGCGCAAAGGGGCTGGGCTCCCCCGCGGGCACGTCCGGCAGCCCCGGATGAGACGGGCCCGAAGCTGGGGCGGCGGCGCTCACGCCGATGCGGTAGACGCCCGGCGCGACGCGCGCCGAAAACTCGCTGCCGCACATCCAGACTTCGCCGCAGCCCTCGCTCGCGGCTCCGAACAGCGTGGCCGTCACATCGCGATACCTGGGCGCGGTCACGTCCACGTCCAGCAGCGTCTCGCCCGCGCGATCGCTGAGGTCGAGCGCGTAAAAGACGTCCGCCGCCTGGAACGACGCGCAGCGCGAGCTGACGCTCGGATGCGCGCATGCGAGCGTGCCGCTCAGGCTCTGCGCGGGGGCGCCGAGATCGAGCGGCAGGGCACTCGCGCACTCGTCATGGGCGGGCGCTGCCGAGCAGCTGAGCGTACCGCGGCTGAGGCTCGCATGGACCCGGGCACCAGCGGCCGCGCTGTCGACCAGCAGCGAGTAGCGGTCGGGCGCGAGCGTGGTCGTGATCAAGCGCGAGCGCTGGTCCGAGTAGAGCGGCGTGGCGCACTGTTCCACGCGCAGGTCGCCGCACGCGCCGCGGGCCAGGCCCACCTCGAACGGCACCGGCGCGTCGAACAGCAGCTGCAGCGTCACCGGCGCGCGCTCGGAGGAGAGATCGAGCTCGAAATATCCGCCCGCGGCTCCGAACAGCGCGGCCCCGCAGCCCAGCGCGGGGGCTGGCCCGCTCGCCTCCAGCAGCGCCGTCCCGCCCTCGCTGACAGGTAACGGGAGAGCGGTCTCGCACAGCGTTCCGGCGGCGGCAGCCGGCGCTGGCGCCGGCTCGACCCCGGTGCCCGCTGCTTCGCAGAGGCGATCCGGGCAGAGCTCCGCGGCGGGCGCGCCCTCGGCGCGCGCCGCAGGCGAATCCGAGCAAGCCAGCATCAGCAACAGAGCACAGCGCCGGGTCATGGTGGGGGCGCAAGGCAAGTGTCCTCGGACGCTGCGTAGTCGGCGCACAAGTAGTTGCACGCTCGCTGCGCTGCCCGGCAGCTCTCGGCATCGCGCTCTGCAGCGCAGCAGCCCGGCGCCATCGCGCACACGCATTGCTGCGTCGCGCGCGCCAGCCCGCACAGCGCGGCGGCCGCGTCGCAAGCGGGGCTCCAGTCGCCGCAGCAGTCCGCTTGCCCGTTGGCGGACACGCAGGCGTCGATGCGCGCGTCGACGCAAGCTCGGCGCTCCGCGGGCTCCAGCTCGACCAGCAGCCGGTAGGGGCCGCCCGCGCTCGGCTCCGCGCCGTCGATCACCAGATAGTGCAGCTGGGGATCGAGGGTCAGCTCCAGGTGCGGCGGTCCTTCCGCGTTGTCATAGCTCTCGTCGCAATAAACCGCCTCGGGGCAGGTCCCCTCGCTGTCCGCCGTGAGCAGCGCCAGCGTGGGCCCGAAGCCGAGCCCCTCGACCAGGGTCGTCACCCGCGCGCGCACGGGGCCCGGCATCCCGCGCAGGTCCAGGCGATAGAATTGCTCGGGCGCCTCCAGCTCCGCGCATCTGGACTGAAAGCGGTTGCTGTTGCAGGCGGTGTTCCCCTCCAGCACCTGGCGCGGCAGGGTCGGGTCGATGGCGATCGCGTCCGCGCACTGATTGGCGATGGGCCCGGCCGCGCAAGCATCGCGCTCGATCTCCAGGTCGAGACCGGCACGTGGCGCGGCTGCGCCGGAGAACGAGAGCTGAAGCTGATAGCGACCCGGCCCGAGCAGCGCGCTCAGCTCGGCGTTGCTGCGGCCCAGCCCGCGCGAGAAGGAGCTGTATGCGAGCTCCGTCTCGCACGCGGCATCGGCAGCGTCGTACAGGGCAAAGTGCTGAGAGGCAGCCTCGGAGAGCGTCCAGGCCGCTGCGTGCACCAACACGGCGTGGCTCTCGCCGCTCAGATCGAGCTCGTACCAGGCGTTCGCGTCGCCGTCGTCCGCGAGCGGCAAGCAAGCCTCGTCCAGCAGCAGCGTCTGCCGGGCCAGCGGCTCCAGCGGCAGAGGCGCTCCGCAGCTGCCGGCTGCGCTCGTCCCGGTGCACGTGTCGGGCGCGGGATCCAGCTCGACCTGCAGCTCGAACTCGCCGCGGCTCGTGGAGCCCTCGCCGTCGACCACCAGCCAGTACACGTCGGGCTCCAGCCGCGCCGCGATCGAGGAGCTCGTTGCCGCCACGCCCTGGGCGCGGTCGCAGTCCAGGCTCTCGCTATCTCCGCAGGCCCCGCGCCGCAGCTCCAGCAGCGAGGCGAAGCCGGCGTTCACGACCGCGTGCAGCTCCACCGCTGCCGCGAACCCCGACAGATCGAGCGCATACCAGCGGTCCGGACCAGAGCTCAGGTCGCGGCAACCCACCAGCTCGCTGTGATTGGTGTCGGCGCCGAGGGTGGTGGAGTCCGCGGCGCGCAGCAACGAGCGAGCCGAGAACGTCGCTGGCACGAGGCGCTCGGCGGCGCGGCAGCCCCGCGCGGCGCTCTCGACCGCCCAGCTCGCCTCGCGGCTCGCATCGCGCGCATCCGGCTCTGCGCCGGCGCCCGCGTCGGCAGCTCGCGCAGCAGCGCCGAGCAGCGAACTCCCGCGTGCAGCGGGCTCGTCACAGCCCAGCGGCGCGGCCAGGAGCAGCGCTGCCACGATGCCGGCGCGCTTCACGGGCAGGCCACCACCGGATCGAAATCCGCGCAGAACGTGCCGCACTCCGCGAGCAACGCGCCACAATCGAAGCTGCTGCCGGGCGCGCCGCAGCAGCGCGGATCGGCCGCGCACAGGCAGTCGAGCGCCTCCGCAGCGAGCCCGCAGCTGCGCAGCGCCAGCCAGCAGCCCTCGCCGTCGCCGTCGCAGCAATCGAACTCGCGCGCGCATTGCGCCACTCGCTCATCGATGCACACGGCCGGAGCGGGCGCGCCGTCGTTGGAGAGCGTCACGCTCAGCTCCACCGGGCCTTGCTGATCGCGGAATGCGTCCAGCGCAAGATAGTAGACCGCTGGCGGGAGCCACAGCTCGAAGTCGCCGCACCAGAGCTCGCCCGAGCACGTCCCCTCGCTCTCGCCCATCAAGAGCAAGCTCTCCAGCGGCTTGCCGGCGCGAGAGGTGCTGGCCTGCACCAGCACGGGAGCCGTGAAGGAGCGCAGATCGAGGCGATAGAAGATGTCCGGCGTCGGTCCCGATCGCTCGCAGGTGCTGCGCAGCGAGTCGTCTCCGCACATCGGCCAGGCCGTGAGCCGCTGTGTGCCCAGCGCTGGTGAGAGATCGCGCGCCGTCAGGCAGGTGTCATTGTCGACCGTGCATTCCGGGCCCAGCTCCAGCAGCAACCCGAAATCGTTCGGCGTGCCAGCCCGGTCCTCGATCGCGACCAGGTAGTGATCGGGCGGCAGCGAAGCCCAGAGCTCCGCTGCGCCGCCGTCCGTGCGCCGCTCGTTGCTGCACCACAGCGTCTCGGCGCACTCGCCGCCCGCGTCGCGCAGCACATAGATCAGCACGTCGGCGCCGCGGGGTTCGATGTCGGTGCTGGCGTGCAGCAGCGTGGGCGCGCTGCGCCCCGTCAAGTCCAGCCCGTAAAACACCTCGCCGCGCCGATCGCTGAAGTCTCCACATTCCCAGAGCGGCTGGGCTTGGTCGGTCGCGCACTCCGTCGTGCCGGCCACGCGCTGCTGCGGCCGGCTCGGATCGAGCGGCGTCGCTTGCCCGCAGCGGTCGTTGGGCGGAGCGGCGCGACAGCGACCCGCGCGCGGTAGCAGCTCCAGCCACAGGTCGAATTCGCCGGCGTCCGACGCGGAGCTTCCGTCTACCACCACCGTGTAAAAGTCAGGCGCGAGCGTGACGGCCAGGAACGCGTCGGTCCCCGAGCTCAGCTGATCCGCGTTACAGGCCACCACAAATGGATCCTCCGGCGTGCCGCGCTCGATGCGCAGCGAGCCGGAGAAGGACGCGCGCAGACCCAGCTCCAGCTGGGCTGGCTGGCGAAAGGCGCGCAGATCGAGCGCATAGCGCAGCTCGGGGCCGAGCCCCGGGCAGCTCGAAGGCGCGCTCGCGCTGGGCGCCCCCGCGGTCGTGCCGGCCACGACCCTGCGCTGCCGCGCCGGGTCGCTCGGATCCAGTCCGCCGAGCTCGGGCGTGAGGCAGCTCGCGCGAGCACAGCTGGGCAGGGCCGCGCTGGGTGCGGCCGCGCCGGGTAGGGCCACGCCGGGCAGGGCCGGTGCGGCGATGCCTGCGCCTTCGGCGCTCGCTGCTCGTCGCGGCGTTTCGGAGCTGCACGACCCCAGCAGGAGCGCGCTCGAGAGCCAGCCGAGCCGCAGCAGAAGCCACGACGGGAGCGGAGAGGGACGACGGAAGCGAGAGATGGCGCGCAGCATACCTGCTTCAGGACCGCCGCCGTGCTCTGCTCGAATCCGCTGCAGGTCATCCGACCGAAGATCGGGATTGCGAATTACTCTGGACACGGATCGCCGATCGCCACACCACTGCCGCCGGCGCAGTGTTCTGTCAGCAGCTCAGCCACCGGAAGCTCACGTGGGCAACGTGTCTCACGGCTCAGCTGGCGTGTCACGCGGGAGAGCCGTTCGAGCTCCCGCCCCGCCCCGAAACGGAACCCGCCGTGCCGCGCGCGGCACCGCTGCGCGGCGCGCCCGTGCAGGCCCTGGCGCTGGGCTCGCAGTATTCGTGCGCCTTGCTCAGCGGCGGCGCGGTCAAGTGCTGGGGCTCCGACGAATACGGAGTGCTCGGCCGCGACGGCCCGCGCCAGGACGTCGCCGATCCGAGCAGCATCGAGCCCATCGATTTCGGCACCTCGCGTCGAGTCGTGCACATCTCGGCGGGCTGGCATCACGCCTGCGTTCTGTTCGACGACGGCAAGGCGCGCTGCTGGGGCCACAACGATCGCGGCCAGCTCGGCCGGCAGAGCCGCGACGACTACGGGGATGATCCCGATGAGTCGCTGAGCATCGAGGAAGACCTCCCGCTCGATCACATCCTCGACATCTCCGCGGGGGTGTCCAACACCTGCGTCATCCGCGCGCCCGAAGCTGCCAGCGTCGGCGACGTCCACTGCTGGGGCAGCGACACCAACGGCGGCATCGGCGACGCGAATTCCGGCGACTTCGGCGACGACGAGCCGCTCACGGCGCTGCGCCCGGTGCCGCTCGACGGCGAGCGCGCGCGCAGCGTGGTCGCGGGCGACTCGCTCGGCTGCGCGCTGCTCGAGCGAGGCGACGTGCGCTGCTGGGGCAACAACAGCTGGGGCACGCTCGGCACCGGCACACCGTGCAATATCGGCGATGAGCGCGTGTGCGAAGGCACCACGGAGCCGCGGCCGATCCGCTCCGTGCAGGGCCTGGGTGAGAGCTTCATCGCTGCCCTGCAGCTCAACCAGGCGCACGCCTGCGCGCTCGACAACACGGGAGCGTTCTGGTGCTGGGGGCGCAACGATCAGTCGCGCGCGGGCTATCCGGAGGCGAGCGTGGGCGCGACCCTGCGGCAGACGCCGGGCAGAGTGAACCTCGGTCCCGACGTCAGCGTCGTCCAGCTCGGCCTGGGCACACGCCACGGGTGTGCGCTCGACGCGCGCGGCAACGTGCGCTGCTGGGGAGAAGCCGGGCCCCAGCTCGGTTACGGCCTGAGCCAGCGCGATGGGATCGCCGGCATCGGAGGCACGCTCGAGCCCGGGGAGCAGTACGCGCAGATGGTCGGGGGCGGGGTGGTGCAGCTGGTCAGCGCGGCCGAGGCCGCCTCCGCGGACGGCGCGCCGCGCGTGGCCCAGCTGTTCGTCGGGGGCTTCCACGCCTGCGCCATCCTGGAGCGCGCGGGCGCCTATGCCGGCCTGCGCTGCTGGGGGCACAACGAGCTGGGCGAGCTCGGCTATGGCAGCTACGAGCGCGTCGGCAACATCGGCGCGAGCGACTCGCCGGCGCGCGAGTACGAGCAGCGCCTCGATCATCCGGACGTATGTCTCGTGCGCAGCGCGGATGGACCGTGCGCGCGCGAGCGGGGCTGAGCGGATCGGCAACGGCAGCTCCGCTCAGGAGCAAGCCTGGTTACAGACGGCGGGCCGCGGCGGCTGGCGCAGGCCGTACGTCGCGCTCGACTTCTGCAACGAGGAGGGCGTGTAGCCGAAGCGGCTGCGGAAATCGCGCGAGAAATGCGACTCCTGCCGAAACGAGAGCGCCAGCGCGACCTCCTTGATCGTGCCGGCTCGCAGCAGCAAGCGATGCGCCGCCTGCATGCGCTCTTCGCGCAGCCAGGCGCGCGGCGAGCAGCCGAGCTGGCGCGCAAACAGCCGTTGCAGCTGGCGGATGGAGATGCCCAGACGCGCGGCGAGCGACGTGGCATTGTAAGCGCAGTCGGCGCTCAGAGCGCGAATGGCGTCCAGATCGAGCAGGGTGCGCTTGCCGCTCCGGACGCGCGGTGGCGCCTCGACGGCGCCGAAAGACGAGGACTCGAGCGAGCTGGCAGAGGGGGTGCACATCACCGACCTGCCACAGCAAGGCCCATACCCTCGACGCGACCCGTGCGCGCGCGCCGAAGTGCCGAAGATCACAGGAACGCCGCTGCTCTCGGTGCCGCGGAAGGACGCCTTGCACGAGCGAACAAAGCGGCCAAAGCGGCCGCTCCGCTCCCGCCGAGCTAGTGATGCTTGGCCGAGCTGGCGCCGCTGCCGCCGGTTCCGCCGCCCCCTTCGCTCGTGCTCGTGCCTCCGCCGGAGCCGCCTGCCGAGTCGTGAGGGCTCGACGGCGGACGGGGACTCGGCAGAAAGCCGGGAGGGGGCAGGCGATGCCCGGGCCCACCTCCGTGCCCGCCCTCGAAGCTGGGCGCCGCGTCGTCCTGGGCGGCGTCGCCGAGCAAGCCCGCATCGCTCGCCTCGACCGCGGCCGACACGAGCGACACCCCGCGCGCCACCACCACGCTATCCCCGCATGCTGACCCGAAAAGGAGCAGCATCCCGAGTCCTGCAGTGCGAGACGGGCGCATCGGGCCGACCATAGCGCAGCCCGCTGGGCTGACGCCACCGGCCTCTCCCCGCGCGTCCGCAGCCCCGTGCGCCGCGACGCGATTCGCGCCGCAGCTGACGCTCCCGATTCCGCTGAGCCCGAGACTTTTTTGAAGCGCGGCAGGTGATCGGCCGACGGCATCCGGGTCATTATCAGACGTTGGCACTGGAGCTCCTCACCCAGCACCCGGCCCCGGGGTCTAGTGTCGGCGAAAGCACGCGCTTGCCCGCCGGTACGCTGCGGAAGCTGGTGCAGGAGCACTACGATTTCATCTGGCGCCTGCTCTCGCGCCTGGGGGTCATGGGCACCGAGGTCGACGATGCCGCGCAGCAGGTCTTCATGGTGCTGGTCACGCGCGAAGGCCTGAGCATCAAGCCCGGCAGCGAACGCGCGTTCCTGTACGGAGTCGCGCTGCGCGTCGCGAAGGAGTTTCGGCGCAAGGCGCAGAGCTCGCACAACCACGTGGCACCCGATCCGGAGCGCCTGGTCGACGGCGCGCCGGATCTCGAGGCGGTGGCGGCCCGCAACCAGGCGCGGCGCCAGCTCGACCGCATCCTGGAGCGGATGCCGGACAACCTGAAAGAAGCCTTCATCCTGTTCGAGCTCGAGGATCTGACCGTTCCACAGATCGCAGAGCTGCTGGCGATCCCGACCGGCACGGTGGCGTCGCGCTTGCGCCGCGCGCGCGCGCACTTCCAGACGGAAGTCGCGCAGCTCCGGGAAATGAGCGCGCGCACTCCCTTCGCTCCCGAGCCTGCGGCAGCCCGCGGCCCGGCCCCTGACGAGACTTCCGAACCATGAAGAAGCTGCTCGACGAAAGCCCCGACGATCTGACGCGAGCGCTGCTCGAGGCGGGCAGATCCCAGCGCCCGCCGGCGGGCAATCAGGCCAAGCTCCTGATGGCGCTCGGCGCGGGCGCGGGCGTGGGGCTGTTCAGCTCCAAGGCCTTCGCCTGGCTCAGCACCAGCGCGGGCAAGGTCACGCTGGTCAGCAGCATCACGCTCGGGCTTGCCGGCGCTGCCTATCTCGCGCTGCCTGCGCCGCAGCCCGCGCAGCAAGCGTCGCGGCGGATGCCCGCCGAGGCCGCGCTGGCCGCCGAGGCCGCGCTCGAGCCCGCCCCAACTGTCCCGGCGCTCGTCGCCGATGCGCCTGCCGTTGCTGCCACCAGCTTCGAAACGACTGCGGGGGCACCGAGCCTTCCAGGAAGCTCCAGTGGCGCGATGTCCGTTCCCGCTCACCGCGCTCATGCTCCGGCGGCGAGCGAGCGGCGGCATCGGACGGCAGAGCAACGCAGGCGCATCGCGACGCGCCGGGACGATGCTGACCGGCAGGTGCGCGCCGAGCGCGCAGCTGCCGCCCCGACAGAGACAGAGACGGAACTGGCAGGGCCACTGCCGGCGGCGTCCGCACCGCCGCCGGCAGTGGGTGCTCTCGATGGCCAAACGGCGCAAGCCGGGGCCGAACCGGCACGAGCACCGGGCCTCGACTCCGAGGTTGAGCTGGTCGACGCCATGCGCGGTGCCGTCCGCCGCAACGACAACGCCGCCCTGCGCCGCTTGCTGGAGGCGTATCGGGGCCAGTTCCCCGAAGGCCAGCTGCGGCAAGAGGTCGCGGAGCTGGCGCTGAGATCCTCGGCGCACTGATCCGAAACAGTTTCCTTCGAGCGCGAGCCTGGTTCGCGATCGCGAGGGATCAGGAGGGCTCGGCACCTTGCCGTCCCCGTCGCCCATCAGGAATGCCCGCTTGGGGCCCTCCGGGGAAAGTGCTACGACGCGAGCACGACGCAGATGCGAGCCCCGGGCCCTGCGCGAGCTGCTGCCATCGGGGCCCTCCTTGCCGCCACCGGCTGCGGCGCGAGCGTCAGCCAGCCCAGCCTGGCGCCTGCGGCCACCGCTGCCGGTGCGCGCGTGCTGGCCAGCTATCGAGCGCCGCTCGGCTGCCCCACACAGCGGGAGTACCTGGACTACGTAGCTCGTCGCGCCGCGACACTGGAGCTCTTGCCGGAAGCGCAGGTCGAGTCGGCGATGCTCGACACCGCCACGCGCGTGCGCGTGCGCATCGAGCCCGACAGCGCTTCCGCCGGGTGGATCGGCGCGCTGCGCATCGAGGGCGCGCAGGCGCTGGAGCGCGAGGTGCGCGGGGAGCGCTGCCAGGACGTGGCACAGGCGCTGGCGCTGATCACGGTGCTGCGTTTGGAGGAGCGCGCTGCAGAGGCACCTGGCGCGCAGCCGTCGGCAGCCGCCGGGCGCGCGGGAGCGGCGTCGCCCAGCGCCGAGCCAGCGCCAGCGGCCCCTCTTTCCGGGGCTGCGGCAGGGGCTTCCGCGCCGGCGGCGGAGCCCCAGGTGGTGACGTCGCGGTCGAGCGAGTCGGCTGCGGTAGAGGCGCCAGCGCCAGCTGGCACAGCGCTGGTGGCGACAGGCTCGGAGACATCGGCGGCGGCGTCAGAGCCGGCAGCGGCGGCATCGGTGGCGGTGCCGGAAGCGATGCCGGTGCCGGAAGCGGAGGCGGAGGCATCGGTGTCGGAAACGGCAGCGGCGCCGCCGGTAGCGATCGTTCCGCTCGCGAGCGCGCGTGCGGAGCCGCAGCGCCCGCTGGATGTTGGTGCGCGCGCGGGGCAGCTGCCGGGCGGCGAGTGGCAGCCGGTGATCGTGGCCCAGGGCGGCTATGCCGCCGCGCCCAGCCATGCGCTGCTGGCGCAGCTGCTCGGAGAGCTGCGGCTCGGGCGCTGGGTGGCGGGGCTCGGCGCTGGCTACTCCGTGGCGAGCGAGGCCAACAGGGATGCCGATCTCGATTTTCAGCTGTTCACGGCGCAGCTCTCGCTGTGTCCGCTCGGCGGTGAGCTGTCGGTGTTCTGGTGGCGCGCGTGCGGCGAGCTGGAGGGGGGCGCCCTGCGCGTCTCGGTCTCCGCGCGCGATCCATCGCTGGAGACGCAGGCCTCCACGCGGCCCTGGTTCGCGCTCGGGCCGAGCTTGCAAGCAGGTTGGCCGTTTGCGCGGCAGTGGGCCGTGCGCGCCGCTGCCGGCGGCTCGCTGATGTTGGTGCGCGACCGCTTCGAGGTCAAACGAGAGGAGGGGGGCGAGGGCGGCGAGCTCCGGGTCGAGTACAACACGCTCTATCGACCACCGCCGCTGTCGTTCGATCTGTTGCTCGGCGTGAGCTACGCGTTCTGAGTCCGCTGGCGCTGGCGGAGCGGCGAACATCCTCGTGACGCTTCAGGACCCCTAGGCGCAATGCCGCGGTAAGCGGATCTCCAGGTGCGCGCCGCGCGGGCCGTCGACGAAGCGGGCTAGTCCGCCGTGACGGCGCGCCACGTGCGCGATCAGCGCCAGCCCCAGGCCATGGCCGGGCACCGCCGGCTTGCAGTTGGTGGCCAGCCTCACGAATGGCTCGAACACCAGTTCGCGCTGTCCCCCGGGGACGCCGGGGCCATCATCGTCGACGCGCCAGACCACCTCGTCCGCGTCCTGGAAGGCGCACACCCAGACGTGCTGACCAAACTTCAAGGCGTTGCCGAGGCCGTTCGTGAAGAGCAGCCCGAGCAGCGCGCTGTCACCCCGGACCACCACCTCGCCCTGCGCTTCTGCCAGCTGGACACGCGCGCGCTCCGCGTCCGGGAGATCCGAGAGCAGGTCCTCCGCGAGCTCCTGCAACGAGATGAGCTCGCTCGCCACCCACTTGCTGTCTATGGGCAGCGCCAGCGCCAGCAGGCGCTCGAGCAACGTGCCCAGCTCGACCACGCGGTGCTGCGCGCGCGTCAGGCTGGCGTGGACGTCGCCCGGTAGCGCGCTCTCTTCCGCCAGCAGCTCGAGCTCGCCGCGGATCGCCGTGAGCGGCGTGCGCAGCTCGTGCGCGGCGTCGGCCGCGAAGCGCTCGGCCTGGCGCAGCGCGACCTGGGCGCGCTCCAGCAGCTCGTTGATCGCGGAGCGCAGCGCATCGACCTCGGCCACGCCCGCGGGAGGCCCGAGGCTCGAGGCGTACGCGCCGGAGAAATTGATGGCCCCCACTTGCTGGCGCAGCTCCGAGAGCGGCCCCATCAACCAGCGCGCGACGGGGCGACTCGCGAGCCATGCGCCGACGCCGGCGAGCAATGCGGCCAGCGTGGACGAGAGCACGAACATCATGGTGAGGTTGGTGCGGCCCGCCGCGGCCACGACCCACAGATCCTCGCGCGCCGGTACTCCGCAGGTGCGCAGGTTCGCCGTGTGCGTGCACTCGTCGTCAAACGACGCGGGTACGCGCGGATCGCCGGCCAGCAGCTGGCGCGTGTGGCGATCGTAGACGGCGAAGGCCATCCCGGTGTGGCGCGTCTCACGGACCTCGTCGGTCACCGCCTGCGCCAGCGCCTTGTGCCCTACCGTGTCGTCGTCGAGCTCGGCCGCCAGCACCAGCGCCGCGTCTTGCACGCGTCGATCGGCCGCGCTGCGCGTCAGATAGACCGCGATCAGGCTGGTCACGCTGGCGGCCACCACGGCCGCGAACATGGCGGACGCCGCCGCTCCCAGCGCCACGCGCCGCAGCAGGCTCTGGCTCGCGCTGCGCTTGCTCGGGCTGCCGCTGCTTGCGTCCACGTCGTGATCAGTCGGAGCTTGGTTCGGCGTGGCCGCTCAACGAGTAGCCCTCGCGTCGCAACGTCTGGATCAGGTCCGGCCCAAATTTCTTGCGCAGCCGCGCCACCAGCACTTCCAGGCTGTTGCCGGCGGACTCGCTGCTATTGCCCCACACGTTCTCGAGCAGCTCCGAGCGGGTCGTGACGCGGCCGCTGCGGTTTGCGAGCGTCTCGAGGATCGCCCATTCGCGCGCGGTGACCGGCACCGGAGTACCGTCGCGCGTGGCGTGGCGCCCGGAGAGGTCGAGCGTGATGCCATTGTGCACGTGCACGAAGGGGCGAGAGATCGGGCCCCGGCGGCCGAGGGCGCGCACCCGCGCGCGCAGCTCCGGCACGGCGAAGGGCTTCGTCAAATAGTCATCCGCGCCGGCATCCAGGCCCTCCACGCGCAGCTCCACCTGGCTGCGGGCCGTCAAGATCAAGATCGGCAAGGCGCTCTGGGCGGCGCGCAGCTCGCGGCACAAGGTCAAGCCCGAGCCGTCGGGCAAGCTGAGGTCGAGCACCATCAGATCTGCGCCCGCCGCCAGCGCCGCTCGAGCTTCTTCGATCGTGCCGGCGGTCGAGACCGCGTGCCCGTCTCGCTCCAGGGCGCGGGCGATCACGCCTTGGACATCGACTTCGTCTTCTGTAACCAGGACTCGCATGACAGGACCCGCGCTCGCTGCGCCCGGGCTACTCTAGCTCGAGGGGCCAGCGCGGCTCCAACTCTGGGACGCGAATCTCCGGCTCGGACTACAATTTTTGGTGTGCGGCAACGTTTCCGGCCCATAGGCAGCCGGCTCCCTCCTGAGGTAGACCGCCGCCATGCATAGCCGGTACGCTCACTTCATCCCACCCACCGCCGACGTCGAACGTCGCGTTCAGCGTCTGTTGGAGCAGCTGACGACCGAGGAAAAGTTGCTGCTCCTCGGGGGTAAGCCGGGCAAGGGGGGCGCCCAGGCCAACAGCGCCACCTTTGCAGTGGAGCGGATCGGGCTGCCCGAGCTGCGCATGGCGGATGGTCCCATGGGGGTCCACTGGTGGTGTGACGCCTCCACGGCCTACCCGGCGTTGATCGCTGCCGCCGCCTGCTGGGACCCGGAGCTCTGGTACCGGCTGGGCACGGCCCTCGGTCGCGACTGCCGCGCGCGCGGCGTGCACATCTTGCTCGCTCCCGGCGTCAACATTTATCGAGGACCCTGGTGCGGTCGCAATTTCGAGTACGCCGGGGAGGACCCGTTCCTCTCTTCCCGCTTTGCCGTCGCATACATCCGCGGGGTGCAGGACCAGGGGGTGGCCGCCACCGTCAAGCACTACGCCTGCAACTACGCCGAGTTCGGGCGGCACACGGTCAGCACGGATCTGGACGAGCGCACGCTGCACGAGGTCTACCTGCCGGCGTTCCGCGCGGCGGTCGGCGAGGGCGGCTCGGGTGCGCTGATGACGGCCTATAACCTGGTCAACGGGATCCATTGCTCCGAGCATGGTCCGTTGATCAACGGCATCCTGAAGGGCGAGTGGGGCTTCGACGGCGTGGCGATGAGCGACTGGCTCTCGACCTACAGCGTCGCCGATGCGGCCAACGCGGGCCTCGACCTGGAGATGCCGAGCGCCGAGATGTTCACGGCGGAGAACTTGCTGGCGGCGCTCGGGCGCGGCGAAATCTCGATCAGCACGATCGACGACAAGGTCCGGCGCCTGCTGCGCCTGGCTGCCTGCTTTGGCTGGCTCGATCACGAGCAACAGGACCCCAGCATCCCCTACGACGACCCGAGCAGCCGCCAGGTGGCGCTCGAAGTGGCGCGTTCGGGCAGCGTGCTGCTCAAGAATGAGGCAGGTTTCCTGCCGCTCGACGCCGCCCGCGTGAAGACGATCGCCGTGCTCGGCCCGTACGCGCACCCGGCGGTGTTCGGCGGTGGCGGCAGCTCGTACACGCCGCCGCACGACGCGGTCAGCTTGCTGCGCGGCATCCAGGAGCTCTGCCCTGACGCACAGGTGATGCACGCCGCGGGCCCCGATCCCAACCCGCAGCACGGGGTATTCTCGGGCAGCGTCTTCGAGAGCTCGCACGGCGCTGGGCTCTGGGGTGAGTACTTCGACAACGGTAACCTCGAGGGCGAGCCCACGGCCACCCGCCTCGACGAGCACGTCGACTTCCACTGGGGCGTACGTCCCCCCGCCGACGGCATCCGTGTGCCACGCTTCTCGATCCGCTGGACGGGCGCGATCCGTCCGCAGAAGAGCGGCAAGCACCTGTTCCACACGCGCTCCCACGACAGCGAGTACGGCGTCTGGCTCGACGGGCGCCTGGTGATCGACAACGTCAGTGACGTCAAGAATGGGCCCCATCGCGCCGATCTCGAGCTGGAGGCGGGGCGCTCGTACGCACTGAAGATCGAGTATCGCAAGACGCGATTCTTCAGCGGCATGCAGTTTGGCTGGCAATGGTCGGACGGTGGCGCGAAGGAGATCGCCGAGTGCGTGGCGCTCGCGCGGCGGGCGGACGTGGCGATCGTGACCGGCGGCTGGGACCACGTCAGCGAGGCGGAGGGGTTCGATCGCGACTTCGCCATGAACCCCGAAGTCGAGGCGCTGCTCCTGGCAGTGGCCGAGGCCCAGCCGAAGACGGTGGTGGTGCTCACGGCGGGCGGTAACCTGGACATGAACCGCTTCGTCGACCGGGTGCCGGCAGTGCTGCATGCCTTCTACCCCGGCGAAGCGGGCGGGCAGGCGCTGGCGGAGATCTTGTTCGGGCGCGTGAACCCGAGCGGCAGGTTGCCGGCGACCTTCGAGAAGCGCGTCGAAGATCGCTCCAGCTTCGGTTCCTATTTCGATGCCGACGGAGATCAGCGCGTAAAGCTGGAAGACGGCATCTTCACGGGCTATCGCCACTTCGATCGGGCGCGCATCGAGCCGCGCTTCGCGTTTGGATTTGGCCTCAGCTACACCACCTTTCAGCATTCCGGTCTGAAGCTGTCACGCGAACGTCTCAGCGCGGGGCAGAGCCTCGAGCTGAGCCTGGACGTGACGAACACGGGTTCGCGTGCCGGAGCGGATGTGGTGCAGGTGTACGTGCGTGACGTCGCTTGTCGGCTGCCGCGGCCCGAAAAAGAACTGAAGGGCTTCGCGCGTGTACTCTTGGAGCCCGGCGAGACGAAGCGTGTGAGCGTGGTGCTGAAACAGGACGCCTTCGAGTATTACGATCCAGAACAGCGGAGCTGGGTGATCGAACCGGGTGAGTTCGAGGTGCTCGTGGGCGCATCGGCCACCGACATTCGGAATCGGGCGCGCTTCGTCATCGTGTAGCGAGCGTGCTACCCTGACGTTCTGGCTACCCGCGGGGGCACCGCGCACCGCGATCGGACGACGCAGCATGGCCGCACCTCTCGACTCTCCAGGCGCGCGGGACTTCGAAGACTCGGAGCCTCTGAGCGAGGGGTTCACGGTCCGCTTGCCCACGGCGCAGCTCGCGGATCTGATCCAGATCAACTGTCTGAATCGGGTGCAGGGCGTGTTTCGAGTCTGCTCGGGCGTGGAGCGGGGGCACCTGTTCTTCTCCGGCGGGCAGCTGGTGCACGCGGACTTCGAAGGTGCCGTTGGCCTCGATGCCGTCGTGATGATGCTGGGGCTGCGGGGAGGCTCGATCGAACCCTGTGAGCGGCCCTGGCCCGCCACCAGCACCATCGACATGGGCGCGGACGCCCTGCTCTTGAGCGCCGCGCAGCGCCTGGACGAGAGCGGTGAGCGCCGCTCCGATCCCGGTCGCGAGCTCACGACCAAGGTCGTGCGCATCGCTCCCGAGGATCGCCCGCGAGAGTCGCGCGAGGATCGGCGCTTCTCTTGGCCGCCCGCGGAGCGCCTCCAGCGTTTGGAGGTGGCCCAGGTGGGGCTCGACGGCAGCATCCAGAAGTTGAAGGCCGGTGCGGCGCCCGACCTCGCCGACACGGCGTTCCATTGCCAGAAGGTGGCGGGCCTGATCGGTGAAGCGCTCTCGCTTGGCGCGTGCCAGGCCCTGGCGTTCGAATCCGAGCAAGAGCAGATCGTGATCTTCCGCGGGCGTAGCATCGTCGGCGTGCGCGGCAACCCGGCAGATCTGGAGTTCGTGCGCGCCAAGGTGGGGCTCGCGTGAACAGTGAGCCGCTGCTGGCGTTGCGGCGCGTGAGCGGCGTCCTGGGAAGCTTCGTATGCGGACCGCAGGGGCAACTCTTGCTCCTGGACATGCCCCCCGAGATCGAGCTCGAGGCGCTGGAGCGTACCAGCGCGCGGCTCGCAAATTTGCTCCATACCGCCACGGAGACGTTGCCGGGCTGCAACCGCCTGCGCCTGCGCTTCGAGGGCGCGGTGTTGGTGGCCACGCGGCTGGGCGGTGGGCTGCTGTGCGTACTCGCGGACGACGAGCTCGATCGCGAGCTACTCTCGGTGGCGACTCAAACCTTGTCGCGTCGCCTGGCGGCCGCCGGCGGCTGATCGGTTCCTTGCCGCGCCGGCGAGCGAGGCGGCGAAAAAAAGGGTGGCGAAAAGGGGTGGCGGCGGCCAGGCAGCAGCCACTCTGGACCTCGCGAGCTGCGTGTCGACAGGTCGCTGGAGCACATCCAAGCGACCTTTCGACAGCGGCGGAGCGGCGCTAGCCCTTGGGGTGAAAGGGAGGGTACCGTGCAGCACTTCCAACAGAACGCTCTCGAGGCCGATGAATTCGAGGGCTCCCAGCAAGCGAGCGAGTTCGCCGTTCCTCGGCAGGAAGAGGCAGGCGCCGATGATTACTTTGCCGAGCTTCCCACCTGGCAGCTGATCGGCGAGGTGCGTCGTCTGATGGCGGAGGAGTGCCGAGCGGAGCGCTTGGTCTGTCGCTACCTGGCCGACCTCGCGGACCGCGTGCGCCAGCGCAACGATGCGATGCTGCTCTCCTATTCGGACGAATTCGATGCCATTCGCCGTTGTTTCGGCCTGGGGATGCGCGAAGCGCGCGAACGGTTGCGGGTCGGTCGCGCGCTGCGCCAGCTTCCACGCCTGGAGCGAGCGTTCATCGCGGGGGAGCTGGCCTATTCACGCATCCGCGAAGTCACCCGGGTCGCCACCCCTCAGACCGAGCTGGAATGGCTCGCGCGGGCTCAGCACATGAACATGAGAGAGCTCGAGCGCCAGGTTGCGCAACCTCTCGGATCCATGCCCTGCGAGCGTACGCCACCGCCCGCTGACGAGCGCCCGCCGAGCAGCCCCCTGGTGCGAGTCAGCTTCGAGCTGTCCCCCGATGCATGGACCCTGGTCCAGCGAGCGCTGCAGGAAGTGCGCAAGATCGCCGGCTCGGATCTGACCGACGGCGAGGCGCTCGAAATCCTGGCGCGGGGTGGCCTCATTCGTTCCGCATCCGCGGAGCTGGAAGAGCTCGAGCCCGAGCCGAGCAGCCCGTCTTCGGGAGCTCAGGCGGGCGGCCATTCTCCCGACGAGTGGGCTGCGACTGTCGCGAGCAGCCCACCGGGCGATTCCCCGGACCCGCTGGTCGAGCCAGAGGCGACCCAAGGTGGGTCCTGCGTCAGGGGGATCCCTCACCCCACCAGCGACTCCCCGGTTTCAGCTCGCGACCGGCAACTCGTGGCGATCGGCGCGTTACCGGAAGATCCGGCGGCGCGTGCCCTGCTTCGGCTGATGGGGGAGCGCCACGCCTGGACTTCGGACGAGCTGATCGAAGCGAGTGGATGGTCGTATAACGAGGTCTGTTGCGCCCTGGTCTTGCTCGAGATTGACCACTGGGTGCAACGTGACTTCTTCTCCTGGCTGATCGTGAAGACGCAGCGATCCAGGCTAGCGAGATAGCTCGGCCCCGGGCGGAGCGGCTGTACGCCGCCCCGAGCGCGTGCGACTGTGCCCTGCAAAGGCTATGGACCCGAGCTGTGTCGAACACCGCCTGACGGCGCAGGAGCGAGAGCATTTCGAGCGTCAGGGTTACCTGGTCGTGCCCGGCGCACTCGATCGCGAGCAGGTCCAGCGTTTGGTCGAGGTCGTCGACCGACGCTATCGAGAGGAGCTTCAGCGCGGACTGTTGCCGCACTTACCTTTCGTGCTGAGCAACTTTCTGCCCGTTTCCGGCGAGTTCATCGCACTGATCGACCATCCGCGCGTCTTTCCGAAAGTGTGGGCCATCCTGGGCCACAACATCTACCTGTATCATGCGCATCTGGGCGTGACGCCGCCGCTCGCAGGCCAGTCGCCTCCGGTGAACGAGCAGCTGCGATTTCATCAGGACAGCGGGCGCGTCAACTTCGACATGGAGGGCGAGCCAAGACCTCGGCTGTCGCTGAAGGTCGCCTACTTTCTGGAGGGCGAGCCGGCGCCCGGCAACGCGAACATGTACCTGATCCCCGGCTCGCATTTGAGCAACCGGCCGCCGGCGCTGGCGTCCAGCGGCGGGATGGACGAGACCCCCGCCGAGCTGCAACGCTTTCCGGGCAGCACCACCGGCGATGTCCCGGGTGCCGTGCCGATCGGCGTCGCGCCGGGGACGGCGGTTCTGTTCGACCGTCGCATCTGGCACAGCAAGAGCCCGAACTTCGGCCAGAGCACGCGAAAGGCGTTGTTCTACGGTTATGCCTATCGTTGGCTGCGCACGAAGGACGAGATGACGGTGCGGCACCTGTACCCGCAGCTCGACCCGATCCGCCGCCAGATCCTCGGTGATGGGTTGTCCGCCGACGGCTACTACTCGCCCACGCCCGCCGACGTGCCGCTCCGTGCCTGGATCGAGCAACACGATCCGGCATCATTGCGGCCCTGAGCGCACGCAGGGGACGACCCTGCGGTCTCCGGGGCGAGTCCTACGGCTGGAGATGCAGGACCGTCATGTCGCCGAAGCCCGAGGCGACGGCATTCTGACCTCGCCCGGCGATCAGCGGGCGGCCGGCGCTGGGCAACCCGAGCGCGATCGCGAGCACGTCAGGCGTCGCGGCTTCGTCGTCGAGATCGAGCTCCACCGAAACGGAGCGCTGTCCGCCCAGCACCAGAAGCAGGCGGGCGCCCGCGGCGTCATTCGCTGCCTGGAGCGGCCGGCCCTGCCAGCGCGCGGCGTTGATCCGGGCTGGGGCCTCGAAGCGCAAGCCGAGTGCCCACAGGTCGGGCGGGGCTTCCAGCTCGATCTGTAGCGAGCGCCCTTGCCGGCGGATGTGCGGCGCGGGCAGAGGTTCCGAGGGCGCGGGCGCGCTCGCCACGTACATGAGTCCTCGCGAGTAGGCCGGCCACGGGTGGGGGCGGCTCGGACGCGGCGCAAACTGCGCGGCTTGCCGCAGCGACTCCGGTAAGGGGCCGGAGCTGGCATCCGCGAGCCAGTGCGCGCCGCCTCCGCTCGCCTCGAGCACGAGTGACAGGCGCTGCGGGACCTCGCTCGAGTAGGCGGGCAGGGCGAGTTGTACAGCGGCCAGCGCGAACACGCCGACGAACAAGCCGATCCGGACCCGCTGCTCACGTCGCGCCGGGGCGAGCAGCCCTGC
>DASTRX010000175.1:0-5195 GCA_035760985.1 Polyangiaceae bacterium
AGCAGGTCGCGCTCGAAGCGCACCACCGTCGCGGCGTTGGTGGCTTCCGTGAGCTCGCCGTCAGGGCGATAGGCGTAGCGTTCGTTCGATCCGTCGCTGTGCTGGACACCGGTGACGCGGCCCGCGGCATCGTAGTCGTACTGGCTGCTCTCGCCAGCAGGCCGCCAGATGCGGCTGACGCGGCCCGACCTGTCGCGCTGGTATCGGCGCAGCAGGCCGTCGAAGCCGTGCTCTTCAGCGACGTTGCCCGCAGGGTCGAGCACGAAGCGGTAGACCGCGCCGTGTTCGTTCTGAATGGCGAGCAACTGCTCCTCGCTGTCGTAGCGGAACTCGATGCGCGTGCCGGCTTCGCTGCGGGCCCGGAGGCGCGACATGCCCTGGTACTCGAAGCTCACGTCGTGCTGGCGGTCGCGCGCTCGGATGACGTTCCCCTCCGCATCGTACGTCAACTCGCGGACGTTGCCGTCCGGCTCTTCCACGCGCACGACGCGCCCCAGCGGATCGTGCTGTCGGCGTTGCGCATTGCCATTCGGATCCGTGACGCTGACGCAGCGCCCCAGCAGGTCGTACGCCCAGCGCGTGGCCTGCCCGTCCGGCGGAATCAGCGCCGCGAGGTTGCCGGCGGCGTCGTAGGCGAGGTTCGTCGCCTGGCCGAGCGCATCGATCACGCGCTGCAAGCGAGCTCCGTCCCACTCGAATTGCGTCCTCTGCCCCAGCGCGTCGCGCCGCGCGATCAGCCGGCCTTCGCGATCATAGGCCCACTGCCACTGCCCCCCGAGCGCATCTCGCACTTCGAGAGGCAGGTTGCGCGCGTCGTATCGGATCGTCACCGCTGCGCCGTCGGGGTAGCGGATCTCGGTGCAGTTGCCCTGAGCATCGAGCACCCATTGCGTCGTCGCGCCCATGGGGTCGGTGAGCTTCGTGCGCTGGAGCGAGTGCTCGTCGTACTCGTACTGGGTGGTGTTTCCGAGCGGATCGATGACCTTGATCACCGCGCCCAGCGGATTCATGAAGTAGCTGGTGTTGAAGCCGAGGCTGTTCTCGACGAAGGTGGCGCGGCCCGCCTTGTCGTACGTGATCAGGTGATCGTAGATGCCGCCGTCACCCCAGGTGCGGACGCAGTACGCCTCTTGCCCGTAGCCGTCGTAGGCGAAATAAAACGACAGCCCGTTGCGGTCCGTCTCGCGCGTGAGCAGATGCGTTTCGTAACCATAGCTGAAGCTCTGGCCCAGCGCGTCGCTGGCGGACACGAGGTCGCCTTCGGCGTCATAGCCGTAGCGCAGCTGCGGCTGCCAGCGCTGGCGCACGCTGGGATGCGGGAGCGATACCGTCAGCATCCGCCCCTGCGCATCATGCTCGAAGCGCGCACTGTGGCCGCCGCCATCGCTGACCTCCACCAGCCGGCCCTGCTCGTCGTAGCTGTACTCGAGCCGCGCTCCCTCGCGACTGGTTTCGCGCAGCAGCCGAGACCAGCCGTCTCGCTCGCCCTGCCGCCCTCCGCGCCGAGCTAGCATGCCGAATTCGCGCCGCACGCCGTCGTGGGTGGTGAGCGAGTAGCGCCCTCCTCCTTCCGCGCGCAGCCGCAGGCGGCTGATCGGCTCGTAGATCTCTGCGCCATCCGGCAGCCGGTGCTCGGCAAACTCGAAGCTGTCGAACTCGATCTCGCGGCCCTCCGGATCGAGGTACACGAGCCGACCGCGCTCGGCCCACACCGCTTGATCGAGCGAGTGTGACCAACCAGGCCCGAGCGGGCCCGCGCGGTTCGCCCAGGCCGACGAGTAGTGGCGCTCCAGCCGCAAGGGCAGCGGGCCCGGCAGCTCGAAATCGACGGCGCTGGTCAGTACGCGCCCCGTGGCGACGTCCACGGGGTGGCCCGTGAGAAAGCACGCCCCGAAGCTGATCAGGTTGCGCAGGCGGTCGCTGCGGATGCGGCTCAGCAGCGCCTCCACATGGCCGGCGACCCACTTGTTCTTGAGCATGGCGCCGAGCGCATCCGTCACGCTCACTCCCGTGGGACCGCCGATCAGCACGGGCGCCCCCATGGGGACGGCCATCGCCACGGACGACGGCAGGCGCACGGGCTCGCCGCAGCTCATCGCGTAGTCGCCCATGCGCACGGCGCTGGAGCCCATGATCGACACCGTCTGCGAGCCAAAGACGTGTATGGCATCGCCCTCGGGCGCGACCGGCGGCCCCGGCGGATCCGGCGGCCCCTTGAACGAGGGCTTGGGCGGCTTGGGCATCGGCGCCCAGGCGAAGCCCGGCGGGATCAAGATGTGCGGCGTGCCGAGCGAGTTCGTTGCCTCGGTCCCGCAATTGGCGGCGACCAGGCCGTTGATCAAGACCGGCCCTTTCGGCGCGGTGCCTGCATAGACCGCCTTCGCGTAGCCCCACGCTTGCCCCAGCAGCAACCCGCCCGGATCGAAGATCAGGCCGATGAACGGGTTCGGAAAGGGCGCCGGCGGGCCCATCGGGGTGAGCTCGAAGTGGATGTCCACCCCCACCACCGGATCGAAGAACTTGCTCGCGAGCATGCCTCAGGTGACCGCCGGCTCCGGGCCAGGTTCCACACCATGCTCGATCAGGAACGCTCGCCGGTGCAGCTCGCGCGCTTCCTGGCCGTATCCCCGCGCGAGCAGCTGCTGAGCGAGCAGCTGAGCGATGGTGGCCGCGCTGGTCGCACGCGCGGCTGCGGCATCGAGCGTCGTTGCCAGCTGCCAGCCGCGCCGCCAGCACTCGATCGCCCGCTCCTGGGCACGCTGCTCGTTCGCGAACTGCCCAGCCATGCGCCAGCACTCGATCGCGAGCGCCGTGAGCTCTGCACGTTCCGAGAGCTCCGCCGCCGCGGCGTAGTGCTGCAGGGCCTCGGGCCTCTGCTCGAGCGCCTCCAGCATGCCCAGGCCGAGCTGGGCTTGCGCGCCTTGCAGCGGCAAGTCGCGCTGGCGCGCCAGCTCGGCCGCCGTTCGATAGCTCTCGCGAGCGCGCGCCGGCGAGGACGCGGCCAGCTGATAGCCACCCAGCACCAGCAGATGGATCACTTGCTCGCGCGCCAGCTCCAGGCGGCCGCACAGCGCGGCCGCGCGCGCTTGCAGCTCGATCGCGTCCCCGAGCCGACCCTGGCGCAGCGCCAGCGCGCCGTGCAACATCAGACGCTGCAGCTCCTGCCCTCCCCCTTTCACGTAAGCGGGCGAGAGCCCGTTCGCGCGCAGTTGCTCGTCGGAGGGCGGCGCGCGCTCGCCGCGGCGGGCGGGCGGCGCCGCCTTGGGCATCGCACCGCGGCTCGCCCAGGGCCCCCACGGCGCAGGCAGCATGGCGGGGCTGTCCTGCTGCGGCAGCGGGCCCGCCAACACGGCCAGATCGCGCTGCTGCTGCGCCTCGTCGATCCGGGCCTCGACGCTCAGCGCGCGCGCCGGCCCGAGCTCGCGCACCAGCAGCTCCAGATGCCGGCTGTCGCTCTCGATCACGATCCAGCGCACCTCCTGTAGCAGGGACGCCGCCACCAGCGCTCGCAGTTCCTCGACGAACAGCGCCGCCTCCTCCACACGGCTCGGCGCCAACACCAGCGTGATGCCCCGCAGCGGAGCCTTCAGTACCTCGCACGCCCGCCGCAATGTGCTGCCGAACCCCGCCAGCGAGCTGTCCTCTGCCGGTGCGCGCTCGAACGGGCCGAGCTCGATGCCTGCCTGCCTCAGCCCTTCCGCCTTCTCGGCAAATCTGCGCACGAAAGCCTCTGACAGCGCCCGGTGACGATCGCCGCCCCAGGGCGCTTCGGCGGTCACGTACAGGCTGTGATTGTCGGCGTGATACTCCAGCCGGGAGCAACAGCGGATCGCGGTGGCACGCAGCGCCGCCTGCGTTGGCACCCAGAGCAGCCGGACCTGGCACGCCCGCGCAAACCAGGCGCCCTCCTCCTGCAGTCTCCTCAGCGGCTGTGCGATCGATTCCACCCCTGCGCCCCCGAGTCGCTCAGTTGATCTTGACCATGGCGCCGGTCACCTCCGAGAGGGTGCTGCCGGAAACGCTGCAGGCCAGCCCCGAGAGCTTGCCACCGGTGGGCCCCAGCTCGACCGCGCCTTGCGCGCCCGAGGCGGTCACCGTGTGCGACGCCTGGATGGTGATGGTCCCGTCTTTGGTCAAGCGGATGCTGGCGCCGCCGCACTCCAGCCGAATCTCTTCGGGCGCCGAGATCTTGGCGGTCGCGCCGTCGAAGCTCAGCGTGCACTTGCCGTTGCTGAGCCGGCTGAGCGCGTCTTGCAGCAATAGTTCGTTGCTCTTGTGCTTGACCTCATATTTGGCGGTGGCCTCGATCTTGTACTCGCCCTTGACGCTGGTGATGCGGTTGACACCGTTGACCTCGAGCACGTCGTCCTGGCCGCTGACCATCAGGGTTCGACCTGTTTCGTAGGTGCCGACGTGCCCTCCGCGGACCGTGTCCCAGTTGGCGCCCATGACCTGCATGGTGCGATCGGACTGGTAGGTCTGCGTTTCGTTGCCGCCCACCGTGGTCGATTGCTCCTCTCCGACGCTGATGGTGCGGGAGTGGTCGACCGTGATCGTCTGTGAACCCTTGACCCGGGTGGTTTGCGTCTTCTCCGCCTGGATGAACAGCTCCTCCTCGCCCTTCTTGTCCTCGAAGCGGATCTCGTTGAAGTTCTCGCTGGTCCCGCCCTTGGTGCTGCGGCTCTTGATGCCGCTCTGGGTCTGATTCTTGGGCAGATCGTACGGCGGCTTGTTGTCGAAGTTGTAGACGCGGCCCACGATGATCGGCCGATCGGGATCGCCTTCGAGAAACTCGACCAGGACCTCCTGCCCGATGCGCGGGATGTGCTGGGCACCGAAGCCGCTGCCGGCCCAGAGCTGCGCGACCCGCACCCAGCAGGAGGCGTTCTCCTCGTCCTTGGGGACGTAGCGATCCCACGGGAACTTGACCTTCACGCGGCCGTACTCGTCCGTCCAGATGTCCTCCCCCGCCTTGCCGACGACGATCGCCGATTGCACGCCGTGGATCGTCGGCTTGCTGGTGACGCGCGGCGGCCGATACTGCTGGTTGCTGTCGATCGCGGTGAAGCGGCAGGAGAACAGCTCACCGGGGTTCGCGTCGCCGGATTCGAGGGCGTGGCTGCGCAGCGTGGCTTCGCAAGAGACCACCAGATAGTCGTGGTTGTGCTGCTCGATCGGGAACTCGCTGAGGGTGA
>DASTRX010000176.1:0-18301 GCA_035760985.1 Polyangiaceae bacterium
CAACGCCCGCGCATGCTAGCGATCCGCAAATACCTTCCCCGCGCGCGAGAGCGCCCCATTCACGGCGCGCGCCACCCGGATCGAAAGCCCCTGCATCCCCCGCGACAACGCCCGCCGATCCGCCGCCTCTGCGATCAAATGTAGGTGATTGCTCTGCACGGAGAAGTGGACGAGCCGAAAGCCGAAGCGCTCCTGTCCCTCCCCCAGCGCGCGGCGCACCTTGCCGAAGATGGCGCCGCGCAGCGACGGCAAGCCCGCGACGATGCGCAACGTGACGTGCACCGGATGGTGCCGCGACAGCGCCGGACGGCGCAGATGAGAGACGCCCGCGTCGCCCTTGCGCGGCCGGCCTGCCCCCTTGCGGGCTCCGCCCCACGTCCGAAAGCGAAAGGCGAGCTGGCGGCGAGTCTTCACGGCGCTGATTCTGGCACTAATTTTAGATCGTGCAAGGGGACCACTGGCCCATGGGGAGGCCGACGGAATGGCTCACGCCCATCGGGCTCGATGCCGCTCACCGCGACATCCAACGAAGCATGGACCGCTGCCAACCGCGTCCTCGCCACGGCGCGAAGCTCGGGGCTCCGCGGAAAACTCGTCATCGCTCTCTGCGACCCGTATCGAGCAGGAGGGCTCGGGGTGGGTCTCCGGGACTACGCGAGATCGGAGCGAACAGAGGCGCCGCGCCGCTCCGGGGCGGTGGGCACTCTCATCCTTGCGGAGCGCCGTGAACCAGGGCCCCCTCGCGGCGCGAAACTCGGGTTCCGCCAGGCCGCTCCGAGGAGGACTCCAGCACTCTCCCTGCTGGACCTGCTTGCGATGGGTTCTCGAGGTCTCTGAGCGCCGCCACCAGCGGCACGGAACCATCCGTGCGGCAGGGCAATCCCGCGTTGCGGTTCTGGGGCGGAGCTGGCGTCACCCCCGGTCATGGCGAAGCCTCGCCGGGATCCAGCGACGCCGTGCAGGATCAGCGCGCGGGGGCAGCGGCCAAAGGCGCGACGCGCGAGAGTGGCTCGAGTCGGGAAGTGGGCAGTCCTGGGGTCGCCGGGGTCGTGGAGGACCGAGCCCTGAACCATCCGTTCGCGAGCAGCACGCCGGCTCGGATTCTCCGGCGCCGAGCGCGCCGGCGTCAGTAGTTGCTCAGCGTAGCACTTGCCCCGGGCGGCTTGGTGTTGAGCGGCACGCGCATGCTCTCGCGCAGCGTGAGCAGGCGCTCGCGCGCGCCCGAGACGCGCAGCGGGTCGCTGCTGTCGCTGGTGAGCAACTCGATCACGTCGTCGATCTGGCGGATCTCTTCCTCCTGGCGGCGGCCGAGCTGGTTCGCCATGTCGTTGAAGGCGTCGAAGAAGTGCTGCAGCTCGTCGCCCTTGCGCAGGCGCGCCACGACCTTGAACTGGCCGCGCCCGAGGTCGCCGAGCAAGCGCTTCATCTTGTACACGGGCCCCGCCACCTTGTGCGTGACCACCACGCCGGCGAGCCCGATGCCCAGCACCAGCAGCAAGAGCGCCAGCACCACCACCACCGCCAGCCGCACATAGCTGCGCTCGATGCGCTGCGATTGCTCGCGCAAGGCCACGGCGTTCTGCTCCAGCTGCGTCTGGCCTTGCGCCAGCTTCGCGTCGCGGTCGCCCGCGTTGTTCTGGAACACGTCGAGCAGCGCGGGGTCATCCGCGTAGGCCTGCACGATGTTCATCTTGACGACGCTGTTCACCTTCTCGCTCTCGGCGAGCAGCTTGCGACCGCGCTCGACGATCTCCTCGCCCAGCGCGACGGAGGCGCGCGTCTGCGTGATCAGCTCGCGGCTGGTGTGCCACAGGATGACGCCGAGCGAGACGCTCAGAAACACCGCGACCCCGACCAGGTAGCCCGAATATTTCAGCTGGAAATGGCTATCGAGCAGGAAGTTGCGCAAGCGGCGCTGGCCGCGGTGCGAGGGCGCCCCGGACGTGGGGGCTTGCGAGTTGCCGGGTGACGAGGCGATGGCTGTCTGTCCCATGAATCGAAATCCCTTATTGTAGCCGCCCGACGTTGGCGATGAATTTGCCGACGATCAGCGGCGCCGCGGCGTCCATCAGCTCCCCGAGAGCCTTGAGGTCGCTGCTCTTGCCGCCCGGCATGCGCGCGCTCTGCGTGAGCGCGCCCTTGAACGCTTTATCCGGATAAGAGAACAGCGTGAAGCTGAGCTTGAACTCGAGCGCGCCCCCCGTGTCCGTCGCCTGCAGCTTGGGCCAGATGAAGACGGGCTTCACGTTCTTGTGCTTGGCCAGCAAGGCCGTCGCCTGGTCCTCGGTCTCGTCGCTCGGGGCGATCGCCAGCGTCTTGTCCTTGACCAGCTCCTTGTTCAGAGCCTCGCGGACCAGCGACTCGATCTCTTCGTCCGCGCCGGGGGTCTTGTTGGTGGTAGGGCCCACTGCCACGTAATAGCGCGTTTCGGGGCCGATGGTGGGCAATGCGGGTTGCTGCAGGCGATGCAGCACCTTGGTCAGCATCTCCTTGACCTTGGGGTGCTGCTCGACCGCCAGGCGGCGCGTGATGCAATCGAGCCCGCCGCGGCGCAGCTTGCCGAGCGCCGCCGCCGACGCGGCGCGCACCGTCTGGTCCTCGTCGTCGAGGCCGCCGCACAGCGGCGCCACCGCCCGCTCGCTCTGGGACACGCCGAGCGCCAGAGCCGCCTGTGTGCGCACGCGGAAGTCCTTGTCGCTGCGCAGCTTGGTCGCGAGCTCCGTCAGCCGATCGGCGCCGAAGGCCGGTGTAGGCAGGAGCAGTATCGAGAGGAGGAGTCCCAGGAGAGCTCGCTGGGCGCCCCCAAACACCCCGAGAAGGCTATCCATCAGGCGTTGCACTGAACCTCGGTTACGAGTCGACCGGCGCTTTGCTCCCCAGCAGCCGCGGCTGTGGTCGCGGAGCTGCCCGCCGGTGATCTCCTGTCCAGCGAACGGACGGTTGCCGAGAGGGTTTAGGGTCGGCAGACTCTCTCACCTTGTCTCCCTCGCCTTCTTTCTCGCACACGCGCGCAGGCTTCCCTGCGCGCCGCCCGCTGTGGGCCGCGGCCGCCCTGCTCGTGTGCGCGGCTGCGCGCGGCCCGGACCGCGCCAGCGGCCGCAACGAGGACGCACCGAAGATCACCGTGCAAGCGCTGCCTCGTTTCGAGGAGCTGCGCTGTCTGGAGAGCGACGGGCAGCTGGAGGTGCAGGCGCGGCTCGTGGACGACGTGGGCGCTCCGCTGAGCTCGGTGCCCATCGAGCTCACCCGGGGCGGCGCTCCGGTGCAAGCCGCGCCCTGCGGCCGCCCTGCGACGCGGGCGCGCGCGCCGGAGACGGACGCCTCGGGCCGGCTCTGCGTGTGGCTCCGGGAGGCGCCGGCAGCAGGCTCGCTCACGCTGTCGTTCCGGGGCGATACCTTGCACCTGCCGGCCCAGGCCGAGGTCGCGCTGCAGCCGGAAGCAGCCGCAAAGCTCCACCTGGCCTTCGACGCGGCCGCGCTGGAGCTCAACCTCGACCAGCCGGAGCAACGCCTGAGCCTGCAACTGTCCGGGGACGGTGCAGCATCGGAGGCGCTGCCGCCGATCGTGCTTCAGCTCGAGGAAGGCGGACAGCGGCGCTCCGTGAGCACGCGGGGCTGGCTGCGTTCGGGAGACTCGCTGGGTTTCAGCGTCGACTCGGACGAGCTCGGTGCGCCCGGCCCGGCGCGCTTGCTGGCGCGGGTAAAAGGCGCGACGCAGCCGGAGGAGATCGCCGATGCGGTGGCCTTGCGCAGCGCCTCCGTGCAGCTCGAGCTCGCGAGCGTCACGCCCAACACGGACGGAGTCGAGGTGCGGCTGCGCGCGCAAAGCCGCGCGGGGATTCCGAACGGCGGCTGGATCGAGCTGAGCCTCGATGGGCAGTCGCTCGCTTCAGGGCCCGTGCTGAACGGCGTCGCCAGCGTGCAGCTGCCCAGCGCAGCAGCGGGTTCCAGCGATGTGCTGGCGCGGTATCACTCGGAAGATCCCTGGTGGCAGCCCGGAGCAGCGCTGCCCATCGACCTCGGCAGCCCCGAGACGCACGGGCCCGCTCGCTGGCCCTGGCTGGTGCTGCTGGCCCCCGTCGGTTACGTCTGCGTGCGAGCGCTGCAGCGGCCCGGTGTGCGCGAGCCACGTCGCGCCGCCCGGCGCCCACCCCCGCGCGCGCCAGCAACCACCAGCCTCGCGCCGCCGGAGCCCGCGCCGCCGGGTTGGAGCGGCACCGTGCGCGATGCGCACGACGGTCATCCGATCGCTGGCGCGCGCGTGACGGCCTCGCTGCCCAGCTTGCGCGACGAGCCTCGCGGCGCGAGCACGCTGAGCGACGCGCTCGGGAGATTTGCGCTGCCGCCCCTTCCCGAACCAATTCCCGAAGGGGCACAGTTGTTGGTCAGCGCACGCCTGCACTCGGATTTTCAGCGGGCCCTTCCGCCACAGGGCCGAGTCGAGATCACGCTCACGTCTCGCCGGCGCGCGCTGCTCGGTCGCCTCGTGCGCTGGGCGCGAGCAGCGGGACCTCCCTGGCACCGTGGACCTGAGCCGACTCCGGGAGAAATCGCGATCGTCGCACTGCGTCGTGGAGAAGCCGACACCGCCCGTTGGGCCGAGGATGTCCAAGCCGCCGCCTTTGATCCTGCGGACGTGGACCAGCAGCGCGAGGCTGCGGTGCGCGCCGTGGAGCCCGCCTGGCAGAATGCAGCGCGCTCGGAGCAGCTGCAAAAGCGCCCCTCGAATGACGAGCTCGATCCCTGGGAGCGCTCGAGCTGACGGAAACGGCGGGCTCGCGACACGTCAACTCGAGGCCGCCGCCGAGCGCTTGCGCGGTCGGGTGCGATTCGCCGCTGTCGTGCCCCTGCCTGGAGGCAACCGTTGACGGCAGAGAGCTTGCGAATAATAGTCTGCGCCGCCGCTTCACATGACAACGTTGCAGATCGTCGCGATCGTGGTGGTCGCACTCGTGCTTCTCTTCCTCTTCTTCTTTTTCCGCAGAGGGGTTCCGGGAGAAGCTGCGCGCGGTCGCACGGGTCCGAGTGCCGCTCCCACGGCGGGTCGACGCGAAGCGCCGACGCGCGCGGATCGTCCCGGAGGCGCCGCGGGTCCTGCCGAGCCTGCGGCTCCCGCCTCGATCGCCGAAGGCGATGTGGAGCTGGAGGAGCCGCGTGCGGAGTCCGCCGTGCGCGGAGCGGCCCCTGGCGCTCGGGAGGCGCCTGCCGGGCGGCGCTCCGAGCCGCCCCGCCCCCCCGTGCGCGGAGCGGACGTGCAGACGCTGCGGCGCGGCCTCGCTCGCTCGCGCGACGCGGGCGGCGTCTTCGGCAAGCTGAAGGCGCTGTTCGGAGGCAACCGCCAGATCGACGCCGGTCTCGCGCGCGAGATCGAAGAGGTGCTGCTGTCGTCCGATGTCGGCGCGAGCACGACTCAGACCTTGCTCGCGCGCCTGCGCGAAGGGCTCGACCGCGGCGAGCTGCAAGATCCCGGCGCCGTGTGGAAGGCCCTGCGTCAAGAAGCCGTGCAGATGCTGAGCGTCGGCGGCACGGGCCGGGAGAGCGCCGGCATCGAGTTCCGCGGCTCGCCCACGGTAGTGCTCTTCGTCGGCGTCAACGGCGCCGGCAAGACCACGACCATCGGCAAGCTGGCCACGCAGCTGCAAGCTGCCGGCAAGAAATGCGTGCTGGCCGCGGGTGACACCTTCCGCGCCGCCGCGGTGCAGCAGCTGGTCATCTGGGGCCGGCGCGTTGGCTGCGAGGTCGTTCATGGCAAGGACGGCGCCGATCCGGCGAGCGTGCTGTTCGATGCCATCAACAAAGCTCGCGAGCTGGGCGCGGACGTGGTGCTGGCGGATACCGCAGGCCGCCTGCACACCAAGGCCAATCTCATGAACGAGATGCAGAAGATTGCGCGCAGCGCCGGCAAGGCGCTCAACGGCGCTCCGCACGAAATCTTTCTGGTGATCGACTCGACCAATGGGCAGAACGCGCTGGCTCAAGCGCGCGAGTTCAAGGAGGCCCTCAACGTCACCGGGATCGTGCTCACCAAGCTCGATGGCACCGCCAAGGGCGGCGTCGTCCTGGGGATCAGCGACTCGCTGCGCGTCCCGGTTCGATTCGTCGGCATGGGCGAGGGCCCTGACGATCTGCACCCCTTCATTCCGCAACGTTTCGTCGACGCTCTGCTCGGCGATGAGCAGGCGTCGTGACGCGCGGAGCCGTCCCACAACACAGTTGCTTCACGGATTTTCAGCGTGATATAGTTCCGCCCGCTCTAGGGCCTACCCTCCCGTACCCCAACCTGTTCTTGCACAGATTGACGATGAGCATCGGCCCGATTCTGCGGTGGCAGGCGTTGCCTCTGGCAGGCGTGTCTCCAGCGGCCCGGCTCCGAGCAGCACGGCCGCAGGCAGCACGGCGGCAAGCAGCTCGGGTGAAGATGCTAGAGCAACGAGGGGTCCTGCGGAGGCGCTCAGGTGTGCGGCTCGCACGAATTGATTTATCCCCGTCCGATATCTGCCCGCTATTTCTCGGCGGAGTAGTAGCTGGCGGAACAGTACCTGCCGGAACAGTACCTGCCGGAGCATTATCCGCCAGAGCATGGGCTCGAGTGACGAAGAGGCATCGATGAAGAAGATTGGCGTCGCGTTCCTGGCAGCCGCAGCCGTGGTCAGCATGCCGCTGTTGGCTTTCGGGCAAGACGACGAACCCGCTGCGGACGAGCCGGCGGTGGCGGACGAGGAGGCTGCCCCCGAAGGCGAGGCTCCGGCAAAGGGCGAGAAAGGCGAAGGCGACGACGCTGGCCTCGGTGGTATCTGTGAGATCGATCCGGATGCCTGCCCCAAGCTCGACTTCGACAAGGAGGCCGCGCGCGATATCCGTGAGCAGGTGTTCGCGGTGCAGCAGCTGTTCGTGCTGCGGCGCTGGCGCTTCGAGGTCCAGCCATACTGGCAGGTGCCGCTGAACGATCAGTTCGTCGGCCACGCCGGTCCAGGCCTGGGGCTCAACTTCTGGATCACCAACGTGCTCGCCGCCGGCATCAGTGGCAACTATTACGAGCCGTTCAACACGGACAGCGATTTCAACTTCCAGACGCGCCGCGCCGCGCGCGTGAGCGTGCCGCTGACGGAGTATCAGTGGAACGCCAACGTGAACTTCACGTACACGCCGGTGATCGGGAAGTTTTCCGGATTTGGTGACTTCATCTTTCAGTATGACGCCTACGTGGTGGGTGGCGTCGGTGCGACGAGCGTTCGCCCGATCCCCGTCATCGACCCCGATAACCGCGGCTTCAAGTGGAAGACGAACATCACCTTCAACGCCGGGATCGGGTTGCACATCTTCTTCAACCGCTGGCTGGCGGCGGTGCTCGAGGTTCGTGACTACGTGTTCAACGACAAGCTGGAAAACACCGAGATCGCTGGCTTGAATGGTGTTCCTGGCGATCCGCAGGATCCCAGCACCTGGTACGGTGAAACCAAGCTCACCAACAACGTCCAGGCTCAGCTGGGCATCGCCATCTTCCTCCCGTTCTCTTTCGAGTATCGGCTTCCCAAGTAACGAGGCAGTGTGATCCGATCTGTGATGAAGCGCGCGCTGCACTTGGGATCGCTCGGGCGAGTGTCCCTGGCAGCCCTCTCCCTGGCGGCCGTGTCCCTGCTGGCGCCGCGAGAGGCCTCCGCGCAGGAGATTTTGCTTACCGGCCCGCTCAAGGGGGCCAAGTCGGTGCACGACCTGCGCCTCTATCGCAAGGGGCGTGTGGAGTTCGCGCCCACCGCGACCTTCACGTTGCTGGACGAGTACATGCGCCAGATCTTCGTCGGCGCGCGGCTCAACTACAACATCACTGACTTTCTAGCGATCGGCGCCTGGGGCGGCTTCAGCCCCGATCCGCTCAAGCTCCCCACGGGCCTCGTCGACCACATTCAGGAAGAGAGCAACCAGCGCAAGCAGCAGAACGCGGCTCGGCTGGCGCAGGGGCAGCAGCCGAACCTGCAGAACCGCCTGACCTCGCTGAACCTGGGCTCCAATTTCGAGGACCAGCTGGGCAGCATCGACTGGATCGTGGCGCCGCAGGTCACCTTCGTGCCCTTCCGCGGCAAGATCGCCCTGTTCCAGAGCATCTACATCGACTCCGACCTGTACTTCTTCGCGGGCCCGGCCATCGCGGGGCTGACGGAGCGCAAGGACTGCAGCGGAACCACGTCCACGCTCCAGGGCGGCTGTAGCTCCGAGCGCCCGTCGGGGCAGAATGACGCCAACGGTCAGCCGATTCCGGTCCCGAACGCGGAGAGCTTTCCGACCGCGAGCCGCATCGCCATTGCTCCCACCTTCGGCCTGGGTTTCACGTTCTACGTCAACCGTTGGAACGCGCTCGGATTCGAGTATCGCGCGACGCCGTTCGCACGAAACACCGGTGGCTTCGACAACCACGGCGGTGGCCCGGACGGGGACTTCCCCGACGGCAAGGTCGACTCGGACGACCGCGACCTCAAGCTGAATCAGATGCTATCGGTATCCTGGAACTTCTACGTTCCATTCGATTTCCAGGTCTCCGAATAGTCCCGAAGCGCCGCTGGCGCCCCTCGGAGCCAATGAAAGCAGGCGGTGCCCCCGCCTGCTTTTTTCTGCAGGCCAGAAGGCTCGACCCGGGACTGCCGACGCAGCGCCCGGTGTCCCGAGGTTTCGGCGCTGCCGTGGGGGTGAGGCCCGGCCCCAATCAGGCCGGAGAGGTCGGGGCTGGCCGCGCCTCGCGCGGGCCTTTCGGTGCGTGATCGCGGCGAAGAGCGGTGGGGTCAGACGACGACGCCGACGACCTTGCCGCTTCGAATCCCGTAGCCAGGGGGCAAGGCGTTTTCGCAGCGTTCGGTGAGATCGGCCGGGATCTCCCACGCGGCCTGTTCCAGGCCGCGTGCGACGCGGTTTTTGACGCGCAGAGACTCTTCCTGGCCCAGGGCTTCGATCAGGGGCTGCAGGGCTTCGGGGTCGGACATGGCGAAGATGGTCCCAGCAGCGTGGAAGCGCACCGATTCGTTGACGTCACTCAGGAAGGGCTCGACCGCTTCGCGGACCTCCGGCGTCTTGTATTCGCCGAGCATGCTGATCAGCTGAATCTTGGGCTCGGGATTGCGCATGTACTCGGTGTCGAACAGGTCGAGCAGCGTGAGGAGCTCCTGAACCATCTGATCGTTGGGCACGATCTGGCGCAGCACTTTGAGCGGCCAGTTGAGGCTCTCGGCGCGCGCGCAGTAGGCATGGATCGGGTCCAGCGCGGCCTGGCCCGCCGCGACGATGCCCTGCACGGCTGCCTCTTTTTCGTCCTGATCGACGATCGAGGGCTCCATCGAGAAGTCGAAGCGGCGCAGCAGCGCGGCAGCGCCCGCTGCATTGGCCATCTGACTCAGCTGCTCGATCGCCTCCTGCCGCTCGTAATTTTGCGACATTTTGTTGCTGACCAGGCGCGTGAGGCGCGCCAGCTCGCGCGGGCTGACCTCCTTGGATTTGGAGTCGCTCGCGGTCTTCTTGCTGAACAGATCGAACAGGCCCATGGCTTTGACTCGGTTTGTAACACCCCGCACCGAGACCTGTTCCGCTGTTTTCGATGCTCAGCGGGGGAAAAATGGGCGCCCGCGCTCGGCTGCTCCCGAGCGGCACAGGACACCTGGCCGACGGTGGTCAGGCACGGGCCAGCTCTCAGGGGCCTTCGGCTTCGCGATACGGAGCGCCAGGCGGTTGCGACGTCCGACCTTCGGCGTCGGTCTCGGCCACGCCCATCAGCGCATTGAGCAGTGAGTTGATGCGAAACACGAGGCCGCCGAACTCGGGATGCTCGAGCTCGAAGCGGTGGTTGGTCTTGCCGTTGAGGACCGTGAGCAGGCCCTCCTCGAGCTCGCTGATGGGCGCAGAGATGTAGTTGCTGAGGAAGATGCCTCCGCCGACGACCAGCGCGATGCCCAGCAGGGTCGCGGCAAAGATGGGCCAGAGCAGCGCCGGCACGCTGGGCACCAGGGACTCGGTCAACCCGGCGAGCAGGATCACCTGCGCGCCCTCGTAGCCCTGGAGCGGTTCCGAGGCGAACACGTTCGAGCCGTCGTCGAAGATGGCACGTCCCGACTTGAGCGAGGAAGCCGCCCGGGTCAGCACCGGGGGCTGTCGCATGGCGGCAAAGGCAGATCGCGCGCCCTCGCCCGTGCCCTCCGCGATCACCTCGACGCTGTCGGGGCCGCTGGAGCTGGCGACGGCCAGCGCCTGTCCGCTGGTGGCCCTGCTGATCGTGCTCAAGCGTTCGTCGTTCAGCGGGGTGCCGGCGATCACGATGCCGAGCACTTCCCCACCCTCGCCCCGCACGGGAGCATAGCTGGCCACCAGCTGTTCCGAGCGCTGGCGGTTCAGCCAGACGTGGCTGCTGGTCTGCCCGCTCTGCAGAGCCTGGCCGATCGACGGATAGGCGCGACCGAGGTCTTCGCCGCGCATCTGACTGGAGTCATTGCGGCCGATCACGATGCCGCGAGCGTCCACGAACAGCACGATCGGGATCGGCACGGCCGCCAGGGCCGCGGTCTTGGTGGCGGTGTCCCGCAAGCGCTTGGCTTGAACGCTGGCGTTCTCGCTGCGCGCCGCCGAGGTGGCGCCGGCGAATACGTTCACCACCGCCTCCTCGGAGGCGCGATCCGCGAGCCAGCGCTCCAGCCTCAGGCTGTCGAGCTCGAACTGGAGATTGGCGGAGCGGATCGCGCGCTCTGCGGCCGAGCGTCGTTCGGTGCGGTTGGAGAGCACGTCGTCCAGGCCCGGCTTGACGAGAGCGAACGAAAGCAGAGCGACGATGACCAGGATGGTCGAATTGACGATGATGATCTTCCAGCGCATAACCCCATCGAGCCCCTTCGTTTCGTCGGGCCATGGCGCAGCCCGGTGGGCCCGCGCCTACCCGCGCTACGGCCGCCCGTGCCCACCAGCGAAGGGGGGCCCGCTCGCTCGCTGCCGCATTCCTGCGCCCGGCGGCCATGTTGGCGCGGGCAGCTCCCAACCTCGAGCTTCGGTTGCGGCCGAGGATCGGCGCGTTCTCCCGGCGCCGATTCCTGCTCTGCTGCACCGCGTCCCGCCGGGGACGGAGGCTCACCCCTGCTCGCAGACGGATTGTGAACGAACCCAATGGAATTTCGATCGAGTCCGCTGCGGGTTGTGGTAGCAGTGTGCCCGATGAATGAGCTTGGCTGAAAGGCCGATCCTAAGTCACGGTGGGTGTAGCTCAGTGGTAGAGCACTGGATTGTGGCTCCAGGTGTCGCGGGTTCAATTCCCGTCACTCACCCCAGGTTTCCACGCGGCAGATGGTTCGGAGATGCCCGCGCTCCCCTGCGTCCGGCGGCGAGCGGCGCAGTGAGCAACATCAGCTCAAAGTTGGCCCGGTCTTCGAGATCTCATTCAACATGCGGCCCGTGATGAAGGCCTTCGCGACGCGGAGCAGCAGAGTGCTACATCGTGTTCTGGTGGTAGGAGCCCTGGCGGGCGCGCTGATTTCCACGACCGGCTGCGGTGATGACGCCGTGGCTCCGCAGCAGGCGGTGCTGTGGTTCGGGCTGGGCCCCGCGCAGGGCATGTCGTGCTCCTCCGCCAAGACGTACCAGTACCCCGACGGGGCGCGAGCCACGGTCTCGGGCAGCACGGGCGTCGGCGATCGCGCGAAGGACGGCAGCGACTATCTGGTGGAGTGTGATGTCCGCCCCGCCTCCGGCAGCACCAGCAACTACAATGTAAGCCTGAAGTTTCAGGGCGGCGAAATCGGCAACTTCGTGGCCACCGGCGTCCTCACCGACGGCGCTGCTGCCGGGATGCAGGGCACGCTGGACGTGGACTTCACCACCGGACAGTTCGGCCTCTCGCAGGACAAGTGCTCGGTGGGCGTGAAGACGCTCGTGCCCGGCGCGATCTGGCTGCAGTCCGTGCGCTGCGACAACATGAAAGACCCGAGCTCGCCCAGCATCGCCTGCGACGGCACGGGCGCGCTGATCTTCGAGAACTGCTCGCACTGAGCCCAAGCCGAAGCCGCGCGAGCTCGCGAATCACTGCAGCGCGAATCACTGCAGCGCGAATCACTGCAGCGCGAAACACTGCAGCGCGAGAGCTCAGGTGAGCGTGTCGGGCGCGCCCGCGGCGGCGGGAACTGCCCCCGGGCGCTCGGAGCCTGCGCCGGACTTGCCGCGGCTGTCGTTCTCGCTGCCGTCGCTTTGCACGATGCGCACGAGCACCGCCGTGATGTTGTCTTCACCGCCGTGCTCGTTGGCCAGCGCGGTGAGGCGGCGGCACGCTTCATCCAGTTCGACGTTCTGACCCGCCACCTGCAGGATCTCGGCATCGGAGATCATGCCACTGAGGCCGTCGGAACAGAGCACGAACGTGTCCCCCACGCGAACCTCGTGCGCGAGCAGGTCCACCTCCACGCTGTCCTGCATGCCGAGCGCCCGCGTGATCACGTTCTTGGGCAGCTCGTTGCGCTGATCCTCCGGCATGTCGGGCATGACCTTGAGGTAGTCGTTGACCAGCGAGTGATCGCGCGTGAGCTGCGAGATGCGACCGTCACGGATCACGTAGGCGCGGCTGTCGCCGACGTGACCGACGTACATCTTGCGCGTGTCCGGATTGAACAGCGCACCGACCACCGTGGTGCCCATGCCGCGTAGATCGTGGGACTTCAGGCTGTGCTCGTAGATCTGACGGTTGGCGAGGCGAATCGCCGTGAGCAAGCGGTTCTCGCTCTCGGACAGCGCCGAGTCGAAGTGGAAGGGCCAAGTGACCTCCTCTCCGGCGGTGCGCTGGAAGAAGTCCGAAATCGACTCCGAAGCGAGACGGCTCGCGACGTCTCCCGCGCGGTGCCCGCCCATGCCATCTGCCACGATGAACAGGTCATGATCGGAGAGGACCGCGAACGCGTCCTCATTGTGCTCCCGCTGCAAGCCCACATCGGTGATACCGACCCCGCACGCCCGAAGCGGCGCTCCCGCTGACGATTGCTGCGACACTCTGTTCAGGACCACAAACGATTGGAGGTCTGCACGACGCTCTTCCCCACTGCTCGGGGTGCGGGGTACCCCCGCAGAAACCCATTCAAACCAAACCATTGCCAGCGCAGGTTGTCAACACTGGCCGACCAAAAGGCCCATCCCCTCTCGGGGTTAATGGCTCCCGGCGAGGGCGAACCCCTCAAAGCGCCAGGATCTCCTTCTCCTTGCCGTGGACGATGGCGTCGACCGCCTGCCCCGCGGACGCCACCACTTCCTCGACCCGCTTCTTGGCTCGATCGGCCTCGTCCTCGCTCATCGCCCCGTCCGACTTGAACTCGTTGATCATGTCGAGCGCGTCATGCCGGGCCTTCCGGATACCGACCTTGCAATCCTCGGCATTCTTCTTGGCGATCTTCACCAGGTCCTTGCGGCGATCCTCCGTGAGCGGCGGGATCGGGACGCGGATCAGCTGGCCATCGACCTGAGGGTTCAGCCCGAGGTCGCTCTCGCGCAGAGCCCGCTCCACGTTCTTGATCTGGTCCTTGTCCCAGGGCTTGACCGTGAGCAAGCGGGGCTCGGGCACCGCCACGGTCGCCATCTGCGGGAGCGGCGTCACCTGCCCGTAGTACTCGACCTTGATCCCGTCCAGCATCCCGGCATGGGCGCGCCCCGTGCGCAGCTTCGCCAGCTCGCGCTTCAGCGAGGCCTGGGATTTTTCGATTGCTTGCTCTAGCTCGGCAATGACTTCGTTCAGCATTTTTCCTCGGCCCGCCGCTTCTTCGGCGGCTCGCGGGACCACGCGGGAAGCCTATACCACGGCGCGCCCCGCGTCACCCCGGCCCGCCACACTCGGGTGCCTCGGCGTTCGGGTGCCCTCGCCGTGCCGAATCACCAGGACCGATCGAAACTCGCGCTTGCCCATGCGGACAGCGCGAGTACGCTCTATCGAGTGGAGAATGGTTTCGTCAACTTGGTGGCCGTCGTCGGGTTCTTGATTGTGGCGATCGGTCTGCTTCCGATGGTCCTGTTCCTGGGCAGCCAGTCCTCGGCGGCCCCGAGCAAGGAAGCCGAAGGCACCGAGACCAAGCACTGACTCCGGCCGACGGACCTCGGGCGAGGCTGTCACTAGCCCGAGCCCGGCTTGAAATGCTAGTCGCCCCTCACTGTGCAGCCCCTGTCTGCGATTGAACCCGTGTTCTCGGGGCCGCTCGCGTCCGCACCGAGCGTGCCCGACGTTTCGGTGGTGATCCCCGGCCTGAACGAGGGCGAGTCGCTGGCGGAGCTCGCGCGTCGCGTGCATGCCGCGCTGGAGCCTCTCGGCACGTATGAGCTGATCTTCGTCGACGATGGCAGCACGGACGATAGCTGGCAACGCATCGTCGCCCTGCACGAGCAGTATCCCCAGGTGCGCGGCGTGTGCCTGCGCCGCAACTTCGGCAAGGCGATGGCGCTCACCGCCGGCTTCCGCGCGGCGCGCGCGCCCATCTTGATCATGATGGACGCGGATCTGCAGGACGACCCGGGCGATCTGCCGCGCTTTCTGGAGAAGGTGCGCGAGGGCTTCGATGTGGTCGTGGGCTGGAAGGTGAAGCGCCAGGATCCATTGAACCGGCGCCTGCTCTCCAAGCTATTTAACGGAACGGTCAGCTGGCTCACGCAGGTTCGCCTGCATGACATGAACTGCGGCTTCAAGGCGTTCCGGCGCGAGGTGATCGAGACGGTCCCGATCTACGGCGACCTGTTCCGCTTCATCCCCGCGCTGGCTTCCGCGCAGGGCTTCCGCATCAGCGAGATTCCCGTCACGCATCACAGCCGCAAGTACGGCCGTTCGCGCTACGGGCTGGAGCGCGTGTTGCGCGGCGCGTTCGATCTGGTGAGCGTGCTCTTCCTGATTCGCTACTCGCGCCGCCCGATGCACCTGTTCGGATTCGTGGGGCTGGTGCTCGGCGCCGGCGGGCTGCTGATCGATGCCTACCTGACGGTGCTCTGGTTCGAAGGGCACGGCATCGGCAGGCGCCCGCTGCTGCTGCTCGGCGTGCTGATGACCATCACGGGAGTGCAGTTCGCGTCGCTGGGGCTGCTCGGAGAGTTCCTCGCCTATCAGGGCCAGCAGCGCGGCTACCGGGATACCTTGCCGGTCCGCGAGCGGGTTGGTTTTTAGTGTTTCTCGAGTCAGACCAACGGCGTGCGACCAGTGCCCCCTGAATCGCGACGTCGCTGGCAGAACGCCCTCGTGCTCGCCGCGGGCGTGCTGGGCGCCCCGGCGGCCTCCGCCCTTCCCAATACCCATGCGCCCGCCATTTCCACCTGGGACACGCGCGCGTCGAGCGTGGTGCTGGGCTACGCCCACAGCCTGGGCGGAGCCGGCGATTTCACGCGCCTGAGCTACAACGCCAACTTCAGCTCCTCCACGGGTGTGCTCAGCGCGCAGTTCGGCGTGCACTATCTGACCTACCGCGACCACGACGACAGCGTGCTGGCGCGCGGTTTCTCTGCGGGCGGCGTGGCGCTGTTCAATTTCCCGATCGGCGAGCGTTTCAGCAATGGAGTGCCGCGATCGAGCTTCGACTTCTATGTGGGTGGCGTGCCCACGGCGCTGTTCAGCGGCCAGCTCAATTTCATTTCCGTGCCGCTGGTGCTCGGCATCGGCATCCCCTTCTCCCCCGCCCGGTGGCTCTCGATCCAACCCTGGGCGGAGCTGTCCCCGGGGCTCAACTTCGACACGAGCATCCAGGAAGTATCGACGGCGAGCGCGATCCAGTCGGCGATGGACGGCACGCTGACCCGCGCGGAGGTCGAAGACCTGGTGGAGCAGGGCCTGAAGATCACCGAAGAGACCACGCTCGGCAAACGCGCCGGCATCTCGTTCACGGGGCACCTCGGCGAGCGCGTCGATCTGAACGTCGACTTCGCGCTCGGAGCCCAGCGCCACGGCTCGGCTTCCCTGGGAGCCGCGCTGGTCGTGCGCTGGGACGCGCTGGTGGTCGGCGGCGAGAGAGCAGCTCGAGCGGAGGCCGAAGACGAAGCGCGCGCGGTGCCTCCCGCCTGCGCCGCCTGGCAAGTGGGCTTGCAGCGCTGCGTCGCCTCGCCTCCGAGGGTGCCCTCGCGCGTTCCTCCGGCGACTCGCGCGCCCGCCGCAGGCACCCGTACCCGCGCTCGCCGGAGCGCGGTGCCGCGGTCCGCGCCGCGCCAGCAGCCCGCGGCAGCCTCCCCCGCTCCGGCGCCCGAGGGCTCGAAGGCACCCGGCGCGGCGCGCAAGAAGCCCGCCGCCCCTCCGGCAGCGGGAGCCGCCCCCAGCCCCGCGCCGGCAGCGCCCGGCGTGCTACCGCCGCTGCAAGCGGCCCCCCCACGGGCACAATGAACGAGATGTCGGGCACATCGCGTCACCCGAGTTGAGCCCACGAAGCAACCCGAGTACGCTTGGCAAGGTTGATGCGCAAACTCTTCATTCTGGATACCAACGTTCTGCTGCATGACCCTCAGGCCATCTTCAAATTCGAAGACAACGACCTGATCGTCCCCATCTACGTGATCGAGGAGATCGATCGCTTCAAGCGCGACAGCAGCGAACGCGGGCGCAACGCGCGCGAGGTGGCGCGGCTGATCGACTCGCTGCGCGACCAGAACGGAGAATCGCTGGCGGAGGGCGTCGCGGTCGGCGCGGGCGGCTCGCTGCGCGTCTACGTGCCGGAGCGCCGCGCTCAGCTGGCCTCGGCGTTGAACCCGACCTCGGGCGACAACGCCATCCTGCAAGTGGCGACCGAGCTGAAGAACGCTCACCCCGATCGCCCGACGGTGTTCGTCACGATGGACATCAACCTGCGCATCCGCGCCGATGCGCTGGGCCTCAAGACGGCGAACTACCAGAACCAGTCCGTCCAGCTCGACACGCTCAAGCCGGGCGTGATCGAGATCATCCACCCCGACCTGGACGCCTTTTTCCAGACCGGCGAGATCACCGTCGAGGATGGCCGCCTCTACCCCAACGTGTGCGTCATGCTGCGCAGCGCCGACGACGAGAAGCGGACCGGACTCGGCCGCTACGGCGCGGACGGCAAGATCCGGCGCGTCTCGGTGCCGGCGGAGGGCATCATGGGGCTGCGCCCTCGCAACCGCGAGCAGACCTTCGCCCTCGATCTGCTGCTGGACGACGCGGTGCGCCTGGTGACGCTGGTCGGCGTCGCTGGCACCGGCAAGACGCTGCTGGCGCTCGCCGCGGGGCTCAAGCGCTGCGTGCAACACGGGGCCTATACGCGCCTGCTGGTATCCCGCCCGATCATCCCGCTGGGGCGAGACCTCGGCTTCTTGCCCGGCGACGTGGATGAGAAGCTGGCGCCCTGGATGAAGCCGATCTTCGACAACCTGGAGTTCTTGCTGATCAGCGGCGGCAAGCGCCGGGGCCTGCCCGAGCTCGACGAGATGATGACCAGCGGCATCATCGAGGTCGAGCCGCTCACCTATATCCGCGGCCGCAGCCTACCGCAGCAGTACGTGATCGTGGATGAAGCGCAGAACCTGACGCCCCACGAGGTCAAGACCATCGTCACCCGCTGCGGCGAGGGCACGAAGATCGTGCTCACCGGTGATCCTTTCCAGATCGACAACCCTTACGTGGACGCCGCCACCAACGGCCTCACCTACGCGGCGAACCGAATGCATGCCGAGGCCCTGGTCGGCCACATCGTGCTGACCAAGGGCGAACGCAGCGCCCTGGCCAATCTCGCCGCCGCAAAGTTGTGAGAGAACCCCCAACGGGGTCAGAGGGAGAGGGTCCAGAGCTCGGACCCACACGCCATCGGACGACCTCAGCATGTGCCCACTGTTCGTTCAGAACTCCGGGCCCCGAAGCGGCAGTGCGGCCCTCGTCGGTCTGGCACCCAAGACCCCGCCGGCGGTGCTGCTCACCAACGCGAAACTCTCCTACCGATCGGTAGCAGGGATTTTGCGTCGCAGCCCCCCGCCTCCGACGGCGCAGCAGCCGTCGGGCACCCAAAGACCCCGCCGGCAGTGCTGCTCACCAACGCGAAACTCTCCTACCGATCGGTCATAGGTAGGATCTTTGCAGGCAGGCTTTCATAGCGCCGGCGAGCGCCGCGCGTCCGCCGTGGGCGGCGCCCCTCTTCGAGCAAATCGAATGGGTGCGGCTCTTTTGGAGCGGTGACAGATCTAGCGAAATTTCCTGACTTTATACACCGAAGGTGGCGTTTGGCGGGGAGTGGGCTGGGCACCTGCTCGTCAGCGTAACGGCTCGCGTGGTTACGTTGGTATTCGGCCGCAACATGATGTTGCCAGTAAGCATCAAAGTCGCCGTTGGTGCGTAGGG
>DASTRX010000177.1:0-78029 GCA_035760985.1 Polyangiaceae bacterium
GCTGGGCTTGCTGATCGCCACGGTGCCGGCCGCGATCAGCGAGATGCGCTACGCGAAGATCGGCTTTCAGCTACGCAACTGGCGCTCACCCGAGACTCGCCGGCTGCTCTACCTCGAGTACGTGCTCGCCAACGACGAGCACGTCAAGGAGGTGAAGCTGTTCGGGCTGGGCCAGCACTTGCTGGCCCGCTATCGCGCGCTCGCGGAGTCCTTCTATGTCCAGGACAAGCGCCTGGCGGTGCGGCGCGCGGCCTGGACTCAGCTGCTGAGCCTGCTGGGCACGCTGGCCTTTTACGGCGCGTACCTGTTGATGGCGCTGCAGGCCGCGCAGGGCAAGCTGACGCTCGGCACGCTGACCTTGTACATCGTCTCCTTGCGGCAAGGGCAACAGGCGTTTCAATCGGTACTGGCCGGCATCGGCAATCTGTACGAGCACAATCTCTACATGTCGAATCTGTTCGAGTATCTCGGGCTCGATTCGACGGGCGGCGCGCCGCCGGCGGCAGCGAGCGCGCCGGCGCTCCCGGTCGCGAGCGGCGCCGAGCTGCGCTTCGAGAATGTCGGCTTTCGCTATCCGGGCAAGGAGGCGTGGGCGCTGCGTCACCTGGACCTGACGATCGCTCCGGGCGAGAGCCTGGCCATCGTCGGCAAGAACGGCGCGGGCAAGACCACGCTCGTCAAGCTGCTGGCACGCCTGTATCGCCCCACGGAAGGCCGGATCTTGCTGGCGGGCATCGATCTCGAGGAGTGGCCTGTCGACGAGCTGCGCCGGCGCATCAGTGTGCTGTTCCAGGACTTCAATCAGTACCAGCTGAGCGTGCGGGAGAACATCGGCTTCGGCAGCCTGCCACACCTCGACGACAGTCCACGCATCGAACGGGCCGCCGAGCGCGGTGGCGCGGACGCGGTGGTGCAAGCGCTACCCGGCGGGCTCGACGCGCGGCTCGGGACCTGGTTCGAGAAAGGGAGCGAGCTGTCCGGCGGCCAGTGGCAGAAGGTCGCCCTGGCTCGCGCCTTCATGCGCGAAGAGGCGCAGATCCTGGTGCTGGACGAGCCGACGGCGGCGCTCGACGCCGAAGCCGAGCACGCGGTGTTCGAGCGCTTCCGGCAGCTCTCCGCCGGGCGGACCACGATCGTGATCTCGCATCGCTTTCCGACCGTGCGCATGGCGCGCCAAATCATCGTGCTGGAGAACGGAGCGCTGCTGGAGCGCGGCTCCCACGCCGAGCTGATCGCGCTGGGCGGCCGCTACGCGCACATGTTCGCGCTGCAGGCCTCCGGCTACCAGTGAGCGCGCCTGCGCGATCCGCTCAGCGCTCGCTGAGCTGCAGCTCGCCCAGGCACAGGCGGGTCGGGTCGGCATGCCCGGCGATGTTGGTCGCGAGGAATGCCACGCCCGCCGCGCCCTCATCGCGCGCGGCGACGAAATCCATCGCGAATGACTCCGGAGTCTTCGACACCTGCACCCGGGCCGCGGCCGCCGCCGCGAACGGAAAGTGCCTGTGCCCCACCCCCAGCAACACCTGCGACGGCAGGGGGCCCCGCACCCAGGCCTTGAAGCTCAGGCGATAGGCGTGGCCCTGCCGCAGGTTCGGCGCCGCGATCGCTGCCGCCGACGGATCGTGGGGCCATGGCCAACCGCCGATCACCCGATCCCCCGGCGCGAGCGGCACACACAAAGCGCCGCTCTCGAACTGAACCAGGGCCGGCACCTCCGGCTCCGCCTTGGGGTTGTTCCAGAGCCGCACCTGCCAGGAGCTGCTGTCCTCGGCGAAGGGTTGCTCCGCGAACAAGCTCGGCCCGAGCTCGCGCGGCGCCTCGGACAGCGGCAACAGCGGCAACCGGAACAGCGGCGACGGCTTCGACAGCAGCTCCCCTGCGGGCCCGGAGACTTGCCAGTTGCCGGTCGCCACCGGTTCCGGGGACAGACGCTGCTCGAGCTGTCGCAGCCCGGCAGGAGCCCCCAGCACGACGGCCAGCCCCAGCGCGACCGCGGCGGCCACGCGCCCCAGCGCACGCGCCGAGGGACGCGCCACCGGCACCAGCGCGGGCGCCGGCATCGCCAGCACCGCCGGGCGCTGCGCCTCCGCCAGCGCACGCGCCAGCGCGCGCTGACGCAGCTCATCGGGAGCCCTCTCCGCTCGGCGCCGTTGCCGGATGCGAGCGAGCAACGCCGCGGCAGAGCCGGACAGCTCGCTGCCCTGCTCCAGCGGCGGCTCGCTCCCGTGCCGCTCCTCCCGAGCGGAGGAGGACAGCGGACGGAGCCGATCTCGTTGGTTGGCGTTCGACATGCCTAACCCCGCCGCCCTTTCAGGTCCGCGCGCGCCTCGGCGCGCGACAGGCAGCGCTGAAACACGGCCCGCGCACGCTGCGCGCGCGCGAACACCACCGACTCCGAGAGCCCGAGCTGCTCAGCGATCTCTCGCGCCGTCAGCTCCTCCAGCTCGAACAGAGTGAACACCTCGCGCTGCTGCTCGCTCATCTCGTCCAGCGCCGACTGTACCAGCTCGAGCTCGCGCTTGCGCTCCAGCGCCTCCGCGGGGCCGCGCGCTCGCGGATCTTCGGCGATCTCATCGAAGCTATCCACGGGATCGGCAGGACGCCGGCGGCGCGTGCGCCGCCAGTTGGCCGCCACGCGCGACGTCGTCGCCAACAGGAACGCCCGCTCCCGCTCCGGCTCGATGTCGCTCAGTCTCCTCACGCAGACCACCAGTACCTCTTGCACCACGTCGTCCAGATCGCGCGGCAAGACTCCGAGCTCACGCGCGGTGCGCCAGATGGCATCCACGTGCCGCGCCACGATCTGTTCCACACGCGCAACGCGCGCGCCGGGCTGCTCCGCCCGGGCCCCGTCGACCGTGGCCGCCGGGCTCCCCCTGTCCAGCTCTGGCCCGAGGCCGGAGGCGGACCAATCTGAAACGGCATTGGATCTCATCACGGGCAAGCGGAGGAGGACGGCGACGGAAGGGCGGGAGGGGGAAGCGGACGGAGGCTCACCGCCGCTCCTGCGGGTGTAATGTCCGCGCCCCGCGCGCGCTGGACGCAAAAAACCGTACACGCCCCGCGTCGAGCCGGGGAGCCCGCCGGACATTGCCAGGGTAGGATGTCCAACTTTTCGAATTTAGCCACGAATTCCAGTACCAGGCCAACGCCTGAGGTGTCGCCGCTGCTGTTCGTGCCGCTCGGCGCAGCCTGCTCGCCCTGCGACCTGCTCCACGAGCAGCCCCTGCCCCGGCTCGATCCGGCCGGTGCCCGCGAGGCACTGACCTTCGCTTTCGCCAGCGGCGACGGCGACGTCTTCACGCGGCTGCTGGACCACACCCCCGTCGCACCCAGCGACTTCGTACCGGACGATTTCGTGCGCGATCTCGAGCTCGAACACTTCGTCGAGCGCTGCCTGCCGCTGTGGGCGCTCGGGCACCACCGCCCTGCGCACAGCCCACGCTACCTGCTGCGAGTGCTCTGCTCGCCGCCGCGCGACCCCGCGCACGTCGCGTTCCGCCAGGGCATCTGCGCCGAGCTGGCCAGCTCCCCCGCGCTCGCCCAACGCTTTGAGCAGCTGTACGTGAGCGTGCGACACTTTCGCCAGCTGATCGGTCACGCCAGCGTGGGCGTCCAGGACGGGATCGAGCGGCGCCTGAGCATCCTGCGCGCCACTCAGGCGGTGATCAGCTCGCTGCACGATCACTTCGCGGGCTGCACCTCCGGCCTCTCACGGTTGTATCACTACGGCCGGGCGATCGCCGAGAGCGCCGGCTATCGCAGATTGTGCGAGCTGCTCGACTACGAGCAGAAGCGCGCCGAGGTCGACCTGCGCATCAGCGTCGGCTTCGACGGACGGATCCGCTCGTTTCAGACGCTGGAGCAGCGGGAAAACGAGAGCAACGCCTTCTACGCGACGCCCTTCGGACGGCTCTGGACGCGGCTCCTGCTACTGCTCAGCGGCTACCGCGCCAGCACCGGCGAGCTGCTCAGCCGTCTCGTGGACTCGGTCTTCAGCGAGCTCGAGCCGCAGCTGATCTTCCTCTTTCAACTGCTCGGCGATCTGGAGCTGTACATCGCGGCGCTCGGGCTCCGGCGCCTCGCGCAGCAGGCCGGCTTCAGCGTGAGCTTGCCCGAGCTGTCGCAGCACGGTCCCCGCTCGCTCAGCGGCTTGTTCAATCCCTGGCTGGTCGCGGAAGGCCGCCCTTGCCAGCCCGTGGATCTCGAGCTCGGCGAGCGCGAGCACCTGGTGTTCATCACCGGGGCCAACTCGGGCGGCAAGACCCGCCTCTTGCAGTCGTTGTGCCTGTGCCAGTTGCTGGCCCAGTGCGGACTGTTCGTGCCCGCGGCCCGCGCCGAGCTGCGCTGGGCTGGTGGACTGTTCGCCTCGCTGCTCGCTGACAACCACGCCGATCAGCTGGAAGGCCGCCTCGGCACGGAGCTGCTGCGCATTCGGCGGCTGTTCGAGCGCCTGCGCTCCGGCAGCCTGGTGGTGATGGACGAGCTCTGCTCCGGCACCAACCCGAGCGAAGGCGAGGCCTTGATGCAGCTGGTGCTCGAAGCGCTCTATGAGCTGAGCCCGCAGGCCTTCATCAGCACTCATTTCCTGGAGTTTGCCGCCCGCCTGGCCGCCGGCCCGCAGCGGCACCGCTTCCTGCAGGCCGAGCTGGACGCTCACGAGCAGCCCACCTACCGCTTCCGCGACGGTGTCGCCCGCACGTCGCTCGCTCATCGTGTGGCCGAGCGCCTGGGCGTGACCCGCGAGTCCTTGCGCAGCTTGATGTTGCACAACAACCCGCAGCTGGCGCGGCGCTGGCAATTGCTCGCGTCCTGATCCCTCGCGCGCGCAGCTGGATTTGGGTGGCCGGGCCTGCGCTGACGTCGCGGCGCGTGCATCGGGGCCCCTGCGCGACCGCGTTGCCCCAGCTCGCATCGCGCTATGACAGATTTGCGCCACAGGACGGCCTGGCGCCGTGGAGGCTCCGGCTCCACCAGCTCGATCCCCGCGTGTTTGCGCTGTCAGCAACGGAGCACTGCGCCGCGCCGCCAGCTGCCTGTCCGGTATGAGTGTTGCACGATGGCAGCGCATGGCCACGCTACAAGAGCAGCTTCACACCAATGTGCCCGACCTGCCGTACGACGCGCAGCGCGGGGATGTGCCCTACCACTGGCCTCGCGGACCGGAGGAGCGCGCGCCGCGCGAGTACCAGCTGAATTTGTTCTGGCTCGCCGTGTCCGTCATCGTATTCGTGATGGCGGCGATCGTTATCTGGTACATGGTCACGCACAGCGACTGTTCGGGCTACCGCTGCGCCGGTTGAGCGAGCTCTTGCTCGCGGCGGGCTGGCCGCATCCCAGCGTGTCAGCGGGAGGCCGGGCGTTGCCAGGAGGTGATCGCCTGGTCGCGGTTGCGTGCAGCCTGCAGGGCCGCTGCCTCGGAGACCGGGGCCGCGAGCTCGGCCTGGGCCTCGGCCCCGGGCGGAGCGGGAGGCACGGAACCCCATGCGGCCAGGATACATCCGATCAGGCCGACCGCCGCTGACGTACGCCAGGCGCGACGGTGGGGATGACGCGGTCGCCGGGCGCGCGCAGGGGCGAGCGACAAAGAAACCGCGGGGGCAATCTCGAGCTGGTCCATGCGGGCTGCTGGAGCATCCGGCGTGCCAGCACGAACGAGGCCGACTTCAGCTGCTCGGGGCAGCGGCGCGACGCTCCTTCGAGCACTTCCGGGAGGGCGGGCTCCCAGTTCCGGAATCGCTGTACAGGCCGCTGCCGCCCCGCTGGAACAGCGACGGTCGGGATCGCGCTCGGACTGTCCACGCACCTCGAAACACTCCTTCACGCAGGCAAGCGCGGGCGCAACAGAGTGCCACCGCGGCACAGGACCTGGCCGTGGCGCTGCGCCAGCTGGACAGCACCGACCGGAAGTGTGACGATCGTCCGCATGCTCTCGGTCGCCCTGCTGAACGAGATGGCTGCCATCGCAGCGGAGCTCTGTGCGCCGGAGGCTTACGAGGACGAGCTCTTCCGCGTGATCGAGCGCGCGATCGGCGCGGATGTCGTGTTCTTCAAGCGCGATGGCGCGCCTGGACCCGTGGTGCGCGGCTTCGATCCTCAGTGGCTCGCCGCGCGCGAGCAAGCTCTCTTCGATTGCCGCCAGGAGGTCGTCGAGGTGCTGGACGCCGCGCGCGAGCACGGCGTCGCGGTGGACCGGGAGGTGCTCGGCGCCCGCCGCCTGGAGGCCAAGAACTACTACCAGCTGCTGATGAAGCCGACCGGCGGCCGTTGCTCGGCGCTGTTGCCGGTGTCCTGGCGCGGGCAGGCGCTCTCCGTGCTGGTCCTGGGCCGGGGCGGCAACTTCGCCAGCCGCGACCTGGAGCAGATGCAACAGCTCGCACCGACCCTGCAGCTGTGCGAGGTCTCCCGCCGGGCGCGGCTGGACGTGTCGAGCGTCGCGCTGGAGCTGGCCCGGGTCTCGAACGCTGCTCTGCGAGCGTCAGCCGCCCAGGACTTGACGGCGGCCGAGCGCGAGGTGCTCTCCTTCCTGCACCTCGGTTACACCAACGCCGAGATCGCCTGCGCCCGGGGCAGCACGGCGCGCACCGTCCGGAACCAGTTGAGCAGCGCCTACGCCAAGCTGGGTGTAGCCTCGCGCGCCGAGGCCGTCGCGGCCCTGGCCCGGCTCCACGTCGACTGAGCGGCGCGTAACGCCAGCGGCCCGTCCGGTGCTGGAGGCGCCATGGGACAATCGTCCCATGGACGCCGGAGCGCGAGGGTCTACGCTGCTGGTCATGACCTCTGCGAAGGACGCGGCCTACGCGCTCGGTGACGGCGAGCCCGAGCGACGGCGCCTGATGCTGCAAGCTCGCTTCATTGCCGAGCTCACGCGCGAAGTATTCGCGCGCGCCGGGCTCGCGCCCGGCATGCGCGTGCTGGACGTCGGTTGCGGCGTCGGAGACGTCAGCCTGCTGGCGCGCGAGTTCGTGGGCGCTGGCGGCAGCGTGCTCGGAGTCGATCGCTCGGCGCACAGCCTGACGCTGGCGCGCACGCGCGCGCACGAGGCAGGCTGCGCGAACCTGCAGTTCGTGGAAGCGGGGCTCGACTCGCTCCCCGAGTGCGGTCCCTTTGACGCCCTGGTCGGGCGATTGATCCTGCTCTACTTGCCGGACCCAGCGCAGTCGTTGCGGCGCGTGCTCGAGCGCGTGCGCCCCGGCGGACTGGTCGTGTTTCACGAGATGGACATGACCGCAGCTCGCTCCGTCCCGGCGTGCCCGCTCTACACGCGAGTGGGCGAATGGTTGACCTCGACCTTTGCTCGCGCCGGGGTGGACGTGCTGATGGGGTCGCATCTCTACGCGACCTTCCGTGCAGCAGGACTGGCGCCCCAGCTCTGGGCCAGCCATTGCGTTGCCGGCGGCGACGACAACGGGATCTACGAGTGGCTGGCGGCGACCCTCGGCAGCCTGATGCCGATCGCCGAACAGCTCGGGGTGACGGCCCGCGACGAGGTCCAACTCGAAACGCTGGCGAGCCGGCTGCGCGCCGAGGTCGCCGCCGGCGGCGGCGTGATCCACTCGCCGGTATACGTGGGTGCCTGGGCCCGGAAGCCAGAGTAGCCCGGATCAGTGCCTGAGCAGGAACAGCCGGTTCAGCTCCTCCGCGGTGAGCCCCGCCAGCTCCTCCACGAAGCTCTGCACCTTGCCGGGATCGCTGGTCTCCGCTTCTCCCGCCCAGACCAGCCGGTTCTGCTTGAAGGAATAGATGAGCACCTCCACGCGCACGACGTCATACGTCTCCACGTGCTCCGGCACCTGAACGTCGACGGTATAGGACTGCTGTGGACCGTACGTGGTGCGGTACGGATTGACCGGATCCGGATACGAGCTGTTCCACCCGTAGGGGTAGTAGGCGCCCCAGTAGGCATTGTAGACCGGCGTCGAATACGTCGACGCCGGTGTCACGATCTCCTTCTGCGCGCGGTGGGGCCGCATCACCACCGCGCCCTTCACCTCGGCGCGCTCGAGCGCGGCGCGCGCCTCCGCTTCATCTGAGGCGCTGCTGCTCGGCAGGATCGTGTACATCGCCACGCCCTTCGCGCCATGCTTGGTGATCTCGCGCGCCAGCGTGTCTTCCGCCACACGCCGCACTTCCTGATCTTGCATCATCACCACCGCGGCCACTCGATCCCCCTTCAGATCGAGCGGCTCCGCGTCAGGCATGCGCTTCGAAGTGATGAACGTGGTTGCGGGCGAGCACGCCAGCAGCGCTGGCCCCGCCCAGGAAATTGCGATCGATATCCCGATCGAGCGCGCCGTCTGCACTCTCATTTAGCCCTCGCGGTCCCGGCCCCCCCGGGCCTGTGTCGTTCCCCCGCGTTACGACGTAGTGCCGTTGCACCCGCTGAGTCAAAGGACAACCCGACGACGTCGCAGCGCGCCGCACGTGAAACACTCGTCGTTCACCCTGAAATGCAGTAGCGTCTGCTCGCGTGGGGACACTTCGAAACGTAGCCCGCCCAGCCCGATGGGCTTCGCACTCGTTCCTTTCCGCCGTGCTCTGCGCCGGCGTCCTGCGGCCGGCGCCTGCCGCTGCTGCCGATACCATCCCGAACACCGCCGCCTGGCGTGCCAACACCGGCGTGATCACGGGCCTCGGCTTCGCGATCCTGATCCCCTCCGAAGGCAACGTGGGCGTCGGGGCTGACTTCTCGGCTCGCTACGGCATCCCCGCGGGGCCGGTGATCCTCGCGCCGGGCGGCTTGATCGGCGGCTACTACCTGCAGAGCCGTTTCATCGGCGCGCTGATGGTAACGGGCCGTGCGACGGTACCGCTCGGAGTGCTCGCCCCATTCGCCGAGGCGGGCATCGGCCCTGGCTTGTTGACAAATCCGAGCGACGGCGGCGTGGCCTGGCGGGCGGGCGGCGGGCTGGACTTGTATCTGGGCGTCGTGACGTTGGGGGTGGAGGTGGATTACCAGGCCATCACTGATACACCTTTCAAGGCGTGGACCATCGGTCCGACGATCGGCATCGGTGGCTGACGGCAGCGCGCTGCTTCACGCTTGTGTACCAGCGCCGGGCAGAACGCGGGCGCAGAGGTCGCCCCTGCTGGGGACTCCGCGCGCTCTGCCCTCCGGGCGGCACTGAACATCGAGCGCTGCGCGCTCGATCCCGCTATGCTCCGCCGCCGTGAACGCATACGATTTCATCGTCATCGGCAGCGGCCCCGCCGGCGAAGGCGCGGCCATGCAGGCGGCGAAGGCCAAAAAGCGCGTGGCCGTGGTCGAGAACTACGAGCGCGTGGGGGGCGGATGCACCCACTGGGGCACCATCCCGAGCAAGGCGCTGCGCCATGCCAGCCAGATGCTGGTCGAGCTGCGGCGCCATCCCCTGCTCTCGAACTCGGTCGAGCCGCCGCACGTGCCCTTCGCCCGGCTGCTCCAGAGCACCGATGACGTGGTGCGCAAACAGGCGACGATGCGCCGCGGGTTCTACGAGCGCAACCAGGTCCAGCTATTCCGGGGGCAGGCCCGGTTCAACGGGCCGAACTCGTTGGCCGTCACCTCGCCCGACGGCGTGGTCGAGATCCTGTCCGCCGATGGCTTCCTGGTGGCAACGGGCTCCCGCCCCTATCGCCCGCCGGAGATCGACTTTTCGCATCCGCGCATCTTCGAGAGCGACACCATTCTCCGGCTGCAGCGCGACCCGCGCTCGATCACCATCTACGGCGCGGGCGTGATCGGCTGCGAGTACGCGAGCATCTTCCGTAACTTCGGCATCAAGGTGAACCTGGTGAACTCGCGGGACAAGCTGCTCTCGTTCCTGGACGACGAGATCATCGATGCGCTCGCCTTCTTCTTGCGCGACCAAGGCATCGTCATCCGCCATAACGAGGAGTATCAGCGCATCGAGCCGCTGGACGACGGCGTGGTGTTGCACCTCTCTTCGGGCAAGAAGCTGAAGAGCGACATCCTGCTCTGGGCCAACGGCCGCACCGGCAACTCCCAGGATCTGGGGCTGGAGGCGCTGGGGGTGCAGATCGACCACCGGGGCCACATCGCCGTGAACGATTGTTACCAGACGGCCGTGCCGCACCTGTACGCTGCGGGGGATGTGATCGGGCCGCCCGCGCTCGCCAGCGCCTCGTACGACCAGGGCCGCGCGGCCGCGATGCACTTCGCGGACGGGCAGTGCCCGTCGCGGGCGGCGCACGTGGTGCCGGCGGGCATCTACACCAGCCCCGAGATCAGCTGTATCGGCCGCACGGAGGCGGAGTTGACCAAGGCCAAGGTGCCGTACGAGGTCGGCCACGCGCAGTTCCGCAACATGGCGCGCGCGCAGATCACGGGCCAGACCGTGGGCATGCTCAAGCTGTTGTTCCACCGCGAATCGCTGGAGCTGCTCGGCATCCACTGCTTCGGTGACCAGGCTTCCGAGATCATCCACATCGGGCAGGCCGTGATGACCAGCGGCAAGAACTCGCTCGAGTACTTCGCCAACACGACTTTCAACTATCCGACCATGGCCGAGGCTTACCGGGTCGCTGCGCTCAACGGCTTGAACCGGCTGTTCTGAGCTGCGAGACCGGCGGCCGAATTGGCCCCGATCGCTGGCGCCTCAATAGTGAATGCGCTATTCACTATTCGTCAGCCACCGGAAAGGCACCCCATGCACCCTCTCGATCGGCTCGCCCACCTCGACGGCGTCGCTCAGGCCCAGCTCGTCCAGCGAGGAGAGCTCACCGCGCTAGATCTGCTCGATGCTTGCGAGCGCCGGCTGAAGCTGGTCGATCCGCTCTTGCACAGCGTCGTCACGAGCGATTTCGAGGCCGCGCGCCGGCGGGCGGCCCGAGGGGTCTCCGGGCCCTTCGCCGGCGTACCGTTCCTGTTCAAGGACGTGTGCCCGTATCCCGGGCTGCGCTGTTCCTTCGGGGCGCGGCTGTTTTCGCGCAACGTGCCGGAGCAGGGCTCGCCCTTCACGGAGCGCGCGGACGCGGCGGGACTGCTCACGGTCGGCAAGAGCGCGACCAGCGAGCTGGGCATGATCGGCAGCACCGAGACGCTGCTGGAGGGCGTCACGCACAACCCCTGGGGCCTCACGCTCTCCGCGAGCGGCTCCTCGGGAGGCGCGGCGGCCGCCGTGGCTGCCGGGATCGTGCCGCTGGCCCACGCCAGCGACGGCGGTGGCTCGCTCCGTGGCCCGGCTGCTTCGGCAGGCGTGTTCGGGCTCAAGCCCAGCCGCGGACGCACCGTGCCCAGCAGCCTGACGCCGTCGCCCTATGACAGCCTGCTCTCCGACGGCTGCATCAGCCGCAGCGTGCGGGACACCGCGCTCTTTCTGTCCCTGGTCGAGGCGGAAGGGCCCTTGCCGCGGCTGGGCTACGTGGGCGAGCCTGGCCCGGGCGCCCTGCGCATCGGCTATCACTCGACGACGCTGCTCGGCAGCGAGCCGGAGTCCGAATGCCTGCGCGCGCTGGAGAGCAGCGTGGCGCTGTGCCGCGAGCTCGGGCATCTCGTCGAGCCGGCAGCGGCGCCGCGCGTGGACGGGCGCGCGCTCAGCGCGGCCTACTTCGCCTTTGCGGGCAGCGCGCTCGTGGCCATGGTCGAACTGCTGGAGCCGATGCTGGGGCGCGCGCTGGGCAGCGAAGACCTCGAGCCCTTCACCCTGCAGCTGATCGCTGCGGCGCGCGTGCATGGGGTCGATGTGCGCGGCTGCTTTGAAGCTGCAACGCGCGCCTACCTCGACGCGCTCGCTCCCTACGACGTGCTGCTCACGCCCACCTACGCTACCTGCCCCTGGCAGCTGGGCTGGCTCTCTCCGCTCTTGCCACGGGACGAGCTGATCGCGCGCACCGAACAGGCCGTGTGCTACACGCCGGTGCACAACATCGCGGGCTGCCCGGCGATGTCCGTGCCCCTGCACTGGAGCGCGGGCGGCTTGCCCATCGGCAGCCACTTCGCCGCTGCGCCGGGGCGCGAAGCCCTGCTGCTGGGGCTGGCGTACCAGCTGGAGCAGGCTCGCCCCTGGGCCGATCACTGGCCGCCCTACTCCTTCCCGCGCATCGCCCGCGCCTGATGCCGCAGGTCCTCAAACCCGAGGTCCGCGAGCGCATCCTGCGCGTTGCGCTCGCCGCCTTCGCTCGCGGCGGCTTCGCAGCGGCCACCATGAGCGAGATCGCGCGCGAGGCGGGCATGGCCGTGGCCAATCTCTATCGCTACTACCCCGGCAAGGAGGAGCTGTTCGCTGCAGCGATCCCCGAAGCGACCGTGGCACGCTTTGAACAGCTCCTGGAACGCAGCGTAGACGCGCATGCGCGCCTGGCGGGCCTGGCGCACCCCGGAGACGAGGCGGGCGCCGCGGAGCTGCTGGAGTTCTGGATCGAACAGCGCCTGATCGTGGTGATCCTGCTCGACCGCGCCGCGGGTAGTGTGCATGAAGGCTTCGGCCAGCGCTTTGTCGAGCGCCTGGTGACCCTCAGCCTCCACCAGATCCGCGCCGCACATCCGGGCGTCGTGGTCAGCCGCGAAGCGCGCCAGGTGCTGACGCAAATTTTCGAAAACACCCGGCGCATGATCGCCGTGCTGCTCGGGGCGTACAGCGACGAACGCTCCATCCGCCGCGCGGTGGCGGCCTTCCGCAGTTACCAGGTGGCGGGGCTGGCGGGATTCACGCGAGCGCTGGTGGAGGGCAGCCGCACGCAGGCGTGAGCGGCGCGTCGTGCAACAGCCGGAAAGTGCCCCGAGGCTTCGGCTGGGCCGTGCGCAGGAGGTCCGGCCACAAACTCCCGGTTGATCCAGGGTCGTGCGCGCAAGAATGCCTCTCAAAGGGCGGATTGGCGAGCGCGGCGCGCTGCGGCGCGGCCCCATGGGAACACAAACTTCCCTATTTTTCAGGGGCCGCGGAGCGAGCGTCGCCGCGCGGGGCGCTGGGACCGGATCTTGCTGAATGTGTTGCATGGTATTGCGACGGACTGGGCCGATGTTGGGGACACGAGCGTCAAAGGGAAGCTGGGGCGCGCTGGCATGCGGGGTGAGTGCGCTGGCGATGGGCTGCGGGATGTGGGGCGACAGCGCGTCTGCGCTCGGCGCTCCGCTGCGCAGCGCGAGCCTGGATCGGGACGGCGGCAGCTCGGGTGCAGCGAGCCCTGGCGATACGGAGCAGGACTGGCAACGCCTGTTGGGTTCTTCAGGAGAGTCCGTGGCGAGCCGGGGGGTCGCGGTGGATGCCGCCGGGCACGTGGTGGTCACCGGCTATACGTTGAAGCCGCTGGAGGGCAGCGAGCGCTCGAGCAGCGATGCATTCGTCGCCGCTTATTCGGGCGCGGGCGAGTTGCTCTGGACGGCGGAGCTGGCCACTCCGGAGTCGGACGCGGCAGCGGGCGTGAGCCTCGATGCCGAGGGCAACGCGCTGATCGCCGGCGACACTGCGGGCGCCCTGGACGGAACGGCGTTCGGCTTTGGCGACGCCTATGTCGCCAAGTACATGCCCGGCGGTGAGCTGGCCTGGGTCCGTCAGATCGGCACGGCAGCCCCCGACGAAGCCGCGGGCGTGGCCACGGACGCGAGCGGCAATGTCGTCGTCGCCGGATTCACCCGTGGCACCCTGGAGAGCAGCCGAAGCGGCAACGATCTCGACGGCTGGATCGCCAAGTACTCGCCAGCCGGAGAACAGCTCTGGGTCCATCAACTCGGCAGCAGTGTGGGCTATGATGATGCGATCGCGGGCGTGAGCGCGGATCTGGGCGGCAACCTGCTGGTCGCGGGCCGCAGCTTCGGGGCGCTGGACGGAGAAAATCACGGCTCGGGGGACGGGTTCGTCGCCAAGCTCTCGGGTGCAGGTGAGCTGCTCTGGATACGTCAGCTGGGTGGCGCCGACTACGATGCAGCGGAGTCGGTGCAGGCGGATGCCGACGGCAACGTGTTCATCGCCGGGCAGCTCGGCGGCTCCTTCGTCGGCGGCCCCGGTGTGGTGATTCCGGGGCAGCCCTTCGTGGCGAAGTATTCGCCGGCGGGCGAGCAGCTCTGGCTCTCGGTGCTGGAGCAAGCGGCGATCGGTTCGGTCGCCAACCTGGCCATCGACGGCGGCGACGCGGTGATCGCAGGCTACACCTCGGCCGATTGGGGCGCCCCCAACCAGGGCTCCTTCGACAGCTTCATCGCCCGGGTCTCCGCCGACGGAGCGCTGCTGGATGTACTGGAGACGGGCGCGCCGCAGCTCGACAGGGGCACCAGCGTGAGCGTCGATGCGGCGGGCGACGTGTTCTGGTCGCGCGAGGTCTGGAATGCCGGCGAGGACGGGTCCGATCAGGCGTTCCTGGCGCGGCAGACGCTGGAGTGACGGCTCAGCCGAGCTCCGTCCGGCACTTCCAGCATTCCTCAAAATTGCCGGGACTGGTGTCACCGCAATTCGGGCACGTGACGTCGGGTGCCTCTGGAGCACTCAGTGCGGCCTGCATCTCGCGCACGCAAAGCAGCGCCGCCGACTGGTCGCGCTCCTCGAGCACGCACACCATCGGCCGCATCGAGAGCGGCAGTTCCCCGAGCAGCCCCTGCAGGAAGCCGTTCTGAACCGCGCAGGGAATTCCACGATCCCGCATGCGCTGCAGCAGCAGCTCGGCGTCGATCAGGTCGCTGGCCTGGTACACGGGGTACATTCAAACAGACTAGCACGCGCCCGGCTCCGAATGGACCAGGTGGGCCGGGGGCCCGCCCCCGCGACCGCCAGCATCACCCTCCGGGCGCGGTTGCGCCAGGCGGCTCCCCCGGCCACCTCCCCGGCTTCCGTCTCGCCTCCGCCTCAGCGGCGAAAGGCGTCCAGGCGCCGGTTGGCGCCCCCGCGCGAGAGCTCGCGAAACAGCAGCCCCCGGAAGATCATGAAGGCGTGCGCGAAGAGGATCACGAGCGGGATCGCCCAGATCGGAAAGTTCAGCAGCAGACCGATCACGTACGTCGGTGAAGAAAAGGTGTACGCGAACGTGACCAGCAAACTCTGCGGACGAGATAGATCGATGCTGCCGGTGAGCCAGAACGCCAGAAAGGCGACCACCAGGTTCGGTAAAAGCCACACCACCGGGTGCTCGGTCATGAAGCGGCCGGAGTCCGCGAGCAGAGAGAACGAGCGCGAATTGCCCTGATACAAGAGCTCCGGAACGGCGTTGAAGAAGAAGCCGATGGTGAGCCCGATGATGGCCGCGAAGGCGGGGCCGCGCGGGCTCTGCAGCAGCGGCTGTGTCAGTAAGCTGATCAGCCAGAAGGCGAACATCACGCTGACCACATCCCAGAAGCGCGCTCCGAAGGTGCGCTTCAGCTCGTCCCAGCTGAGCCGGAACCGGACGCTGGTCACCGCCTCGGAGATGATCTCGAGGTAGCTCGACCAGCAAGCCGCGAGCACCAGGCTCATCAGGATCCCGCCCAGCAAGCCCGCGGACGCGGTCAGCATGCCGCCCAGGTACAGGATGAGCGGATACAGCGGCAAAACCAGCAGTGCCGGCCAGCTTCTGACCAGACGTTGCCCTGCTTCGACGATCACCCGTGCATATAGCGCCAGCACGAGGCGGGAGATGAGCCCGGGACGGGCTCCACGTCAACCCTTCCGCTGAATCAAGTGCACGATATTCGCCACGGTATCCAGGTTTTCCGGGACGATTTCTCCATCTTCCAGGACAATCCCGAATTGCTCTTGCAGAAATGAAACGAGCTCCAGCACGCCCGTCGAGTCGATGATGCCGCTGTCGAGAAACGAGGTTTCGTCCCCCAGCGCCTGGGCGTCGGGCACGTAGAAGTTGGTGGTGATGAACTGGCGAACTTGATCGCGGGTCGACATGAGATGACCTATTGCACTCGGTGAATCAGTCAAAGAGTAACTTGCCTCACGACAGATCGGTCTTCTTGATCTTGCCGGTCGTGGTCTTGGGCAGACTATCGATGAAGACGACCTGCTTGGGCACCATGAAATTCTCGAGCCGCTGCAGGCACTCACGCAGGATGTCCTTCTCCGTCAGCTGGGCATCCTGCTCCAGCACGACAAACGCTTTCACCGCCTGACCCAGCAGGTCGTCCGGCACGCCGATCACGGCGGCTTCCTTCACGCCGTGAATATTCATGAGCACGCTCTCCACTTCCTTGGGCGCGACCTTCTCACCACGGCTCTTGATGATGTCATCCATGCGGCCGACGAAGTACAGGTAGCCGTCCTCGTCCAGGCGGCAGTAGTCACCCGTGTACAGCACCTGCTCTCCCGGGAGCGGCCCGGGCTTGAGCTTCTTGGCGGTCGACTCGGGCTTTTCCCAGTAGCCCTTCATCACCGTGGCACCGCGGATCACCAATTGCCCCACCTGGTTCGGCCCAACACGCTGATCGTTCTCGTCCACGATCCATAGCTCGGTGTTGGGGATGGCAATGCCCACGCTGGTGGGCTTGCGATCGAGATCCGCGGGCGGCAAGTACGTGCAGCGCTTGCACTCCGTCAGCCCGTACATGCTGAAGATCTTGGCCTTCGGAAAGATCTCCTTCAGCATCAAGATGTGCTTCACGGGAAGCGCCGCCGCGGTGTTGCTCGCGTAGCGGATCTTGGAGAAGTCGAAGTTCTTCAGCTCCTTCATCTCGGCCATGATGGCGAAGATGGTGGGTACGCCGGGGAAGCCCGTCACCCCTTCTTCCACCACGTTCTGCAGCACGCGCGTGGGGTATGCGAAGCTGCGCTCCAGCACCAAGCGCGCGCCCATGCGGAAGGCCATGATCATCTGGTACAGGCCGTAGTCAAAGGCGAGCGGCAGCACACCCAGGATGACATCGTCCTCGGTGTTCTCCAGGTAGGTCGAGATGGAAGTGGCCGCCGTCAGCATGTTGCGGTGGGTCAGCATCACGCCCTTGGGATCGCCGGTGCTGCCGGAGGTGTAGATGATCGCCGCCAAATCGATGTCGATGTTCTGGCGGGCCGGCGCCGACCCGCGCGGGCCGTCTTTCAGCGCGTCTTGCCAGCTGCTCACGCCGGGCAGCCCCGCGAGCCGCTCGCGATCGATGGCCCCCGAGATGATCAGCGCCTGCAAGTGCGGCGACTTGCGCGCGGCCTCGGCGAAGATCGGCGTCAGGTGGCCATCGCTGATCATCACGCTGGCGCGACAGTCGTTCAGCAGGTACGCGAGCTTGTCCGCCTTGGTGAGCGGGTTGATGATCGAGACCACGGCGCTGGCCTTGAGCACGGCCCAGAACGAGATCACCGTCTCGACCGTGTTGTCTCCGAAGACGATGACGCGGTCGCCGCGCTTCACACCACGCTTCACGAGTGCGTGAGCCAGCGCGTTAGAGCTCTCTTCCAGGTCGCGGTAGCTGACTCGCTGCTTCTGGCAGACGAGCGCCGCCTTGCTGGGCGCTCGCCGCGCGGAGTCGATGAGGAAGTCGTGCAGTTGAGGGACAGCTCGAGTCAGCATGGTCAATCTCGCTTCCGAAGGTTCTCGTTGCCCGGGGCGCCGGCGCGAATGAGCTACGGCGCCAGGTGGTCGATGCGAGTGGTCAGGCCCACGTTGCGTCCGGCGAAGGCGTTCTTTACTACCAGCTGTTCGTGCAACAGCTGGGTCGAGAGAATTCCCACCAGCGCCATGTTGTCAGCGTTGGAAAACTGGTCACTGCCGGTGCGCGACTTGCACTTCGCCCAGAGCTGGTTGACTGCTCCGACGTCGAACACACCCGCGCCGCGCACCGCGCGCTCGGACAGGCACTCCTCCACCCACTCGGGCGAGCGCGGTCCGGTGAAGGAAAGCGCATCCGGTGCGCGGTAAGGCTGCTTCTTGCGCGCCAGGATGGGCTCTGGAACGAGTCCTCGGCTGGCGCGCTTGAGCACGTGCTTCTCGTCCAGGACCTTCAGCTTGTACGCGGGCGGCAGCGCGTTCGCGAGTTCCATGACGTCAGCGTCCAGGAACGGGAAGCGGCCCTCGACCGAGTGCGCCATCAACATGCGATCCCCCTGCGAGGCGAGGATGTAGCCCGTCAGCAGCGTGCGCACTTCCAGGTACTGGTCCCGGGCCAGCATGGGCCAGGAGGCAAACTCCGGCGGCAAGCTCGCGAGCAAGCGCGCGGTCACGTCCACCTGCCGGCTCGCCTCGCGCTGCTCGGGCGAGAACAGCCGCTGGAGCGCCATGGCGGAGCGCCAGCGCGGCTCGTGTGAAAACCCGGGCTCTCCCTGCTGCTCCAGCCCCCGGCCGAAGAACGCGCGCGCCATGGCGCGCTGCGAGGTCGGCGAGCGCGCCAGGTAGGGATACAGGCGCTCCAGCAGCAGGGGCCGGCGCGTGGAGCGCGGCGCGCGCGCCCAGAAGCGGCGCACCTTGGCCTCCCGGAAGAGATCGTAGCCGGCGAACATCTCGTCCGCGCCTTCGCCCGTCAGCACGACCTTGACGCCTTCCTTGCGCACGAGCTCCGACAGCATGAACATCGGCGCCGGCGCGGTGCGCAGGAGAGGGCGCTCGGTATGAGCGATCACCCGCGGAAAAACGCCGGCGATGTGCTCGCGCGAGACCACGACCTCCGCGTGATTGCTGGCGACGAACTCGCTCATCAAGCGCTGGTATGCGGTCTCATCGTATTCGGCGTCCTCGAAGCGCAGGGAGAACGTTCGGAACTTTTCGCCCTTGGCGCGCAACCCCAGCGCCGCGACCAGCGAGCTGTCCAGACCACCCGAGAGATAGCTGCCGACGGGTACGTCCGCGCGCAGCATGCGCAGGCTCGTGGCGCGCTCCAGCGCCTCGCGCACGGCCAGGACAGCCTCATCGAGGCTGCCCGTGAAGGCCGGAAAGTCCTTCCCTGCCCCGGGATAGCGCGGCACGTAGAACGCCTCCTCCTCCACCCTGCCGTCAGCGTGATAGGTGCGCGCGTGCCCGGGCCGCAGCTCCTGCACACCGGCGAACACCGATTGCGGCGGCACCACCGACCAGAAGGTGAACGTCTCCTGGAGACCGATCGGATCGAGGCGCCGCTCCAGCTGCGAATCCGCAGCAAAGATCGCCTTCACCTCGCTGGCGAAGTAAATGCGCCCGCCCCGCTCGGACAGATACAGGGGCCTCACCCCCACCCGATCGCGCGCCAGCACGAGCTTGCGCTCGCGCCGATCCCAGAGCGCGATCGCGTATTGGCCATTGAAGCGGGCGAACGCGCGATTGCCCCAGGCCTCGTAAGCGTGAACGATGACCTCGGTGTCGCTCTTCGTGCGGAAGGCGTGCCCCAGGCCGATCAGCTCGGCGCGCAGCTCCACATAGTTGAAGATCTCGCCGTTGAAGACCACGTACAGCGTGCCGTCTTCGTTTGCGAGCGGCTGCTGTCCGGAAGCCAGATCGATGATCGAGAGCCGGGCGTGCGCCAGGCCGACGTGGCTGTCGCGATACACGCCGAACTCGTCTGGCCCGCGGTGGGACAGCGCCCCCGCCATGTGGACCAGCTGCTCCACGCTCGGCGGCCTGCCCTTGGGATCGTGGATGCCCGCGATGCCGCACATGCGCTCAGACCTCGCCCACGGCTTCGACCAGCAGCGGCCGCGCGTGCAGGTAGGCCGTCGTCTTGCGCTTCTGCGCGATGTCCTTGAAGACCCGCTGCACTTGCTCCTCGGTGAGCTGGAGCGCGCTCCCCACCTCGGCTGCGGGCACACCGTGGTTGAACGCGTACAAGCACACGTCCATGCGGTCGTAGGGCAGCGCGAAGTAGAACTCCTCCTGCGTCTGGGGCATGGAGAAGGTGTCCGTCGTCGGCGGGCGTGCGCGGATCTCGGCGGGAATTCCCAGCTGCTCCGCCAGTGCGTAGACCTGGGTCTTGTACAGATGCGCGATCGGCTTGACGTCCGCCGCGCCGTCGCCCTGCTTGACGAAGAAGCCTTGATCGTATTCGAGCCGGTTCGGCGTGCCGGCGACGGCGTAGTTGAGCCGATCGGCGTGATAGTACTCCGTCATTTTGCGCACGCGCTGCTTGTAGTTGGTCGCCGCCACGATCTGCAGGTACACATCGATCGGCATGCGCTGAGTCCGCGTTTCACCATCGGGCCTCTGCAGGGTGAGCTGGGTGACATTGAGTCGAGGACTGGCACTGTTCGCGGGCCCCTCGATGATCGAGGGCAGCGCGAGCTTGAACTTCCAACCCGGGCCGAACTCGGGAACGATCCGGCGCAGCGCCTCGCTCTGGCGCTCATAGCAGCCGAGCGCTGCCAGGGCCGGACCGATGTTCTCGATCAAGGTCTGGATCCCCAGCTCTTCCGCCACCAGCTGGCCCAGGTGCAGCGAATCATCCGCGCTGTCCTTCTCCGGCATGAACAAGCCGAGCACCCGTTCCTTGCCCAGCGCGCGCACTGCGAGCGCCGCCACCACGGAGCTGTCGATACCGCCGGACAGGCCCACCACCACACCGCGCTTGTGCAGGACCCCCATCACCTGCGCGCGCAGCGCCTCGGCGATCTTGCTGATCGTCGCGGGGATATCCAGCTGCAACACCGCCTTGGAAAACATCTGCCAACTCCTCACAGCGCCCTGACGCGGAGCGCCCCCGTGATTGACCCCTCAGAGCCGCGCGACCCCGAGCACGCGAGACTCAGCCGGCCATATCATTGCCCGCGCCACTCTGCAATCGATCGCCGCTCATCAGCGCTGCGCTGATATGGTTGCGCTGATGGCTTTTCTTTATGCGACCAAGTCGCGAAGCGACCGTCCGGGGTATGCAGCGCGAGGGTTCGCGCTGTTGCTCGCGTGCAGCTGCCAAGCCAAGCCCATGAGCGCGATCGAACCTCCCCCCGCTCGCTCGCCCCGCCCGGAGGAGCTGGCGCGGGCCGAGGCGGTGCACCTGTTCTTCGCCCATCAATCCGTGGGTCAGAACATCCTGAACGGCGTCGCGCAGTTGAGCAGCCAGCGCATCGCTCCCACGCCATTGCTGTCCCTGGCTCCGGGCGAGCCGCTGCCTGGATGGGTCGACATGCCCATCGGTCAGAACGGGGACCCCGATGGCAAGATCGCCGCTTTCGTGGCCGTCTTCGACGAGCGTCCGACGTTTCGTCCCGATCTGGCTGTGCTGAAGTTTTGCTTCGTGGATTTCCAGCCGGCGACCGACGTCGATCTGCTGTTTCACCACTACGAGCAGGCCCTGCGCGATCTCGCGGCTCGGCGCCCGGAAACGGTCTTTGGCCATGTCACGGTCCCTCTCACGGTGTACCCGACGGAGTTGAAGTGGCGCGCCTTCCGTCTGATCGGGCGCAACGTCTGGGAAGATGAGGCGAACATCAAGCGTTCGCAGTTCAACCAGCGCCTGCGTGCTGCCTTCGCAGGCGCCCCCATTTTCGACCTCTCGGGAGCGGAATCGCTCGGGCCCGATGGGCGCCGCGCTCAGTTCGAACACGCAGGGCGACTCTATCCGGCGCTCGAAGCGCGCTACGCCGAGGACGAGGGGCACTTGAACGCCCTGGGGCAGCAGGTGCTGGGCACGGCCTTTCTACACTTTGTGGCGCGTGCCCGGCCAGATGACTAAGCCGCGGAGCGCGGTTCGGGCGGCGGAGGGGCCGCGCTCTCGCCGGTGAGCAGCGCGCTGTTGGCCTTCAAGTTGACGGGGCGCGCGGGAATGCCGAGCGCGGTTGCCCCCGCGGGCAAATCCTTGAGAACCACCGAGTTGGCACCGATCACACAGTCGTCCCCCACCGTCACGCCGCCGAGAATGCAGGCGCCCACGCCGATGTCCACCCGATTGCCGATGATGGGCTTGTCGTTCGGCTCGTAGCGGCTGACGAGACCGAGCGTGGTGTTATGCCGGATGTGCACGTCGTCCCCGATGGAGCGCGCTCCGATCACCGAGCCCCCGTGGTGCCAGATGCGCACTCTCCTGCCTAGTTTCACGGTGTAACAAAGATCGATGCCCCACAACCAGTTCAGGCCCGTGAAGGCCGTGTGGTAGGCGAGGGTCAAAGGCGCGCGCAACAGCTTGGAGCGCACGGCCATGCGCGCGTTGCCCAGGCGGTGCAACGCGATCGCCCAGAACCCCGGCGACGTCAGATCGCGCTCGTGGGTCTGAAAGTCCTCGGCGAGCAGCTCGAGCAGCGAGACCCCCGCGGGATTCTCGTTGCGATCGCCGACCGGCAAGGGCCGATCGTGCCCAGGAGCGACCCTCCCCCCGCGGGAGACGGTGCGGCTCTGCTCCGCTCGGGAGGAAATCGCCTCCATTCCGCTCGCCGGCGCTGTCGTGCCGTCGAGCTCAGGCGACCGCTGCAGGATGTGCGGATGCTGTTTGCTTGGCGAAGAAGTGTTCATGCTTTCTCCGATGACGGGCCTCAGGCTTCCGATCGCGGGCGTTCGCGCAACGGCTGCACGGCATTGATCCAGAGATCCGCTGCTTCCCGCTCCCTCAACGTGGGTTCGCGCCCGGCCAGCTCGCGTGCCCAGGACACGCAGCGGCCGAGATACCAGAAAGCGTTGGCGAGCCATAGCCCGCGCCGGCCATAGAACTTTGCGAAATAGCGCGAGCGCGATTCGTAGTAGTAACGCGGCGCCCGCCGGAGCAACGCGCCCTCGGCGGAGACCTGAGAGCTGCCACCGTTCAAGTGCACGATCTTAGGCTCGGGGAAGTACAGGACTTTCCATCCGGCCTCGCGCACGCGGCGGCAGTAGTCGATGTCCTCGAAGTACATGAAGTAGGCATCGTCGAGCAGGCCGACTTGCTCGATCACCTCGTGTCGAATCAGGACGCAGGCAAAGCCCAGCCAGTCGACCTCCACCGGCCCCTCGCGCCAGGGGAGCACGAGATCATAACGGCTCAGCAGCTTGGTGAACACGCCGGTATTGGAGGAGCGCAAGAACTCGCTCGGGGGGGCCGGCTGGCGAAAGAAGCTCTGGTCCGGGACGCCATGCCCGTCCAACATGCCTGGCCCGATGATGCCGGCGCGAGGAAAGCGCGCCATCGCGTCGCGCAGACCGGCAAACGTGCCAGGCTGCACAACCGTATCACTGTTCAGCAGGACATATGCCCTGGCGGGTACGGCCCGGATGCCATGATTGTTGCCGTACGAGAAGCCCCCGTTCCTGGGTGAACGCAACACCCGCGCCCAACCCGACCAGCCGCGCTCGCTGATGGCGCGCTCGATTTTTTCTGCGGAACCATCCCCGGAGTCGTTGTCCACCACCAGAATGGTGAACCATGATTCAACGGTTGGCTCGATCGAGGCCAGGCAGTTGATCGTGAGATCGGGCGTTCGATAGTTCAAGAGGATGACCGATACTTCGACGCTCATGATGATTGGCTCGAACTTAGCGTGGCAGCCACGCGGTGGGCGACGAGAAACGTCCCCGCTGGGCCAGCTCGCGTGAAGCGCGAACGGACGGCGGCGAGGATGGGCGAGGCGACCGGTATCGGTCTCCTTCGTGCGATCGAGTGTGGCTTGGTCTCGGTGCTTGGGCATGCCTTCCCACATATCTGACGCGGACCTGCGCGCTGGGTCGCGTCGTTTGCCGGTTCGCTCGGGAGGCCGAGCCTGACCGGCCCGCTCACGAGCCGCTCGGCGCCCTCCCGCCCGCGGGTTTGAGATAGAAGGCGCGCAGCTCAGAACGCGACGTACACGCCGGCCCCCACCTCCCCCTGGAACAGCGCCGTGCCAGAGAACGTGAACGCGCAGCCCGTCCCCGTTCCGCAGAACAGCGCGCTGTGGTCGGTGAAGAACGTGGTGAGCAAGCGCGCCCGAAACCGCAGGCCGAGGTGGTCCACGACCTGCATCTCGAGCCCGCCCTCCAGCAGCAGCGAGAAGCGCCACTCCTCGTAGGAGTAGTACTCGTTGTTCGCCTCGAACCAGCTCGGCCCCATGGTGCCGCCGATCACTGGCCGCAGCCATTCCGCACCCGGGATACGAAACTCCAGCAGGCCTCCGATCGTGAGATAGTTGATCGCCAGGTCGTAACGCTCGAACGATCCGTCCGACGAATGCACGGTGATCTCCGTGTCGGTGCGCGAGTAGCCGATCTCGGCGATGCCGTCGCGCGCGGCTGCGAAATTGATCGTGGCCCCGAAGCTCGGCGCATCCAGAATGTTGATGTGCCTCCTCTCGTACTCGGAGCTGGCGTCGAGACTGCCTCCGAACTGGTAGCCCACATACGGCCCGATCTGTAGGCGCGGCTCGGCCGCCAACGCCGGCATGCTCGCCACCAGCAATGCCAGGCCACAAGTGATCGCCGCTCCTCGCTGCGAGCAGCGAATTGATTCCCCCATGCCGACACCGTAATGCCCCGTGGCCGAAGTGCAAAGGCTCCTGCAACACATTAGGACGCGGCCGTTTCACCGAAGAAACCGCGTGGAGCGCCGCGGCCGTTCACGGCGACGCCGCGGGTGAGCGCTCGTTTCGGCGCCGGAACAAAAAGTTACTGCTACGTGACGGTTCGGGTCAGCGCGGCACGCCGTGGGCATGGACGCGTTCGCCGGCAGGCTCCGAGATGGCCTCCGCCAACCCCCAGGCGCGCAGCCGCCAGCCTAGAGCCATCAAGGCGATCCCCATGACCAGCGCGTAAGCGCCCAGCCACAGCACCGCTGCGACCGCGCCCGCTGCAGGAAAGGATAGAAACAGCAGGCCCAGCGCGATGGTGCCCAGGCCCGTCAACGCGAGCAGCCACTCGCCAGCGATGGCCCGACGCAGGCGTACCGCCGCGATGATGCGGAGCACGCCGATCACCATCGCCCATGCGGCAATCAGATACGAAAGGCTGAAGACCAGCACGCTCGGCCAGCGTAGTGAGGCGAGACCCGCCGCGATCTGCAGGATGCCCTCGACCACGTGCGCCCAGCGCGTCTCGCCCGTGCTGCGACGCAACGCCGCCGCGACGGCAAACGCGCCATCCGCAAGCGCATACATCCCGAACGCGAGCACCAGCGCGATCAGAGACAGCCCGGGCACGATCAACGTCGCCAGACCAAAGAGCAGGCTGACGGCGCCACGCAGCAGCACCGCCCACCAGTTACTGACCAGAATGTCTCCCTGCAGCCTAGTAGCGGCCATCGCCCCCTCCTCGCACACTGATGAAGGGCCTGTGGCCTTCCCCATTGCGCTCGCCTGATCGTGCAAGCGCCGAGCCACGGAGAAGCACAACCGCAGCACTGCGGCCGCTGCGAGCACGATCCAGTAGCGTGACGCGCCGGCGTACGCGCTGGGGCAAGTTGCGGCGGAACGTTGCTCAGCGCGCTGGGGGGTCTGGTCCGCTCGATGGCGCCAGGTCTATGTGCCGTAACAGGGGGGCGACGGGTATCCGTTCGCGGTCCTCCTCATTTCCACGGCGCTCGGCGCCTGTGAGCGCGGAGCTGGGCCAATGCAGTATGTGGTGGTGATCCTCGGACTGGTGGTTGCGCTGGGCGCGCTGGCTGGGATCAAGGGAGCTCAGGTCTCGGAGTTGCTGCGTTGGGCCGAGCACCGGCAACAGCAGGACGGGCTTCCGCCCGAGTCGGTGAGCACCGCGCGCGCCACCACCCAGAACTGGGGGGACAGCCTGAACGCGGTCGGCAGCGTGACCTCGGTGCGCGGGGTAGCAGTGAGCAACGAGATTCCGGGCGTGGTCGCGCGCTTGCATTTTGATTCGGGGGCGCGCGTCAAGCAGGGTCAACTGCTGCTCGAGCTGGATGCGCGCGTGGAAAAAGCCCAGCTCAGCTCGCTGCGGGCCCGCCTGCGGCTCGCGCGCCATTCCTTACAGCGCTCGCGTCTGCTGGCGCCGCAAGGCGCGATCTCGGACAGCCAGCTCGATGCCGACGAGACGAGCGCCAGTGCTGTCTCCGCCGACGTGCAGGCGCTGCAGGCTCAGATCGAGCGCAAGAGCGTGCGCGCGCCGTTCAGCGGCAGGCTCGGCATCCGCGCGGTCAACATGGGCCAATACCTGCCCCCGGGGACCACGATCGCGGTGCTCGAGTCGACAGACTCCGTCTTCGTCGACTTCAGCTTGCCGCAGCCGGAGTCCGCCCGCGTGCACCTGGGCATGCACGTACTCGCGCAGCTCGATCCGCCGGGCTCGACGCCGCTGCGGGGCAGCGTCAGCGCCATCGACCCGACGCTCGACCCCGAGACCCGCAACATCCGCATCCGCGCCAGCTTGCCGGACCCCGGTGATCGGCTGCGGCCCGGCATGTTCGTGCGCGTCTCCGTGCTGCTGCCGCAGGAGCGCCCGATGCTGGTGGTGCCGCTCTCGGCCGTCTCGCACGCCTCGTACGGCGACTCACTGTTCGTCGTCGATGCCGGGCACGGCGCTGCGGCGAGCGGCTCCGGGCCGGAGCTGGCGCCGATCCGCGTCGCGCGGCAGCACTTCGTGCGGCTGGGGCCGGCACGGGGCGACTTCGTAGGGGTGCTGGAAGGCCTCAACGACGGCGACGAGGTGGTTGCGGCTGGAACTTTCAAGCTGCGCAACGGTTCGCGGGTGATCGTGAACAACGACGTCGGTCCAGAAGCACAGCTGGATCCGCGCCCAGATAACCGCTGAGCTGCGCCGGCACGGAGCTTGCTGGGCGCTCCCGGCATGAAGCTCACCGAGCGCTGCATCCGTCGCCCCGTGCTCGCGATCGTGATCAACGTGGTGATCGTGATCGCGGGCTTGCAAGCAGTACGCTCACTCAACATACGTCAGTACCCGAAGCTGGAGAGCGCCAGCATCACGGTCCGCACCCAGTATGCGGGAGCAGACGCCGAGCTGGTGCGCAGCTTCGTGACCACGCCGCTGGAGCGCGCCATCGCGGCCGCTGATGGCATCGACGTGCTGGAATCCGAGACGACGCAGGGCCTGTCCTCGATTCACGCGCGGCTGAAGCTCAACTTCCCCGCTGCGAGCGCCCTGGCCGACATCAGCGCGCGTGTGAATCAAGTACGCGCGGATCTGCCTCCCGGCGCGGAGCTCCCGGCGATCAACCTGGAGCCCTCCGATTCACAGTTCGCGGCGCTGTACGTCAGCTTCGGGTCGGAGATCCTGGCGGCCAATCAGCTCACCGATTATCTGATCCGCGCCGTGCAGCCCCGCCTGTCGGCGATCCCGGGCGTGCAGCGCGCGGAGATCCTGGGCGGCAGTCAGTTCGCCGTGCGCGTCTGGCTGGACCCGGACCGGATGATGGCGCTCCAGGTGAACCCCGCCAGCGTGAGCCAGGCGCTGGCGCGCAACAACTACCTCTCCGCGGTCGGGCAGACCAAGGGGCAGCTACATCGCGTGAGCTCCAGCGCGGACACGGACCTGCACAGCGCGGAAGACTTCCAGCAGCTGGTGATCCGGCGCCAGAACGGAGCCCTGGTGCGGCTGCGGGACATCGCCGAGGTCCAGCTCGGTGCCGAGAGCTATGATCAGGACGTCCGGCTCTCGGGGCGCAAGGAAGTCTTCATGGGCATCTGGGTGCTGCCTAACGCCAATTCACTGGACGTGATCGAGCGCACGCGCGCCGAGCTCGAAGCCATCGAGCGCGATCTCCCGTCCGGCGTGCGCGCGACCGTCGCCTTCGACTCCACGCACTACATCCACAACGCCATCCACGAGGTGGTCTGGACGCTGCTCGAGACGGTCCTGATCGTGATCCTGGTGCTGTTCGCGTTCCTCGGTTCCCTGCGCAGCGTGCTGGTGCCGCTGGTCGCGATCCCGCTCTCGCTGATCGGCGCGGTGTTTCTGATCCAGGTCTGCGGCTTCACCATCAACCTGCTCACCTTGTTGGCGATCGTGCTGTCGGTGGGGTTGGTCGTGGACGACGCGATCGTGGTGGTCGAGAACGTGCAGCGCCACATCGTGGCCGGCCGGCGCCCTGTCGAAGCGGCGACACTCGCTGCCCGCGAGCTGGTCGGACCGATCGTCGCCATGACCGCGACGCTGGCCGCGGCCTACATTCCGGTGGGCTTTCAGGGCGGGCTCACGGGTGCCCTGTTCCGCGAGTTCGCCTTCACGCTGGCGGGGGCCGTGCTGGTCTCTGGGGTCGTGGCGCTGACGCTCTCGCCGATGATGTCCGCTCGCCTGCTGCGCCCGGCACCGGACCCGCGAGCGCCGGCGGCGCGGATCGCTCGCGGCTTCGAGGCGCTGCGTCACGCTTACCGCCGCGCGCTGGAGTGGATGCTGCAGCGCCGGCCTGCTACGTACGCGCTCTGGCTGGTGCTGTCGCTGGCCATCATTCCGATGTACCTCTTGTCACCCGAGGAGCTGGCCCCGAACGAAGATCAGGGCGTCGTTTTCAGCGCGCTCGACGTACCGCCCAACGCGACACTGGAACGACTGGAGCCGTACGCGGAACAGCTGCATGAGATCTATGCCTCCGTGCCGGAGTTCCAGCAAAGCTTCCAGCTCTTGACGCCCGACGGCGGCTTCAGCGGAGCGATCATGAAGCCCTGGCAGCACCGGGAGCGCAGCATCTTTCCCATTCAGATCGAGCTCAGCCAGCGCGCCGAGCGGATCACCGGCGTACGGCCGGTGGTGTTCCTGCCTCCGCCGCTGCCGAATGCCGGCCTGCTACCGGTGGAGTTCGTGATCTCGTCCACCGCCGAGCACGCGGAGTTGTTAAAGTTCGCCGAACAGCTACAACAGGCGGCCGAGTCCAGCGGCGAATTCTATTTCCCGCTGCTCAGCGACGTGCGCTTCGATGAGGAGAAGAACCACATCCGGATCGATCGTGATCGCGCCGCGTCGATGGGGCTGAGCATGGAGCAGGTGGGCGCCGACCTCTCGGCCCTGCTCGGCGGAGATTTCGTCAACCGCTTCAACCTCGACGGGCGCAGCTACAAGGTCATCGCGCAGGTGCAGCGCCGCAGCATCCTGACGCCCGAGCAGTTGCTGGAGCTACCGATCGCCGGCCCCGGCGGCAGCGTGCTCCAGCTCGGCGCCATCGCCCAGGTCGAGCGCGGGGTAGGCGCGCGCAGCTTGAACCGCTTTCAGCAGCTGAACTCCGTCAAACTCTCCAGCGTCCCTACCCGCTCGCTCGATGCCTGCCTGCGCGTGCTGGAGCAAAAGGCGGCCGAGATTCTGCCTCCCGGCTATCGCGTGGACTATGGCGGCGAGTCCCGGCAGTTGCGACAGGAAGCCGGCAAATTCTTGCCCGCGCTGGGACTGGCGCTGGCGCTGATCTTTCTGGCGCTGGCGGTGCAGTTCAACTCCTTTCGTGATCCGCTGGTGGTGCTCGCCGGATCCGTACCGCTCGCGCTCTTTGGCGGACTGATCTTCACCTTTCTCTATTTCTGGGCACCGCCGGGGCTCGAGTTCCCGCTGACGCGCGGCTGGACCACTACGCTCAACATCTACTCGCAGGTCGGCTTCGTCACGCTGGTGGGACTGATCGCCAAGAACGGCATCCTGATCGTCGAGTTCGCCAACGCCGAGCAAGCGCGCGGCGAGAGCAAGCAGAACGCCGTGCTGAGCGCGGCCGCGACGCGCCTGCGGCCGATCCTGATGACCACGGTCGCAACCGTGCTCGGGCACTTCCCGCTGACGCTGGTGGCGGGGCCGGGGGCGGTGGCGCGCAACTCGATCGGCATCGTGCTGGTCGGCGGCATGAGCATCGGCACTGTGTTCACGCTGTTCGTGGTGCCCTGCCTGTACGTGCTGATCGCGCGCGATCATGGTCACGCGCCCTTTGATGAACGAGATGCGGAGGAGACGCGCATCTATCGCCAGGACGGCCTGCACCCCGCCGGGGTCCTGAGGGCCGAGCCCCACCCGCGCGCCGAGCTCGTGGCGCATTCCGCGGGCGAATAGCGGCGGAAGCAGGCTCGCGTCGAGTGTGTTCGAGCTGGTGCACTCGATGGAGGCAGCAGTCCGTTTCACGCTGTTTCTGACAAAGTGTTCTGACGGAGAAACGTCGGACTCTCAGCCGAGCCGTCCACTGCAACACATTTTATGCTCATACTTCAGCAATTGCTGGGCGTCGTCCGACGCTGCTACGTGAGTGACATCGAGATTGCCAGCGTGTTGCACTCGATTCACCAGGATCCCCGCCCTGCCCGCGAGCGCACGAGGACACCCACGGAACGTAGCTCCCGATGAGGTTTGCCGCTATGCTTGCTCGCGATGCAGTTCGTCGACCAATGGTTCCCACTCGTCGTGAACATCCGCGAGGGGACATTCGACCAACGGGAGCTCGCTGCCATGTGCGCGGGCTACGAGCACTATTTCCAGCGCGCCGAGCCATTTGCAGTGCTGTGTGTAGCCGACGTAACGGCGCAACCGCCCGAAGCGGTCGTCCGTTTGCGCATCGCCGAGTGGCTGAATGAGCCCCGGGTGCGGCGCGAAACCAAGGAGTACTGTGTCGGCAGCGCCACGGTCGTCGCTCGCGACTGGGAGCGGCACGCGCTCAGCGCTCTGCAGTGGCTCTGGATCCCGGCCATTCCCCACGAAGGCGCCGCCAGCATCAGCGACGGCATCGACTATTGCGTCGACCGGCTCGTGGAGCGAAAGATCGCGCTGCCCCAGAGCCCGGAGCTCTTTCGCGCTGAAGTCTATCGTGGGCTGGCGCGCCTGGAGCTCGCCGGCCTGGGCGACGCGAAGCTCTTCGGCTCCAATCCACCCCCGCGGCGGGTGTTGCGTCGCCGTTCCGGTGCAACGCCCGGCCGCTTCGAGACCATGGCGGATCGTGATGGTTGTGTCGTGATCGGGTGGCTCGTGCCCGGCGTGCTCTGGGCCAAGTTCGCCGGCCACATGAACGAACCGGTGTGCGTCGCCTACGCTTCTCGGCTCAGCGAGATCCTGAAGCCCACCAGCGGCGTGCGCTTCTTCGTCGACTCCAGCGAAATGCAAAGCTGCGACTGGGCGGCACGCAACGCCGCGTTGTGCGCACTGCTGGAGAACGCCGGCCATCTTGCGCAGGTCTTCGCCTCGGAGTGGGCGGATGAGCTCAACCCGACGAGCCGGCAGATCATGGCCATGTTCGGCAGCAGCGTGCACGTGCTGCCGGACAGGGTCGAGTTCGATGCCAAGCTGCGCGAGGCGGCGCCACAGGCGCACGAGATCCTGGCCACCGGCCGGCTCTCGCTCGACCAACCTGCTCCCTAGCGTTTGGTCGCCTGGCGCTTCTTGCGCGGCTGACGACTACGCAGGATCGTTCGCGGTTGCCAGCCGGCGCGCGCCAGCGGGATGAAGTCATTGGCGTCGAATTCCACGCCCTCTCCTTCGAGCAGGGCTCGCTGCAACTCCGCGTGGTCGGGCTCCTCGATGCTGATCTGGCCGCGGCGCGCGTCCTTCTTGCCCACCACGCGCTGCCAGGGCAACGCCTCCGGGCAGAAGCGCATGGCGCGCGCAGCAATGCGATGGCCCGCCGGAATGCCCGCCAGCTCCGCAACTTGACCGTAGGTCGCGACCCTGCCGCGAGGGATCGCGCGCACCACCGCGTAGATGGTGGCCCAGCGCGCTTCCCCGCCGTCGGCACCGCGCTTCGGCATCAGTTCGCGCCAGGCTCGGCCGCGTCCGGCACCGGCTCGGAGAGCGGCCCCGCCTGGTGGTGCACCATCCGCCAGCGACCGCCCTCCATCAAGAAGACGTTGGTGGCGACCAGGTGCGCCGGGCGACGGCCATTGGCCTCCAGACAGGTCACCAACGCCACATCGCCGAGCCAGTGCACGCGAGCGGAGCGGCAGGACATTTCGACGCCGCTCAGCTGCGCCAGGATCTGGCGCCACGTCTCGAGGATCGCGCGCCGCCCGGTGATCACGTTCATGCCCGGATGAAGGCAGACGCTGGGCGCCTGCTCCGCCCAGAGCCTTGACATCGCCTCGAAGTCGCCGCGGCTGAACGCGGTGTAAAACTCGCGATTGGCCTCCAGCACGGCCAGCTCGGCCGTCAGACTCTCGGTTGCTTTGAACATACCCCGAGTGTGGGCCAAGCCAGTCTGGCTGGGAAGTGGGCGCGCCGAGCGCTCGCGCGCCAATGCGGGTTTCGGCGCCGCAGCCAGGCGAGGCCCACCACCGCAAGCCCGAGGCTCCCTGCGCCCCCGTTCCCGCGAGCTCCATGGGCGCTGGGTGAGCTGCGGACACCGCCACGCTTCGGCGCACGGGGCACGTGCGCGTTGTACTCCGCGAGGCTAGCCGCAGTCTGGTCGCTGTTGTCTTCCACCACGCGGCCCTCGCCGGAGGTCGAGAGCATCAGCACGCGCTGGTTTGCCGGTTGCACAGCGAGCCCGCCGGGCCACTGCCCCGACGCGCCCGGGGCCCCACGCAGAATGGCGCCATCGCCAAATTCGATGCGCCACGGCGCTTGGAACAGTTCGAGATCGTCACGCGCTCACCCCCTGACGGACGCAATACGGGCAGCTTCGGAGGATCGTCGAAGCTCATCCCCTGCGGAAGCGTCACCACTTCGCGCACGGCATCCCAGAAGCCGCTCCAGGTGCCGTACGTTTCCTCCAGAACCTGCAACAGCTGACTTGGCGCAGGACCACCGAATCGACCATTGGCAGAAGAAGCCGCCGCACGCTCGCGCGAGCTCGCTGAGCTCCAGCGCGCCGGCAGCGCTGAGTCCAGACAATGTCAGGGCGCGAACGAGTCGATGCTTCACGGCAGCTCCTTCCCCGGGGTCGGTCCGGGTGGGTTTCCGTGTGAAACGGCGCGCCCGCGCGCTCAAAAGGGCCGCCCGGCGCATGCGTGCGGTGCCCCGAGGGGCCGGCAGCGACGTGTGGCAGAGGCCCGGCCCAAAACCCATACTCCCAATTGTTTCCGCGGGGTAGGCTCGCGCGCATGAAACTCTACGACGTCGCGCCCTCGCCCAATTGCCGCAAGGTGCGCGTGCTCGCGCGCGAGCTGGGGCTGCCGCTGGAGCTGTGCGCCATCGACTTTGCGCGAGCCAAGGAGCCCGCGTATCTGGCGCAGAACCCCGCCGGCAAGGTCCCCACCCTGGTGGACGACGACGGCTTCGTGCTCTGGGAGTCGGGCGCGATCCTGGTCTACCTGGCGGAAAAGAAGCCGGAGCTCGGGCTCTGGCCGTCCGCGACTCGAGAGCGCGCGGACGTGCTGCGCTGGATGTTCTTTCTGGCGACGCACCTGCAGCCGTGGCTGAGCCTGCTGGGGCAAGAGCGGCTGATCAAGGCGCGCGCGGGCTCGCCCGCAGACCCAGCTCTGGTCGCGCTCGCGGAGCGCGAACTCGCCCGCTTCCTGCCCTTGCTCGACGCGCAGCTGGACGGGCGGCAGTACCTCGCGGGCGGTTACTCGATCGCCGACATCGCGGTCGGCTGTGGGCTCGAAAGCTGCGAGGCGCGCGGCGTGACGCTCGGCGGCTACCCGCACCTGCGCGCCTGGCGCGAACGCTTGCGCCAGCGCCCGGCCTGGCACGAGCAGCGTGCGTAGCCGCCTCCAGCGCCCGGGCTCAGCGCTCGCCGTCAGCGTGATGGCCGTGCGCCTCGGCCCTCTGCTTCATGTGTTGCGCGAGCTCGTCGCGTGTGACCACGCCGTCGTGGTTGCCATCGATCCGGTCGAAGCGCTCCGTGGCGGCTTGCACGGCCTCCGCGCGCGTGACCTTGCCATCATGGTTCTGGTCGGCGTGCTCGAACACCCCCTCGCGCCGGTGCTGACCGAAGTCAGGCTGGGCCAGGAACTCTTCGAGCGACAGCGCGTGGTCGTGGTTCGTGTCCAGACGGTCGAAGAAGCGCGCCGGGATCTTCGACTCCTCCGCCGTCAGGCGCCCATCTCGGTTCGCGTCGAGCTCGCGGAAGTGCGCGCTGAGCTCCTCCTTGCGGATCGCGGCCGCGCCGGCCTCGGCCTCGTCGCGCGTGACCTCGCCGTCCTTGTTGGCGTCCAATCGATCGAACAGGTGCTGCGTGCCCGCTTCCACTTCCTGCCGCGCGAGCTGGCCGTCCTTGTTGGCGTCCATGCTGCGGAACCAGTGCTCCGCCAGCGCCTGCCCGTGACGCCCGTGTGGGCCCGGGCCGCTCCCCTCGCTCGCCCTGGGCTGCGCCAGGGCCAATGTCGAGAAGCCGGCGAGGCCGAGCACGGCGCTCAGGGCCGTGAGCTTGATCCATCGTGTGTTCATCGTTCGTCTCCATCGCTTGCGGGATGCGCACCGCACCCTGCCCTGTATCGCGACGCAAACGCTCCGGCAGCGCGAACCCGTCGCGAGCGGCAGCAAAAACGCCAGCTGTCTGAAGTTCGTACAGCGCTGCAGCCGGGAATGTCCCAGACTGCCCCAGGCGTTCCGATCCAGGCCGCGCAGGCGGTCCGACCTGAGGGGCGCAGAGCTCCGCTGGAGCTCACTCTAGCGCCCTCCACTCCTGGCCACCGCCTCGCATCTCGCCATCCGCTTCGGCAGCTCTCGCGCCAGGAAGTCGAGGCAGGCACGCGTCTTGGGCGCGAGCAGCTTGCGGCCCGGGTAGACCGCCTGGATGTCGATCGGCGGCGGCGAGAAGCCGGGCAGGATGCGCACCAGCGCGCCGCGTTCGATCGCTTCCGCCAGATAAAACCGCGGCAGATACACGATCCCGAGCCCCGCGCAGGCCGCCACGCGCAAGGCGCCGCGGTGATCGCTGTCGAAGCTGCCGGTCACGGGGAGGTACAAGGCCTCCCCGCCAGGCCCGCGGAAGCGCCAGCGCCCGCGCTGCGACGCCAGCGTGTAGCGCAGGCAGTCGTGCTCGACGAACTGCAGATCGGCGTCGATCGAGTAGGAAGGCCCGCGCGTGAGCTGCTTCAGCTTCGGCGTGACCGGGCCCGCGCTGACGCACCTTCTAGCGTGCACCCGTGTCGATGAAGGACAGCTCGCGCCCTTGCGCTTCCTCCGGCGCGAGCGGCTCCCACAGATCGCTCGCGAGCTCGAAGATCTCCGGCGGCACGGGCATGGAAAACGTCGCTCCGCGCTGCTCATTGCGCGCCAGTACCCGGGCGCGGCGCAGGTCGCGGGGCGCGTCCAGCACGTACACGCTGAGCCCGCAGCCCGCCGCTTCGACGCGTCGATAGAAGGCCGCGCGCGCCGCGCGCTGCAGCAAGCCGATCTCCAGCACGGCAGCGGTTCCGGACGCGACCAGCGCCTGTGCCAGGGCCCAGATCTGCTCCACGCAGCGGCTCGCGCGCTCGATGTACCACTCCGGCAGCCCTGCCTCTGGTCGGTCCGGGCGGAACAGGACCGTCATCCACTCGTCCAGGGTCAGCCGCACCCCAGCGTGACGGCGAGCGAGCTCCAGCGCAAAGGTGGACTTTCCGGCCCCGACCGGGCCCAGGATCAGGTGGATGCGCGCAGTCGGCGCTTGCGCGGGAGCCGCCCGGGGAGGTACGGTCGTCATGTTTTCGAGGGGTGCTGGCGGGGCCGATATCGACGGGGCCGATATCGATGGGGTGCGGCTGCCGGCGAAGCGCTGGTAGAGCGCATCGCGCCGTCGCTGCAACTCCTCCACCGTCAGCTCTTCGACGCGCTCTCGCAGCAACCAGAGGTGACCGAACGGGTCGCGCACGCGGGCCATGCGCTCGCCCAGCAGCTCTTGCAGCGGGAACACGACGCTGGCTCCCGCCAGCTCGAGGGCGCGCAACGTCGCCGCCGCGTCGCTGACGAACAGCTGCATCACCACGCCGCAGCCGCCCAGCGACTCCGGAGCGTCGCTGCTCCAGCCGCGCGCCTCCTCGGTGACGGAAAACACCGCGTCGCCGAGCTGGAGATCCGCGTGGCTGAGCTGCCGCGCGGCGCCGTGCTCGTAGCGAGCCAGCACGCGCGCGCCCAGCGCGCCCTGATAGAAGTCGAGGGCGCGCCCCGCTCCGCGCACGGTCAACAACGGAACCAAGTCTGAATGCTTCGTCATGCGCCCAGCATGGCGCCCGCGGCGACTCCGGCGATAGCTTACATCGCACGCGCCCCTCGTCGCTCGCTGCGGGCAACTACCGCGGGCGCCGCTCAGCGCTGCAGAATGCGCGCAAACCAGAGCGCGCGTTGCACCGCATCCAATGGCAGCGCGCTGCGCTCCGCGATCTCGCGCGGGTGCGGTGCGCGCCCCAGCTCCAGCCGCAAGCTGCGCGCGACGCGCAACACGTCGTGGAGCAGAGCGGAGGCGGCGCGCCCGGAGGGCGCCCCCACCTCACGGCCCCGAGCCTCGAGCCAGCTGAAGAGTGCATCGATCTCGTCCGGCGTGACGCGCAGGGTCCCGATCGCCTCCGCGATTTGATCCAGCGAGATCTCCCCTTCGCGCTCGATCAGAGCTCCAGCGATCGCCTGCAGTTCCGGACGCAGCATCGCCCCACCCTAGCACCTCCGGTGAGGCCCGCGGCACACCGGCAGAACCTGCCCGTCGCTGGTCGCGGGCGGCGCTGGGCCAGGCGCTTCTGCGCCTGGCCTTCAGCGCGCCCCCCTTTCGAGCTCAGCGCTCGCTCCCGCGCGGCTCAGACCGAGCCCTTGGTGTCCTTCTTGTCCCGGCCGTCCTTCTTGTCGGCCTTCTTGTCCGCCTTGTCATCGGACTTGGAGCCATCCTTCGAGCCATTGTCCGCCTTCTCCTCGCTGCCCTTCGCGTCGCCGCACAAGGAAACCGGCGTGGAGGCCCCCACCGACGGCGTAGCCGCCATGCTGGGGACTGCTACGAGAACGCTTGCAAACACCAACTGCTGGAGACGAGAGATTTTCATGGTCCCTCGATGTTGCCCCGCGCCGCCGCGGCGTCAAGCCACAACACGGCGACGCCTGTGAGCGCGCTCAGTGACGCTTGAAATACTGCACGGCTCGCTCGTGCTTTTCCGCCTCAGCGCGCGTGCGGAAGGTTGCCGAGATGCGCCGGCGGCCCGTCTTCGGGTCCTTCTTGCGCGAGTAGAGCCGAAATTCGCCTGTCGCCAGTTTCCGGATCATGCCTGGACCGAGCAAACTGCGTGCCGCGGAGCCAGGCAGAGGCTGCGGCCGGCGAGGGTTCAGCAGGCGCCTGCGTGCAGGGCGAGCAGCTCGGTGAAGCCCAGGCCGGAGATGAGCCCGATCAGGCTTGCGCCGTCGCACACCGCCACGTGCCGCCGCTTGGCGTCATGCAACTGCTGCGCGGCGCGATGCGCGGGTAGCTCCGCGGGCAGCGGCACGATGTTCGGATCCATCCACAGGGTGACGCTCTCGGTCGGATCTGCCTCCCGGGCGTTCACCGCGTCCGATCGCGAGAAGGCCCCCACCGGGGACTCACCATCGGTCACGACCAGCGTGAGCGCGCTGTTCGCGCGCAATCGGGCCATGGCGGAGGCGAGCGCATCGCGCACCGAGATGGTGGCGATCGCGCGCTGGGCGAATCGGTGCAGGGGCGTTTCGATGCCGGCGCGAGCCACGGCGCTCAGCATCTCGCGCGTGCTGACCACGCCCTCGAGCGGCCCGTCCTCGGCGACGTAGAGCCGGTGCAGGCCCTGCTTGTGCATGCGCCGCGCGCAGGCGGCGAGCGACGAGTGCCGCCGGACCACGGGTACGCGCGTCTTCATGAAGTCTCCCACGCAGGCCTCGGGAAGCAGCAGCTGTCGGGCACGATCTCCGCTGCGAGCAACGAAGCGCCCCGCCTTCAGGAGGTCGGATCTGCTGAGAACACCGGCGAGGCGGGAGCTCGCGTCGAGCACTGGTAATGCGGACACCTCCAGCGCATCGAACTGACGAGCTGCCTCTGTCAGCCGCGTCCCTTCCTCCAGGCTGAGCACGGGCGAAACCATCCAGTCGCACACATGCTCTTCGAACTCGTTTTTCATATCTCTCGTTGGGGCAACCCTCGGGGTCCACGCCGGCGCAGGGGCGAAGTTGACTCCCTGCTTGCCCGCAGTCCGGCGCTCCACGTGCCGTTCGGACCCTGCGCTGTCCGCCGACCCATGGCGCTGCCACGTCGCTCCTCACCGGGAGCACCCGAGCAGCGCCCTTGCCTGCGTTGCTGGCCTGCGTTGCTGCCGAGGGCGACCAGAGCGGTGGCACGGCGAAACAGGCTGGCCACACAGGCATAGCACGCCCGATCCCCGCTCGCGAGGTGTTTCCCGGCGGCGGCCAGACGAGCCCTGAACGAAACGGCTCCCACGACGCGTCAGCGTTGCCCGATGACCCTCCTCCGACCACGCAGCAGCAGCGGCTGAGCGCTCGCGCAAGGCGGCTGCTGCCTCGAATCGGAGTGCGCAGACGAGATTTCGTATCAGGGGGTGAAAAAGGGTGCTAGGTTGAGGTGGAGTTGGTTCGCGCAGGCTCGTGCGAGCGGAGAACCCGTAGCTAGCCTGAGTAGCTACGCAAACTCTGGGCGGTGTTCCACAGCGACGCAGGGGATCGATCACCCTGGTGCGGCTATCGTGTGAGCATCGCTCTCGTGAGCATCGGCGGCAGGGGGAATGTCGCAGGGGCCTGATGCTCGGGATTTCGCCCGGGCAGGTCTTGGACGGACGCACCGTCGCAAGACGCCGCAAGAGACCCTGCCGGGCCGTCAACATTCAACAGCGGGATTCACAGCCATGACGGAAGAAGAAAAGCAGTCGGACGCCGCGCGAAGCTCGCCACGGCCGGCACCGTCCCAGCCCGCTGCTTGCCATTCCAGCGCTGTACCGTCCGCGCTCGCCGGGCCCTGCGAGACGGCGCTGCAACACGTGATCGAGCTGGCACAGGCGACACTGGACGCGGGCGAGCTCGCTGAGCCGTCGCCGCAGCAGCGGCTGACGCGCGCCTTGCGCGAGCTGCCGCCAGAGACGGCGCTCAAGCTGCGCACCCTGATGATCGCGGGGCGCGATGGCCGCGGCATTCACGCCGTCCAGACCAACCTGACCCTCGGTGACGGTGACGCGGCCTTTGGCGCCGCTGCGGACGACGCCGGGGAGAGCGGTCCGTTGCTGGCCGAGTACCTGCGCCGGGGGCACGCCCTCGCGTGCGCGGCCGGGCTCGATCTGGAGCAACCGCTGGCCAGCTGGGGGAGCGTGGAACACGACCTGGACGCGCGTGCCTGGCGGAGCTTCGGGCGACAGCTGGCCCAGTCGCAGCCCGACGACGGGCAGTGCCTGACGGTCGCCCCAGCCAAAGGCCAGGGCGTCTCGGTGCTGTATGTCAGGCTCGGGGAATCTGGCTGGTGGTCGTTTCGCGCGTTGCTCGAGCGTCCCTGCGTCACGGCCATCGATCGCCAGGGGCTGGCGCTCGATAACGAGCGTGCAACAACCGCGAGTCTGCTTTCCTTGAAGGCAGTGGCCCCTCTGCTGCGTGCTGCGGAAGGGCCCGCGCTCCGCAGGGCCGCTCAGGCCATTTGGGCCCGAGTTGGCGCACCGGCGCCCGTCGAGCTGGAGGTAGCGTGAACCCATCGAAAAAAGTGCAAACCGATCCTGCAGCTGCGGTCCGTCGTGCCTGGAGCACACTGCGGCTCTCCGCGTTGCAAAACATCGTCGATCAGACGATCGTCGGACTACAGCAGCTCGAACCGAGTGAGCTGCTCGGTCGGCCTCTCTCGGGCGTCGAGCAGCAGCTGGAGGGCAACCCGATCCGCGCGGCTCTGGACGCATGTAGCGAAGAGTTGCGTGACGAGTCCGGCATGGCCGGCTCACACGAACGCCGGCTGGACCAGTTCCATCGAGTCCGCGAGCGGATGCTTGCACAACCCGTAGCCTGGACGGAGAGCTTTCAGGAGGCCGTCGAGAAGTATCGCCTGGCAGCCGGTCGCTCCCTGGATCGGTCTCTGAGCGCGCGCATCAGCTGACGCCAGCCTGGTAACAGCCCCAGATAGCAGGGACTACGGCACCACGACCACTTTGCCCACCTGCTCGCTGCCTTCCAGGTAGCGGTGCGCTTCCACGATGCGATCCAGCGGGAAGCTGCGGTCAACCAGGGGCCGGAAAGCGCCACGCGCCACGCCCTTCTGGATGAAGGCCACCGCCTCGCGCAGCAGCGCCGGGTCGCTGGTCACGCGGGAGATGCTGTGCGCGCGCAGGGTGAGCGCTTTGCGCTGCATCGGCACGAGCGGAAGCGGCGCCGACATGCCTCCCAGATAGCCGTACACGACCAGCCGACCGCGGTCGGCCATCGCCTGGGCGCAGCGCTCCAGCTGCGCGCCCGCGACGGCATCGAACACCACGTCCGTACCGTGCCCGCCGGTGAGCTCGTGCACGCGCGCGACCAGATCCTCTTTCTCGGTCACGATCACATGCTCGGCACCGGCGCGGAGCAGCGCTTCGCGCTTGGCCTCGGAGCGCGTGGTGGCGATCACCCGCGCGCCCTCGGACAGCGCCACCTGGATCGCCGCGATGCCGACGCTGCTCGCGGCCGCCGTGAGCAGCACCCACTCGCCGCGCCCGAGCGCGCCATCCCGGATCAGTCCGCCCCAGACCGTCAGAAACGCGGTCCACAGGGCCACGGCTTGCTCGGCGGGCAGCGCCTCCGGCCAGGGCACGACAGCCCGCGCCGGCACGATCGCGACGTCTCCGTACACGCCGTGCTGGCTCATGGCAAAGGCGGGGATGGTCGCGACGCGATCGCCGGCACGCACCTCCGTCACGCCGGGACCGACGGCGTCGATCGAGCCGACCGCGTCGTAGCCGATGCGCGAGGGCAGCTGTGGCTTCTGCGTGTACTCACCGCGGCGGAACAGGGCTTCGGCGCGGTTCAAGCCGATGGCGTCCACGCGCAGCCGCACTTCACCCGGGCCCGGCTGCCGCTCCGGCTGCGCCTCCAGCCGCAAGACCTCCGGACCGCCCAGCTCATAGAAACGCACGCTCCGCTGCGCAGCCATGCCCCCCTTACCTGCTCCTCACCCCGCTCGCGTCAAGCGCTGACCCGCTGAAACTGGACACCGCTTTCCACGATGCCAGGATGGGCCATGTCCGAACCCCTGCACACCGTCCTCGTCCCGGGGCTGCTCTGCTCCGCCCGGCTGTACGCCGAGCAGCTGCCAGCGCTCTGGCGCCTGGGATCGGTGAGCATCGCCGATCATCGCCGGGATGCCGACCTGCCAGCGCTGGCACGGCGGCTGCTCGCAGCCGCGCCAGCGCGCTTCGCGCTGGTCGGACTCTCGATGGGCGGGTACATCGCGTTCGAGGTGCTGCGGCAGGCGCCCGAGCGGGTGCAGCGCCTGGTCTTGCTCGACACGACGGCGCGGGGGGAGACGCCCGAGCAGACCCGCCAGCGGCGGGCGCTGATCGAGCTCGCGCAGGGCGGCAGCTTCGCTCAGGTCCCCGAGCGGCTATTTCCCCTCTACGTGCAGCGGCGGCGCCACGCCGATGCCGGCTTGCGCGGCTTGCTGGGACAGATGGCAGAGGAGACGGGCGCCGAGGCCTTCGTGCGGCAAGAGCTGGCGATCCTGACCCGCCCTGACTCCCGCGTCGGGCTGTCCGCCATCCGCTGCCCCACGACCGTGATCGTCGGCGCCGAGGACGAGCTGACTCCACCCGAGATGGCGCGCGAGATCGCCGGCGGCATCCCCGGCGCACGGCTGGTCGAGATCGCCGACTGCGGCCACCTCGCCACCCTGGAGCGGCCCTCCGAAGTGACCGCCACCTTGCTGAGCGCGCTCACCGGCTGAGGGACAGCTCCGCTCAGTTCCCCGGCGGCGGCGCCGCGACGGCCGCCGCCGCTGAAGCCCCCGCCGCGGCCGCCGGAGCCCCTGCGGGCGCGCCCGTGCCCGCCGCCAGCGCGTTCGCCGGCATGCCCGCCGCCAGCGCGATATCCATCGCGATCAGCCGCTGGCGCGCCGAGGCGTACCAGGACGTGCGCTTCGCGAGATCGCGCAAGACATCCGCATTCAGGGCCAGGTACAGCAGCCCCTGATCAAGCAGGCGGGCGACCCCGCAGGACACCTCGCCGGTGCGCGGATCCAGCCCGTCTGGCAAGGCGCGGCCGTTGTTCGGGAAGAGCGACAGGATCTGGCCCAGGTTCTGCACCGCGTGCGTGTTGCCGGTCAGCGTGAGCAGCGCCGCTGCATATGGTGAGACCGAGTCCGGACGATCGAGCCCGAACTCCGCGTAGCTGTTCTTCGCGTCGCAGGCCGGCGCGTAACCCCACATCTGGTGGCCGTTCCGCTGCGCGACGCGCAGGCTGGCCAGGATGTAGTTCTCGTGGCTCTTGCCGAGCGAGTGCGGCGCGAGCTGAGCCTCGTCAAAGAACAAGGCGCCCGTCATCTCCACGAAGGCGCTGTAGTGCCAGCCCTTGGCCAGCTCCAGCCCGTCGCGCTGCTCCCAGTGGTACGTGGTCTTGTCCCAGGCCGACTCCGGCAGCTGGCCCATGCCGACCAGCGCCAGCAACAGCGGGCGCGCCTCGCTGTTGCGATCCTGATAGGAGAACGCGATGTCTTCGACCTTGTCGTCGGTGCTGGCGTCCACGTAGTAGCCCGCTCCGAGCATGCCGTCGCTGCCGACGAAGGTGCGATAATCCTGCTTGGAAATCAGCGCCCCCGCCTGGCGCCCGAGCGAGTCTCCCGCATAGCGCGCTTGCACCAGGCTGAGCGCCAGCGTCACCCACGCCGAGTCGATGGACGAGAAGCGCACTCGCCCGTCCACGACCTCCCGCTTGACGCCGCCGCGGAGCGCGAGATTCTCCGGGAAGATCCCGCGATGCCCCTTGAGCTTGCCCAGGACCTTGATCGTGTCGCGCACGTCTTTCCGGGCGCGCTTCGCGTCGATCAAGCCGCGCGCCTCCGAGACCAGCGTGGTGAGCAAGCTGATGCCGAGATTCGTGCACTTGGTCCAGGTCATGCCCCAGGGGTCGGTGTTGTCACCGACGATCAGCTGACCGGGCGCTTCGTTCGAGCGCAGGCCTGCCAGCCCTGCCTCGAGCAGTGGGTTGTATCGACCCCGCAAATCCGCAAGCGTCAGTACCGAGGGTGCGCTTCGCCCATCTTCTGCGTGCGGCGACCCAGAGGCCAGCACGACGAAACAGAGCAGAGCGAGCGCGAGAACACGCCCCGGAGCTCTCGAAATGATCGGGGTGCGGGGCGTCCCCGCAGAAACTGCAGGGCGGCCTCGACGAGGATCCGCCTCCATCTTCCGAACTAAGTACCATGCGAGAGCTCGAGCGACCACTCGATCCCGGCGCGACCGGCGAGAAAATATTTCCGCACGCGCTCGATCGGATCGCGGTGACGCTCACGACCCCAGATGCACGACGATGTGCGCAGGCGCGAGCCGCACGCGCAGCTCATCGCTGTCCCAGCGCACCTCGCGACCGTTGACGGTCACTCGCGCGCGCTCGCGCGAGCTCGGCCACAGCCAGGGCAGCAGAAAACCACCCGGCGGCGCAGGGCCGCGCAGCTCGATATGTACGTTTTGCCCCAGCTGGACAGCTGAATAATCGACGGGGCCCACGCTGGTGCGCAGCCCCTGCACCGTTACACCCGAGTTGTCCAACCAGTGCGCGGGCAGCCCCGCCGCGATCACGATCGAGCCGTCGCCCTCGCGCGCGTAAGCGAACAGATCCAAGACCGAACGGATGTAGTCCGATGCGATCCAAGCGTGCGGTCGGTCGCCGATGAAATGGGGTTTTCGCGCCTCGCGCCAGACCACCTCCGCCCACTGGTTCCAGGCAGGCGGCCCGCGATCGGCGAGAAAGTACGCGAGCAGCTGCTGAGCTCGGTCGCGCCAGCCGAGCCGCACGAAGCTGCCGATCACGCGCAACTCGTAGGGCGTGTACGCCTCCCAGGTCTGACTCGCGCGGCGCTCCTGGAAGGACTGCCAGTAGCGCTCGAAGGTGGCGCGCAATAGCTCCTGGGGAAGCGCGGCTTGCTGGCGCCCGGGCGAGAGCGCGATCGTGGTCGCCGTGGGGTCGAGGTCCCCGCGATCGGCGGACGCCGGCAGGAACGAGAGGCCGTGCTGCGCCACGCTGACTTGCAGGGACGCGGACAGATCCGTCGAGAACTCGTCGCGCGAGCGCGCCAGCGCCGGCGCCTCCGGCTTGCCCAGCAGCTGCGCGGCAAAGGCCGCGTCTTGATAGCCGATCAACGCCCAGAAGTCGTCCCAGTAGGAATACGCCGGCTTGTCGGAATAGCCCTCGTGGCTGATCGAAGGGGGCAGCAGCCCGTAGTACGCTCGGCGCTCCGGCGTTTGATTCTGCGGCGTGCGCTCCTTTGCTCGCAGCTCGTCGAGGTACTCGGCGGCCGCCGCGATGTGCGGCCAGGCGCGCTCCAGCCGGCCCCTGTCGCCGGTGAAGCGATACAGCTCCGTCGCCAGGAAGATCAGCTCGCCCGGGCTATCATTCTCCGGCACCGGATCGGCGCCGCGCGCGTCCACGCAGCAAGGCACCTTGCCGGTCTCGAACTGGTAGGGAGCAAACCAGTCGAAGTAGCTCGCGGCCACCTCCGCTTGCCCCAGCTGGAGCAGCGCCTCCGACATCATGGCTCCGTCGCGGATCCAGGAGCGCGCGTAGGAGCGCGTGCCGGGCCGCAGCATCGGTCCGTCGCGGCTGATCAGAATGTACGCCAGGCTGGTGCGCAGCGTATCGATCACGGGCTGCGCGGACGGTGGCACCCGGATCGCGACGCGGTCCAGCTGCTCTGACCATTCGCGTGCCACGCTGCTCTCCGAGCGATCGAGCCGCTCCAGCGACAGCAGCTCCGGAGGGATTGCGGATGGGCTCGTGCCGCCCGATACGAGCGGCGCCAGGAGTGCCAGCCGTACCGTCTGTGCCGGTGGCACGTGTAAGTTGTACGCGAACACCCCCGACGCCAAGCCCGTGGCGTCGCGTACGCGCTGCGCCTGCTTGCCGTCCTTGCGCTGCCCCTGCGGCGAGAGCTCCGAGGCGTCGAAGCTCGACAGCGCCACGCTGTCCGGCGTGTCCACGAACTCGAGTGTGCGCTGCTCCCCGCGCGGCGAGCTCACGGTGCAATGCTCGCCGTCCCAGTCGATGGCCTCGATCGGGCTCACGCCGCCCGCCAGGTTCAAGGACTGCGACGGCGGGTTGACCTGAAAGGGGCGCACGGCGAGCAGCAGCTGGAGATCCAGCGGCTGCTCGCCGCGGTTCTCCAGCTCGTAGCGGGCGGCGAGCGTGCCGGGCGCCTTCCCGGAAGGCGGCCGCTCGCTCGCCGCCCAACTGGTGATGCGCAGCCGCCAGGCGTCGGTCTGCCAGGTGACGCTGGGGATGGGCAGGTAGCCCTCGCGCAGGGACTGCGCGAGGGCTACATCGGCCCAGCTGTAAAGCTGCCCGGCGGACACCACGAACGGCTCGATCGAGAAGCTGCCCGGGCCCAGCTCCAGCGCGCCGTCCTCGGAGAGCAGCGCGCTCGCGGCGCCGCCGCCGTTGGTCCCGACCAGTGTCCAGGTGTTCTGCTCGCCCGCGAAGGCGCGCGGGAACTCGCCGCGCGGCGCCGCCTTCGCGAGCGCGCTCGCGAAGGCGTTCGGGCTGCCGAAGTCGAGTGGCTGCAGCTCGACTTCGGAGAGCGCATACTGATCGCCCTGGCCCGCGTGCAGCGTCAGCCGCACCCGGCGCGCGTCGGTGTCCGGCAGCCGCAGCCAATCGCGGCCGCCATTGCCATCGCTGACGGAGCGCGCGACCTCCCACTCCTTGCCGTCGCCGGAGAGCTCGACGTCGTAGCGCGTCGCGGCGGCGCCCTCGGCCCAGTCGAGCACGAGGCCGCCGAGCTCGCGCGGGCTGCCGAGATCGAGCTCGAGGCGCACTTCGGCGCCTCGAGCGGGGTCGCTGCGCCACGCCGTATCGCGCTGGCCATCGACGGCGAGCGCTGCCGGCGCGCCGGCAGCGCTCGCCTCGGAGTACGCGCGCGGCGCCGGCGGCACAGCGGGCTGCGGCGGGAGCTCCTGGAGGGTCAAAGCGTCGAACGCCACCGAGCCCTTTCCGCCCTGCCCCGCTGCAAGCACGATCTCCAGCCGGTCCGTGTGGCGCAGCGTATGATCCTTTGCCGGGCCCCAGGCAAACTCCAGCTGACGGCGGCGAAAGCGCAGCCGCGTCCAGTCGCCCTTCACCTCCAGCGCCGGCTGGCGAAACCACCACACGTTGTCGCCGCTCTGGTCGAGGAGCTTGAGCTGCAGGTCCTCGGGCGGCGCGTGGCCGCGCACGTACAGGCTGAGCTCGAAGTCCTCGGGCCAGTCGACGGAGAGCTGCCGCCGCAGCCCGGCGTGACCGGAGCGACCGTTGAAATCGAAGTCGAGCTGGACGGCTCCCCCCTGCTTGCCCGGCACGGCTTGCAAGCTGGCCTGGACGTCATCCGAGGCGTCCGCGCTCCAGCCGACCAGGCTGTCGAAGGAGTCCAGCGCGCGCGGCGCCTGCGGCGAGCGCAAGAGGCGCGCGCCGAAGCCCGCGGCGAGCGCGCCCACAGCGAGCGCCAGCGCGGCCAGCGACCAGGCGCGCTTCATCCCTTGATGCTCCCGGCGAGCAGGCCTTGCATGTAATGGCGTTGCAGGGAGAGAAACACGATCAAGGCCGGTAGGACCGTGACCACGGAGCCTGCCATCATGAGCTCCAAGTCCTGCTTGTGCTCGCGGGAGAGCGAGGCCAACGCCAGGGGCAAGGTGCGCAGCTCGTCGCGCTCCAGGATGATCAGCGGCCACAGAAAGTCGTTCCAGGAGCCGAGGAAGCTGAACAACCCGAGCGTCACCAAAATGGGCCGCAGCGCGGGCAGGACGACCGAGACGAACAGGCGCAGCTCGCTGGCTCCGTCGATACGCCCGGCTTCCAGCAGCTCGTCGGGGAGCGTGAGGGCGTACTGGCGCACCAGGAAGATGCCGAATACGCCCGCCAGTGAGGGCATCAGCACGCCGGCGTAGGTGTCGACCAGGCCCAGCGCGTTCAGCAGCAGGAACAGCGGGATCATCGCCACCTGGCCCGGGATCACCAGCGCGCCGAGCAGAGCCGTGAACACGCGCTCGCGGCCGCGGAAGCGCAGCTTGGCGAAGGCGTAGCCCGCGCTCACGTTGAAGCACAGCGAGAGCAACGTGCAGAGCGCCGCGAGCAGCGCGCTGTTGAGCAAGCTGCGGCCCATGCCGGCCAGCTCGAACAGCTGGCGGTAGTGGGCCAGCGTCGCGCCGCGCGGCAGGATCGGCGGCGGCAGGTGGCTGGCCTGGCCCGCCGGCATCAGTGAGACAGAGAGCATCCAGAACAGCGGGAACAGGCTGCCGACGGCGCAGGCGAGCAGCGCGCCGTTGACCAGCACGGCCGGCAGCGCGCGCTTCACGCGGCGCTCCAGCGCCGGGCCAGGGCCAGCTGCAGGCGTGTGATCAGCAACAGGAGGAAGAACAGCACGAAGGCGACCGCCGAGGCGGAGCCGAGGTTCCAGGACTGAAAGCCTTCTTCGTACATCAGGTAGAGCACGCTGGTGGTGCTCTGCAGCGGGCCGCCCTGTGTCATCACGTAGGGCTCGGCGAAGAGCTGAAAGTAGCCGGCCACCGTCATCAGGCTGACCAGCAGCAGCGTGGGCGCGAGCGACGGCAAGGTGATGAAGCGCAGCTGCTGCGCCGAGCTGGCGCCGTCGATGCGCGCGGCTTCGTACAGATCGCCGGGAATGGCCTGCAGCGCCGCCAGGAAGATCACCATGTTATAGCCGAAGTTCTTCCACACCGCGAACAGCGCGATGGCCGGCATGGACCAGCGCGGGCTGCCCAGCCAGTCGATGCGCGGAACACCGATCAGGCTCAGCCCGTAGTTGATCAGGCCATAGCGGGTGTGCAGCAAGTACATCCAGATCACGGCCACGGCGACCAGTGTGGTCACCACGGGGGCGAACAGCGCCGTGCGAAAGGCCTTCGCCCAGCGCGTCAAGCGCGAGTGCAGCAGCAGCGCCGTGGCCAGCGAGACCGCGATCGAGGCCGGCACGCCGGCGACGACGAAGAAGGCGGTGTTGGCGAGCGCGCGCCAGAACAGCGGGGTCTCCAGCAGGCGGGCATAGTTGCGCAACCCGACGAAGCGCAGGTTGTGCCAGTCGGCGATCGTGTACAGGTCGAAGTCGGTCAAGCTCAGTCCGAAGCCCCCCAGCACCGGCAGCAGAAAGAAGACCGCGATCGCCAGCAGTGCGGGCGCCACGAAGAACCAGCCGGCCCTGGTCGAGCTCATGGCAGGGCTCCGACGGCCCGGGAACTACCAGCAGGGTTCCGTTCCGTGCGCGTGGCCGCGCGCTCCAGGATCCAGCGCCGCTTCTCCAGGATGCGGTCGGTGCGGCGATCGAGCTCCACCGCCGCCGCGCGCGGCGTGATCACGCCGCGGGCAGCGCGCTCCTCCAGCGTGATCACTGCGCCCTTGATGCGCTCCCACTCGGGGACCGCCGGCAAGGAGTACATCTGCTCCAGCTGCGCCCGATAGGCGGCCGCGCCGCGCTGGGCCGCGAGGTCCGAGCCCTCCCAGCTGCTGCGCCGGGGAGGCAGGTCCCCGGTGAGCTCGTAGAAGCGGCGCTGCACGTCCGGACGCGACAGATACTGAATCAACTGCCACGCCTCGCGGCGCCGCGGCGAGCCCTTGAACATCACCAGGCTGGCGCCGAGCGCGAGCGAGGCGCCGGGGCCGTCACGCCCCGGCAGCTGCGCCGTGTTCCAGCTGTCACGCAGCTGCTCGGGCAGACGCAGGCCGAGCTCGCCGAGCTGCCAGGGGCCTCCGATGTAGAAGACGAAGGCTCCGCGCGCGAAGTCGTCCCACAGGTTCGCGACCTGGGAGGCGCCTTGGGCCTCGAGCAAGCCGACCTGCGCCAGGCTGCTGTAGTACTCGAGCGCCTGCACGAAGCCGGCGCTCCGGAAGTTGCCATAGCGATCCCCGTCGCGCAGCAGCGGTGCCTGTTGCAGGCCCAGGGCGAGCAGCAGCTCCGGCTCATCCAGCCGCAAGAACAGCGCCGCTCGCGGATCCCCACCAGGCCCCGGGCGGCCCTGCTGCTGGATCGCCCGCAACATGGCGAGCCACTCGTCCCAGGTGCGCGGCGGCTCGGCGAAGCCCGCTTCGTGCAGCAGATCGGTGCGGAAGAACAAGAGCCGCGTGTCCACGTACCAGGGCACACCATAGGTGTGCCCCGCGAACTCGTTCGCGCTCCAGCTGCCGGAGAAGAAGTCGTCCGGCGCCAGGCTCGGCGTTGCCGCCAGCTCTTCATCCAGCGGCTCCAGCGCGCCGATGGTCGCGAACTCGGGGATCCAGGTGTTGCCTAGCTGCGCCAGGTCGGGCGTACGCTGAGCCACCGCGGCGGTCAGGAACTTTTCGTGCGCGCTGAGAAACGGGATCTGCTGCACGTGTACGCGCAGCCCCGGGTGGCTCGCCTCGAACTCCGGTAATAGCTGTGCAACCACTTCACCTTCCCGTCCCGAGACCCAGAGCTCGAGCGGTCGCGCAGCTCGCTCGGGCCGGCATGCGAGCGCAAGCGCGAGCAGGACGAGACCAGCTCCAGGCGATGGCGTGGAGAGTGAGGCGATTTTCATCACTGACTCGAGCTGTGGCAGACGTGTCGGAAGCTCTTTGATTCAAGCGTGGAACTTTCCCCTGGATGCGAGGAGAAGTCCAACCACGCTACCGACAACGCGCAATATCACCCGCATCGGCGACGATCCACTCGGGCAACCGAGCTGAGAGCGCAGCTCGCTGCTACACCCCCTGGTGTGATCTCGCCGCAGTCGATCGCGGTGCTAGATGGATCAGCACATGAACTGCTGGATTCGCAGGGGCGGGCTCGCCTCGGCGCTGGCCGTCGCGGTCTCATCCTCCAGCCACGCCCGAGCAGACACCGTCTGCGGCAGCGTGGCCGCGAGCTGGAATGTGCCGGCCGGCGCCGTGGTCTTCAGTCGCACATCGGGGCCGGTGCGCGACGTGATCGATGCAGCGGGCGAGAGCCGCTCGCACTCGATGCTGTCACACGGCCCCGGCGGCTCGGCGTCTCACGCGAGCATGATCGAGCCGGGCCGCAACAGCTACTCGACACCCTTCAGCGGTTTCTGCCAGACGCCCTTGGACGCCTCCCAGCTGCGCGAGGGCTATCCGGGCGCGTCGGTGATCTCCGCCGGCGGCGTGTACACCTATTTTTACGGCGACGGGAGCGAACCGGAGTTCCTGTACTTTCAGCAAGGCGATCCGGATGGCAGCAATCCGGGCGACACCATCCAGAGCTACCTCTGGAACGACGCGCCGGCACTGGAGGTGACCTCGCGGGTGGACCGCAGTCAGACGCTCTGGCTGTTCCAGAACGCGGAGCAGAGCTCGCGCCTGAACTATTCGCTGTATCAGTTCCGCGACATCGAGCGCGCGCATCTGGGCGAGACCGCCTGGAACAGCGGGGTGGTGTGTTCCACCTTCCTTGCCTGGGCGGAAGCGCGCGCGGGCCTGAACGTGCAAGAGCCGCTCGGCTATTCAAACGAGGTGATCGTGCGCGCCGCGCAGCAGCTCCATGACAACGTGCAGAGCCAGTGCAGCAGCTCGATCGGCTTCTGGGGCAGGATCGAAGCCACCCTCACCTGCCCGCTGACGAACGTGTGCAGCCGCGCCGCGAACCAGGTCGTCAACTGCATGACCACGGGCGATTGCGGCAACACCGACGACGACTGGAAGCGCGTGGTCGCCGACCCCAACAACGGCGCCTACAGCATCAGCCCTGATTGCCTCGGCGGTTGGAACGCCTGTCCGCGCTTTCCCGAAGCCGGTGCGAGCATCTGGAGCTACGACGACAGTCACCTCGTGCAGTGGAACGCCGACGGGAACCAGTACGGGTGCTGGGACTGAAGCGCGGCTCTGGCTACTGGCTCGCTGCGCTGGCAGGGGCGCTGCTCGTCGCGCTCGGCCTGTGGTCGCCGCGAACGCGTGAGGTGGAGGCGCCAGTGCCCCTGGAGCGAGCGCAGCCGGCGCTGCGCAGCAGGCCCGCCCGCAGCGCTCGCGAGAGCGCGCCCGCTGCCGCTGCAACACCCCAGCCCGCGCCCAGCGCGCCCGTCATCGATCAGGTCGAAGTCGAAAAGACCGACCTGTGCGTCGGTGAGGAGACCCTGGTCACGGTGCGCGCCCACACCCCTGACGACAACGACGCCGAGCTCCACTACCTGATCGGAACGGCCGCCGGCCAGAGCGTGCCGCTGCGCGCGTGGGTGGACGAGCAGGGGCAGCCGCCTCCGTTCCAGGTCACGGTGTTCGGCAAGGGGAACGTGGCCAGCAGCGCGCCCGTCCCGCCGCTGCGCATCCAGCCCTGCCACGTGGACACGTTCGCCGTGATCTCGCACCGCGCGCTGCCGAACCGCTGGGGCAGCTTCGCGTTCCGCGCGGACCTGCGCCAGCACCAACCGGGCGCTCCCGCCAAAGCCGCCGCCCTCGGCGCACGCCGCTACCTCTGGACGTTCGGCGACGGCAGCACGGAGCAAACGGACACCCCTGACGTCACGCACAGCTACGAAGGGCGCCCGCAGCAGACGCTCTATTCGCAGTTCCTCGTGCGCGTCGAGGTCAAGACGCGCGACGGCCGCACGCTGGTCGCGCGCGACGCGCTGCAGCTGGTCAACCCCGCCTACGAGTCGTGGACGCGCAAGGGCATCGTCAGCCTGATGGTCGCGCTCGACCCCCCCTTCCCGGTATTGTCGGACTCGGGCCGCGTGGAACAAGGCGTGCGCCTGCGTCACTACCGGCCGGAGCCGGTCACGATCGAATCCGTCCAGGCCGTGCGCTACTACGCCGGCGGCGCGGGCCAGAGCCCAGCCCAGAGCGTCGACGTCGCGTCCCTGCTCGGCACGGACACCATCCCGGCTGGCGAAGGCCTCCAGCTGCGCGTGACGCTCGATGCCCAGGCGCAGCCCGACGTGATCTCGGTCAGCTACTACCTGAAGGGCAAGAGCGCCGACGGCCACCCCGTGGTCGGCTCGTTCTCGGTGATGCGCCCGCCACCGGCGCCCAACGCCAGCAACAGCACCCCGATCACCGACCCGCAGCTGGTCGCCAAGATCCGGCGCGCGCGCGAACGGCTGGGCAAGAGCGTGGTCTCCGACACCGACCTCGCCCGCCTGGAACGCGAGGGCGCCTTCAACGATCTCTGACGCGAACTCGGGCCCCTTTCGCTGGCGAATGTGGCGCGGTCGCCGCCCGCAGCGCGGACCGGCACCACACGCCCGACCTGGGCTCGGCAGACGCGTCGGTCAGCCCGTGTGACACCTCGGCCGGCGTGCGTGCCATTCTCGAATAGGCACGTCGAGGACGTGCTGCTCGACGCATTCGCGTACCGTGGCAACCTGGAGGACGTGCGCGCCCACGTGGCCAGGCCCGCACAGTTCGGGCGCAGAGGGTGACATGTTGCAGCACGCGCGTTTTCGCGCAGCGGGCCCTTCTGGAGTCGCTCAGAGTCGGGCAGGACCGAGCCCCTGAAATGGATCGTGGGGTGTACGAGCCGAGGTGAAAACGTGAAGCTCTTTGCAGTGCTGTTGGCGCTGGCGGCGGTCGTGGCGGCCTGGCTGTACCCGTTCTCCTGGATCAAGCAGCGCCCGCCATTCCCGGCGCTCAGCCATCCAGCGGCGCAATCTGGCGTCTCTGCGCTGCGCAGCGCTTGTCCTGCCCCGCTCTATCAGCGGGTGCGCAATATCTCCTCGCTGGACTTCTACGAGCTGCAGGTCGATGGCATCGATTTCGGTCCGCTGCGCGCGGGAGCCGAGACGGAATACCGCCAGGCCCCCCGCTGCGACGGGGTGGCAGCCATCCGCGTGACGAGCAGCCAGGGCGCCGCAGCCGCGGTGCCGTATGACCTGATCGGAGAGGCTCCGACCGAGCCGGGCTATTACACGCGCGCCTTGAGCCTGGCACCCAACAACAGCGTGACCAGCCAGCTCACGAAGGACGCGCCAGCGAATTGAGCGGGCTCAGCCGTGCGACTCGCTCCTTGGCTCGGGGGCGCGCAAGCGGGCTGGGCCGAACGCGACCGGTAACAGGCCGCACAGCGCAAAGGCAGCCCCTGCTACGCACACGCCGGGCCAGCGCGCGAGCTGCCAGGCGAGCGATGCCATCGCCGTGCCCAGGGAGCCACCGATGAAAAACAGGACCATGTAGATGGCGTTCAGGCGATTGCGCAGCTCGGGTGCCAGTCCGAAGATCACCGTCTGGTTGGCGAGGTGGCTGGCTTGCATGCCGGCGTCGAGCAACACGGCCGCGACCGCCAGCGCCAGCAACGAGCCGGGCGCGCCCGCGGCCACCACGAAGGAGAGCGCCAGGCTCACCAGACCGACCGCGTTGACGCGGGGCGGGCCCCAGCTCTCGGCGCGGCGCCCCACGACGCCCGCGACGGCGATGCCGGCGATGCCGAGCACTCCGTACAGCCCCGCAGTGCTCGCGCCATGGCCGAGCGCCGCGAGCTGGAACGAGAGCGTCGACCAGAACACGCTGAAGCTGGCGAAGCCGAGCGCGCCGATCAGGCCGTGCTTGATCAGCAGGGGCTGGCTGCGCAGCACGCCGGGCAGCGAGCGCACGATGCGGCTCCAGGGCAGCGGCTCCCGCGGATGCTGCGGCGGCAGGCGCAGGCGCAAGCACGAGGCCAGCACGGCCATCAGCAGCGCGGCTCCCGTAAACGTGCCGCGCCAGCCGATCAGGGACGCGAGCACGCCGCTCGCGGTGCGCGAGAGCAGGATGCCGGTGAGCAAGCCGCTCATCACGGTGCCGATGGCGGCGCCGCGCCGCTCCGGCGGCACGAGCGCGACGGCAAAGGGCACGCACATCTGCGGCAAGCAGGAGCAGAAGCCGAGCAGCAGGTTCGCGATCAAGAGCAGCCAGAGGTTGGGTGCCACGGCGACCAGGAGCGCGGAGATGCTGGTGGCCAGCGCCGTCTGCACCATCAGCCCGCGCCGTTCGCGGCCGTCTCCCAGCGGCACCAGCAGCAACATGGCCAGCGCGTAACCGAGCTGGCACGCAGTCAGGCAGGAACCGATCGCGCTGGCGCTGATCGCGAGCGAGCTCGCCATCAGCGCGGCGAGGGGCTGGGCGTAATAGAGGTTGGCGACCCCGAGAGCGGCGGCCGCCGCCAGCAGGCCCAGCCCGCGGTCGTGCGCGCGAGAGCTCGTCACGCGAAGCCAGGCGCGGCCCGGCTGGTTCCCTGGGCGGACAGCGCCGCTGCCGCTCCGACGGATGCGGTTACGGGGAGAAAACGAAACCGAGGCGACCCCTGTGCATGCATCGCCCGCGACTATGCCTCGAGCGGCTGCCCCGGCGCAGCGCATTTCTCGAGCGGCGTCGCCACCCCGCCCCTTGACACTCGAGCGGGTGGCGCTCGGCCGCGAACCAGGAGCCCTGGGCTGGACAGCGGCCGCAGCCTGCCACAGATCCCGAGGAACTCGACCCGAGCAGCTCAACCGGATATTACAGGCGAAGCCAATGGCTGGGAATGCTCCCCCGATTCCAGAAATCGTGCGCGCCGCCTGGCGCGCCTACGGGGACCGGCGCGACCTGCTGGGCGTCGAGGAGATCAGCGTCAACGTCTCGACGAACTCCGTGTACCGCGTCACCCTGTCGGACCGCAAAGAGTTCATCGCCAAGGTCTCGGGCTACGGCTCGTTCGTGCACTTTCGCCAGGATCATCGGCGCATCCAGCAGTGGTCGCAGGTGTTGCAGACCAGCGGCTTCCGCAATTTTCTCGCGCGCGTGGCCGAACGCGACCATGAGGCCTTCGTATTCGAGCAAGGCCAGCGCTGGGTGGCCTTCTATCACAAGGTGGACTTTTACGACTTCCTGCCCGCGCGCCTGTCGGAGCCGGAAATCGTCTCCTTTGGGCGCAATCTGGCCGCATTTCACAAGGCTTCGCTGCGCGCCGCGGGGCACCTCAGTCCCACCTGGAAGAGCGTCGGCTCGGACATCGCGGGCCTGTACGACCTGGTCAGCAGCTCCGAGTGGCGGCGCGAGCGCGGCATTCCCGACTCCCAGCGCAGCGTGTTGCAGCGCCACTGCGACTCGTTCCTGGAGAACTCCGAGCGCCAGGGCTACTTCGAGTGGCCCCGGCTGCCGATCTTGATCGACTGGAACACCGGCAACTTCTCCGTCGGTTACGACGCCACTGGTTTCAAGTTCTACAGCCGCTGGGACTACGACTGGTTCCGGATCGAGCCGCGCCTGTTCGACTTCTACTTTGCGAGCCGGGTCGTACGCGACAGCGGCGACCAGGAGGTGTTCAGCTACACGACGGGGCCGCTGCTCGAGCCGCGCTTCGTGCTGTTCCTGCGCGCCTACCACCAGGTGTACCCGCTGAGCGAGGCCGAGATCCTGTACCTGAAGGAGGCGTACCGGTTCTTCATCCTCAACTACGTGGTGCACGTCGGTGAGCATTTCTTCCGGGCCAGCATTTGGAACCGCCTGATGCAGGAGGCGCTCGACGAGTACTTGCCGAGCATCGCGCGGCTCGACTTACGGCCGGTCGTCGAAGCGATCCTGAAACCGTCCCCCTCGTGGCCATCGCCACCGCCGGATGAGGATGCGGACGGTGCCATCGAGTGAGCTCGCGGCCGCGCTTCCAGCGGTAGCACCCGCGCAAAAGCGGCTGGTGCCCTGGTTGGTGGCCGTGGCCTTCTTGCTGGAGTCGCTGGACACGACCATCTTGAACACGGCGGCGCCGACCGTCGCCGACGCGCTCGGGGTGGCTCCGCTCAGCATGAAGGCGGTGCTGTCGAGCTACACGCTCAGCCTCGCCATCTTCATCCCCGTGAGCGGCTGGATGGCGGATCGCTTCGGCACGCGCCGGGTCTTCTCGTCGGCGATCGCCCTGTTCACGCTGGGCTCACTGCTGTGCGGCCTGGCGGCGGAGATTCACGTACTGGTCGCGTGCCGCATCCTGCAGGGCATGGGCGGCGCGCTGATGGTGCCGGTGGGGCGCCTGACGATCGTGCGCACCTTCGAGCGCTCGGAGCTGGTGCGCGCCATGAGCTTCGTGGCGATTCCCGCCCTGATCGGCCCCATGCTGGGGCCCGTCGTGGGCGGCTTCATCGTCAGCTTCTTTCACTGGCGGATGATCTTCTTCGTCAACTTGCCGATCGGCATGCTCGGCATGCTGCTGGTCTGGCGCTATCTGCCCGAGTATGCCCAGCGTGTCGCCCCGCTCGACGTGCTCGGGCTGCTCCTGTTCGGCTCTGGCACGGCCTTGCTCTCCTACGTGCTCGAGGTCTTCGGCGAGCACACGCTCGGCACGGCATCCATCCTGGCACTTCTGGCGCTCTCGGCGCTGCTGCTCACCAGCTACTTTCTGCACGCGCGCGCCAGCTCGCACGCGCTGCTGCAGCTCGGGCTGTTTCGCATCCGCACCTTTCGCTCCGCCGTGGCTGGCAGCTTCCTGACGCGGCTCGGCGCGGGCGGCCTGCCCTTCCTCCTGCCCCTGCTCTACCAGGTGGGCCTGGGGTACAGCCCCGTGCAATCGGGGCTCCTGCTCATGCCGCAGTCGGTCGCGGCCCTGGGCATGAAGATGACCATGCCGGTGATCCTGAACCGCCTCGGCTACCGCAGGGTGCTGGTCTCCAACACCCTGCTGATGGGCTCGGCCATCGCGCTGTTCGCGACCGTCGGGCGCGAGACGCCGGTGTTCGCGATCCTGCTTCTGTCCGCCTGCTTCGGCTTCCTGGCGTCGCTCCAGTATACCAGCATGAACACGCTCGCCTATGCCGACGTGAGCGACAGCGAAGCCAGCAAGGCGAGCACCATCGCCAGCACTCTGCAGCAGATGTCGCTGAGCTTCGGCGTGGCCGCCGCCTCGCTCTCGGCGGCGATCTTCATCCCCGACCGCATGCGCTCCGACCCGGCGCAGATCGTGCACGGCATCCACTCCGCCCTGCTGGCTCTGGGCGCCCTCACCGCTGTGTCGACGCTGATCTTTCGCGAGCTGCAGCCCAACGACGGAGCCAGCGTGAGCCGGCACACGTCGCTGCATCCGCACTGATCGGTCCCGGAAGGGCCCCAGCTTCCGTTCCACCGCCGCGCATCCGCATCAGCTGCAGCGCGGAGACCATGGGCGCGAGCGGATTGCGCAACTCGTGGCCGAGCATGGGCAGAAACTCGTCCTTGGCGCGGTTGGCGGCGGCCGCCTCTCGCGCCAGCGACTCCAGACGATGGCGAGCCAGCACCTGCTCCGTGACTGAGCAGATCGGCGAGCATCTCAGCTGCGCCTCCGATGGCGTACTCGGCGTCACCAAGGTGCTCACCGTGCGGCCCGACGTGGTGATCGTCGACCTCGGCTTGCCCGGCATCGACGGCTATTCAGCCGCCGCGCCCCGGCGGCGCGCTCTCGACCGGAGCGGGCTCGCGCGAATCCGCCACCTGGTCGTGACCATCCGCCGCTGTGGCAGCGGCCATCGCCCGATCTGCCGCTTCAATCTCCTTGGCATGGCGAGCCACTTCACGCACCAGGCGGTCGCGATAGCGGATCACCTGATGAGTTCCGTCGCCCGGGGTGCACCAGCGATCTTCCTTGATGCTGTTGCGCCCCTGGTAGCTGGCGAGCCAGCTCAACATGGTGGTGCTGCCCGCCTTCTTTCGGCACAGCTTGCGGTGGCTGGTGATCAGCTCCGCCATCACCCGGATGCTCTCCTCCGGCTCCAGCAAGCGTTCCTTCACGGCACGGCAGGCCGCCGAGGGATGGCGGCGCGGATTCTTGTCCTTTCGGCACGCCCCGACATGGCGCGCCCGCACCTGTGCCAGGCCGTAGTCTTCGCCATCCGGCGAGATGGCGCGCGGATGAAAGCGGCTCTCGTGGTGGATGATCGCGACGCCCGTCAGGGGATCGAAGTCATGTTCTCGAGCTTCGACCTGGAGCGCGGCCGCGTATCTCGTTGCGTCCGCCTCGCTGACCTCGGGGTGAGCAAAGCGAATGGCCAAGACGATTGCTGCGATGGAGCGAAACACAGGACCGACATGCTAACGGAGCGAGCGACCCTTCGCTACATGCGACCACCGCGCCCACCGCTTTTGTCAAGTTTCTGTAGAAAAATTTTCCCTTGCTTTTACACCGCTGAAACAGCTAGGAACAGCTCTGAGCCGGTGGTGTCTGCATCGAAACACCGTGCAACACCCTGGGGGCACCGCCCGCGCCAGCAGGCGGCAGGCGACGCGGCAAAGGCTTACCCGTGGCGCTCGTCGTCATCCTGACGAGACCAGCGCCCCCAGAGCGGCAGGTTTCGTTCCAGCTCGGACCAGGCCGGCAGTGTGAGCCCTAGCTGCGGCCAGGTCCGCAGCAGGGCTCGCTCCAGCTCCGCCGCCCAGCGCGAGGACGACGGCGCTTGCTTGCGCGCAGCGCTCAGCCCCAGCCGGTCCCCGGCCGCGAGCTGATCCTTGGCGAAGGTTTGGCGGAACCACGCCTGGGCAGCGCGCAGCGTCTCGACGGCGCCCTCCACCACCGCGTCTGGCTGCACACTGCTCGCCTCCAGCGCGCTGCAGATCTGCCCGCCCAGCGCCGCCCACAGGCTCTCGGTCTCGGCGCCATAGCAACCCAGAAAGTGCGAGGCGCGCTCGGTCATCGAGGGCAGCACATGGCTCAAGTAGCGCTGCGTATGACGGAAGCTCAGCGTGCAGAGCTCGAGCGCGTACAGCGCCCCGAGCGCGTGCGCGAGGTCCAGGCTGCCGCGCCTGCTGCCCCAGGGCTCCTTGCACACCGGCAAGGCGAGCTCCGGGATGGGCACGCCCAGCTCCGCCAGGTCCAGCTCCAGGAGCTCGGTTTTCCAGCGGCGCCCGAGGTCCGCGATGGCGCCCTCGAGCCCGGGCGCCGCACGCAGGCGGCGCTCCAGCGGTTGATAGAAGCCCCACAGAGCACCGCAGTAGCTGCGATAGCTGAGCTCGCTGATCGGCGCTGAGAGGATCGGCAAGCTGGCGTCGAGCTCCTGCCGCAAGGCACTCGTCTCCTCCCTCAGCCGCTGCAGCAGGGCTTCGCCCCGTGCGCGATCTCCCTCGGCTCCGGGCGGGTTCAGGAACAGCCGATCTGCCGCCGAAAAGCTCGAAAACGGTCGGTTGGTTGCGGAAGAGAAAGCGACTGACAATCGGGCACGGTGCGAGAGGCCAGGCTCGATATTCATGCTCGCCCGATGAGCAAAAAGCTTGCCGTTGCGCCAAGCTGCAGCCGACACGCCGCGTTGCATTGCACCCGAAGCGTGTGGCAGCGCGCCGCTGTGGAGAGATATCGACGGACATTTCAGCCCGCTCCTGTCGCCTCACAGCTCCACGTGAAGCGCGAAACAACTCGGCCGGTAGAGCCGGGCGTCGCTACGGGTGCGGGACGGATATCGCGGAAAGATGTGGCAGCTCGGTAGCGGGGTCGCAGTTCGCCACTCGAGCTTGCCATCGCCTGGCTACGTGGAGGGCCCACGCTGGATAGGGTTTTCCGCTGCGTTTTCTCTTGCTTTCTGCGCCGCCAGAGCTCTTGGCACTTGACTTGCCCTAGTGGTCGGTGCCGCGCCCGTGATGCACTCAGCTTCATTCGCGGGAGCGGCTCAACCGGAGGTCACCGTGGGATTATTGGTTTTTATACTCTTTGGTCTGGTCGTCGGGTTCCTGGCGCGAGCCATCTTGCCCGGGCGCCAGAGCATGGGCCTGATCATGACGTCCGCGCTCGGCATGGTGGGGTCGCTGCTGGGCGGATTCCTGGGCAGCATGATCAGCCATGACGACGTGACACGCATTCATTCAGCGGGTCTGATCGGCAGCGTGATCGGTGCCCTGGTGGTGCTGGCACTGGTCAGCATGGCTTCGCGCCGGCGTTCGCTGCTGTAAGGGCAGCGCCACCTTTTGCGCCGCGCCCTTGCTTCCTGCCCGCTCCGCGGCCATCGCCCGTCCCCCCCGGCTCCGCCCCACGAGACGGAGCCACGCGGCGATGGCCGGCGCAGCGCTTCGCAGCCCGAGAGGTTGCTGCGAACGCGGAGCGGGCGGCTTCACCGTAGCGGGGGCGCCGGCGGTGGCGCGCCCGCGCCGCGGGTGCCCTGCTTCGGCCGCTGCTGAAACCGGGTTGCCCGGCGCCTCGGACAGGAACGGCGGACGCGCGGTCATTCTCGCTGCGGCAGGAGCGCTCTACATCCTGCGCCAGGTCAACCCTTTCTCGGAGGAGAGAACCATGCCGCAGGAAAAGACATACAAGGGCCGTTGCTTTTGTGGGGCCGTCGAGCTTCAGGTCACGGGCGGGCCGGTGGCCGCCGGATATTGCCACTGCAGCTCATGCCGGGAGTGGTCGGCGGGGCCGGTGAATGCTTTCACGCTCTGGCCGCCGAGCGCCGTGAGCATCACGAGCGGCGTCGATCACGTGGGGACGTACAACAAGACCGAGCGCAGCTATCGCAAGTGGTGCAAGCGCTGCGGCGGGCACCTGCTCACGGAGCACCCGCACTGGCGGCTGATCGACGTCTACGCAGCCGTGCTCTCGGACTTCCCGTTCGAACCGCAGGTGCACGTCAACTACGCGGAGACCGCTCTGCACCTGCACGACGGGCTGCCCAAGCAAAAGGACGTGCCCAAGGAGATGGGCGGCAGCGGCGAGCTCATTCCGGAGTAGTCGAGGCCAAGGCAGCGACTGCGCTCACGGTGGGTCCCGCGCCGCTCTGCTTGCTGCGGCGCCACTCCGCTGGAGCCACGCCCACCCAGCGCTTGTAGGCACGGCTGAGCGCGGTTTCGGAACCGTAGCCGACCCGCTCGGCGATCTCCGCCAGGCCCATCGAAGTGCTCGACAGCAAGTTGGCGGCAAGCTGCATGCGCCACTGGGTAAGATACTGCATGGGGGGAACGCCCACGAAGTGGCTGAAGCGCTCGGCGAGGACCGAGCGCGACATGCCGACTTCGCGTGCGAGGTCTTCCAGGCTCCAGGCGTGGGCGGGCCGGTCATGCAGCTTGCCCAGGGCACGGCCGATACTGTCGTCACGCAGCCCCGCGAGCCAGCTCACGCTCTCGGAGGGCAGATGGGCGACGTAGCGCCGCACCACCTCCACGAACAACAGCTCGCTCAGCCGCGCCAACATCACTTCCCCGCCGGCGCGTTTGGCGTTCGATTCCACGAGCGCGAGCTGGATCAGGTGCTCCAGCGCGCCATCGCCCGGCGCACCTTGCCCGGAGACCAGACGGGGCACGTGAATCATGCGCGGTAACGTGGCCAGCAGCGGGTTGAACGGGCGGAGATCACAGCCCAGGAAGCCGCAGATCAGTCGCGCACGCTCCGGGCCGCCGCCATTCTGCTCGATCACGACGGGCAAGCGGCTGGTTGCTACCTGCAGCGCTGCGTCTCGCGAGGGCGTGCCGCGCATGCCGGGCGCGCTCGAGATCACGTGCGCATCGCCGTGCGGAAAGGCGATCACATCACCCGTCTCCAGCCGCACGGGCCGTTCCCCGATCAGTCCGCCCCAGCAGGAGCCAGCGGTGATCACGTGATAGTCGATCACGTGCTCCACTCCCGGCATCAGATACGGCCGTAGCTCGCCGGCGTGCGGCGTCTCCGCGACCCAGGGCTCCGAGGCATCGACAGCGAAGAACACCGCCCCGCTGAGCCGCACCGCCCGCAGCACCTCTGACAGCGTATCCGTGCTCATCCCGTGGCCCTTTCGCCAGTGGAGCGGCGCCCCGCCGAATGCCGACGATGGGTCACGCAGATCCGACGCGCAGTCATTCTCGCCATGCGCCGCCCTCCTTACAACGATGCTGGCGGAGACGCACCCGTTTCCCGTCCCCGCCCCGGAGAACATCATGACCCAAATTATCGAATGTCCAGCCAGCAGCGCCGCTCGCCAGGCCCAGGAAACCCCGGCCGGCGTGGATCTCGTGGCGATCAAGGCGCGCCAACAGCTGATGTGGGCGTCCGGCGACTTCGCTGTCATCGGCACCACGCTGCAAAGCGTCGGTGAATCACTGTGCGAGGCCGTCGACCTGGAGTCGGGCGCGCGCGTCCTGGACGTCGCCTGCGGCAACGGCAACGCGGCCCTCGCGGCGGCGCGGCGCTGGGGTCGGGTGACAGGCCTCGACTACGTGCCGGCGTTGCTGGAGCGTGCCGCGGAGCGCGCGCGCGCGGAGCGTTTGCAGCTGCAGCTGATCGAAGGGGATGCGGAGCGCTTACCTTTTGAGGATCATTCCTTCGACGTCGCGCTCTCGACGTTCGGGGTCATGTTTGCGCCGGACCAGACACGGGCTGCTCGCGAGCTGTTGCGCGTGGTGAAACCGGGCGGCAAGATCGGGCTCGCCAACTGGACACCGGAGGGCTTCGTCGGTCGCATGCTGAAGACGGTGGGGCGGCACGTGCCGCCGCCGGCCGGTGTCGCATCGCCGATCCTGTGGGGCACGGAGCAGCGGCTGCAGGAGCTCTTTCAGGGAGCGCGCTCGCTGCGCGTGGAGCGGCGTGATTTCATGTTCCGTTACGAGTCGGTAGCGCACTTCATCGAGGTGTTTCGCCGCTTCTATGGTCCGACGTACAAAGCCTTCGGCGCGCTGGACGAGCAGGGGCAAGCGCAGCTGGGCGGAGATCTGGAGCAGCTCGCGGGAGAGTACAACCGCCGGTCGACCGCGTTTGTGGCGCCCGGAGAGTACCTGGAGGTGGTGATCGAAGCCTGAACACCTGGAATTCGGGCACGTGCTGCAGCGCTATCGCGGCTTGCCACGCGGCGGCGCTGCAGCAGCGAGGCGGATCTGCGCGGCGCGCTCGGCCCCGGGGCGCAGAAACCAGTCGCGCGCGAATCGCGTATCATAGTAACGAGGCTGCTGAGCCTAGAACGCGCGGAGAAAACGCCATGCCGGAGCAGCCCCCCCCGTCCCCGTCCAAGCCGCCGAAAGCAGCGGAGCCTCGTCCGTCTTCGGCGGGCGGGCCCCGCACCCCGAGCACGAGCCCGGCGCCGGCCAAGCCCTGGCGCACGGAAGGGCTGCCGCCCGCCGGGCAGCCTCCGCAGCGCCGCTGGCTGCGCTTCGCGCTGGGTCTGCTCGTGTACCTGATCTTCTTCAGCGTGCTCACGGTGCAGGACTGGATCGAAGGTCCCGACGCTGTGCCGTACACGGAGTTCAAGAAGCAGGTCGCGGCGAAGAACGTGGCCGAGGTGTTCGCGCGCGGCGATTCCATCCAGGGAGGGCTGCGTGAGCCTGCCCCTCTTCCCGGGCCGCCCGCACCGGGCCAGGAGGCTCGCACCTACCAGAAGTTCACGACCGAGCGCCCCACGTTCGCCAACGATGACCTGCTCGGCGAGCTGACCGCGGGCGGCGCCGGCGTCCGTGCAACGCCGCTGGTGCAACAGCGCGGCATCTTCACCAACCTGCTGATCTCGGTCGCGCCCTTCATTCTGATGATCGCCTTCTACGCCTGGATGTTTCGGCGTCAGCAGGGAGCGATGGGCGGCATCCTGGGTGGCCGCGCTCGCAAGCCGGTGGACCCGGAGAGCGTGCGCGTGACCTTTGCGGACGTGGCCGGCATCGACGAGGTCGAGGCGGAGATCAACGAGATCGTGGACTTCTTGCGGGATCCCGAGAAGTACCGCCGCGTGGGGGCGCGCGCCCCGAAGGGCGTGCTCCTGTCGGGCGCTCCGGGCACGGGCAAGACGCTGCTGGCGCGCGCCACGGCGGGCGAGGCCAAGGTGCCCTTCTTCAGCGCCAGCGCGTCCGAGTTCATCGAGATGATCGTGGGCGTGGGGGCCAGCCGCGTGCGCGAGCTGTTCGCCGAAGCGCGCAAGGTGGCGCCGTCGATCATCTTCATCGACGAGATCGACACCATCGGCCGCGCGCGCGGCGGAGCACGGGCTTTCGGCGGGCACGACGAGCGCGAGCAGACCTTGAACCAGATTTTGACGGAGATGGACGGCTTCTCCGGCAGCGAGGGCGTGGTGGTGCTGGCCGCCACGAACCGCCCGGACGTGCTGGACCCGGCGCTGCTGCGCCCCGGCCGCTTCGATCGGCAGATCGTCGTGCACGCCCCCGACCACCGAGGCCGCGCGGAGATCCTGCGCGTCCACTCGCGCAAGGTACCGCTCGGGGAGGACGTCGATCTGGATCGCGTCGCGGCATCCACGCCCGGCATGACCGGCGCCGACCTGGCCAACTTGATCAACGAGGCCGCGTTGCTCGCGGCGCGCCGCGCCCAGTCCGTCGTGCATCAGCGCGACCTCACGGAAGCCCTGGAGAAGGTGCAGCTCGGGGCCGCACGCCAGGTGGTGATGCCGGAAGCCGAACGCCGCCGCACGGCCTATCACGAGGCGGGCCACGCTCTGCTCGGCATGCTGCAGCCCGGCGCGGATCCGGTGCGCAAGGTATCGATCATCCCACGCGGGCGCGCGCTCGGCGTGACGCTCTCCACGCCCGAGGGAGATCGCTACGGATACGACGCCAGGTACCTGCGCGGCCGCATCATCGGTGCGCTGGGTGGCATGGCCGCCGAGCGCGAGGTGTTCGACGTGGTCACGAACGGCGCGGAGAGCGACCTGGAGATGGTGACGCGCATCGCGCGTTCGATGGTAGGCCGCTGGGGGATGTCGGATCGCGTCGGCACGCTCTCGGTCTTGCCCTCGGAAGGCGATCCGCGCATGGCCGGCATCTCCGAGAACCTGCTCAACGTCGTCGACGAGGAGGTACGGCGGCTGGTCGACGACTGCTTCGCCGAGGCCCGCCGACTGCTGCGCGAAAATCGCCACAAGCTGGATGCGATCGTCGAGCGCTTGCTCGCCAGCGAGACGCTCGACGAGGCCGAGGTCTACGCGGCGGCCAACATCCCGCGCGCCTCATCCACCGGGGCAACCGCCCCCGCCGTGAAGGTCGCGCGCGCGCCCGCCGTCTGAGTCCTGCAGGAGCAGGCGCGAATTCTCATCGCTCCGGAACAGCAGCGGTAGCGAGCGGCGTCCCTGCGCTGCCGCCTCGACGGCGCCTGTCACGCGCTGGTGCTCCGGGGAAAGGTCGCAGACGGGATCGGTGTTGGCCGCGTCGCCCGTCAGCAGATAGGCCTGGCAGCGACAGCCGCCCAGATCTCGCTCCTTCTCGGGGCAGGAGCGGCACGGCTCCCGCATCCAGCCGTCGCCACGATAGCGGTTGAACGCCGGCGACTGGTGCCAGATCCAGCGCAATTCGCGCTCACGCACGCTCGGGAACTCCAACCCCGGCAACATCCTGGCCTCGTGACAGGGCAGCACCACGCCATCCGGCGTCACGTTCAAGAAGGTCGTACCCCAGCCGTTCACACAGCGCTTGGGGCGTGTGGCGTGATAATCGGGCACCACGAAGTAGATCTTCATCTCCTCGTGCTGCGCGCGAAACTCTGCTACTGCCTGCTCCGCTCTCTCCACCTGCGCGCGGTCGGGCAACAAGTGCTCGCGGTTGTGGAACGCCCAGCCGTAGTATTGCGTGTTCGCCAGCTCCAGGTGATCCGCGCCGAGAGCGCTTGCCATGCGCAAGATTTCGCTCACGTGATCGATGTTGATCCGGTGCAGCACGACGTTCATGACCATCGGGTAGTCGTGCTGCTTCACCAACCTGGCGACGCGCTGCTTCAGCTCGAAGGTGCGGGTGCTGGAGAGAAAATCGTTCAGCTCGCGCGTGGAGTCCTGGAAAGACAACTGGATGTGCTGCAGCCCCGCATCCTTCAGGCGAGTGATGCGCCCTTCGTTGAGGCCGACGCCCGACGTGATCAGATTCACGTAGTAGCCGAGCCCTCTCGCCTCCCCCACCAGGCTCTCCAGGTCGTCGCGCAGCAGCGGTTCGCCGCCCGAGAGCCCCAGCTGGACCGCCCCCAGGTCCCTGGCCTGCCGCAAGACGGAGCACCACTCTTCCGTGCTCAGCTCGTCGGTGTGCTGGGCGTACCCCGTGGGGTTGTAACAGAACACACAATGCAGCGGGCAGCGGTAGGTCAGCTCGGCGTTGAGCCAAAGTGGGATCGGTCGGCCCGGTGCAGAAGACATGGCAATGGATCGGTCGCCGCTCAGAGCTCGGCGGGGGCGCGCGTGATCAGCCAGCCCTTGGCGTGGGCAATCTCGGCAAACTCCACCACATCGTCGCGCAGATCGGCCCCGGGAAAGGCCGCCTCGAGCGCGCTGATCAGGCCCAGCAGCGTGGTCTTGCCGTCGATGCGCTTCATGATTTCTTCCGCGCCGCCTTGCAGCTGCACCATGCCCTCTGGATAGAGCAGCACGTGGCAACCCTGGCTGGGCTCCCATTGCAGACGAAATTGCTTGCCCAGCTGCAGCGGGAGCTGCTGATCAAAGGCGAGGCGCCGCTGCGGTGCGCCCGCGTCGGAGGCGGCCGAGCTCACGCCGGCTCCCGGGCGAAGAAGCGCTGCTCACCGATGCCGTATTGGATTGCCATGGCGTCGAGCATGCACCAGAGGACGTCGAGCTTGAAGTCCACGATCGTGAGTGCGCGCTCTTGCTCCGCCTGCGAGCGGTATTGATCCAGCGTGAATTCCAGCGCAAATGCCACATCGCGGCGGGCCTGCCCCAGGCGCTTGCGAAAGTAGGCATAGCCCTCCGGCTCGACCCACGGATAATGCTGGGGCCAGGTGTCCAGCCGCGCCTGATGGATCCCGGGAGCAAATAGCTCGGTCAACGAGGCGGTGACGGTCTCCTGCCAGGGCCGCGTGCGCGCGAACTCGACGTAAGCGTCGACCGCGAAGCGAACCCCGGGCAGCACATGCTTCAGGGACGTAACGGCTTCGCGCTCGAGGCCCACCGCTTCCGCCAGCCGCAGCCAGGCCTCGATTCCGCCCGGATCGTCAGCGCGCCCATCGTGATCCAGAATGCGGCTGATCCACTCCCGGCGCACGGCACGCTCGGGGCAACGGGAGAGCAAAGCGGCATCCTTCAGCGGGATGTTCACCTGGTAGTAAAAGCGATTCAGGACCCAACCCTGGATCTGCTCTCGCTTCAGGCGGCCCCCGTGCATGGCGCGATGAAAGGGGTGATGGCTGTGATAGCGCGCCTCCTTGGCGCGCAGCTGCGCTTCAAATTCCGCTCGGCTCCACATTCGTGGCCTCTCCCTGCTAGCTAGCTGGGCCGAGCCTACAGCATTTTGGCGCAGCGGGTGGCGCTAGCGAGAGATCTGGTAGCGGTCGCCGCCGTCCTGCTTCGCGCGCTGCAGCGCGAGCTCTGCTCGAGCGCGCCAGGCCGGCGCGTCCTCGTTCAGGCGCGACCGGGCCAGGCCGATGGCCAGCGCCGGCGCATCGCTCCGGCGCCGGCCCTCCGCCAGCTTGCGCATGCCGCCCAGGAGGCGCTCGAAGGCGGCTTCCGCCTGGTCTTCGGTCATGTCCGCCAGCAGCACCGCGAACTCCTTCGCGCCCGAACGGGCCACGAAGTCCTCCTTGCGCAGGAAGGTCCGGCTCAGCACCTTGCTCACTTCGCGCAAGGTCTCGTCATCCACGGCGCGCCCCGGGCCTTTGCTGAGCTCGATCACCGCCAGCCAGGGCGGCTGCTCGAGCAACATGCTGAGCGCGCACAGCTGCTCCAGCTGTTGCTCGTAGGCGGCGGGCCCGAGCAAGCCCGTCAGCTCATCCAGCACGGCGTTCTTCAGACAGACGGAGAGATCTTCGCGCAGCGTGCGCAGCCGCTCGCTCAGCTCGGCGATCTGGCGCGCCTCGCGCGCGCGCCGCCGCTGCATAGCGGCGCGCGAACTCTCGATCACGGTTGCCGCTGCCTTCGAGAGCCCGGGCATGTCCCCCTTGACCAGCGCACGCGACAACGCGTCGAGGCCGCGCTCGATCTGGGCGTCCGACTCTCGCTCCTCTCCTGCGCTGCTGCCGAGGCAGCGCGCGAAAGCCAGGATCGTGCCGCGCAGGCCGCCCAGGCTGCGCGTGACGTATTCATTCTCCTGGCGCCGCTGGTCGTCAAAGAAGCGCTGCAATCCGGGCCAATCGCGCAGCACGCCGCCGGCGCCACCGCCCTCGCTCTGGCGCCGTGCCTCGCCCAGCACGATGCGCTGCGCCCATTCTTCACACTGCTGGCGAATATTGACCGCCGCCTGTTCTGTATCGAATGCGAAGCGCCCGTAGGCTTTGAGCAACATGCCCACGGCGTCGAGCGCGCGATCGGGGTCCGCGGTGCGAATCCCGGAGCTATCAGCGGCCGCGATATCGTTCCGAGAGCTCTCGGATTTGCGCCTGTTCCACAACATGTTCCGCCCCGATCGCCTGATCGGCGGCGCGCGGCCGGACTGAAACCGCCTCGCTCGAGCCGCCCCGGCCCGGCACAGCGCAGGCTGATCATGCAGTCAGTACCGGAGCGCCGCTCCCGGGCGGCTACGGCCACTGGATCTTCAGCTGGGGATAGTGCTTCGCCAGAAAGCCCAGCGCCAGGTACGTGTGACAATGCTTCACGTCCGGTTGCTTGGTCGTGGGGCAGTTGCAACCGATGAAGACGTCCGTGCGCAGCGCCAGATCGCGCAGCGCATCGAAGGGCGCGCGGTCCGCGCGAAACCGCTCCTCCAAGAGCCGCAGATAGCCAGACCGGAAGGCCCGGAAGCCCTTCTCGTCGGGCTGGCTCAAGAAGCGCGCGACCAGCTCGGCGTCGGGGCGCAGGACGTGGCGCGTGTGCTTGCGGGTATCCTGACGCTCGCCCTCCGGCAGCGGGTCGTCGGCGGGGCGCTTTCCGCGCACGATGCGATAGCGGCCGATCATCGCCGGCCCTTCCGAGTTACCTTATCGAAGTGAGGCTTCTCTTCCACGCGGGGCAGCGATAACGCGAGGGCTCGGAATTGCGTGATCGTGACCATGCGCGCTGAGGGTTGCGGGAGAGCCCGCAGTATAGCCTCAGGGACGACAGCGGTACACTGGCAAGCCAGCTCGAACCGTGCGCGCTCACCAGAGCTGCGGCGGCCAGGGCTTGGTCACGATCTCTTCCTCCTCGTAACGCTGCAAGCCTTGATCCAGCTCCGTGCGTTCCCTGCCGCCGCAGCGCCGCGTGCTGGGCATGCTGTCCGCGTCCAAGTGTTCGAGTCGCTCGCTCGAGTCCTGCTGGTGAGATGGCATCGGCTACCCTTTCGCGTGAACGATCTTTATCACCCGCGAGGTGTTACCTCAAGCTCGGGAGCGCGCAGCGAACGCGAGCGCAACGCGCGCTGTGCGAGCTTGGGAGTTGCAGCAGATTGTTTCATCTCACCGCGAGCTTTCGAGCAGGTCTCGCTGCCTCGACCTACATGCACCCCCGACCTGATCGATACGCCGAGCGGCTCTGGAACAGCGAAAATCGCGGCTTCTCCGTGTCGTCGTGGAACGCGCCGCACCAGTGCGAGTGTTGCGCGCACGTCACTCGCCGAGCTCGAACCGTCGCTCCGGCAGCACGCGCACCGTGTGGATCTCGTCGAAGCCTTCGTCGAGCGAGGGCGGTTGCAAGCGCTTGGCGCCGGCGAAGATCCCGGCGGCGGGGATGCGCGCACGGCCTGCGCGGCCGCGATTGCGCGCGATGCAGTCTCCCACCTGGCAGTCGAAGAAGTACGCGACCACACGCGCGCCCTGGCGCTTCCCCTCCGCGATCAGCGCCGCGCGCTGATCGCGCGTCAGGTTCGTGTCATCGACCACCACCGATTGCCCAGCAGAGAGCGACCCGCGCAGCAGCCCCAGCTGGCCGCTGACCGGGAGGCGACGCCGCCGCAGATCGTCCTTGCTGGAGTGGTAGTGCGTGCGACTCAAGCGTTGCTCGAAGAACGTGCTCTTCCCGGCACCCGGTAGCCCGACGAAGATCACCAGCTCCAGCTCATCGCTCGCCATCGGCGGGAGCTCCGCCTCCTCAGGTACAGTTGCAGCGCCCGGAGCGGTTTCGCGCCGCGCGCTCGCTCGCGCCGACACCCCCGCGGCCCTTGGCCCGTGGCGCTGGGCGCTCGTCACCGGGACGTACTCCAGCTCCGCGCCCGCCCGCGCCGCGCGCAGCATCAAGGAACCCCGGCTCATGTCCCCGCGCCCCACGAACTCGCGCGGAAAGAGCAGCCGCTCGCCGAACACTTGCCCCAGCGGCAGCACATACTTGTCGGTCGCCACGCTGCCGAGCAGCACGAAGCGCGCTTGATCTCTCAGGGCGTGCTCGAGCGCCCTGGCATGCGCCAGCAGCGGTTCGGTGAAGAGTGAGTTGTCCTCGTCGACGGCTACCTGCGCCCACTCCTGCAGCCGCTCGCGAGTGATCCGCTCGTGCAGAAAGCGCAAGCCTTCACCGGGGCTGATCACCAGCGCCGCTGGTAAGCCCTCGGGGGCCTTGCCGAAGGCCTGGGCGTACGCGACCTTGCCTCGAAAGTACAGGCCGCTCAGGAAGCTGAACAGATCGCCCAGCGCAGCGCCCTCGAGCGAACGCAGCTGGCGGGCCAGAGCGAAGTCGGCCTCGGGGCGAAACAGCAGCGCGGCCCGTTCACCGCCGAGAAAGGCGGGCGACAGAAAGAAGAGCGTGAACGGCGGCGAGGGATTCGAAATGCTGACTCTCGGTGGGCGAAGCTCGAGGCTAGCACGCCGAAGGCGGTGCGAACCCGCGGACGCCATCGGGCGCGCGCCGCGGGCTGCAACACTCCCCCGAGTTCAGGGGCGCGACGGCGCGCCCGCCTCGTGATGCTCGCCCCAGGTGCGACGCATCAACACCATGAACAGGCCCACCACCAGCGCCGTCAGCACGACGCCGCCCAGGATCAGCAGGCCCAGGCCGACACCATATTCGCCCCTGTCGATCTCCTCCGAGGAGGCATCGTCGGGCACGGTGATTCCCGTGGGGTTCGGCTCGCGCGGCAAGCTGGGATCGCTACGGGTCGTGCCCGGGCTGGCAGAGGGATCCAGCTGCGCGGAATGGGTCCGCGCAATGGCATCGGCAGACGCTGGCGCCGCCGCGAGCGCGGGCGCGCCGGAGAGCAGCAATCCGGCGGCGCACACACCGGCTCGGAACAGGCGCGAGCCCCGGGCAGGCGCGCGCGAACGAACGAGAGGCGCAACGACGGTCGAGGACTGAGTTTCCATACCCACCAGCGCAGCAACGGTCATGCCAGCAACGCGCGAGCCTCGCGCTCGGGGCTTGGATTCAGCCATCTCTCGAGAGGTCGCTTGCAAAATGCCCCTGCCGCGCGGCCCGCTTTCAGCTGCCCTGGATCATCCGCCTGGGCGTGGTGCCTCGCTGTCCCACGCTTGATGGCACACCCGCAGCGAATCGGATGTTGCTCAATCCCCGGAGCCGATGCCCCGGCGCAGCCCGAGCAGCGTCAACAGCTCCAGGCGCGCTGCCGAATCGTTCAGAAAGATGCCGCGCAATCGGCTCGTGGTCGTCCAAGACCCAGCCTTCTTGACACCCCGATAACACATGCAGAAGTGCTGACACTGCAACACCACGGCCACCCCCTGTGGCGCGAGCGAGGCTTCGATCGCCTCGGCGATCTGGACGGTGAGCTTTTCCTGGACTTGCAGCCGCCGCGCGTAGACATCCACCACGCGGGCGAGCTTGGACAGGCCCACCACCCTGCCCTTGGGAATGTAGCCGATGTGCGCCTTGCCGACGAAGGGCACCATGTGATGCTCGCAGTGGCTGTACACGTCGATATCGCTCACCAGCACCAGCTCGTCATAGCCCTGCACTTCCTCGAAGGTGCGCTCCAGATGCGCGGCGGGGTCCTTGTCATAGCCGGAGAAGTACTCCTCGAAAGAACGCACCACGCGCGCGGGAGTCTCGCTCAAGCCTTCCCGATCCGGGTTGTCACCGATCAACCGGAGCAGCGCGCGCACGTGCCCCTCTGCCTCCTGCCGCTCTTTCTCGCCCATTCGACTCATGCCAGCGAGCCTACACCGTTTTCTGCGCTCAGGGATGGCTCGCGGCGCGAACGGCACGAGCGGCACAGCGGCCGCGCTGCGCCTCGATCAGGGCGCTCAGGTTGCGGTTGGTGCGCGCGGCGGCTCCAGCAGCCGTGACCTCCCGGCAAAACAGCTGCGAATCATCCACGCCCAGCGCGGCCTCGAGCACCAGCTGATGGGCGCGCCCCGTGGGACGCAGCGCGAGGTTCGCGCGCGCGAGCTCGAGCGCGCGCGCTGGATCGGCCCCGGGCCCCAGCCAGAACTCCGCGGCGTGATCGAGGAAGGCCGAGCGCTGCTGCGCCAGGAGCTGTTCGTAGCGGCGGCCCGCGCGGGCGATCAGGGTGCGGCCCTCGGCGTCATCCGGCTTGCCCTGGAGCAGGAGCTGGCCGAGCGCCGACCAGGGCTCGGGGTCCTCGCTCTGATGTGCGAGCGGCCTCAGCCGCCGCTCGGCAGCCGGGCGCTCTCCTCGCTGGAGCTCCAGCTCCGCCAGATGGACGTTGCCCACCACGTACTGGGGCAGCACGCGCACGGCCTCGCGATAGAACGGCAGTGCACGCCCGGGTTGCGCGGCAAGCTCGGCCCACATCACGCCGCGCTGAAAGGACACGAAAGCGACGGGGAACGGTGAGACGTCGCGGTACGCGGCGAGCGCGGCGCGATAGTGCTCGTCGGCTTCTTCGAAGCGCCCCAGCGCCGCCTCGGCCAGCGCGACCACGCTCAGGCGCTCCAGCGCCGGCAGGGACTTCGCGCGCCGCTCGGCCACCGCCAGCGCGGCCTCGAGCTCGCGGCCCTGAGCGATGTGGAGCGAGGCGCGCTGCAGCTCCGTATCGCGCGGAGCGGCGCCGAGCGCCTCGGCGCTGGAGAGATCGCTCTCTGCTTCTGCGAAGCGATGCACGGCCCCGCGATAGCGCGCGCGGAGCAAGAGCGCCTTGGGATCACGCGGGAACTCCGCAGGCGCAGGCTCGGCCAGCTCCTCCGCGCGCTGAAAATCCGAGAAGGTGCTGAGGAACTGGCTGCGGCTCAGCAAGTAATCAACCAGCTCGGCGCGCCGCGCCACCGGCGCCTTCCCCTGTGCCTCGATCTCGAGCTCCAGCAAGCGGATGTGATCATCCAGGTTGTGGAGCGCCACGTCGCCCGGAGTGAGTCCCTGCGGCACCGCGCGCTCCGCGCCGGCGAGATCGACGGGAGCGCTCGGCTGCGCCAGCGGCTTGGTCGCGGAGGTCGCGCCTGCGCCGGCCGAGGCCATCGGCAACGAGACCGCACCCCCCGCGCCGCCGGAGAACGGCGCGGGTGCGTGCCGGCAGGCGCTCAGGCCCGCGATCAGGACGGCGAGCGCCAGCTCAGGGATGCGCATTGTGGTTACTGCGGCGCAGCCAGGAACGGGAACACGCGCGGATCGGGGGTGGTGTCATCGCTGTCGACGCCGTCCGTCACCCCGCCCAGAGCGCCCGCCGCGAGCACCGAGTAACTCCGGTCGACCACGTCGTCGCCCGGCTGCCGCCCTCCGCCCGCGCCCTGGCCCGGCATGACGGCACCGACCGCCTCTGCCTCGACCCCCAGGTACACGCTGCCCGGACGCGCGCTGTTCAGGTACAGCTGGTCATCCAGCAACACCTGGGAGAGCATGCCGTAGCGATCGCCCTCTGCGGCCGCCAGCAGCTGGTTACCGCAGTTCCCGTCCAGGCCGTCGAGGATGCCCAGGCTGGTCTTCATGGTGGCGGTGAAGGCCACGTTGCTCAGGCCCGAGGAGTTGTAATCGGCGGTCTCGCGGCGCTTCACGTCGGGATCCGCCGTGAACGTCGAGATCAACGCGGCACCGATGGCGGGGCGGCCCGCGCGATCGATGCGGTCCCCCGGGTCCGGCGGGTTGTTGGCGCCGCGTGCGCCGGGAATGGGTGCCGGGAGCAGGTTGGCGTTGCCAGCGGTGCTCGGGATGTCCGCCTGGTCGTCGTCGTTGTCGTCACCGTTGCAGGCGCCGAGCGCCAGAGGGAGCAGCAGACCGCAGCAAAGCGCGAGGTTGAAACGTTTCATGGTGGCTCCTCTCACTTCACCGAGTGCGTGCTGGCCCACACACCGAGGATGGGCCCGTTGTCGTTGACCAGGGATTTGTCGACCTGAACCACCAGGGCGAGCACCGCCTGACCGGCGAAGGTGTTCGTGGGGTCCGCGCCATCCTCGCCGTGCGTCAAGAGGCCGCCGAGCGCAGCTTGCTGATCGGGGGTCAGCAGCGCGCAGTTCTGATCGTCAAACTGAACCATGCCCGCACCGGCGGCCTGCACCGCGGCGTTGACCGTGTTGCCGAAGCCGACGTAGTTCAGAAAGAACGGATCGTCCCGCCGCCCCGCGTACACGCGCAGCTTGCCGCTCGCGCTGGTGATGCCCTGCGCGGTGTTCGGGTTGCCCGCCACGTACTCGCCGGGGAGCCAGCACTCGATGTTGGTGGCGTCGATGAACTTGCACAGCAGCTTCTTCGACTTCTGCGGGCTGCCATACGCCTGGCTGCTGGAGATCGAAAATGCGTAGATCACCGCCGGCGAGAAGGTCGCCCCGGCGCCCGCGTTCGGATACACGTTCAGGACCAGGTTGAGCTTGCTCGCATCGGGGCTCATCCAGGCATACAGGTCCGTGATGTCGGCGTTCGGGTCGTTGCCGGCGGCCGGCACGTCACCGTGGTCCGCGGCAAAGCTCACGAAGGGGGCCGCAGTCAGGGCGAGCGCCAGACACAGCGTTCTCGAGAATAAGGGTCGTTTCATGGCAAAAGGAAGCTCCTCTCCACGCGGGAGACAGCTGGTCTGCAGGCAGGGCAGGCGCAGCTGCGCGCGAGACTAGGTCGAGCCAGCGGCGCGGCCAAGCGCGTTCAGCAACGCGGGAAACATGCAGTGCCGCGCCGTTCCGGGCTCGTGGCGGCCTGCCACGTTTCGGCACGCTGCCGCGCGCGCGGCCCGGGCGACGGCCCCGCCCTGGCCGTCGCGGATTTGCTCCCCGATGCGGCCGGTCGCTACTATGGCCAAGAGTGAAGATCGCATCGACGACGCTGACCGGCAACAGCGCGGACGTGATCGCGGACGCGCTGCGCAGCGTCGTCGACTGGGTGGACTACTGCCTGATCATCGATACCGGCGTGACCGATCGAACGCTGGAGATCGCCCGCGAGGTCGTCGGCGACAAGTATGTTTCGCGGCGCTTCGCCTGGGTCCAGGATTTCGCGGCTGCTCGCAACTTCGCCCTGGATGCCGCGGCCGAGCTGGGCGCGGACTGGGCCATCACCCTGGACACCGACGAGCGCATCCAGCGCCGTGGAGTGGACCTGCGGGCAGTGATGGCCAACGCCACGGCTGGCGTGCTCATGATGTCGAGCGCCGACGGCAGCTACGCCAAGGAGCGCTGCTTTCGGCTGCCCGCGCGCGAACGCTTCAGCGGCCCCACGCACGAGAGTTTTCCGGGCTACGCGGTCGGTGCGATCACGGTGGAGCACGCCTGCTTCGAGGAGCTCGCCAAGTCGCCGGAAGCGCTGCGGCGCAAGTTCGAGCGCGACCTCGAGATCTTGAAGCGTCATGTGCGCGCGCACCCGAGCGATCCGCGCTGGCAGTTCTATCTGGGCGAGACCCTGAAGAACCTGAACCGCCCCGCCGAAGCCGTGCTGGCGTACGACGCTTGCGCGGCCTTGCGAGGCTGGAACGAAGAGTCTGCCTGGGCCTGTTACCGGGCCGCGGAATGCCTGTCCACTCTCGGGCGCTTCCGCGACGCCATCGATCGCTGCGCCACGGGCCTGGCTCGGCACGCAGGCATTGCCGAGCTGGCGTGGCTGGCGGGCTTCTGTGCCTATCGCCTCGATGACTTTGCGCAGGCGGTGTACTGGTCGCGCATCGCCGCGGCCCAGGGCCTGTATCAGGGGACCGGCGCGGCGGTGCCGCGCATCGGCTTCCGCAATCTGGAGGCCCTGTACGAGGGCCCCTTTGACGTGCTGCGCTTCGCGCTGCTGAAGCTGGGCGACGTGCCCGGCGCCTCCGCGGCGGAGGCTGAATACGCGCGGGCTCGCGACGCCCGTCTGGTCCGCGGGGTCTGAGCGGAGCCGCCCGCGCAGATCGCCCGGACCGGGGCTCGCTCACCCGGCTCGATCAAGCCGGCTCGCAACGGACGAGCAACTCACACAGCTGACGATTGTCGATCGGCTTGGGCAGCACGCGATCTGCGTGCGCCTCCAGGAACTTCCGCGAGCGCTCGGTCACGCCGCCACCGCTGATGAACACGAAGCGCTCGGCCAGCGCGGGGCACTTCTCCTCCACGGCCTCGTAGACCTCCATGCCCGTCATGTCGGGCATCATCAGGTCGCAAAGCACCAGATCGAAGTTGCTCTTGCCGGTCGCGAGACGGTCCAACGCCGCCTGCCCGCTCGACACCACCTCCACATGGTGGCCGCTGAGCTGGCGCGCGAGCGTACGAGCGACCAGCACGTCGTCGTCAACCACCAACAGGCGCCGGTTCTTCAGCGCGCGGATCGAGCTGCGCGCGCCTTCCTCCTGCTCGGGTTCACCCCCCTGACAAGCCGGCAAGATCACCCGCACGGTCGTGCCCTCACCCGGACGGCTGTCGATCTCGATCGTGCCGCCGAGGCTGGTGACGATCCCCAGCGAGACAAATAGCCCGAGTCCGGTACCGCCGGCCCGAGCCTTGGTCGTGAAGAACGGCTCGAACAGCCGCTCGCGAGCTTCCTCCCGGATACCCACGCCGGTATCCGTGATCTCCAGCGCCAGGCGCTCACCGGGCAGCGCGCGCGTGCGCAACGTGACGATGGCGCTGTCGCTGCCGGCGCGCTCTTCCGGGATCGCCTGGGCGGCGTTGACGATCAGGTTCACACACACCTGCGTCAAACGCGTGGCGTCCGCCATCACCTTCGGCACCGGCTCGTAGCGACGTTCGAGCCGGACTCGATGGCGCGTCTCACCGCGCGCCAGCTTGAGCGCCTCTTCCAGCAGCTGGTTGACGTCGATGGGCCGGCGCGCGTCGCGCTCGGAGGAGGAGCTGAACGCGCGCAGCTCGGCCACGATGCGCCGGATCCGCTCCGCTCCCCCGAGCGCGTCCTCCACCGCGCTCAGGACCAACGGCTCCGGACGCTCGCGATGCTCGTCGTTCAGCTCATCACAGATGTAGTTGAGATTTCCGATCACGTACGAGAGCGGGTTATTGATTTCGTGGCCGATGCTCGCGCTCAGGCGCCCCAGCGCCGCCAGGCGTTCGGCGCGCGTCAGATTGTCGCGCGTCTGCATCAACTCGCGCGTGCGCTCGTCGACCTGACGCGCCAGGTTGTCCGAGAGCTCCTGCAGGCGCCGTGCGTCGCCGGTCACGCGATAGGTCATCTCCACGCACACGGACAGGACGGCAGCCAGGAAGCCGAGGTCCAGCACGTACAGGTTGTCGAGCCAGCCTTCCGCGACGAGCACCTCGTTCAACATGGCGGCAAACACCACCATGAACCCCAGCACGTGGACGCGCGCTCCCGGTGCCCTCTGCCGCGCCTTGCGCACATAGTTGCACGCGGAGAACACCAGCGACAGCGGGACGGCCAGCAGCAGTACCGAGCCGACCGCCGTGGTCTCCGGGATGTGATAGGTCACGTTCGCCCAGGCGATCGTCTGCAGCACCACCCGGTCGCCGACCGCGCACCCCGGGATCAGACCCACGGCTCCGATCGCCCCCAGGATGCCCATCAGCCAGCGATCGATGCGCGTCAGAGGATCGGAATACTGGTGCCGGATGTACGCGATCCAGGTGGCGCAGTGCAAACAGCCGAGGGCGATGTTCGAGCGCGCCGCCAGGAGCACGAGCTGATCCGGAGGCGCCGTGCTGGCAAACACCGCATCCCCCAGGCCGTAAGCAGCCGCCGAAAACGCAACCAGCGCGAAGGTGCGGAAGTGCCGCCAGCCCGGCGCTCTGGCGAACGCGAGAGCCAACGTCCCCATCACGACCTCGACCGCGCAGGCGACGAGCGTGAGTAGGGTTGCGGCGTTCATTCAGTCTCCTCTGTATGTAAGTCCCCCGCTCCCCGTCGCCCCCGGTCGCGTCGAACCCGAGAGAAACGGCGCCGAGCTTACTAGACGGAACGACGAGCGTCGCCGGTGACCGCTCGCGCGGCGGCACTTTCCAGACTGTGTTTCGCGAGCGTGCTCGCGAGCGCTCGAGCGGAGCGAAAGTGCTCGGCAGCGGGCGTCACCCGGGCGGCGTTTTGGTCGCGAAAGTGTCCCTTAACAATCGTCTCATTATGGCACACTCCGCGGCCGCTCCCGGCGCGCTGACGGCCCGCGTCAGACCGACCGGAAACTCAAAGGAAACCAATGTCTACAGCTCGTTTGGCGATTCGCCCTGGGGTCGAGGAAAGAAAGCGTCTGGCGCAGGCGACGTGGTCGCAAGCCCAAGCGCGAGGCCTGACGCGCCAGACCGCGGAAGACGAGAGATTCGACGGGCGCACCATCAAGCTCAACGGGCGGCGCCTGATCAATTTTGGAAGCTGCTCTTATCTCGGGCTGGAGACCGACGCGCGCTTGAAGACGGCGGCCTGCGAAGCCGTGCTGCGCTTCGGCGTTCAATTCGCGTCCTCGCGGGCCTACGTCAGCGCCCCGCTCTACCGAGAGTTCGAGTCCTTGTTGTCTCGCCTCGTCGGCGGCTTCCCGGT
>DASTRX010000178.1:0-28337 GCA_035760985.1 Polyangiaceae bacterium
GTACTGCTGGCCAGCGGCGGTCTGCTGAGCATGCTGGCCCCGTTCTCGCGCCCGCTCGGCACCCTCGATCGGAGCCCGCCGCCGGAGCGCGCGATCGACGGCAACACGCTGCTGACCGCGCTCGGGCCCATCGTGCTCTTGGTGCTGGCGCTGCGCTGGGTCGTCAACCGCGCGCTGCACGGCACCTTGCCTGCGCCGTACCTGACGCTGGGCGTCCTGGTCACCGCGCTGTGCCTGGGCCTGCTCTGGGCGTGCTTGCGCGCCCTCGATCTGTTCGGCATCGCCGGCGAGCCGGGGCAGGGCATGGGCTCGCTGCTGCGCGGCTCGTGGGCGACGGCGCTCACGCTCTTGCTCTACCTGCCGAGCCTCGGCGCCTTCGGCATGATCGATTGCTGGGAGCCGCAGTACTCCGAGGTCGCGCGCGAGATGCTGGCGCGCCACGACTGGATCTCGCTCTGGTGGGGCGATCAGGCCTGGTTCTGGTCCAAGCCCAACCTGGACTTCTGGCTCGAGGGGCTCAGCTTCTCCTGGTTCGGCCTCGACCCCTCGCCGGAGTCGATGCTGCGCGGCATCGCCGCCGGCCGCTCGCCGATGCCGGAGTGGGCGGCGCGGCTGCCGATCATCACCCTGGCGGTCGCGGGGCAGCTGGTGCTGGAGCGCGGCATGGCCCGGCACGTGGGGGGCCGCGCGGCGCGCCTCGGCAGCCTGATCCTGGCGACCTGCCCCTACTGGTACTTCCTGGCGCGGCAGACCATGGTCGACATGACCTACGCCGCTCCGCTGGCGGCGTGCTTCGGCTTCCTGCTGCTCGCCCGCGCCGCGTCCGCCGACGAGCGCGTGCGGACGTACCGGCTGCAGCTCGGCTCGCGCAGCCTGTGCGTCTCGGCCTACCACGTGCTGTTCGCGATCGTCGGGGGCATCGCGCTGGCGCAGATCTTCTATCTGCTGTCCCGCCACGCCAGCCTGGAGCTGCACGAGGCGACGGGGCACCTGCGGCTGCGCCTGCACCTGGACGAAGTCTGGGCGGGCTCACCGGGTAACTGCACGCTGCCCGGCAACGCGCCCTGCGCGCTCGATGAAGCCGCCACCCGCACGCGGCTGCAGCCCGCCTGGAGCGCGCTGCTCTGGTCGCTGTGCCTGGGGGCGCTGCTCTGGATCGAGCGCCGCGAACGCAGCCTGCGCGGCCTGTACTACCTCGCGGCCTGGAGCTGCGTGGCGCTGTCGTTCATGGGCAAGGCAGCGCCCGGCCTGGTGCTGCCGCTGGCGGGCTTCGGCGCCTGGCTGCTGGTGCAGGGCCGGCTCGGTGAGCTGCGCCACGCCAAGCTGGGATCGCTGTGCCTGATCCTGGCCTGCGTGGCGGCGCCCTGGTTCGTGCAGGAGTACGCCCGCCACCAGATGGCCTTCTTCGAGCGGCTGTTCTTGCACGACATGTACGACCGCGCCTTCGGCCACGTGCATGACACCAACAGCGGCATCGACACGAGCTTCCGTTACTACGTCTGGCAGCTCGGCATCGGTCTCTTCCCCTGGAGCGGCATCCTGGCCGCGGGCACGCTGTTCTGCATCGGCAAGAGCGCGCAGCCCGGCACCGACGCGCGCTTCCGCGCCGCCACCCAGCTGTGCGTGGCCTGGCAGCTCGCCTGCTTCGGCCTGTTCAGCATCGCGGGCACCAAGTTCCACCACTACATCCTGCCCCTGGTGCCGGCGGCCGCGGTGCTCGGGGGAGTCTGGCTGGACGATCTGTGGCAGCGCGGAGGCGCTCCGCGCGCCTCGATGCTGGCGCTGGGCGCGGCCGGCGTCACTGCCCTGGTCGCGCGCGACCTGGTGCGACCCGGCACGATGCCCGGCGCCGCCCAGCTCCTGCAGCTGTTCAGCTACGAATACGCGCGGCCCTGGCCCGCGAACATCGACTACCGGCGCGCGCTGAGCGTGTTCGGTGCGCTCAGCGTCGGCGTCGGAGTGCTGCTCGCGTTCGCGCTCGGGCGGCAGCGCCTGCGCCGCTGGCTGCTCGGCTGCGTGTGCGGCGCCGGCGTGGGCTTCACGGTCTGGTCGCTCTACATCTACCTGATCCAGGTCTCACCGCACTGGAGCCAGCGCGAGACGATCAGCCTCTATTATCAGCGGCGCAGCGGCCCCGAGGAGCCGCTGGTCGCCTACCGCCAGAACTGGATGGGCGAGAACTTCTACACCTCGAACCATGTCGCCACCTTCAAGGCGGCGGGCAAGCCGTTCGAGAACTGGATCGCCGATCAGCGCGCCGCCGGCACCGAGGTGCTCTTCTTCACCACCGAGCACGGCACCATCGGCCGCCTCAAGAGCGAGATCGGCAGCTTCAAGGCCTTCGATTTGCTCACCACCCGCGAGCAGAACAACAAGTTCGTGCTGGCGCGGGTGGTGCTGTGAGCCATGCTGGCGCTGCAGCTCCGCTGCGCGCCATCCTGCTCTACAAGTCGCTGAAGGCCGCGCTGCAGCTGTCGATGGCGCTGGTCCTCGCCATCTGGTGGCCGCTCGGCTTGCCACGGGCGCTGCTGCAGCTCTCGGCCTGGCTGCGCCACCACCTCACGCACGGCTGGGCCGCGCACCTGGCGGAGCTGCTGGCGCCGCTGCTCGCCGCTCAAGCGACTGAGCGCCGCATCCTGTTTGCGATCGGAGCGCTCGGTTTGGATGGCATGCTGACGGGGATCGAGGCCTGGGCGCTGCACACCGGTCGCACCTGGGGTGCCTGGCTCGTCATCGCCACCACCGGCGCGCTCTTGCCGTTCGAGGTCTACGAGTTCGTGCGTGTCCGGCGCTGGTCGCGGCTGCTCATCTTCGTCGTGAACGTCGCCATCCTCGTCTATCTCGCGCGCCGCGCCTGGCGCGAGCGACGCCATGTGGCCCGAGCGTAACGCGAACGGGTCATGAGCGGATCACGGAGTTCGGTGAGTCGGCTGACTCGCGCTCGTGCCGGAGTCGAAGCTGTTCGTGACCCGGGCAGCTGCGCTATGCGCGAAGCGTCAGCTTCGGCATCGGTTCTCACCCCAGGAGCAAATCATGAAAGCATCGACCCCCGTGCGCCGCACGTTTTCGCTCTCCGCTCTGATCGGCAGGCTGGGCGCGCTGAGCTCGCTCGCGGCAGCTTGCATGCCGATCAACTCCCAGGGCTATCCCGTCGGTGTGGTCTACTCGGCGACGCAGGCGCCCTCGGTCATGGACCGGGTCGAGACCACCGGCGAGAACAAAGCAGCGCCCAAGATGGGCCGCGCCTGCTCGACGGGCATCCTCGGCGTCGCGGCGTTCGGCGATGCCAGCCTGGATGCCGCCAAGAAAGCGGGTGGCATCACCAGCATCCACTCGGTCGAATACGAGGCGACGGCGGTGCTGGGGGTCGTCTACGTCACGGCTTGCACCATCGTTCACGGCGCCTGATCGCGCGCGCCGTGTGCGCGCTCGGGCTGTGCTGGGTGCTCGCGGAGCCGACCGCGCGCGCCGCGGAGCCGCTGCGCCGCGCCCCGGATCCGTTCGACGTCAGCGAGGCGCAGCACTTCCTGGGCCTCGGCGCAGCGCGCGTCTTTGCTCGCTCCACCGAGGCGATCGAGTATCGGCCCGGCTTCGAGCTGCGCTTCATCGATTCGTTGCTCTGGACGCGGCAGTGGACGGCGCTGGGCGGCGCCACCAGCATCGCCTTTCGGGCCTTGCCGGGCGGCTACTCCTTCACGCTCGGGCAGAGCAGCGGCTTCGCCGGCGTGCGCTTCGGCCCCGTGGATCTGCTGGCGGGGATCGGGCTCTCCCTGCTCAACGTCGACACGCTCGGCGTCGGCTGGAGCGCGAGCTTCGGCTCGCCGCGCAGCTCGCTGGCGCTGGGGCTGCGCTTCGAGTCGCTGCGCGTCGAAGTCGGCACACACATCGAGTACCTCTGGCGCTGGTCCGGCCCCGATGAGTACGTGCGCGGAATCGGCGTGGCGCTCTCGCTGCTCCAGAGCCCGATCGGGCCGGCCTTCGCCGACCCGCTGTGAGTCGAGATCGTCCAGGGCCCCGAGGGGTCGCGCGGGCTCGTGGGTGGGAGGCCCGGCCACCCATGAGCATTTGCGAACTCGGAGCCGCCGGCACCGTGCTAGCTCGGCGCTGGATGACGGAGAGGGCGCGACCCACTGCCGCAGAGCTGGCCGCGGCGCACGGGCGGAAGGTGCCGGATCTGATCCGGCCGGAGCTCGACGTGTTGTTCTGCGGGATCAATCCGAGCCTGTATTCGGCGGTGGTGCAGCGGCATTTTGCGCGGCCCGGCAATCGTTTCTGGCGCACCTTGCAGGCGGCGGGCTTCACGGAGCGGCTGCTGTCGCCGTGGGACCAGGAGGAGCTGCTGGAGGCGGGGATCGGGCTCACGAACGTGGTGGCGCGGGCCAGCGCTTCGGCGGACGAGCTGGGGCCGGAGGACTATCGGCGGGGGCGGGCGATCTTGCGCCGCAAGCTGGCGCGCTGCCGGCCGCGGGTGATCGCGTTTCTGGGGCTGGGCGCCTACCGGATCGTGGCGCAGCAGCCGCAGGCGCGGGTGGGGCGGCAGGCGCAGCCGTTCGCCGGGGTGGAGGCCTGGGCGCTGCCCAACCCGAGCGGACTGAACGCACACTACCAGCTGGCGGAGCTGGCCCGCTGCTACGGGGAGCTGGCGCGCGCGTTGCGCGGCGGGCGGCGCGGCTGACACAGCGCGTGGAGCGCGGTCGCGGCTTCGAGGGCGCTCTGAAAGCGCCGCTCGGCATCCTTGGCGCAGGCGCGCGCGAACCAGGCGTCGAAGCCGTACGGCACCGGGCCGAGCAGCGAGGGCACCGGCGCGGGCCGCGAGCAGATGGCGACGATCATGCCCGCCAGGTGCGGGGCGCGGAAGGGCACGCGCCCGAGCAGGCACTCGAAGGCGATCACCCCCAGGGCCCAGACGTCGGAGCGGTGATCGAGCGTCTGCGGATCGCGCAGCTGCTCCGGGCTCATATAGTTGGGCGTGCCCACCAGATCGCCCGCGCAGGTGCCGGGCGTCAACGTGGTCAGCAGCGCCTGATCGCTGACCCGGGCCACGCCAAAGTCGACGATCTTGGTCAAGAGCTGCGGCCTGTCGACCAGGAACAGATTGTCGGGCTTCAGGTCGCGATGCACGATCCCGAGCGCGTGCATGCGCTCCAGCGCGCCCGCGACCTGCAGCAGCACCGTCGCTGTTTCATCTGGCGTTGCACGCCCGGCGCGGCTCAAGTAATCCGCCAGCGACTCGCCCCTCAACAGCTCCATCACCAGGTACGGGCTGCCTTGCTCGACGCCGTAGTCGAACACCTGCACCACGTGCGGGCCTCGGGCCGCTACGGCGATCCGAGCTTCGGCGAGGAAACGCTTCATCGCCTCCGAGCGGCCCGCCCGGGTGGCACCGGCCCCCTCTTCGGCCGGTTGCATGAAGCTCGGGGTGCGGGGTGTCCCCGCAGCAAACTTCACCGCCACGGGGAGACGGAGCAGCACGTGCTCTGCGCACCAGATGGTGCCCATGTTCCCCCGAGCCACCTCGCGCACCAGGCGATACTTGCTCGCCAGCATTCGTCCCATCATGGCTGTAGGGCGCTATGCTCCTTGCGCCCCGGCGCGATCACGCAAAGGGTAGGCTGGCGCGGACCTCATGCAGTGGCGCTGCGGGTTTTCTGCTCTGAGCGTGGGTGGATCTGGACTGCGGCGCCTGGCAGACTCCGCGCGTGCGATTTCCGACGAAAGCAGTGATCTCTGAGGCGTCGGGAGGCCATGGCGGACCGATGCGCGATGCGGCCTTGGCTGACGCGCCGCGGACTCCAGCCACCCCGGCCCCGACTCCTGCTCCTGAGGTCGGGGTCGTGGTGGCGGCACGCGCGCCTGCGGTCCATCAGCTGGTCGCCGAGTACATGGATTTTGTCTGGCGGTCCTTGCGCCGGCTCGGGGTGACGGAAGCGGACTGTGACGACGGATGCCAGCGCGTCTGGGTGGTCGTGGCCAAGAAGCTCGGCAGCATCGAACCGGAAAAGATGCGCAGCTACATCTTCTCGGTGGTGGTGCGGGTGGCCTCGGAGATGCGGCGGGCCCGCGGCCGGCATCAGCACGAGGAGCTGGACGAGCACACGCCGGCGCTGACCGCGCTGGATGCCGAGGGCTTGCTGGAGCAAAAGCGCGTGCGCCAGCTGTTGGATCAGGTCCTCTCCAGCATGAGCTGGGAGCTGCGGGTGGTGTTCGTGATGTTCGAGCTCGAGGGCTCGAGCTCGCCGGAGATCGCCGAGGCGCTGGGAGTGAGCCGCGGCACCGTGGCCTCGCGGCTGCGCCTGGCGCGCGAGGCGTTCCGGCGCAGCGTGGAGCGGCTGCAGGCGCCGCCCCGGCCCCCCCAGCAATCGCTGGTGCAACTGGTCGGTGTGGCCTCGAAGGCGGTATCATGAAGGACCCGTCCCGCCTGCTGGAGACGGCCCGGGGTGGTCTGGAGCGCGAGCTGCTGCGCTCGGCCTACACCGATGTGGCTCCGGACGCAGTGCGCGCGCGCGTGCTGGAGTCCATCGATCGGGGGCTCGCGGAGGTGGCGCCCCGCTTGCCGGCTTCGAGCGCTGCCGGCAAGCGGGGTCTGCTGCTGCGGATGGTGCGCGCCGCCTATCTGGGCGGCGGCCTGCTCGCGGCGGCGGCCGGCGTGGCGGTGGTGCTGCTGGAGCAATCCGGGCCCCGCTCGCGCGGGGACATCCCGCCATCCTCGCTGGCCTGGTTACCGGGGCCGGCGCGCTCCGCGCCAGCGCGCGGCAGCGAACCCGCGGCGCCGGCCCAGTCCCGCGCCAAACCACACCTCGCGACCCTCGCGCCGGGCGAAGGCCAAGCCGCCCGCGGCTCCAACACTGCGCTGGCCGGCATGCACCCCGAACACCTCCGCGCCGCGGGCCTCGCCAACCCCCTCGCGCGGAATACCCCGGCGCGCCTCCGCGCCGACGCTGACGAACACGAAGACTGGCTGGGAGCACAGCTACGGCTGCTGCGGGAAGCGCGCGAGCAGCTGGAAGCGGGCCGCCTGGAGCAGGCCGAGCGCGTGCTGAACAGCTACGGACCCCGCTTCCCCGGCGGCGTACTGGGCCCCCAGGTGAACGGCCTGCGCGAAGAGCTGAGCGAACGCCGCACCACCGCGCGCGCGGCCTCGGGCCGCCTCCCGCTCCGCTGAGCGCGCCGCTTCCCTGGCCCGCTCCGTGCGCGCCGTGACGTGGTCGGTTTCCGCGGAACCTCGTTCGTGCGCGCCGCGAGGTACTGGGATTGCCTGGAAACCTGTTTTTGATCGCGGAGGAAGGCTCCCTCGTTCCCGGTCTCTCCGGATGGGTTCGCGGGAATCATCAAGGGCCGGACCTCATCCGCACGGCTCTGTCCCAAGCCTCGGGACGCTGGGCGCCAGCATCGATGGGGACCCTCCGCGCGAGCGGGCCGCAGAGCGCGGGCGGGCTGCAGAGCGCAACCGGGACCCGGAGCGCTAGGTGTTTCCGGCGACGCCGCTGAATTCCTTTTCGGCTACGCCGCTGAATTCCTTTTCGGCTACGCCGAAGTGTAAGCCGTGCAGGCGGGCGTACAGGCCGCCTTTGGCGAGCAGCTCTTCGTGGCTGCCGGACTCTACCAGGCGGCCCTGGTGGAAGCTGAGGATGCGATCGGCGGCCTGGATGGTGCTGAGGCGGTGGGCGATGATCAGCGCGGTGCGGTTTTCGAGCAGGCTCTCCATGGCGCGCTGGATGCGCGCTTCGGTGTTGCTGTCGATGCTGGCCGTGGCCTCGTCGAGGACGATGATCTCGGCGTCGCGATACAGGGCGCGGGCGAAGGCGATCAGCTGGCGTTCGCCGGCGGAGAAGTTGTCGCCGCGTTCGTCGACGATGGCTTCGATGCCGCCCGGGCGCGTGCGGAATACGTCCTCGGCGCCCATGCGCTCGAGCGCGGCCGTGACGCGGGCCAGGTCGGGCTTTTCGCTGGCGGCGATGTTGGTGGCGATGGTGCCGGGGAACAGGATCACGTCCTGCGGGACCATCGCGAAGTGGCGGCGCAGCTCGTGGCGTTCGACGCCGCGCACATCCCTGCCGAACACGCGCACGATGCCGTCCGTCACCGGGTAGAGCCGGAGCAGCAGGGAGGCGACAGTGGTCTTGCCCGCGCCGGTAGCCCCGACCAGCGCCACCTTCTCCCCCCGCCGCACGGAGAAGCTGACGTCGCTGAGCACCGGCACGTTGGGCTTGTAGCCGAAGCTCACGTGCTCGAAGCTGACGCACACGTTCGGGTCGTCGCTGGGCGGAGCGGCCGCCGCCAGCTCGACCGGGGCGTCGCGCTCTTCCATGTCGAGCAGCGAGAAGACGCGCTCGGCGCCGGCCATCGCGCTCTGCAGCAGCGTGTAGCGCTGGGCCAGCGCCGCGATCGGCTCGAAGAAGCGCAGGACGTAGGCGTTGAAGGCGACCAGCGTGCCGTAGCTCGCGGAGTGGTAGCCGACCGAGATGACCATGAACGCGAGGCAGAGCGAGGCCACCATGTCGATGGCGGCGTCTTGCACCGACTCGTACTTGATCGAGCGCACCACCGCCTCGCGGTAGGCGACGTTGATGTCGTCGAACTCCGCTGCAGCAGCGCGTTGCTGGCCGAAAGCTTGAACGGTGGTCATGCCGTTCACTTGTTCGGCCATGTTGGCGTTCATGCGCGAGGTCTTGCCGCGGATCTCGCGGAAGGCCGCGCGCGCGCGCGGGCGCATCGCCTGCACCAGCAGCGTCACCGGGGGACCCGCCAGGAAGGCGATCAGGGCCAGCTGCCAGTCGAGCACCAGCATGAAGGCGACGATGCCGACCAGCCGCAGCAGGTCGGAGAAGGCGTTCAGCGCGCCCGAGGCGAACAGCTCGAGGATCGAGTCGGTGTCGTTGGTGATGCGCGTGACCAGCCTGCCGACAGGGGTCTTGTCGAAGAAGCCGAGCGGGAGCTCGTGCAGGAAGGAGAACAGCGCGCGGCGCAGGTCATTGATGGCCTTCGCGCCCGCCACCTGCACCGAGTAGATCTGGAAGAACGAGAGCAGCCGCTCGCCGATGATCAGCAGCGAGAGGTACAGGCCGCCCGTGCCGAGCTTGTGCAGGTTGCCGGCGATCGCGCCCTCGTCGAGCAGCGAGCGCATGAACAGCGGCTGCAGGAGCGAGCTGATCGCGGTCAGCACGCCCATGAACAGCGACAGGTAGATCATGGCGCTGTACGGCCGCACATAGGGCCACAGCCGCTTCAGCAGCTGCCAGTCGTACGCCTTGCCCAGCGCGCTTTCCTCGTGGAACGCCGCCAGCACCTTGGCAGTGCGCGACGCGGGCAGGGCAGCAGCGCCGCCGGCCGCAGCGCCGCGGGCCGCAGCGCCGTTGGCGATCGAGCGGCTCACTCTGCCTCCAGCGCTTCTGCGGCGGGTGCAACGGCGAAGTCGCTGTTCAGCTTGTTCATCTCGCTCTCGCGCCGCTGCTCGTCGACGAAGCGCTGGTACAGGCCGCCTGCGCGCGCCAGTTGCTCGTGCGTGCCCGTCTCCACCACCTGGCCGCGATCCAGCACGATCACGCGGTCGCAGCGCGCCGCCGCGCTGACGCGGTGGGTGATGAGCAACAGGCTGCGCGCCCGCGCCAGCTGCTGGTCGAGCGCGTTCAAGAGCGCCGTCTCGGTGCGCGCGTCGACCGCGCTCAGCGGATCGTCCAGCACCAGCACCTTGGGCGCCGCCAGCAGCGCGCGCGCCAGCGCCACCCGCTGCTTCTGCCCACCAGAGAGCTGCACGCCACGCTCGCCGACGACGGTGTCGAAGCCTTCGGGCAAGGACTGGATCTCGTCGATGATCTGCGCGTCGCGCGTGGCCTCGCGGATGCGCCGGTCGGACTCTTCCGTCTCCGGGTGCTCCAGGCAGTAGCCCACGTTGCGCCCGACCGTGGTCGAGAACAGAAACGGCGTCTGCTGGTTGTAGAGCACGCTGGAACGCAGCGTGGCCAGCGGCAGGTCGCACACGTCGATGCCGTCCAGGAACACGCTGCCGCGTGGCGTGGTGTGCAGCCGCGAGAGCAGCGCTCCCAGCGTGCTCTTGCCCGAGCCCGTGCGGCCCACGATCGCCACGCGCTCGCCGGGCTTCACCTCGAGGCTGAGGTTGCGCAGCACGGGCAGGTCGGTGTAGCCGAAGCTGAGGTTCTTGACCTCCAGGTGGCCCGCGATGGCCTCGGGGCGCTGAGCGCCATCGACGACGTCCGGCTTGGCGTCGAAAATGTCGCGCAGGCGCGCGTAGCCGGCGCGGCCGCGCTGCAGCACGCTCACCAGGAAGCCGAGCGCCGCGAGCGGCCAGGTGAGCCGGAACAGCGCGCGGTAGAAGGACAGGAACTGCGCGGCCTGGAACTCGCCCCGGATGATCAGGCGACCGCCGTACAGGAATACCACCAGCACGCCCAGCATGGTGATGGATTGCATCACGGGCCACATCGAGCCGCGGATCTTGGCCAGGATCAGGCCCTTCTCGAGGTAGTCGTGGTTGGAGCGGTCGAAGGCAGCGAGCTGTGCGCCTTCCAGCGAGAACGCGCGCACCACACGCACTCCGGCGATGCTCGACTGTACCACTCCACCCAGGTGGCCCAGCGAATCCTGGTTCTCCTTCTGGCGCAGGTACATGCGCTTGGAGTAGGCGCGCATCACGATCAGCAGCAGCGGCAGCGGCGCGAGCGAGGCGATGGTCAACTTGACCGAGAAGCTCAGCATCACCGCCAGCGCGCTCACCAGGCCGAAGCTGGTGTTGAACAGGTTGAGCACGCCGAAGCCGAGCAAGCCGCGCACCTGCTGCAGGTCGTTGGTGACGCGGCTCATGATGTCGCCCGTGCTCATGCGCCGGTAGAAGGAGGGCCCGAGCCGGTGCAGGTGGTGCAGGAGCGCGGTGCGCAGCTCGTACTCGGCGTAGCGGCCGGCGTTGAAAATCGTGAGCCGCGAGAGCACGCGCGCCACGAAGGCCAGGATGCCGGCGAAGGCCATGGCCATACCCAGCGTCCGCGATTTGGACAGCTCACCGTGCAACAGGCCGCTCATCGCGTCCGCCAGCAGCAGATCGATCCAGTACTGCGCGTAGTTGTACGCCGCGAGCAGCAGGATGCCGACCGCATAGTTGACGGTGTTGCGCTTCAGCTGCGCGAGCAGCCCCGTGGGGATCTGCTCGGGAGCGAGGCGGCGTGCAAACGTGCCGCTACCGAGGAGGGCGGACCAGGCTGTCATCGGGGTGCGGGGTGTCCGCGCAGTGAAGGTCGGGGGTCTTCTAATCTCAAAACAGACCGATGCTGAAGTGAAAAGCTCCGAAGCCCTCGTGGGAGCGGCGATCGAGATTCACGCCATAATCCAGCGCCAGGGGGCCGACCGGCGTGGAGACGCGCACGCCCGCGCCCGCGGAGTAGCGCAAGCGGAAGGTGTCGAACACCTGATTCGCGCGCGCCCAAAGATTGCCCGTATCGACGAACACCGCGGTCTGCCAGATCCCCAGGACGGGAATTCGCAGTTCGGCCCGGGGGTTGATCATCAGGTCCCCGCCGCGGATCGGCAGGGCGCGCCGCCGCAGCTCGTCGCTGCGCTCGCTCTGCTGCAACTCGTAGAGATCCTCGGGTACCAGTGACCAGATCGGGAAGCCGCGCAGCGAGTCGACTCCGCCGAGGAAGAACAGCCGATCGGGGTAGGTCGTCGAGCCGCGCACCAGCTGTTGATTGAAACCCATGCGCAAGCTGGTCGCCAGGGCCAGGCCGCGCTCGCTCAGGCGCAGGTAGCCAGCGACGCGGCCGGAGTACTGCAAGAAGTGCCCCTTGTAGGTGGAGGTGGCTGCGTCGCCGACGGCGCGCGAGCTCTCGATCGGAAAGGCGTTGACGTGCTCGAGGTTCAGGCTGAGCAACGTGCCGCGCGTGGCCGCGACGGCATTGTCGCGGCGATCCCAGGTGAAGCCCAGGCGCTGCGAGATGGCGAGCGTGAGGCCGTCGGGGATGTTCAGCAGCCGGATCAGGTTGGTGTCCTCGGCGTGATCCGCCAGGTAATCTTGCAGCGACTGGACCTCGAACAGGTCCGCTTCGTTGAACTCGACGCCCGCGCCGAACAGGAAGCTGATCGAGCGCTCGGGCCGATAGGTCAGGGTGGCGAAGGCGGCGTGCTTCTCCAGCGCGAACTCGCGCGTGATGTCGCGCGCGTCGAGCCCCTCGACGCTCAGGCGATACAGCGGCCCGAGCCCGACATCCGGAAACTCCACGGTCGCGGAGTTGCGCCGCTCGAGCAGATACAGGAGCGACTCGCGGTCCAGCACGTCCTGAAATTCCCTGCGCACCGAGGGCTCCAGGATCAGCGCCGGGGGCAAATAACCGAGCTGCACGCGCAGCACGAACTGGATGGCGCGCGCCGCCAGGTTGCGATGGCCGTACTCGAAGGCGATGCGCAGCCCCTCGCCGGTGCTGAACCCGGGCCGCACGTCGAGGTACTGCGGCAAGCGCTCCTGCACGCGGATCACCGCGACCTTGCGCCGCGCCGGCACCTCCGGGTCTTCCAGATCGACCGTCACGCTGGTGAACACGCCCAGCGTCGCCAGGCGCTCCTCCGTCGCCCGCACCAGGCTGCGGCGATACAGCTGCCCGCGCTCCAGCGCCGCCCGGCTCAGGATCAGGTCGGGATTGGTGAACTGCGCCCCGCGCACCACGATGTCGCGCAGCACCACCGGCTCGCGCTCGCTGATGGTGAACTTGGCCCGAGCGCGCGTGCGGTCCGGCGAGAGCTCGATGTCCGCCTCCACGCCCGCGAAGGCGTAGCCCTCTTCGGCGTAGCGCTCGACGATGCGCCGCCGCGCCTCTTCCAGGGCCAGCTGCGACACGGGCTGCCCGAGCGCGAGCCCGCTGGCTTCGTGCAGGTCGGACTCCACCAGCGCCCGGTTGCCCTCGAAGCCGATGTCCCACAGCTCGGCGCGGGGCCCGAGCACGATCGGGATCGACAGCTCGATCCCCGGTTCGCAGCGCCGGCCGAGCTTCAGATCGGGCACACAGGTGAGCGCCGCGGGCGCGGGCGGCTCGGGCTCGCTGGAGCCGGGGTCGCGCGCGCAGTTCACGGCGGGCAGCTCGCGCGCCCCCATTGGCCAGCAATGTTGCGCGGGAGAGTTGGGCGCGCAGGCGCGCCGGGAGACCAGCACGGGCCCGACGCGCGCCGTCAGGTAGCCCTCCGAGCGATACAGCGCCTGCAGGTGCTCGAGCGCCTTGTCGTAGACGGAGGGATCGTAGGTGGTCCACGGATCGAGCGTGAGCGGGGCCACGCGCGGGCTGCCGTGGTTGGGCGAGATCTGCGCGTCGAGCTGGTTCGAGTCGACCGGGCCGAATAGCCCGGGGCCGGGCAACGACTCCGAGGAGAAGCTGTCGATCTCCGCCGCCACGTCGCCCGCCGAGCGCGCGCCCGTCAGGCAGGGAAAATGCCGGGCCTGCACCACCACGCGCGGGTTCTCGCGGATGTGGAACCAGAACTCGACCAGGCTGCCGTCGCTGGCCTCGCGCCGCTCGAAATCGATCTGCGCGTCGAGAAAGCCGCGCTTCACGTAGAAGTCGCGCACCCGCTCGGTGAGCGCGCTGGGCGTGTGATCGGCGTCCTCGGGCAGATCGAGCTCGTGCGCCAGCTCGTCGCTGTCGAAGCTCTCGTTGCCGTCGAAACGCACGCGCATCTTGGGCCCTGCCCACACCGCCACCACCAGCACGAAGCCGCCGGCACCGCTGCTCCATTGCGTGCGGTGCTCCACCCCCGCGTCGTGATAGCTCTCGCTGCGCAGGTGCGCGGCCAGCGCCAGATCCGCGCGCTGCAGCAGCTCCTCGTCCAGGCGATCGCCGGCCTCCACCGCGTACTGCTCGACCAGCCGCGACAGCTCGGTGCTGAGGCGCGGGTGCACCTCGAACTGGCGCTCCGCGATGCGCTGCGCGTCGCCCGGCTGCACCGCGATGTTGAGCACCACGTGCAGCGGCTCGTCGGTGTCGATCGCCTCGGTGCTGACCGCGGCGGAGGGGTAGCCGTGCGTGCGATACAGCTCGCGCACCCGCCGCTCGATGGCCGAGAGCGTCGGCACGGTGATGTCATCACCGGGCGACACCGCCGCCGCCTCCTGGACCAACGCCGCATCCAGCCCGCCGCCGCTCACGCGCAGCTCGGTCACGATGCGGCGCGGCAAGACGGTGACGCGCAGCAGGGCGCCGCTGCCGTAGGGCAGGGCCGCCGCCGAGGCTTCCGCGTAGCGCCCGGTGGAGAGAATTTCTTGCAGCACTGCCCGCGCGTAAGCAGCGCTCAGGGGCTGCCCGAGCCGGGTCCGCCGCAGCTGTTCGGCGGCTTGCCAACGCCCGCCCGCCGTCACGACCTCGAGCCGGGTCACGGGTCGGCCCAGCAGCTCCGGGGGTAACAGCGTGGCCGGGCTCAGCGGGATGGCGAGCGAGCCCTCCGCTGTCCCCGTGTCGCCATGGACCTCCTGCGCGCGCGCCGTCCTCGCACCGCTGACCACACCTGCCAGCACGCTCGACCACACGAGGAGCACGGGGAGCACGCGGCTCGTTCGTGGCATGCGGGGGCCTTTGTAGCAGTCGGATGGCTCCCGATCCCCATTTGTTCCGATCGAAAGGCACTGACTTTCCGGCCGCTGGTGATGAGCGCCCGCACACGATATGGTCGAAGCAGCATGGGCCGAGAGCCGTCAGTGAAGCCTTCCAGTGAAGCCTCGAAGCAACAGGCGGCGGAAGCCGCCCTGGCCTGGCTGCCTCAGCGCGGAGTGGTGGGCCTGGGCAGCGGCTCGACTGCCGCCTTCTTCATCGAGGCCGTGGCGCGCCTGGTCGCCGCGGGCCGCGAGCTCACCGGGGTCGCCACCAGCATGGAGAGCCGGCGCCTCGCGCAGACGCTGGGCGTGCCCCTGCTGTCCGACGCGGGCCCCTGGGACGTCGACGTGTGCGTCGACGGCGCTGACGAGGTCAGCCGCAAGCTGGATCTGATCAAGGGCGGCGGGGGCGCGCACACGCGCGAGAAGCTGGTGAACCGGGCCGCGGCGTTCAACGTGATCATCGTCGACGAGTCGAAGCTGAGCGGGCAGCTCGGGGAGAAGTGGCCGGTGCCGATCGAGGTGTTGCCCTTCGGAATGGGCAACGCGCAGCGCGCCCTGGAACGCTGGGGCAAGGTGACACTGCGCGAGCGCCAGGGCAGGGCCTTCGTGACGGACTCCGGCAACCACATCCTGGACCTGCACGCCGGCGTGATCGCCGATCCCGCGGCTCTCGACCGCGAGCTCCAGCAGGTGCCCGGTGTGGTGGAGACGGGCTTATTTATCGCCAGGGCGGACGTGGTGGTGGTCGCGGGCGAGCTCGGGATTCGCGAGCTGAGGCCGCGCTGAAGTCGCTGGAGCGCGCCGCGCGCTGCCAAATGCGGGCTACACTGGGCAATATGCTTCGAAACTGGGTCCGGGCCACCGCGCTGCCGTGCGCGGCGCTGGCTGTTCGTCTCGCCTCCAGCACCGTCGCCGCTGCCGCGGAAGCGGCGGAGTCCGCTGCTCCCGCTGCTCCCGCTGCGCCTGCTCCCGCCGCAGCGCCCAGCGCGCCCGCGGCCCCGGCCGCGCCCGCCTCCGCCCGCAGCAGCTCCCTGGCCGCTCCGCGCGCGGGCATCGTGCGGCTGGAGCGTGCCGGGCGCCGGATCGGCTTTGGGGTGGTGCTGCGCTCCGACGGTCGCATCCTCACGGCGCTCTCCGCGCTCGGCAGCGGAAACCACGTGCAGGCGCGATTTGCCGATGATCACCTGCTCGGCGTGAAGGTCGTGGAGACGGACCGCACCTGGGATCTCGCCCTGCTCGCGCCCGAGGGGGGCTTCTGGACGGAAGGGCTGCGCGCGTCGAGCGTCGATCCCACCGCCGAGGGAGTGAAGCTGCGCCGCTTCGGCGGGCGCGGCAGAGAGGTGAGCGACTCGGCGATCTCCGTCAAGGCGCGCCAGGTGCTGCTCGGTCGCGACGGCGCGAACCTCGAAGACGCGCTCGTGCTGGGCACGACCGTCGCTGAGGACGAGCTGGGCAGCCCGATCTGCGACGAGGCGGGAGACGTGGTGGCCCTGGTGGGGCAGGCCTGTGATCCCGCAAATCGGCAGGACTGCCGCATGAGCTCGTTTGGCATCCCGGTCAGCGCGATCAAGCAGTTCCTGCGCGCGGCACCGCCGCGCGAGCCATTGCCCGCGGCATGGCTGGGCTTCCGCGGCGTCCCCGGGCATTCCGGGACCGTCGGTGGAGTGCGCGTGATTGCCGTCGATGCGGGCAGCCCCGCCGAACGAGCGGGCCTGCGTGCGCCCAGCGGCAAGGGCGGTGATGAGTCGGCCGATCTCGTCGTGGCCGTCAACGACACCCCGGTCGCGACGCCCGATGAGCTGCGGGATACCATCAACCGCATCGCGTTATCCGGCGCGGGACGCAGTGCGGCGGCGCCAGCCCCGCCCACGCCAGCCCCGCCGGCGGGGGCCCCGCCCACGGACGCCAGCCCGCCCGAGCCGACGGTACGGCTGCTGGTGTACGGGGCAGGCAGGTTTCGGGAGCTGAACCTGCCACTCCGTGCACCCGTCACGATCCCGGCAGCGCCCTGATGGTGCCGGATCACGACGGCATTGACGGAATCTGTCTTCCCAGTCAAGACTGGAGCCTGACGTGTCGCCTCCGCTGAGAATCGAAGTTGCCGGTCAGACCGACGTCGGACGCAAACGGAAGCATAACGAAGATAGCTTCGCGATCTTCTCCGAGCACGGTCTCTACCTCGTCGCAGATGGCATGGGAGGTCACGCCTCTGGCGAGGTGGCGTCCCAGCTCGCGGTGGAGACGATGCGCGAGTTCTTCCAGATGACGGAAGAGGACCCGGAGCGGACCTGGCCCTACAAGATGGACCACAGCCGGGGCTACGAAGAGAACCGGCTCGTCACTGCCATCAAGCTGAGCAACCTTCGCATCTTCGAGACCGCGCAGAGCAACCACAAGCAGCGCGGGATGGGCACCACGATGGTGGCCATCTTCGCCGTGGAAGACGGCATTCACATCGCCCACGTGGGCGACAGCCGGGTCTACCGCATCCGCAACCACCAGATGGAGCAGCTGACGGAAGACCACTCGCTGCTGAACGATTACCGCAAGATGAAGCGGCTCACGGAGGAAGAGATCGCCAACTTCCCCCACAAGAACGTGATCGTGCGCGCGCTCGGCATGAAGGAGAGCGTCAAGGTCGACACGCGCTTCGAGCTGCCGCAAGAAGGTGACGTGGTGCTGCTTTGCACCGACGGCCTGGCGGGGCCTTGCTCCGACCAGGAGATCTTCGAAATCATCGATTCGACGCCCGATCTGTCGATCGCGACGCAGGGGCTGATCCACGCGGCGAATGAGCGGGGCGGCCCCGACAACGTCACGTGTGTGCTCGCGCGCTGGATCGTCTAGCGGGCGCTGGCCGCGAGCGCGGAGGGCCCTCGGGTCGCTGGGGCACGGTGACCCTCGCGGCGGCCCTCGCTGTCGCGCTGTGCGCTGACAGCGCGCGGGGTGCGGCCCCGCAGGCCGAGCCCGGCGAGCCCCCCGCCGTCGCACCCGACACGGAACCGCGCGCGCCGGCACCCTGGCCGCAGATCGCCGCCGTGTTCCCGGGCGTGATCGTGCACGGCTCGGGCACCTGGCTCCAGGGGCGCACCGAGACCAGCGAGCGGCTGCTGCTCGCGGAGGGCTCGGGCCTGCTCGCCACGTTCGCCGCGGGCGCGGTGCTCTTCCGCACCGGCGCGGCGCGCAACCTGGTGGGCCCGACGGCGCTGCTCGCCGTGGCGGGCGTGAGCACCTTCGGGCTCTCGCTGCTCAGCAGCCTGTACGCGACCTGGGCGCCGCGCGAGGGCTGGGGGGAAGCGTCGCAGCGGCGCGCGCTGCTCGAGTCCGCGCTCGGCTACACCTACGTCGACGATCCGCAGTTCGCGTTCCACCATTTCCTCACCACCCGCCTCGAGGCGCGGCTGGGCGCCGGGCCCGCGCTGCACCTGCGGCTGGACACCGCCCACGCACCCGATCAGCACAACCAGCGCTACGAGCTGCTGTCCGGGCTGCGCTTGCTCGAGCAGCGCGTTGCGGGCGTTGCGGCCCCGAGCGATCGGGCGCGCGACGGCACGTACCTCGAACCGCAGCTCGGCTACATCGAGCATCGCTTCGACGACTCCGGCTTCGTGACGCGCGTCTTCGAGCTGCAGCTGGAGGCTCGGCTCGACTCCGCGCGCCTGCTCCCGGATGTGCGCGGCGCGTTCTTCCAGCTGGGCGCGGGCTGGGCGCAGCAGTGGTTTTCGTTCGACGTGCCCGGCGTGAGCGCGCTGAACAACAGCAGCTTGCTGCTCGCGCACGCCGGCTTCGGCCTGTACCTGCCGCGCGCCTCCGAGCTGGAGCTGTACTACGACCATCGCCATGACGGCTTCGCCGGGGGCTTGAAGGCGAACGGCCTGGGCAGCGGCGTCCCGGGGCACTTCGGCCTGCGCGGTGAGCTGGCTCTGGCGGAAGACTGGGCCTTGCGCGCCGAGGCACAGCTCGGCTCGGCCTGGGTGCTCGGGCTCGCCGCCGTGCTGCGGCTCGGCGGCGAAAGGGCGCCGCGCTGATGGCGGGCAGGGCCGCCCTCGCGTGCACGCTCGCGGTGTGCGGCTGCCTGCGCCCCAGCGAGGAGCGGGCGCGGCAGGATGCGGAGATCGGGCAAGCCGAGGTCGAGGCGCTGCGCGCGCAGATCGAGGGCGGGCAGGGCGTCGTGCGCCAGCTCGAGCCCGGCTACGTCTCGCTCTGGGAGAGCGCGCCGCGCCTGCGGTTGCAGCTCGCGTACAGTGAGCCTCCCCCGGGCGAGCTCTGGATCGAGGTCGCCAACTGCATGCCGGGCGCACAGCTCGCCGCGGCGCCGGAGCTGCCCGTGCTCTCCGGCGAGCGCGACCGCAGCGGCATTTGCCGCTTCCAGCTGGCGCCGCCGCCCGAGCTGCGCGAGCTCGAGCTCACCATCGCCCCGCCCGAGAGCGAGCGCCCCGGGCGCTTTCGCTTCGCCGTGCTCAGCGACGTGCAGGAGGCGATCAACCGCGTCCAGGACATCTACACCCGGCTCAACGCGATCGCCGCCGAGCCGGAAGGTCTCGATTTCCTGCTCGGCGCGGGCGACTTGACCGAGCGCGGCACCGGCGAGCAGCTGGAGCGCTTCCAGGCCGAGCTGACCCAGCTGCGAGTGCCCTACTACACGACGCTCGGCAACCACGAGCTCGGCCAGAATCCCACGCTGTTCCACGACTACTTTGGCCGCGGCAGCCAGAGCTTCGAGTACCGCGGCGTGCGCTTCAGCCTGATCGATTCCGCGAGCGCCACCGTCGATCCGATCGTCTTCGGCTGGCTCGCGCAGTGGCTCGAGGCGGGGCGGGACCAGCTGCACGTGGTGGCCATGCACATCCCTCCGCTCGACCCGTTCGGCGTGCGCAACGGCGCCTTCGCCAGCCGCAGCGAGGCTGCCAAGCTGCTCGCGCGGCTGGCCGAGGGCGGCGTGGACCTCACGCTCTACGGCCACATCCACAGCTACTACCATTTCGACAACGCCGGCATACCCGCGTACATCAGCGGCGGGGGCGGGGCGATCCCCGAGCGCTTCGACCAGATCGGACGGCACTTTCTCGTCGTCGAAGCCGACGCTGAAGCCCAGCGGCTCGACGTCCGCCTGGTCCGCGTCGACTGACTTACGCTAACGTGGGCGGCCGATGAGCCCCCCTGCCAAGAACAAACTGCTGCTGCGCGCCCTCGCGGGCGAAGTGACCGAGCGCCCGCCGATCTGGTTGATGCGCCAGGCGGGGCGCTACTTGCCCGAGTATCTGCGCACGCGCGACCAGGCGGGGGGCATGCTGGGGCTGTGCACCTCGCCCGAACACGCGGCGGAGGTCACGCTGCAGCCGATCCGGCGCTTCGCGCTGGACGGCGCGATCGTGTTCGCGGATCTGCCGCAGATCGCGGCCGCCCTGGGTCAGACGCTGGAGTATCGAGAGGGGGATGGCCCGGTGCTGGAGCCGCCGGTCCGCACCCCGCGCGACATCGAGCGGCTGAGCCTCGCGCGGCTGCACGAGAGCCTCGCGCCGATCTACGAGACGATCCGCAGGCTGGCGGCGGCGCTGCCGCCGGCGGTGACGTTGATCGGTTACGCCGGCGCGCCCTGGACGGTGGCCACGTACATGGTCGAGGGCCGCGTCGGCGGCGACCCCGAGCACGGCGTGCTCAAGCAGTGGGCGCTGCGCGAACCGGCGAGCTTCGATCGCCTGATCGAGCTGGTGAGCGAAGCCACTGTCGAGTACCTCGATCGCCAGGTGCAGGCCGGCGCGGAGGCGCTGCAGCTGTTCGACACCTGGGCGGGCCTGTTGCCCGAGCCGCACTTCCAGCGCTGGTGCGTCAAGCCGGTGGCCGCGATCATCGCCGCCGTGCGCGCGCGTCATCCGCGCGTGCCGCTGATCGCCTTTCCGCGCGGCGCCGGCTTGCTCTACCAGGGCTTCGCCGAGGCGACGCAGGCGGACTGCATCGCGCTCGACAGCGGCGTGCCCGTCGCCTGGGCCGCCGAGCGCTTGCAGCGCGGGCTTGGGCGCTGCGTGCAGGGCAACCTGGATCCGCAGCTCCTGGTGGCGGGGGGCCCGGAGCTGAAGTGCGAGACGGAGCGCATCCTGCGCGCGCTCTCCGGCGGGCCCTTTGTCTTCAACCTGGGTCACGGCATCTCGAAGCACACCCCGCCCGAGCACGTGGCGGAGCTGGCGCGGCTGGTCTCGAGCTGGCGCGCCGGCGCCTGAGGGTTACTGGCGCGCCAGCGCCCGAGGTTACTGTGCGGCGGCGCCGGCCTGGCCTGGGGCAGCGGCGACGTCCGTGGCCTCGTCCGTGGCGGAGTGGGTGACGCGCAGGTTCGCGAAGGTGGCGTTGGTCTTGGCGTTCGTGCCCACGCTCAGCGACACGCGCAGCGGCGGCTGGGCATCATCGGTCCAGGCGAGCGACTGCGTCACGCCCTTGTCGACGTTCTTCACCAGGTGCATCGTGCTGAGCTGCGCCTTGTAATAGTCCACGACCTTCGCGGGTGCGTCATCGGTCTGCTGCACCATCATGCCGCCGGTCTTCATCTTTCCGGCGGTCAGGATCTTGCCGCCGGGATAGGTCGGCACCTGGCTCGGCCAATCGCTGGGCAGCCGCGTCGTGAGGGGGCGCGATACGGACGCCGGCGCGGGGCCCTGCGCGGCGGGCCCCTTGTCGCGCTCGCACGCGCCCAGGCCGGCGGCGAGCAGCAGGCACAGCATTGCCGTCGGAACGTTGGAAGCTCGAATGTTCATCTCACCTCTCAGTGGCTCGAGCCGCCGCCCGCGGAGAGCGGGCTGCGATCTCGTGTCAGGATCAATGTGGCGCGCGTCGGCTTGCTGCCTTCGCCCGCGGTCAGCGCCAGCGTGACCTGCAACGGCTTCTGCTCATCGCTCCATTGCAGCGTCTGGTTCTTGCCGATATCCACCGAGCTGCGCGACTGCATCTGGGCGAGCTGCGCCTTGTAGAACTCCGCCACCTTCGCGGGCGGGTCCGGCGTCTCCTGCGTCAGCGTGTAGCCGCTGCCGAGCTTCATGCTCAGCTCGATCTTGCTGCCCGGATACATGGGGATGTCCTTCGGCCAGTCGTCGGGAACCTTGCCGGACATCGTGTCCAGCCGCATCGTATTCGCGCCGTCCTTCGAGGCGATCACGAGCCCCTGCTCGGTGCTCTTCACCTCGACGTCTCTGCCGTCTACGGCCGCCTCACCTGCTGCTTTAGCGGGCGCGGGGGCGCCTTTTTCACTTTTGCAAGCGCCACCGAGCACGGCCGAGCTCACCCCGGCGAGAAGCCAAAGCTGTGCTGCGCTGCTGGCCTTTGCCCAACGAAACATTGCGACAAGCATAGCACAACCGCGCTGCCTCGGGCCGTTGACCGACGCGGGCGGCTCTGACAGCGTGCTTGCGCATGCAGGCAGAGCAGATTCAGCGCGTCAGCGTCGTCGGTGCGGGGCAAATGGGATCGGGCATCGCGCAGGTGTGCGCGGCGCAGGGCCTCGAGGTCATCCTGAGCGATGTCCGTCGCGAGCACGCCGAGCGAGCCGTCGAGCGCATGCGAGCGGGCCTGGACCGACTGGTCGCGCGCGGCAAGCTCGGCCGTCAGGAGCTGGAGGATACCCTCGGCAGGATCACGGTCGAGAGCGAGTCCCCGGCGGAGGTGGACATCGTGATCGAGGCCGCGACCGAGGATCGCACGCTCAAGCTGGAGCTGTTTCGGCGCCTCGATCGCGGCACTCGGCCCAGCGCGCTGCTGTGCTCGAACACCTCCTCGATCTCGATCAGCGCGCTCGCCGGAGTCACGCAGCGCCCCGCGCAGGTCGCCGGTATGCATTTCATGAACCCCGTCCCGCGCATGAAGCTGGTCGAGATCGTGCGCGGCGTGCAGACCAGCGCGGAGACGCTCGGCTGCGTCACGAAGTTCGCAGAATTGCTGGGCAAGACGCCGGTCGTGAGCCGGGATCTGCCGGGCTTCATCGTGAACCGGGTGTTGATCCCGATGCTGAACGAGGCCTGCTTCGCCTTGCAGGAGAGCCTGGCCAGCATCGAGGACATCGACAGCGGCGCGGAGCTCGGCCTCAACCATCCCATGGGGCCGCTCAAGCTCGCCGATCTGATCGGGCTGGACACGGTGCTGGCGATCGCGGACGTGCTGCAAACGGATCTGGGCGACGACAAGTATCGCCCCGCCGCGCTGCTGCGCAACCTGGTCTCCGCCGGCTGGCTCGGGCGCAAGACGAACCGTGGCTTCTACGTCTACGACGATCAGGGCCGGATCGTCAGCGCCAACCCGGGATTAGTTTCGCGCTGAGGCGTGAGCGTAGCTGCGCGCCGCCAGCACGGCGCTGATCCAGAGCAGCTGCGCGATCAGCAGATGGGTGAGCTGCAGGGCGCCCGGCGCGCGCAGCACGATATTCAGGCCGCCCACGGCGAGCTGCAGCAGGGCCAGGGCTCCGACCGCGGTGGCCCAGGGGCGCGCGGCAGTCACGCCCGCCATCCAGCGAGCCCAGGCGATCGCCCCCAGCACCAGCGCGCTCGCCAGGATCGGGTGCACCACGCGCAGCTGCACCAGGAAATGGTCCGAGAGCGACTGGGGCGAGCCGACGGGGAACAGGGTGTCCCCCAGCGCCGTGACCGCGCCGCTCGCGGCCACGATGCCGAGCCCCACCAGCACGCCCGCGGAGCGCCAGTCCAGGATGGGCCGGGCTGGCTCCGGCACGGGGCTCGCGCTCGCCACGGTCAGCGCGGCGCTGGCGGTCAGCAGCAGCGTGTTGACCAGGTGCAACGCCACCACCACCGCGCGGGCCAGCGAGGCATTGTCGGCGACCAGTCCGCGCTTGACCAGGAGCGCTCCGATCGCCGCCTCGACGGCCACGAAGAACAGCGCGGCCGCGCTCCAGCGCCGGGCGCCATGGCCGCGCGGAAAGATGCGCAGGGCCGCGATCGGCAGCAGCAGCGAGGCGATGCCCAGGAGGCCGCTGGTCAAGCGGTGCGAGTACTCGATCAGCGTGGCCTGGCTGGGCGTGCGCGGAACGAGCACGCCTTGACAGCTGGGCCAGTGCTCGCCGCAGCCCGCGCCCGAGCCGGTGATGCGCACCCAGGCGCCGAACACGATCACGAACAACAAGTACCCGACCAAGGCCGCCGCGCAGCGCGCGAACCAGCGCTGGGGACCTACCGGCGCGGACATCCTGGCGGATCTCTATCGCCCTCGGCGCGCGCGCGCCAGGGGGCCCATTCTGAAGAAATCAAGGGCCGATCGGCTGCGAGCCCTGTTCCAGCAGCTCGAGCGGTGGCTGCCAAGGTGGCAGGTTGCGCGGGCATTCCGCCCCACGCTCCAGCGGCAGATCCGTGAAATCGAGGGCGGGTGAGCGGTCGAAGCGCGCGTCGCCGACCAGCGTGGCCCGCGCTCCCTCCTGGATCCAGAACGGGATGCGCGCGAAGCGCAGGAACGCGCTGGCCACGCAATCGCGCGAGAGCGCCTGCAACTGCGCGAGCGGCGCGCGGAAGCGGCGGCCCCAGGCCACGCCCGGCAGCTCGCGCAACGGCGGCGACGGATCCTCGAGCGGCGCCGTCGCGCGCACCAGCGCCGGGCCGCAGATCTTCGTGGGCAGGAGCGCGGGCCAGGCCGACACCAGCGCGTGCTGGACCTCGTACTGGGGGTCTGCTGACTGCACGCCGGAGACGCCGGCGGCCAGCACCGACCAGCACAGCGGATTGCCGGGCAGCGGCGTCGACGCCAGGCTGCTGAGCTCGAAGCGCGGATCGAGCCCGCTGCGCACCCGCGCGCGCACGCTGCCTCGCGCCACCAGTTGCATCCCGAGAAACACCAGGAGCGCCGCCGCTCCCGACCAGCGCCGGGCGAGCGGCGAGCTGCGCCGCATCCAGGCGAGCCAAGCGCCGGCGGCGGCGGTGAGCAACGCTGCCAGCCAGGGATGCGGGGCAGGGCTCGGGGCGCGCGTCTGCCCACTGAGCGCCATGAACCACGCCAGGGCCAACAAGAGCACCAGGATGAGCCCGATCAGCGACCGCCCCACACGGCTCTGCGTCGTTCCGAACACGATCCCGCCGAGCGCGATCATCAGCCACGGATCGACGATGAAAATCGCGTCACCGTAATACCAGTGGTCGTCGAGCGGCCAGAACGGATGGACGCCGTAGTTGTTTCCGAAGTCCATCGCCACGTGCAGAAAGCCGCCTGCGACGCTCACAGCGAGCAGAAAGCCCCACTCCGGGCGGCTCAAGCGCTGGCCGCGCAGCCGCAGCAACCCTGCGACAAGCGTGAGACAGAACAGCGCGAGGACGGGGCTCGCGAGCAGGGTATGCGTGTGGCCGCGATGGTGCAGCAGATAGCCGAGCTTGCCCGGCGTGAGGCTGCGGTACAAAAAATCCAGATCCGGAGCGTTGTTTGCGAACGCCGATGCGGTCAGCGTGGCGAACGCCAGCGCCGGGCCGCCGGCAGGAGCGCGGCGGTCACGGAGATATAGAGCAGCGCGCGCGGCGACCAGGCCGGCGAGGGTGTGGGTGACGTTGTCCACGACTTCAGAGTAGTCTCGCGCCCATGCGCCGCTACGAGATCCGCGAACCCAAGGGAATTGCCTCGCTGCAGATCGCCGAGGTGGAGAGTCCTCGCCCCGGGCCCGGCCAGGTCCTGGTGGACATGAGGGCCTGGTCGCTCAACTACCGCGACCTGTCGATGCCCCGCGGCGGCTACCCGGGCAACGACAAGGTATTGCGCGCGCCGCCGCTGGTGCCGCTCTCGGACGGAGCTGGCGAAGTGGTGGCGGTGGGGGCCGGCGTGAAGGAGTTTGCGCCGGGGGACCGCGTCGTCACCAGCTTCTTCCAGGGCTGGGAGGATGGCGAGCTCACCGCCGACGGCAAGGCCTCGGCGCTGGGCGGATCCATCGACGGCGTGCTCGCCGAGCGCGTGGTGCTGAGCGCGCGGGGGCTGGTGGCGGCGCCGCCGAGCCTCAGCTTCGAGCAGGCCTCCACGCTGCCCTGCGCGGGGGTGACGGCGTGGGCGGCGCTCACCGAGGCCGGAGCCCGCGCTGGCGAGACGGTGCTCTTGCTCGGCACGGGCGGCGTCTCCATCTTCGGCCTGCAGCTGGCGAAGTTGATGGGCTTGCGCACCATCATCACCTCCAGCAGCAAGGAAAAGCTGGAGCGAGCCCGCCAGCTGGGGGCCACCCACACCATCCAGTACACGGAAGTGCCTGCCTGGGATGAGCGGGCGCGCGAGCTCACCGCGGGCGTCGGCGTGGACCATGTGCTCGAGGTCGGCGGGGTCGGCACCCTGGAGCGCTCCGTCAACGCTTGCCGCTTCGGCGGCAACGTCAGTCTGATCGGCGTGCTCACCGGCATGCCCGAGCACAACCCCTCGCCGCTCAACGTGATGTGGAAGCGCTTGGTCCTGCGCGGCATCTACGTTGGCACGCGGCGCCAGCTGGAGGCGCTCTGCCGCGCCGTCGAAGTCGGCGGACTCACTCCCGTGATCGACCGCACCTTCAGCTTCGACGACGTCCAAGAAGCCTACCGCTACCTCAAGAGCGGCCAACACTTCGGCAAAGTGGTCATCACCCGCTAGCAGCCCGCGACGTCGACGCCGACGCCTGCGACGGCGCACCGTCCGCATCCATCCGGCGACGGCGGCCGCCATGGCGATGCCGAACCTGCCACGCCACAGCGCCCCGACGGAGGGGTGCTGCCAGCGCCCCGTGAGGTTCCCCGGGGAACGGAGGGGGAGTTGGGCGCGCGAATGAGGTTTCCCGGGGAACAAGGGGGGAGTTGGGGTTGCGAATGAGGTTTCCCGGGGAACGGAGGTGGAGTTGGGGTTGCGAATGAGGTTTCCCGGGGAACGGAGGTGGTGTTGGGGTTGCGAATGAGGTTTCCCGGGGAACCTGAGATTTGCGTGCGCGAGGGGCCCTCCGGCGGCCGCGGAGCGCCCAGTGCGTGAGTAGATCCTGTTCGAGGGAAGCCTCTCGCAGCGCGGGCCCGCGGTTTGCATCCGGTCCGGGACTGGAGGTCCGCCATGTCATCGCTCGGTGTTGCAGGGAACGGAGGTGAAGCGCAGGGAAGGGCTGACGCGCAGGCGTGGCTGCAGCACTGGCTGGCGGCGAGGCGATGGCAGCGCAGAGTGGAAAGGGCACTGGCGCGCTTTGATCTGTCGTTCTTTCAGTGGCTCGTTCTCGACAGTCTCGCGATCCTTCATCGCGAGACGAGCGATGCCGTTTCGCAGGTTCAGGTCTGCCGTCGTCTGGAGCTTGGCAAGGCCAGCATTTCACGGCTGATGACCCGCCTCGAGGGGCGGGGACTGGTCGACATCGCGCCAGCCTGGCCGACGAAGGAATATCGCATCTATTTGACGCGGGAAGGTGAGGCGCTGCTTGCCGAGGGTGCGGTCGTCGTGGAGATGGTGAGCCGTACCGCGCGTTGAGCTCAGGTGAGCGGCGAGAACAGGCTTGCCAGCTCGCCTTCGGAGAAGCCGCGGCTCTCGCCCACGCCGGCGTTGGCCGTGCCGGTGAGGCGCTGGGCGAGCTCGCGTTTGTGGCTCTGGAGGTCGAGCATGCGTTCTTCGACGCTGCCAGCGACGATCAGCTGGTGGACGAAGACGGGCTTGGTCTGGCCGATGCGGTGCGCACGGTCGGTGGCCTGTGCCTGCGCCGCGGGGTTCCACCAGGGGTCGTAGTGGATGACGGTCTCGGCGCTGGTCAGGTTGAGTCCGGTGCCGCCTGCCTTGAGGCTGATCAGGAAGACTTCCACGCGCCCTTGCTGGAAGGCGTCGACTAGGCGCTGGCGGTCGGCTGTGGCCCCCGTGAGCAGCGCGTGGCGGATGCCGCGCTCTTCCAGGCCCTCCGCGATCAGGGCCAGCATGCTGGTGAACTGTGAGAACACCAGGATGCGGCGCTTCTCGGCCAGCTCGGCCGCGATCAGGCGGAACAGGAACGCGAGCTTGGCGGATTCGTTCACGCGCCGCGCAGCTTGGACTTGCACCAGCCGTGGATCGCAGCACACCTGTCGCAGCTTCATCAGAGCGTCCAGGATGGTGACGGTCGAGCCGGCGATGCCCTTGGCTTGCACCACCCGGCGCACGTCGGCGTGTGCCGCCACGCGGATGCTTTCGTACAGCCGGCGTTGCTCGGGGCCGAGCTGGACCGGGCGCACGAAGATGCTTTTGGGCGGCAGATCGGAGGCCACCTGTTCCTTGGTGCGGCGCAGGATGTAGGGGCCGACGCTGCGCTGCAGCGCTTCCAGCTGGTCTTCGTTGCGCTCGCTCTCGATCGGCGTGCGATAGCTGGCCTGGAACTGCGCCGCGTTGCCGAGCAGCCCCGGCGCCAGAAAGTCGAACAGCGACCACAGGTCGCCCAGGTGGTTTTCCACGGGGGTGCCGCTCAGGCACAGGCGGATGTCGGCGTTCAGTCTGCAGGCGGCTTCGCGCGCCGCGGCGCGCGGGTTCTTGATCGCCTGCGCCTCGTCCAGGATCAGGTAGTGGAGCTCGAGCGCCTGCCAGCGCTCGAGCTCGCGGACCAGGAGCGCGTAGCTGGTGACGATGACCTGTACGCCGTCCGCCGCCGGGTCTTGCCCGGTGCGTGTGCTGCCGTGCCAGATGCGTACGCTGAGCTCGGGCGCGAAGCGCTCCAGCTCGCGCTTCCAGTTCTGGATCAGGCTGGTCGGCACCACGACCAGGCTGGGCTTGGTCGCCGCTCGCACGCCGTGCTCGATCCAGAGCAGGGTGATGGTCTGCAGGGTCTTGCCCAGGCCCATGTCGTCGG
>DASTRX010000179.1:0-26120 GCA_035760985.1 Polyangiaceae bacterium
CTGGGCCGCCTGACGGCGCCCGAGCTCGCTCAAGGGCGCGTCCGAGCGACCTTGCAGAAGACCGTCGCGATTGGCCGTGCTCTGGCCATGTCGAACCAGCGTCCACTCCACGCTACGGCACCCCCGCGAGGCTCTCGTCGCGCTCGGGCGCGCTGATGCTCGCGGCGCAGGTCAGGGCCTGCTCCTGCTGGATGCAGCGTACGCCGACCACGGTACTCGCACCGAGCCAGGCCGCGGCCGAGCGCAGCCCGCGATGCATGCTGCCCTGCGCGCAACCGGAGTCGCAACGGGCGGACAGATCGCCGAGCTTGACTTGCCCGACGCGCGGGAAGTCGACCTCGGCCACGCTCTCGGCGTCTTGCAGCGGACGGCGCTTGCCCTTCAGCGCCGGCCAGAAGTCGATGCGAATGCGCCACGCGTCGCGAGCCGATTCGAAGGGCGGCAGCTGCGTGGCCTTCGCGCGACCCTTTTCCGGCCCCCACACTTGTCCGTTGCAACCGCTCCAGCTCGGACGCGCAGCGTCTTCGTCGCGCTTCTCTTCGCACTCGGGCTGTGTCAGGAAGCTGCCGCCCGATTCCGCCGCCGCCTCGCGCAGCGCTGCCTGCAACAGCCCGGTGGAGCAGTCGAGATCGCTGGCGCGCGCGTCCTTCACCTCATCGCCGGGATCGAGCGAGTTGCACTCGGCGTTGACCTCGCCCAGGCGCTGAAGGCCTTGCGGCGGGCGCGCGCCCACCTCGATGCCCTCCGCTAGCGTCACCGCCGGTTGCCGGCTTCCCGAAAACTGCACGCCCCCGCCCATACAGCCGGCGAGCGCGCACGCCCCCAGCGCCGCGGCGACCTCGAGCCATTTGCACTGCATGCTCGTAGCGTTTCAGCGATCGGCAAGCCGCGCAAGTCCCCGCGGCGCGCGCCGCGGCTCAGCTGCCGCGCTTGATGCCGCGACCGTGTGTGACTTTGCCCGGCGCTTCGACCGCCCTGCCGATGGCCTGGCTCCCGAAACGTTCGGTGATGGCGTCCAAGGTAGGACCCAGGCGTCCGCGGGCGCGGATCGGATCCACACCCGCGCCTGCTCCCGAGCTGGCTCGAGACCGAGCCGCGCCTGGCTCGAACAAGCCGAGCTGTCCCTGCCCCCCGCCGCTCGATTCGAGAGCGGAGACCGAAACCCCGAGCAAGCGGATCGGCACGCGCAGCGCCGCGGATCGCCACAGCGCGCGCGCCACGCTGGAGATCTGCTCGGCGTCGTCCGTCGCATCCGGCAGCGTCTTGCTGCGCGACAGCAACGGATACTGCGGACCGCGCGCCCCAGCTCGCGCAGCATCGGCACGCGCCAGCTTGATCTTCAAATGGATGGTGCGGCCGCGGTAGCCGGCGCGGCGCAGGCGGCGCGCCACGGCGTCCGCATGCGCGCGCAGCACCTCGTCGACGCGCGCCTCCGACTGCACGTCGCTCTCGAAGGTGTTCTCTTCGCCGATCGACTTGGGCGAGCGCTGGGCCTCGACCTCGCGCGTGTCCTCACCGCGTGCCAGCGCCTGCAACTCCGATGCTCGGCGCCCGACCAGCGCCTCCAGCGGCGCTCGCTCCAGGCGCGCCAGCTCGCCGAAGGTGCGGACGCCGATCGCTTGCAGCTTGCGCTCCAGCACCGGGCCAACTCCCCACAGCTCCCCGATCGCGAGCGGGTCCAGCGCGTGCCGCACCTCGCTCGCCGCGATCACGCGCAGCCCGTCCGGCTTGCCCAGGTTGCAGGCGATCTTGGCCACCAGCTTGTTGGGCGCCGCTCCTACCGACACACAAAGCCCCGTCGCCTCCAGCACGCGCCGCTTCAGCTCGCGCGCGAGGGCCTCGATGCCGCCGAACAAGTCCATGGATCCGCTGACGTCCAGGAACGCTTCATCCAGGGCCAGCGGCTCGACCAGCGGCGTGAAATCGTGGAACAAGGCCTGGATCTGCCGGGAGACCTGCGCGTAGAGCGCCATGTTGCTCGGCAGATACACCCCGCCCGGGCACAGCTGCCGCGCACGGAAGCCGGGCATCGCCGAGCGGACGCCGAAGCGGCGCGCCTCGTACGAGGCCGCCGCGACCACCCCGCGCGGCGAGGTCGCGCCGACGATCACCGGCAGCCCGCGCAACTCCGGGTGATCGCGTTGCTCGATCGACGCGTAGAACGCATCCATGTCGGCGTGCAGGATCCAGCGTTCGGCGCCCATGGGGTGCCCAGTATAGGGCCGCGCGGCGCGTCAGCGCGAGCGCACGGCGGCGATCGCCTGTCGCAGCTCGTCGACCGCGACCGGCTTGTAGAGCAGCGGGGCCTGCAGGCGTTCCAGAAAGCGCTGGGTCTTTTCGTTGGGCTGCCCGCCGGTGCAGAACACCACCCGCGGCATCATCTGCGGGCGCAGCTCGAACAGCTCCGAGAAGAAGGCGGGGCCGTCGAGCTTGGGCATGCCGATGTCGCAGATGATCGCGTCCACCTGCGCGCCGCCGAGCACGACCCGCAACGCCTCCGCGCCGTCGCGCGCCGTGACCACTTCGTGATCCGTGGCCAGCACGCGCCGGAACGCACGCAGCACGGCAGGGTCGTCATCGACCAGGAGCACGCGTGGCGGCGCAATGTCGACCTGCGTGACGGGGCCTTCCTCGTCGTCGGGCGCGGGGGGCGCGGGCTTGGTGGCTCCCTCCGCAGGCGCGGGCTTCGTCGCGCGAGTCGCCTCCCCGGTCGCAGCGCTGCGCGCCACCTCGTCGACCGGCGCAGCGGGCGGCGCCGGCGGCGTCGCTGCAGACTCGAGCTCCGGCGCGCGCGGGGCCGCGGCGATGCGCTCCGTCACCATCGGCACGGACGAGACGGGCGGCGGTTCCACCGGCGGCAGCGCTCCCGACGGCTGAGCCAGGCGCCGCGCCAGCTGCTCGCAATCGAGCAGCGCGGCCCACGCCGACTCCAGCGTGTGCTCGTGGCTCTGCGCGAACATCGCCATCTCGATCAGCGCGTCTTCTCCGCCCAGCGAGCGCAATCCACCGAGACCCTCCACCACCGCCGTCACCTCGTGAAAGCGTTGTCGAAGCCGTGCCAGGCTGGAGTTCAGCTCCAGGATCAACGAGCTCAGCGCGCTCGCCTCGACGGCTCCCGGGGCGCTCGCCGCCGGGGGGCGTTGGGTCTCTCCCGAGGCCGCATCCCGCCGAACTGGAGCCGCGGGCGACCAGGGTGAAATCTCCAGGACGGGCTCCGCATCAGCCCCGTCACCGGTGTCCCCCGCGGACGTCCGCTGTCCTCCCATGGGAGGCCTCTGTTTCACGAACCAAAACAACGGCCAAGTCTCCGGCCGCTTCACCACATCGCCCCCAAAGGGTCGACAGTGGTCACGATGTTTGGCGGCCAAATAGCCGACCCAGTCCGGCGCAGTTCGCTAAAGCTTCCTCGCCGGTCCGCCGCTGCTAATGCCAACCGGCCCGCCGCCGGGCAGGTTTCCGAGTCCTCCAGCGATTGTTCCCATGACGTCCCGTCGAGTGATGGCTGGCTCTCTGCAACTGTCCGACGAGCAAGCCCTGGTGCTGGCCTGCCTGGAGGCGGGGCTGGGTGAGGCCGACACCTGCGAATCGACGGGGCTGAATGCGGAGCGGCTCGCCGTGGTCGTGCGCGATCTGGAGCAACTGCATGTGCTCGAGGCCCCGAGCTTGGCGCCCAGGAGCCCGGCCTCGAACGACGACGAGCTGCCGAGCGGTATCGAGCCCTGGAGCGGAGACTCGATGCCCGAGGGGAGCGCGTCGAGCCACGATCTGCACGCGTCCGCCGCGGAGCCCGATCCGGGCTCCGTATCGTCGCTGCCGCCGCGGCACAGCAGACCGCCCGGCAGCAAGCCCCCGCCCGTCGATGAGGTGAACTTCCGGCGCGTCTACGAGACGCGCTTCCGTGAGCTGGAGGTCGGCGAGCGGCAGGACTCCGCGCGCCACGTCTCGGGTCCCGAGCTGTTCGCGCTGTGCCTCGATCCCGCGCCCGAGGTGATCGCATCCCTGCTCGACAACCTGCATTTCGGCCTCGATCACGCGCGCGTGGTCGCCTTGCACCACAAGACGCCCGCCGGGCTCGAAATCCTGGCGCGGCGCGCGCAGCTGCTGCGTGACCAGCACGTGCAGCGCCGGCTGCTGCAGAACCTGCAGACGCCCGAGAACGTGCTGGAGCGCGTGCTGCGCTACAAGCGCCTGATCGACATCTATCGGCTCAGCATCGATCGCGATCTGCCCGAGCGCAATCGCGTGAAGGTCCGCGCGCGGCTGAGGCCCAGCTTCGCGAACGCGGACTCGGAAGAGCGCGCCGCGCTGATCATCAAGACGGAGGGGCGCTGCCTGCTGGGCCTCACGGGTTGCACATTCGACGCGCGCACGACGCAGATCCTGTGCAACCAGTCGTTCCTGTCGACCCTGTTCATCCAGAACCTTGCGCGCTTCCCCGCGACGCCGCCGGTGCTGATCGCCAAGCTGTTGCGCTCGCCCGCGGTGCAGCGCCAGCCGCAGCTGCGCGCGTTGCTCTTGCGCCACGGGAACGCCAATCACGACAAGCGCTAGCGTCCGCTGAGCGGGGTGTATTGCGGCGCCAGCGGTCCGCGACCACTGGAGTGGTGGGCCGGGGTTAATTTGGCCGTGGCTGCGGCCGCAGGGTACGGTTCTCAGCCGGGAGACGTATGACGGACATGCGAATGATCGTGCTTCGGGCCGCCGCGGTCGGTGTGCTCGGTACCTGTTGGATCGCGGCCTGCAGCAAGAACGAAGAGCAGCCGCCGCCGCAGCAACCTGGCCAGTACCAGCAGCAGCCGGGCCAATACCCAGCCCAGCCGGGCCAGTATCCACAGCAGCCGGGTCAGTATCCGCAGCAGCCGGGTCAGTATCCGCAGCAGCCGGGCCAGTACCCCGCCCAGCCGCCCCCCGCGGGCTATCCGGCGACTCCGCCGCCCGCCGGCGCCCCGGCGACCGGCGCTCCCACCTCACAGCCCTCGGCCGTCGCGTTCCCGTGCCAGACCGACGTGCAGTGCCTCTCGCACCGCTGCAACATGCAAGTCGGCAAGTGCGCCTGGCCCTGCCAGTCGAACGACGATTGTCAGCCTGGGTTTCAGTGTGTTTCGCCGGCCTGCGTTCCGGCGCTGCCCAAATAGCCCAACGCCCCCGTTCGCGACTATAGTCGAGCGCGTGGATCGTATCTCCGAGCACGACTATCAGGCCCTCGCCTTCCCCGAGCTCTCGGCTCTCCTGGCAGCGCTCGACGCTTACCCGGATGAGCTGTTCGCAGAGCTCGGGGCGGACGTGATCACGATCGAATTCGAGGACCGCACGCGCTACGTCGTGAACAGCCACCTGGCGGCGCGCCAGATCTGGCTCGCGGCGGAGCGCAGCGCCTGGCACTTCGACTGGGACGCGGCGCGCGGCGCCTGGCTCGACACCAAGGGCCAGCTCGAGCTCTGGGCGGTCCTGGAGCAGGTGCTGTCGCGCAAGCTCGGCCATCCCGTGAAGCTCGAACGGCCCCAGCGCTGAGCTCGGGGTGGCTCGGTCCTGCGCGCCCCTGCGCGCGCCAGGAGTGCCCGCTGTTCAGCCTGGCTCCCGCTGCGAGATCCCGAGCGCCGCGAGCAGCGCCGGCGCCGCGCCGGGCAGGAACAGCTCACCGATCAACGCCACGCCCTGCGCTCCCGCGGCGATCATCTCTGCGGCGTTGTGCCGGGTGATGCCGCCGAGCGCATACAGCTCACAGCCGCCGAGCTCTGGAGGCCGCCGAGCGCGCAGCTCCAGCGCCTCGCGCACGCCGTCGAGCCCCAGCGCCGGACGCCCTTTGCGCGGCTCCGCGATCGGTGACAGCAGCAGCGCATCCGCGCGCGTGTCGAGCAGCCGGCGCGGCTCGTGACACGCGCGTGACACCCACCAGCGGCGCCCGTGCTCGCGAGCGAAGAGCCGCGCGTCCTCCGTGCTCACGCTGGCCTCCGACAGGTGCACCCCGTCGGCCTCCAGCAGCCAGGCGAGATCGAGGCGATCGCTCACCGACAGCAGCTGCTCCGCAGCACGGGTCAAGCCGCGCAAGTGCCGGCCCAGCTCGAGCCGCGCCCGGATCGGCGACGCCGGATCTCGCAGCAGGACCAGTACGCTGCCCGGGCGTGCCGCCGACAGCGCGCCTTGCAGGTTCTGCAGCCACTGCTCGCGCGCGCCGCGCTCGCTGTCGCTGATCACGATCAGCCTCGGCGCCGTCACGGCGCGGGGGCCCTGGAGCGCAGCAGCTGCCAGACCGCGCCGGTGAGCAGCATCACCGCGCCGGCGCCGAGCGCGTCCGCCACGAAGTCCAGCAGCTCGGAGTCCCGATACGGCAACAGCCCTTGCCAGATCTCGAGCGCCCCGCCGAGCGCGGAGCTGACGAGGAAGCCGCCGATCAGCACGCGCGAGGCGGACCAGGTCGGGCGCAGGAAGCGGATCGCGCGCGCCGCGAGCCAGGCAAAGATGCCGAACGCGATCCCGTGTAGCGTCTTGTCACTGAAGCGCTCCGCGCCGGGCGGCGCCGTCCGCAGCGAGCCCACCACCAGGATCGCGACGGCGTCGAACAGCGCCGGCCAGACGTGCCACGCCCACCCGAGCCGTCGCGAGCGGGCGTTCAAATCAACCCGGACTCGGGGCTCGACGCCGAGGCGTGCAGGCGGCGCGGAATGCGGCCGGCGACGAAGGCCTTGCGGCCTGCGATCACCGCATCGCGCATCGCTTCCGCCATCAGGATCGGATCGCTCGCGCCGGCGATGGCGGTGTTCATCAGCACACCGTCGCAGCCGAGCTCCATCGCCACCGCCGCGTCGCTGGCGGTGCCGACGCCGGCATCGACGATCACCGGCACCTTCGCGCTCTCCAAGATGATGCGCAGATTGAAGGGATTGCGAATGCCCAGCCCCGAGCCGATCGGGGCCGCGAGCGGCATCACCGCCGCACAGCCGAGGTCTTCCAGCTTGCGGCACAGCACCGGGTCATCCATGCAGTACGGCAGCACCGTGAAGCCCTCTTTCACCAGCAAGCGCGCGGCCTCCAGGGTCTGCTCGTTGTCGGGGTAGAGGGTGCGCGGGTCGCCGATCACCTCCAGCTTGACCAGGTTATCCATGCCCAGCTCGCGCGCGAGCCGCAGCGTGCGCAGCGCCTCCTCGGCGGTGTGACAGCCGGCGGTGTTGGGCAAGATCGTCCAGCGCTTACTGGCCAGCAGCGCCATGAGCGAGCCTTCGCCGCGCTCGTTCAAATTGACGCGCCGGAGCGCGACCGTGACGATCTCGGCTCCGGAGGCGACCAGGGCCGCCTCGGTCTGGGCCACGTCGCGGTACTTGCCGGTGCCCACGATCAGGCGCGAACGGAACGAGTACGGCCCGATCTTCAGTGGCTCGATCGCCGAGGCGCTGCGCGCGCCGCCCACGGAGCCCGAGGAAGAACCCGCGGAAGAAGCTGCGGAGCTGCTCACACGAAGCCTGCCTTGCGGCCCTTTTCCTTCATCGTCTCGATGCTGCCCGCGAACACGTCTTCCAGGCGCACCACGTGCGTTTCTCCGCGCGCCGAACGCGCAAAGACCAGGGGCCCCGCCAGCTTCACGCCTTCGATGCGCGCCAGACTGAGCGAGGCTCCGTTGTACGCCGTGTGCAACGTCAGATGGTGCTGGCCCAGCTCGAGCCAGCCTCCGTCCGCCTTCTTGGGCTCCGCCAGCTCGAGCAGTGACGCGATTTGATCCGAGGTCATAGGCCTCCATCCAGCAACAGACGTCGGCCTCCGTCAACCCCTGCGGCTCCGCCGCGCCCAACACAGGCCCGTTGGCCGTCAGCTCGTTGCGCGCTCGCGCCTGCCCGGTCGCGACTATGATCCCGATCGATGGCAGCCGCGCAGCCCAGGAGCGCCAACGAGCCCCACATCGAGGTGCGGGGCATCTACAAGTCGTTCAACTCGCGGCCGGTGCTGAGCGCGATCGACATCAGCTTTCTGCGCGGCGAGATCAACGTGATCATCGGCGGCTCGGGCACCGGCAAGACCACCCTGCTGCGCTTGTTGATCGGCCTGGAGAAGCCCGATCGCGGTTCGATCGTGATCTCCGGGCAAGACATCGTGCCGCTCGACGACCGCGAGATGAACCAGGTGCGCCGCAAGTTCGGCATGGTGTTCCAGTACGCGGCCTTGCTTGACTCGATGACGGTGCTCGAGAACGTGGCCTTCCCGCTGCGCGAGCACACCAAACTGAGCGAGAAGGAGATCCGCGAACAGGTCCGCGCCAAGCTCTCGGAGCTGGGCTTGAACAACGTCGAGCAGCTGTTCCCGAGCCAGCTCTCGGGCGGCATGCGCAAGCGCGTGGGGCTCGCGCGCGCCTTGATGCTGGAGCCCGAGCTGGTGGTCTACGACGAACCCACGAGCGGGCTCGACCCCTTCACCACCGAGCTCGTCGACGAGATGATCATGAGCACGCGCGAGCGGCTCGGGGTGACCAGCATCGTGATCTCGCACGACATGGCCAGCGCCCTGCGCATCGCCGACCGGATCCATCTGCTGGCGGAAGGGCGCGTGGCGGGCAGCGGCACGCCGGACGAGCTCGTGGCGGGCAAGGTGCCGCTGGCGTTGCGCTTCATGAAAGCGAGCAGCGTCGATTTCGCGACCGCCCGGGCCTGGAAGAAGGGGCCAGGGGTCACGGGCTGAAGGGCGGCCTGCTCAGCGCACTCCTCGTGCGACTTCGTCCAGGCGCTGGAAGCTGAAGCCGAGCGCACGCAGCTCGTCGACGACCGCGGACAGGGTTTGCCACTTGCGTTCCAGCGGGATGCGCAGGTCGAACTGGTGGGGCGCCAGTTCGGAGAGGCGATCGTCGGCGTCGAGCAGGTCGATGCCGTGCAGCTCCAGGTTCACCAGCTCCTGCTGCGCCAGGCTGCGCACGAGCTTGCGCGCGCCGCGGGGGCCGAGCAGCATCAGGCTCGTGCCAAACACGGGCCAGCGCGCGTGGGGCGTGACCTGGATCGGGAGCTCGAGCAGCCCCGAGCCCGCGCGCCAGTAGGGTTGCCCGACGCGATAGGGCGCGCGCGGCGCCAGCAGCATCTCGGCGCCCGCCGCGATCGACTCCGAAGCCCTGCCGCGCAGCCAGAGCGCCCCGAGCTTCGCCAGCTTGGCGAAATAGTAGTACGGGCACGGGAAAACCGAGGAGCTGTAGCTGACGCCCAGCTCCGCCAGCGCGCCGTACAGTCCGTCGCTCATCACGTAGCCGGGCGCGCGAAAGCCCGAGGGGCGGACGCCGGTCTGCGCCGAGATGGCGGCGCTGGCGCGCTCGACCTGCTGGCGCATTTCGTCTCGGGGACGCCGCGACAGATCGTACCAGTGGTCGAAGCTGTGGTTGGCGATCTCGTGACCGCGCTCCGCCAGCTCGCGCAAACCTCGACCGTTCTCCGCGCGCTCCAGGTCGGCGCCGACGGCGAACAAGGTGAGCGGGATGCGCTCGGCTGCGGCGAAGTCGCGGAAGCGGCTCAGCGCGCAGCCGTACACTTGATGAGCGGCGGCCGGACCGGGAGCGGCGAGCCCATGGATCGCGTGATAGTGATGGATCTCGTCGAGATCGACGGAGATCGCGCACACTCTCATCGCGCCCACGCGCCGCCCCCGTCGCAGCCGGAGGCGCTCAGCTCTGGCCCGCCATGCGCCGAGCTTCCTCGGCGAAGTCGGGGCCCTGCGGAGTGGCCAGGCCTTCGCCACGCTCGTAGCGCACGAAGCCCTGGATGGCGAGCTTGACCCCGAGCTCCTTCTCGGCTGCCGCGCGCACCTGGTCGACCGTCTTCTCGTTGTCGAGCACGCTCGGCTGATCGATCAGGGTCACTTCCTTGAGCCACTTGGCGAGCTTGCCTTCGACGATCTTGGGGCGAGCCGCCTCGGGCTTCCCTTCCTCCGCCAGCTGCGCCAGGAAGATCTCGCGCTGCTTGTCCTTGTCGGCGGCGGGCACGCGACTCGCGTCGACAAACTGCGGCGCCATCGCGGCGATCTGCATCGCCGTCTCTTCCGCGAACTTGGTCAGCACGTCCTTCTTGGCGCCATGGGAGGTCTCCAGCGCGAGGATCACGCCGATCTTTCCGCCCATGTGCACGTAGGAGTACACCAGGCCGCCATCCTGCACGGCCAGGCGATCCCAGCGGCGCACGGTGATGTTCTCACCGAGCTTGCCCACCAGCGCCTGACGCACCTCTTCCAGCGTGCCGCCGCCACGCGGCGCCGGCTTGGAGCCGAGATCCGCGCCCGCCTCGCTCTGGACCGCGACGGCGATCACGTCGTCCACGAACCCGAGGAACTCGGGGTTGCGCGCCGCGAAGTCGGTCTGGATGTTGACCTCGGCGATCACGCCACTGCGGCCGTCCGCGGCGACGCGCGTCGCCACGACGCCTTCGGTGGCCACGGCGCCGGCGCGCTTGGCGCTCTTGGCCAAGCCCTTCTTCAGGATGATGGCGACCGCGGCTTCCATGTCGGCGTTGGCTTCCACCAGAGCCGAGCGACAGTCGTTCAGACCGGCACCGGTCCGATCGCGGAGCTCCTTCACCTGACGCATGTCTACTTGAGCCATAGCTCTACTATCCGTTTCCTTGCTGGCGTTGGGGTGATCGGTTCAGCGACGGTAGACGACGGAGGCCTGCGGCTCGGCATTGCGGCCGCCGCCGCCTTCGCGATCGCGGTTGCCGCCGGGGGCTTCGCGGCGGCGCGAGGAGCCGAGCAAGCAGGCGTCGGCGAGTGCCCCGGTGATCAGACGGATCGAGCGAATCGCGTCGTCGTTGCCCGGGATCGGGTAGTCGATCATGCTCGGATCGCAGTTGGAGTCGGTGATCGCGACCAGCGGCACCTTGAGCTTGCGTGCCTCGGCGACGGCGATCGTCTCCTGCGCGGGATCGACCACGAAGATGGCCTGCGGCAGCGAGCCCATGCCCTTCACGCCGCCGATGTACTTCTCGAAGCGCGCGCGCTCCTTCTCCAGCTGCGAGATCTCCTTCTTGGAGATGTTCTCGTAGGTCCCATCCTCCGACATGCGCTCCAGGGCACGCAGCCGCTCCAGGCCGCCCTTGATGGTGCGGAAGTTGGTCAAGGTGCCGCCGAGCCAGCGGTTGACCACGTAGAACTGGCCAGCCCGCTGCGCCTCCTCGCGCACGATGTCCTGCGCCTGACGCTTGGTGCCGACGAACATCACATGGCCGCCGCGCGCCACCACGTCGGAGATGAAATTGAACGCGCGCCGGAACAGCTGGACCGTCTGGTCCAGATCGATGATGTGGGTACCGTTGCGCGAGCCGTAGAGATACGGGCGCATCTTCGGGTTCCAGCGCCGCGTCTGGTGACCGAAGTGGACGCCGGCCTCGAACAGTTCCTTGACGGTGAGCGGGCGGGCGGGGTCCCGGAGCTGGGCCATCGAGGCTCCGGAGGCTTCAGATGCCGTATCCACGGCAGTTGCACTATCAACCATGATGCGCTCTCCTTTCGGTTGTTGCTTCCGCCTCGCCACCGAGAAAACCGGGCGCGTCGTGAGACCCGCCGGCACCGAACCCGATGTTTGCGCTGCGAGGCGTGATTTTTCGGGAGCGGCTTCTTACGCCAGGACTGCCTTCCGGACAAGCAGCGAGATGGGCCGCGGCAAACCGTGGCCGGCCGACCGCACACTCAGTCAGTCACGTCTGGCGACTCGCCAGGCCCCGGCCGCGTGCTGTATGAGAGCGCGCCATGGCCCTGTCGCAGAAGGACGTGCTGCACATCGCCGAGCTCGCCGATCTGGCGCTCAGCTCCGAGGAGATCGAGCGCCTGACGCGCGATCTCGCCGCCGTGCTCCAGCACGTGGCGCAGCTCGAAGAGCTGGACACCAGCGGTGTGGACCTGACGCTGCACATCGGCAGCGCGCAGATGCCGCTCCGACCTGACCAGCTGCGCCCCGGGCTCAGCCAGGAGGCAGCGCTCGCCGGCGCGCCGCGCGTCGGCCCCGGCGCCTTTGCCGTACCCAAATTCGTGGACGAAGGATGAGCTCACCGCTCGATTTATCCATCCCCGAGCTGGTGGAGCGCGTACGCGGCGGCCAGCTCTCGGCCGAAGAAGTCACACGCGCCAGCCTGGCTCGGATCGAGGCGACGCGCGACCTGGGCGCGTTCTTGCACGTGGCACAGGCCCGGGCGCTGGAGACGGCGCGCGAGATCGACCAGCGGCGTGCGCGCGGTGCAGCGCTCGGGCCGCTCGCGGGCGTGCCGATCGCGATCAAGGACGCGCTCTGCACCAAAGACGCGCCCACCACGGCCGGCTCACGCATCCTGACGCGCAACCCGGACGCGCCCCTCGAAGAGGCCGGCGCCTGGCAGCCGCCCTACGACGCCACCGTCATCGAACGCCTGCGGCGCGCCGACGCGGTGCTGGTGGGCAAGGCGAACATGGACGAGTTCGCGATGGGCTCGTCGAACGAGAACAGCGCGTTCTTTCCCGCGCGCAATCCCTGGGATCCCACGCGCATTCCCGGCGGCTCCAGCGGCGGGAGCGCCGTGGCGGTAGCGAGCGGGGCGGCTCTGGGCTCGCTCGGCAGCGACACCGGCGGCTCGATCCGGCAACCGGCAGGGCTGTGCGGAGTGGTCGGGGTCAAGCCGACCTACGGCCGGGTCTCGCGCTACGGTCTACTGGCCTTCGCCTCCAGCCTCGATCAGGTGGGTCCGATGGCTCGCGACGTGCGCGGGGCGGCGCGCCTGCTGGAGGTGATCGCGGGCGCGGACGAGCTCGACTCGACCTGCGCGCGCGTGCCGGTGGGCAGCTACGAGCAGGCTTGCGAACGCGGCGTGCGCGGCCTGCGGCTCGGCGTGCCGCGGCAATACTTCGAAGCCGGGCTCGACCCGGAGCTGGAGCGCGCCACGCGCAGCGCGATCCAGACGCTTGCCGGCCTCGGTTGCGAGGTGAGCGAGGTCGACATGCCTCACACCAAGTACGGTGTCAGCACCTATTACCTGGTGGCCACCGCCGAGGCCTCCAGCAACCTGTCGCGCTTCGACGGCGTGCGCTTCGGCCTGCGCCGCGACGGAGAGCGACCCGACATCCACGCCATGTACCGCGCCACGCGCGGCCGCGGCTTCGGCACCGAGGTCAAGCGCCGCATCATGCTCGGCACGTATGCGCTGAGCGCCGGCTACTACGACGCCTACTACGCCAAGGCGCAGCGCGTGCGCACGCTGATCGCTCGCGATTTCGCGCAGGCCTTTCAGAAGGTGGATCTGCTGGCGGCCCCCATCATGCCGACGCCTGCCTTCCGGCTCGGGGAGAGGCTGGCGGACCCGCTGGCGATGTACCTGGCGGACATCTACACGCTGCCCGCCAGCCTCGCCGGCGTGCCCGGGCTGAACGTGCCGCTGGGCACGACCGAAGCCACGCCGGAGCGGCCCGCGCTGCCGATCGGCCTGCAACTCATGGCCTCCCACCACGCGGAAGAGACACTGTTCGCCGCGGCCGCGGCCTGGGAAGCCGCGCGCCCGTTGCGCGTGCTCCGCCCGCCCGAGCGCCATTGAGCAGCGAGCTCGAGCACAGTCTGGAGGTACGCGCAGCGGAACCGTGCCACGCCGCCGGTTTGAGCGCTCTGTTCGCCTCGAACGGCTTCGGCTGCTTCTGCCGCTACTGGCACTTCGAGGGCAGCTCGCGCGACTGGCTGGCGCGCTGCGCGCAGCGCCCGGAGGACAATCGCGACGAGATGCTGGCCGCGCTCGGCAGCGGCTCTCCGGAGCTGCGCGGCATGGTAGCGCTGCGGGGCGGCGAGCTGGTGGGCTGGCTCAAGCTGGCGCCCGCTTCCGCCGTGAGCAAGCTCTATGACCAGCGCCTGTACAAGGGCCTGGCCTGTTTCCGCGGTGATCGCAGCGGCATCTTCTGCGTGGCTTGCCTGCTCGTGCGCGAGGACCAGCGACATCAGGGCGTGGCCCGCGCGCTGCTCGCGGGAGCGCTGGAGCAGGCTCCCGCCTGGGGTGCCAGCGCGATCGAAGCGTTTCCGCGCAGCGATCCCGGCCTCGCCGACGTCAGCTTGATGCTGGGTCCGACGCAGCTGTTCCTCGATGCAGGCTTCGAGCTGGTGCACGATTTCTACCCGTACCCGGTGTTGCGGCGGCAGCTCGGCGCCGCGCGGCCATGAGCCGCCGCCGGAGCACCGGTGGTCCGCACGGCATCGTCGTCGTCGACAAGCCCCAGGGCCCCACCAGCCACGATATCGTGCAGCAGGCGCGCCACGTGTTTCACACCCGGCGGATCGGGCACGCCGGCACCTTGGACCCGATGGCGACCGGCGTGCTGGTGCTCCTGTTGGGAGAGGCCACCAAGCTGAGCGACCTCGCCACCGCCGCCGACAAGACGTATCGAGCCGGCGTGCACTTCGGGCGCGCCACCGATAGCCACGACGCGGACGGCTGCACCACCGCAGAGAGCAGCGTGACCCTGGAACAGATCGCCGACGCGGATCTCGCGCGTGCACTGCAGGCGGAGCGCGAGCGCGCGCTGCAGGTGCCGCCCGCGGTGAGCGCGATCAAGCTGCACGGGCGGCGCGCGTACGAGCTGGCTCGCAGCGGCGCAGCGCCCGAGCTCGAGGCGCGCCCGGTGCGCGCGCACCGGATCGAAATCATCGAGCGGAGCGAGCACACGTTGACGCTCGAGCTCCACGTGTCCAAGGGCTATTACGTGCGCTCGTTCGCCCGCGACCTGGGGGCGGCGCTGGGCGTGCCCGCTCACCTGAACCAGCTGCGACGACTGGCGAGCGGTCCCTTTTCGATCGCGGAGGCAGTTGCCTGGCCACCGGCGGCCCCGCCCGAGCCGCTGCCGCTCAGCCGAGCTCTCTCCCAGATGTTGCCGACACTCCGCTTGAGCGACGCCGGTGTGACGCGCGCTCGAGCCGGGCAGCTCTTGAGCGAGGCGGACTTTCTGGAGGATCCCTCTGCCGCTGATCACGCACATGCAGGGCGCGAACCCACAGTGTGCGCCTGGATCGATCGAAACGGCTCGCCAATCGCGCTCGGCTCGCGCACAGCGGACGGGTGGCGAGTGCGCCGAGGCTTCGCGGCCGAGCTCCTCGGCAGTGGCCTCGAAGCAACGAAAGCCGAGCCGTGACGCACAGATGAGACGCGCTTCCGTCCGTGCGCAGGGTGGCCGACCCGCGGCTCGACACGATGTGGGAATCAGCACGAAATCCGCTACCGCGCTCTGTCCGCGCAGGATTCCAGCGCTGGGCGTGGCAGAAAATCGTTAACCGCCACGCCGGTTGCGAAATCTGAGCGGAATCCGTACTCTTTTGGAATCCTGGGGAGTCTGACCCGCTGTGGGTCGGCACCCACGATATGGCGGGGCAACCCGCGCTAGAGTCGTGCTGCGGAGAAACCGCACCGCGAGTCGCCTCCGCCGCCCCCCGCTCTTCGCGGGGGGCATCCCGTACCCCGATTCCACTGCGGGGACACCCCGAACCAGAGAACCGATTGGACCCGCCAGAACAACTCGCTCAGATACTGCTTCGTGCGCTCCCCGCCTTCATCGCCTCCGTCTACTCGGCGGCGACGGCCGTGTTCAGCGCCATCCCACACACGCGTCGCGTCGCGCTCCTCGATTCGCTCGGTGAGCGACCGCGTGCGGCGCTGGAGCGCTATCTGGAAAAGACCGAAGTCATCGAGACGCGCTGGCTCGTCCTGCGCGTGCTGGGTGTCTCCGGCAGCGCGGTGGCGCTGTATCCCATAGCTCCTGCGCCCGCTCCATTCTGGACGATGGCGATCGTCCTGTGCGCCTACGCCATACCGAGCCAGCTGCTCAGCGCGTTCTCGCGGCGCTTCGCCGAACGAGCGGCGCCGAGCTTGCTCGGCTCCCTGCGGCCGCTGGAGCTCCTGGCCACGCCGGTGGCCGCGCCGCTCTCGCTCCTGAGCCGGCTGGCGTCGCGCAACGGCGCGCCCAGCGAGCGCAGCGATCACGACTCGGCGCTCACCGAGACGGAGGTGGAGATCCTGGTCAACGAGGGCGAGCTGAACGGCACACTCGATCACGACCAATCGGAGATGATCCGCAACGTGCTCGACTTCGGCGGAGTGACCGCCGGCGACGTGATGTTGCCGCGCATGCAGGTCTCCGCGATCGCGGTCGACACGGAGATCCGCGACGTGCTGCGGCGCGCTGCCGAGACGGGCTACTCGCGCTATCCCGTGTACCGCGACCGCATCGACAACGTGGTCGGCTTTCTGCACGTCAAAGATCTCGTCACGCGCGCCAATGGCAAGGATCTGAACCAGCTCAAGGTCTCGGACTTGATGCGCACTCCGGTCGTGTACGTGCCGGAGACGCAGTCGGCCTCGAGTGTGCTCGCGGGCATGCGCACGGGGCACAAGCACCACATCGCGATCGTGATCGACGAGTTCGGCGGCATGGCGGGCATCATCACGCTCGAGGACATCATCGAGCGCATCGTCGGTGACATTCGCGACGAGCACGATGACCCGGAGAAGGCGCCCTCGATCGTGGAGCTGGGAGATGGGCGGCTGCTGGTCGATGCGCGCACGACCATGGCGGGCCTCAGCCGGCACCTGGGTGTGGAGCTGCCGGAGGGCGGCGACTACTACTCGCTCGGCGGCTTCATCGTGGAGCAGCTGGGCCAGGTACCGCGGCCGGGCGCGATGCTGAGCAAGCTCGGCTTCGAGTTCATCGTGCGCGAGGCGGACGAGCGCCACATCACGCAGGTGGAAGTGATCCCCGGCACGGACGTGGCCCCACGCACCTCGAGCAGGCCGAGCCGCCCCCGACCCGCCGCCTGAGCCTGCTCCTCGGGATACGGCGCAACAACGCCGACTATCCCGCGTGGTCTGAGCAGGCCTACAAAAACGTCGAGCCGCCTGAACTGCACAGGCGGCTCTATGAGTGCTTGCGTCGGCGGCTCACCCGCCGATGGCGGCGAGCTGCTTCTTGATCGCCTCGCCCATCTCGACGACCCCGTCCGACTCCTGCCCCGGCGTCTGATCGCCGCGCATCAGCTTGTCGAGCTCCGAGACCTCGCGGCGCAGACGCACCATCGTGTCCGTCGGGCACACGGCATTCTGCGAGCCCGGGTTCACCGGGATGATCTGCCCGTTGGCGTCGCCACCCGAGTAGCGCTTGCCACCCTTGCCCTCGGCGATCTCGATCTGGGAGGGCCACGCGCTCTTGTCGCCCGCGGCGAAGCCGGTGGGCAGAAGGCTGAGCGTGCCCCAGGGGCCGCCCGGGCCCGGGCTCACCGCCACGCCCCAGCGCACCTGCGGATTGGTACCTTGCGCGAGCAACTCCTCGACCGCGGGCTTCGCCACGCTGAGCACGCTCCGGATCTTGTCCTTCGAGGTGTTCACCTTCGCGACCGCCTCGGAGTAGTTGATCAGCATCGTCAGCAGCTGGGGCTTGAACCGCCCGATGCCCTTGCCCGCGAGGTTGGTGCCGTCGAACGGGACGTTCAGCGCGCCGAGAGCCTTCACCTCGGCGTCCGGGTATTTGCCGTCCTTCAGCGCCTTGCCCGCCGCCGTGACCACCTGCTCCAGCTCGACCACCTTCTTGTTGGCCTCGTCGATGTCCCCGGCCAGCGACTTCGCGCCGGCGACCGCGACCTCAGCCACGCTGTTGCGCTCGCTCATGCCGCCGATGGCGTAGCCGAGCACACCGCCGACCACGGCCGTGGCCGCCGCCAGCACGATGGTCTTGGTCTTGTTGCTCTGGCGTACTGCGCGGAACTCTTCCTCGGTGTCCACCGTCGAGGGCACGGAAGGCGCTCGGATCGGAGCCGGCGCCTGCACGGCCCCGACACCCAGGGCGTCGAACGAGGGGCGCGCCGACTGCGCCGCGGGGTAGCCAACGGGAGCGCCGTAGCCCTGGCTGCTCGGCATCCCGCCTGCCATGGGATTGCCGGCGGGTCCTGGGCCCTGGTTCACACCCACCGGCGGCGGGATGGAAGCGCTCGCCGGAGTTCCTCCCGGTCGCTTTCCGAGACGTGCCTTCAGATCGATCTTCGGCTTGTTCATACGCTCCTGTGAGTCGAACCTGTGAGTCGAACCGGCGGATGGCCCCTGCGCGGCGCTGCCGCAGAACCTTTTCCTAACCGCTGAAAATGGCTCAAAGACTCAGTCGGCAGACCCTAGCCAGCAGCCGCTGTTTCGGCAAGGGTTCAGCGTCCATCGCCAGCGCGCGCGAGAGAACTTGCCCGGCCGAGGGCCCAGAACGGCGCTGGCGAACCTGCTGGCGCAGCTCGGCGTCAGGCGGGGGCGGCCGTCGCTCGCTCCACCAGCGCAGTCAGGCGGCGAGCGAAATCCGCAGGATCTTCCAGCGGGCTGCCCTCCGCGATCAGCGACTGATCGTAGAGCGTGCGGATCCAGGAGCGGACATCTTCCGAGTCGGGCGCAGCGGTGTACGCCCGCTCCAGGTTAGCGACCACGGGATGGGCCGTGTTCACCTCCAGGATGCGCTTGGAGGACGGTACGTCCATTTTGCGCGCGCGCAGCAACTGCTCGATGTGCGGTGCCATCGCACCGTCGGCGATCACGAGGCACGCCGGCGAATCCGTCAGCCGCCGCGACGCCCGGACCTCCGAGACCTTGTCGCCCAGCACGGTCTTCATGTGCGCGAGCAACGACTCGCGTTCGGCGCCGGACTTCTTCTCGCCGTCCTTGTTCTTCGCCTCGGAGCCCTCTTCCGCTTCCAGCTTCAGGTCCTCGGTCATGGCGTTGAGCAGCGGCTTGCCATCGAACTCGTTCAGGCTGCTGACGGCGAACGGATCGATCGGATCCGTCATGTACAGCACTTCATAGCCGCGCTTGCGCAGGCCCTCGAGGTGCGGGCTCTTCTCGATCAGGGCGCGCGAGGTGCCGGCGGCGTAGTAGATGGCCTTTTGCTCCGGCTTCATGCGCGAGACGTAGTCGCCCAGCGTGGTCCAGCCTTCCTTGCTGGAGGACTCGTACTGGACCAGCTTCGCGATCCGCGCGCGCTCGGTCTCCGCGAAGTGCAGGCCTTCCTTCAGCACCGTGCCGTACGCGGCCCAGAACGTGTCGTAGGTGGCCTGGTCGTCCTTGCGCAGCTCCTCCAGCAGCGACAGCGTGTGATTGGTGATCTGCTTCTTGATCACGCGCACGGCGCTCGAGTCCTGCAGCATCTCGCGCGAGACGTTCAGGGGCAAATCCTCTGAGTCGACCACGCCGCGCACGAAGCGCAGGTAGCGGGGGACCAGATCGCTGCAGTTATCGACCACGAACACGCGCTTCACGTGCAGGCGCACGCCGTGCTTGCTCTCGGCGTCAAACAGATCGAAGGGCGGCCGCTTGGGCACGAACAGGAGCGCGTAGAACATCTGCGTGCCCTCGACCTGGAAGTGCTTGTAGGCGAGCGGCTCCTCCCAGTCGTGCGTCAGGTGCTTGTAGAAGCCCTGATATTGCTCTTTGGTCAGCTCCTTCGGGGAGCGGCGCCAGAGCGCGCTGGCCTGGTTGACCCGCTCGAACTTGGCGTCTTCCTCCTTGTCGGCGTCCTTCCCGGTCGCCAGCAGCTCGATCGGATGCGGAATATAGTCGGAGTAGCGCTCGATCAGCTGCCGCAGCCGGAAGCTCTCGAGGAACTCGCGGCGGTCCGCCTTGACGTGCAGGATCACGGAGGTGCCCTGCACGTCTCGCTCCGCTGGCTCGATCGTGAAGCTCTCCTTGGCGTCCGATACCCAGCGGAACGCCTGATCGGCCCCGGCGGCACGGCTCACCACCTCGACGCGGTCGGCGACGAGGAAAGCGCTGTAGAAACCGACACCGAATTGCCCGATCAGCTGCGGGCGGTCCGAGGCCTTGTCACGCTGGGCGGCCTCCAGCGCCTCCATGAACTGCCGGGTCCCGGAGCGCGCGAGCGTGCCCAGGTTGTCCTCCAGCTCCTGCGCGCTCATCCCGATCCCGTTGTCCCAGAAGGTCAGGGTCTGGTGCTGGGCGTCGGCCGAGACTCGCACCGCCAGCGTGGTGTCGGGCGGCATCAGCTCGGGCCGGCTCAGGCTCTGAAAACGCAGCTTGTCGAGCGCGTCCGAAGCGTTGGAGATCAGCTCGCGAACGAAGACCTCGGGGTTGCTGTAGAGCGAGTTGACGACCAGCTTCAGCAGCTGGCTCACCTCGGCCTTAAACGGGCGGACGGTTGGATCAGTCATGGGGTTGCTATAAACCTGGCTGGACGTTTCGACCGCAGGATTGCCACGACCGCCTGCCTGTCAAGCCCCGGCGCCCTCGGGGGGAACTGGAGCGCCGTGGAGGCGGGGCCCAACGTCGCATGGACTTCTCGGCGTGGCTGGGCTAGCTGCATCGCCTCGAAGGTCCTCCCACATGCCCGACCCCTCCGAGTCCAGTTGGCGCCACTGCAGCATGTGCAAGGTGGGCATCGGATTCGAGGCGGAGTACTTCACCTGCAGCGTCTCCACCTGCAACCGGAAGCGGACCGGCTTGTTCTTCTGCTCGCTGGCTTGCTTCGAGGCTCATCTACCCACGGCCCGGCATCGCGACGCCTGGGCAGAGCGCCAGCGCTCGCCCTCCGTGGCGGCGGCGCAGGCGGAGCGCGAGGCGGAAGAACACGCAGCGGAGGAGCCGGACGATGAAGCGCCGGCGGCGCCCCAGCGCCGCGTGGTGTCCGCTTCGCGCCCCGAGGCGCCGGAGCCCGCCGAGGACCGCGGCGAGTCTGCGTCGGATGTCCTCATCGTCGTCTCCAAGCTCAAGAAGTATGTCCGGGAGCGCTCGGGGATGAACACCTCCGACGCCGTGGTGGCGATCCTGTCGGAGCATGTGCGGGAGCTGTGTCGAGAGGCCATTCGGCAGGCGGGGCAGGACGGTCGACGCACGGTGCTCGACCGCGACTTCACGAAGGTGCTCGAGCAACTCGCGGGAGCTGGCGCCGCTCGCCCAGAGGGCAATTTTCGCTCCCGGCGTTGACAGCTTTCCTTGGGCCGTGCGAAACCACCGCGCCGGTAGCGGCGAACACGATCGATATAGCATGCGCAAGACCTCCTTGATTGTCGCCCTGGCCGCTGGTCTCGCACGCGCGGTCGGCACGCCTGGGTTGGCTTCGGCGCAGCAGCCCGGGGCAGCGCCCGCAGAGCCCCCGGCGCCCGAGGCAGCTCCCACTCCGCCCCCGCCTTCCGATGCAGCCCCCGACGATCGGGCGCCGGAAGAGCCGGCGGCGGAGCCGCCTGCCGCGTCCGCTCCGCTCGACTCTGCGGAGGCACCCCGCAGCTTGGGCGAGCGATCGCTGTTTCCCAATCCTTCGCTCGACTCGGAGAACCTGAAGCGCCAGGGCGAGGAACGGCCTGACGCGCGCCACCAGGGCGGCACGGTCACGCTGGAGGGTATCTTCGCCGAGGATTGGTGGTCGCATGCGCGCCCCATCTTCGAGTTCCACGGCTATTTCCGCACGCGTTCGACGCTGTTCTACAACTTCGCCCTGGGCCGTCGCGATCCGCCCAGCACCGCGCTGTACCCCCAGCCCACGGACAATCAGTACACGACCGTGGTCGGCAACATGCCGGGCAGCGTCGTGGGCCCGATCCTGTGCCGGGAAGATGAGACGGATGCAGCGCCCACGAGCGCGGGCACCCCGCTGCGCCCGTGCCGCAACAAGACCCAGGCGGGCGCGAACCTGCGCTTCCGGCTCAATCCCGAGCTCCACATCTCGGACAATCTGCGCGTGATGACCCAGATCGACATTCTCGACAATGTCGTGCTGGGCTCCAACCCCGAGGGCTACGCGCTGAGCCCGTCGAGCACCGGCGGATACGCGGTGCTGCCGCGCAGCGGCTACCTGCCGAACGGCTATCTCGACACCACCCAGGCGCCCCCGAGGTCGGGCGTCAACTCGCTGCAGGACACGATCAGCGTGAAGCGGGCCTGGGCGGAGTTCACCACGCCGCTCGGTGAGGCGCGCTTCGGCCGCATGCCGAACAACTGGGGCCTCGGCATGCTCTACAACGCCGGCGACGGCTACGACGACGACGCTCAGTCGACCGTGGATCGCATCATGTTCGCGACCGGGATCAAGCTGATCGATCTCGTGATCGCCGGCATGTGGGACTTCCCGAATGAGGGGCCCACGACCGGGCTGCCCTACGCGGGCGGCGAGCAGTACGACCGCGGCGGGATGGACGACGTCAACCAGTACGGGCTCATGATCCTGCGGCGCAAGAGCCCCGAGCTCACCAAGCTGGAGCTCTCCCGCGGTAACCTGGTCTTCAACACCGGCCTGTACGTCAACTACCGCACCCAGACGCTGGCCAATGACCAGCCCGGCAGCGGCAACGTCGGGGCCAACGTCCCTGGCGCCGATCCGGCCACGCTTTCCAACCAGGGCTATGCCCGGCGTGGGCTCAACATGTGGGTGCCGGACCTGTGGCTCCAGCTGCTCTACAAGAAGCTGCGCGTCGAAGCCGAGGTGGCCTCGGTCCTCGGCAGCGTGGAGAGCACGCAGGTGACTCCCAACGGCGACAACTTCGTGGGCGGTGGTGGGCAAGACAAGCGCAAGCTCAACCAGTGGGGCTTTGCTTTCGAGCTCCAGCAGAAGCTGGTGGAAGACCGGCTGCGCCTCAACTTCAAGACCGGCTGGGCCTCGGGTGATCCCGACGCCTTCGATCCGGACGCCGCGGGCAACCTGATCCCGGGCCCGAACGAGGATCAGGTCAACGACAACACGATCTCGACCTTCCGTTTCCACCCGACCTACCGGGTCGACAACATCCTGAACCGCTACATCCTGCAGCGTGTCCAGGGCACGTACTACTTCAACCCGAGCTTGGAGTACGACTTCTCGCGGCAGCCCAACGGGCAGCGCATCGGCGGCGGCATCTACGCCACGTGGACACGCGCCAGCCAGTTCGTGCAGACGCCGGGCCACGCGGATGACCTCGGGCTCGAGCTGGGCGGCTCGCTCTACTTCCAGTCCAAGGACGGCGCGATCAACGATGATCCAGCGCGCGTGGGCGGCTTCTTCGGTCAGCTGCAGTATTCCGTGCTGTTCCCGCTCGATGGGCTCGGCTACCAGGCTGTGCCACGGCAGGGGCTCGGGCTCGACACCTCGGCTGCGCAAATGCTGCGCCTGTACCTCGGTGTGATGTTCTGAGCCAACGGCGCGGAGCAGGCGCAGCGCCTCTGGCTCCGCGTTTCGCACATCACCCCGCCTTTCACACATCGGAGTCACACACCGGAGCTCGGCACCGGCTGTGCCGGTGTGGTGCGGCGCGCGCCGCGCGCGCGAAGTGCCCCGTTTTGTGCTCGGTTTTTGCCGGGTGAACGAGCTAGAGCGCTCAACTCACATGCGGGCGATGCCGTTTCTAGAGCGAGGATGGCCCTGCCCGAATCCGCGCTCCCGGCGGCGCCTGGCGCCGATGCGCCCCCGGACCAACAAAGCACGGGCGCTTCGGGGATGCGTATCAAGGTCGCGACCAGGCCGGCCGCCGTGGGCACGACCTGGCTCGATCTGTTTCAGCCCGGCGCCCCCTCGGAGCTGACGCTCGAAGCGCGCGTCCGCGTGATCGCCGACGTGGCGGGCGCGCTGGTCCAGATCCACGAAAACTCCGGGATTCCGCGCCCGCATCGCCGCCACGGCCGGCTGACGCCGCGTCACATCCTGATCACGGTGGATGGCAGCGCCTGCCTGTTTCACGTCAAGGAGCCGTTCTCGCGCTTGCTGCCGCCGCAGCCCGACCTGGGCTACCTCGCCCCGGAATTGCTGACGCAGTCCTCGTCGGCGAACCAACAATGCGATGTGTTCAGCCTCGGCGTGCTGCTCTGGGAGGCGCTCGACAATGGGCGCCTGTTCCCGCACCGTCGCGCCGCCGCCATCAGCCGCCTGAGCTCGCGCTCTCTGCCCGCGCCGCGCGCCAGCGAAGAGTGGGCGCTGCCGCTGTGCGACGTGGCCCTGCGTGCCCTCTCGCGGGAGCCCGCCGAGCGCTACGCCGACGCCACCGCGTTCTGGCTCGCCTTGCGCGAGCACCTGCCGTCTCCGGAGGCCGGGCGCGCCGCGCTCTCGAGGCTGGTGCAGGCCGCGCTGAAGCTCGAGCTCACCTCGGAGATCCGTGAGGCCCCCCCGTACCTGGTCCCCAACGCGCTGGCGAGCCTGAGCCGTCCTCCGGAGGGGCCGGAGAGCGCGCTGCTCGGACCGGAGGCGGCTCGCTATTCGCTGCAGCCCGAACCGAGCAGCCGCCGGCTCCACTCGCGTGCCGCATCGTTCATCCCCGACGCACCCGATCCAGCCTGGTTGCTCTCGGATCCGCCGCCGGCTTCCTCGCGCTCCAACTCGGGAGTCGAGGCGATCGAGCCGGCGGCACGCTCCGACCAGCCCCGTAGCGTCGAGCAGGCCGCCGCCGAGCTGCCCGGCTCAGCAGAGCCCGCGCGGAAGCCGCAGCTCGCCGAGCCCCCAGACAAGCAAGAGCGGCCCCGGACCAGCAAGCGTCCCAACGCCGGGCCACCGCTCTCCACGTTGCGCATGAATCTGCAGCGGGAGCTGGTCGACAACTCCCTGCCCTTCTTCGTGGCGAGCCAACCTGCGGCACGTCCCTTCCCTTGGGGCGCGTTGAGCTTCGCGGCGCTGATCTTCTTCGGCGTGGGCGCGGCCGTGGCCTTCGGTGCGGTGAGCGCGCTGCGCGCATCGCGCTCGGAGGTCGTGGTCCACGAGCGAGCGATCGTCGACCCAACGCCGAGCGCCGCGGAGCTCGCGCGCACGGCGGCGGCCCCCGCTGCCGCCCCCCCGCCGAGCGCGCCTGCGGCTGCTGCTCCGGGGACGCCAGGCGCGCCCAGCTCGCCAGCGCCAAGCCCTGCGCCGGCAAGCAAGGCGCCGGAGCCGCGTCCCGAGCCGGCGCGCAAGGCCCCTGCGCCCCGGCGCGCGCTGGCCAAGCCCAGGCCGCGCCCCGTTCCCGTCCGCTCCACGAGCCAGCAAGAGCGCTCCAGGGACGCGCGGGAACCCGCCCAGCAGGAGCTCGAGAACCTGCCCTTCACGAACCAGCCCTACTGACGCCCTGGCAGCCCGGCCCTGGGCTCGGCGTGGTGGGGCGCGCGCCGCTGCGCTAGATCGGCGCTGATGGCGTCGTTCTGCGTGCTCCGTCGCCGGGCTTTGCTGCCGGCCTTGCTGCTCGGTTGCTCGGAGAGCGCTGCCGGCTCCCCAGCACCGCCCGAGCTCGAGCTCCATCCTGGCTACCCTGCGGCGACCTCGCGCCTCGCCACCAGTCTCGGCGGCAACCTCCAGAAATCTTGCCACGCGACGCTGGTCGCACCGGGCTGGGCGCTGACCGCGGCGCACTGCTTCTCGGGAGTGGAGCCCGACGCGCGCGGCACGTTGCCGGACTTTGCGCGCGGCTTCTCGGTTGCTGACGTCGAGATCTATCCCGGTGCTCACGTCAGCGGCGAGACCCGCGTGGGCAGCGGCTGGCAGCGCGCTGATTTCCAACCGGCGCACGATCTGGCGCTCGTGCCGCTGCGGCCTGCACTGATCCTGGTGAGCCCCGTCAGCGTATGGCGCCCGACCGAGGGCTGCGACCTGGGCGCCGCCGTGGGCCTCGTCGGCGAGCTCGGCCTCGCTGGCGACGACGGCCAGGGCTGGACGGCGCAGGCCTCGTTTCTGGGCAGCGTGGCCGCGGCCAGCTTGTTGGGCCCCAGCTACGCGGGCGAGCTGGTCGCCGCGCGGGGTCCAGCGGTGGGTCCCGGCGATTCCGGCAGCGGCATGACCGCCTCCTGGGACGACCTGCAACCAGCGGCACCGGACTGCGCGCTGCTCGACGAGCCCGGCGGGCGGTCCGTGCTGGTCGGGGTCGTGCAAGACGCCAATCCTGCCGATCCGAGCGCAGCCTTCGGACTCGTGCCGGTGTATGGCCCGGAGCACGCGCGCTGGGTACAAAGCAAGCTCGACCTCCCCCCCACCACCGCGGACTCTCAACCTCCCGTCCTGCCCCCATGACCTCTCGTCCTTCCGTCAACAGCATGGATCTCCGCGACCAGCGCCGGGACTATCTGGGTCCTCGCTTGCTCGAGCAGGAAGCGCCTTCCGATCCGTTTGCGCTCTTCACCGCCTGGATGCAGGCCGCGCTGGATGCCGGGCTGCGCGACGCCACCGCCATGGCGCTCTCCACCTGCTCCGCCGACGGACGCCCCAGCTCGCGCATGATC
>DASTRX010000180.1:0-14653 GCA_035760985.1 Polyangiaceae bacterium
CGCTCAACTTCCGCAAGGTGAAGGTCGAGTACGCTCCTCAGGTCGAAGGCGGGTCCGGAGGGGCGAAGATCGCCAAGGGCTGGGATATCGCTGCAAACAAGGACTGGGCGACCTGAGCCGGCATGCGGCGCACGGTCATCGCGACCGGCGCGCCGCACATTTGCTCTGCATCTCGGCGGTGAACTGCTCTCGCCCCCAGTCAAAGGCGCTCGATACACACAGGTCGAGCTGCTCGAGCAGAAATTGCCCGAGCATTTCCCGGGCGCGAAATGCCGAGGCCTTGGGCACCTGAAGCACGAAGCGGTTGCCTGGCAGGCTGGGGATGACCGTGCCCACCAGGTCGGGATTGAGCGAGCGGAGATACGACACGCTCGTCCCAGCGGCGCGCGCGACTTGCCCCAGGCGCGCTCGCGAAGGCACTTCCAGGTCTGCCGTCTCCTCTGCCGTGCGCATCTGAGCGGTGGAGAAGTCAAAGTGGCGCAAGTTCGCGAGGATCAACGCGTAGGCCTGAATGCGCGGCACGTAGCGCGCCGTCTCCTCCGGGATCAGCTGTGCCTCGGCGAGGTCCCAGAACGTTGCAGCGGTGCCTGATTGCTCCAGCCTGGCCAGCATGCGGAACGGGCCGCCACCGGCGTTGTAGCTCGCGAACGCCATCTCCCAGGAGCCCATCTTCCGGTACAGGTCGCCGAGAAAGCGCACCGCGGCCTCGGTCGACTTGACCGGGCTGAGCCGCTCGTCGACCACACCTTCTTGCACCACGAGATGGTAGGCGCGCGCCGTGGGCGCCATGAATTGCCACAACCCCCGCGCACCGACGGCGGACTCCGCGTCGCTCACGCAGGCGCTCTCAGTCAACACAACCGCCATCAAGTCCAGCGGCAGACCGTGATGGATCAAGGTCTTGTTGATCAGGTCCTGGTGCGCTCCGCAGCGGAAGAGCATGGTCTGGAACAGCTCACGCCCGACGGAGTGGCCCGTATAATATTCCAGCCATCGCTGCACTTCTGGATGATCGTGCGCGCCGATGGCCGGCATGGTGAGCCCGGCCATCCAGCGCGGTGGCGGGCCCGAAGGGCGCGCGGTGTGCGCGGGCAGTTGCCGCGGCGTCAACAGATCCCGAGCGAGCCGCTGACTCTCGCAGGCAGCGCTGCCCGCGCAGTCTTGCGCCAGAGCTCGATACGCGGCGCTCGCCTCTGTGTCGAGCAGGGCGGTGAGCTCCGGCGACTCCGCCCCACCGAGGCCGTGAATGCGCGCGGTGAGAGCCTGCAGTTGCTCGGTAGGCCCGGAAGCGGCGGGCTCCGGCGAGCTCTGAGCCCGGCCTTCGGGCGCGCCATCGAGCGACAGCGAGACGCTCTCCGGCGAAGGTTCACGGTGCCGCAGGCGATGATCGAGGATCAGCACCGCATTGCCGAGCAGCAGCCCCACTGGCACGGTGATCAGGAGCACGATGCCCCACGAGATGCGGCTCGTGCCGCGTCGAGAGCGAGGCGGCGTCGGGGCAGCCGCGCGGCGCTCTCGGCGGGAGCTCCTGCGGCTGGGGCGCGCTGCTGGGCGCAGCTGTCGGAGCCGCTCGTCCAGATCGACATTCACCGTGGGGGGCCTGCCGGCGTCGGCGCGAGCAGCGGGCAACGCCGGCAAGCCGTCGCCCACAGAGACGAGAGGCGGTGGGGCGAGCACCGAACGCGCTGCGTTGGCTCTGCGAAAGTTGAACAGGCTCGGAGCGGGAGCGACGCTCGGCGCGGGAGCCACGTTCGGCGCGGCGCCTTCGCCCGGCACCACGCCGGCGCGCGCCGAGACGGAGGAGCGGCCAAACGCCCGCAGACCGAACAAGGTGCCGATCCAGCCTGGACGATCTCGCGCCGCCTCGGCGTTCGCTGATCCCGCAGCGACCGCCGCGGGGCTCTCCGCAGCCTTGAGGGGCAGATCGACGAGCGGTTCAAAGATGGGCGGCGGGTCCGTCGCTGCGCTCGAGCGCGATGCAGCCGGGGCCGGTGCGATGACCGACGCCGAGAGCAGCGGCGGCGCCATCAGTGATCTCGCCAGCTCCGCGTGAGACGACAGGCTCTGGCCTGCGTGCGTCAGCCTCGGGGGAGGCTCCGGCTCCGCCGCCCGAGGCAAGCCGGGTCTCGCGACGGCCCCGGATCCGGGCGGCTGCGGACGCTCGATGGAGCGCAGCTCTTCGCGGAATTGCCAGCTGATCTCGGAGACCGCGCGCAGCGCTTCGCGCAGCCCCTGCAGATCGGGCGGAGTGGTGCGTAGGGCCTTGCTGCAGCGAGCGAGATGGTGAGCCAGGCCGCCGGAGCCCAGCTGTGTGGCGCGCCGACCCAGCGCCTCTGCCGTTCCCGCGTGGGTGCAGCTTTCGGAAGCATCGATCGCGTTGACGGCGTGCAGCCGCGACTGCCACGCCTGGAGAAAGGTCGCAATTTCAGCGACCAGCAGGGCCAGCTGCTCCTGGTCTCGCATCGTCACCCGCCTCGGCTGTTAGCACATCACATCACGCCGCTCACGAACAAGCCCCAGCGTGGAGCGACGTCGGCGCGAGCAGGCCGCCGCTGACAGCGGGACGCAACCGCCGTCCGGGGTTGGCCGAGGAGGGAGCGTGCCGAGCCATCGAACCGACCCGTTGGCTCCGCGAGCGGTGGCAGCAGATGGGGCTTGGTCTGGAGCCATCAGCGATCTAAGGTCGCGCCGCGTGGGGAAGGGTGCCGGGGACTTGCGATGACGATCGCTCTGCTGACCTTCGAAGGGAGCCTGGAATCGGGCTTGGAAGCGAGCATGGGCTCGGGCCTGGAGCGCTTGCTCGAACCTGTGTCCGAGTCGAAGCCGGCCGGAGATAACCTCGAGTACCAGCCCGAGTTCGCCGAGCTGGAGCGCGCCGCGCAGGGAAAGCCAGCTCGGCAGATGGGGAGCGCGGTGGCTCCCGGGGAGCCACCCAATTTCGCGCGCGTGGTCGAGCTCGCCGGCGCCTTGCTCCAGCGCAGCAAGGATCTGCGGATCGCGGTGCAGCTCGCACGCGCACTGCTCGAGACGCGAGGCTTGGCTGGCCTCGTCGCCGGCCTGCGACTGACGCGCGGACTCCTGGAGCGCTACTGGGATGCTCTGTATCCCGAGCTCGACCCGGACGATCCGGACGCGATGATGCGCCGGGCCGCGCTCTCCGCGCTGAGCGCTCCCGAGCTGGTGAGCGCGGTCCGCGCCGCTCCTCTGCTGGAGTCCCCTCGCTTTGGGCCCATCAGCTTGCGCGATGTCGCGATCGCGACCGGTGAGCTCCAGCACCCCCCGCGCCATGCGGACCTCGATGCGGACGTGGTCGCCGGCTGCTTCCGGAGCGCAGCGCCGGGTGTGCTCCAGGCCTTGCTCGATCAAGTGGAGGCGGCGCGCAGCCACGTCAAGGCGATCGAGGCCCTGTTGGCTGCGAGCGCCGGAGGCGCGCCCGCGGATTTTCGCAATCTCGATCGTGTGCTCTATCAAGCCGGCGCGCTGGTTCGTCCGCAGCTCGAGCAGCAGAGGGGCGAAGCGCAGGGTGAGGAGAGGGAAGGCGCGCCGGCGGATACCGTGCCGCCGATCTCCGGTGCAAGGGCGGTGGCCGGTGCGTCCGGCGTGGGCACCGGCATCCGCAGCCGTGAGGACGTGATTCTCGCGCTGGAACAGATCTGCGAGTATTACGCGCAGTACGAGCCATCCAGTCCGCTGCCATTGATCTTGCAGCGTTGCCGGCGCCTGGTGAGCTCGAGCTTTCTGGAAATCGTCCGCGATCTGGCGCCGGATGCGCTGGCGCAGATTCAGGCGATCACGGGCAAGACGGAAGACTAGATGCCGAGGGGGGGCGTGCCGGCAGCGAGGCAGCGCGAGTTGTTCTGCAGGGGCCGCGCCCCCAGCAGCGAGAGGTGAGCAAGAATGAGCAGCCAAAAATTCATCGGTCGGAACCGCGCCCCTCGGGTGCAGATCGAATACGACGTGGAGCTGTACGGGGCCGACAAGAAGGTGCAGCTGCCCTTCGTGATGGGAGTGCTGGCAGACCTGTCGGGAAATGCCGGCAAGGCATCGGCTCCTTTGCCGGAGCGGAAGTTCCTCGAGGTCTCTGCGGACAATCTGGATGACCGCATGAGCGCCATGGAGCCCGGCGTCACGCTTTCGGTTCCCAACACGCTGACCGGGCAAGGGAACCTGCAGGTGGAAATGTCGTTCAAGAGCATGGATGACTTTTCGCCCGCCGCCGTTGCTCGCAACGTCCCGGCGCTGCGAAGGTTGCTCGAGGCGCGGCAACAGCTCGCGAATCTGATCACCTACATGGATGGCAAGACGGGGGCGGAAGATCTGATCGCCAAGGTGCTGAACGATCCCGAGCTGCTGCGGCGCTTGAGCGCCGCGGCCCCCCGCGATGCCGAGACCCTCCCCCCCAACCGGTCGAGTGAAGCGCAATGAACCAGGCACCCCAGAACACCCAGAAGAATCAGCCCCTGGCCGGCGTCGAGACCAGCGACTTCACGGCGCTGTTGCAGAAGGAGTTCCGGCCGCAGACCGAGCGCGCCCGTCAGGACGTCGAATCGGCCGTGCTGACGCTAGCGAGCGAGGCGCTGGCCACGAGCACGGTCGTGTCCCAGGACGCCGTGGAATCGGTGCAAGCGATCATCGCCGAGATCGATCGCAAGTTGAGCGAGCAGATCAATCTGATCCTGCATCACGAGGAGTTTCAGAAGCTGGAGGGGGCCTGGCGAGGGCTGCAGTACCTGGTCTCCAACACCGAGACGGACTCGATGCTCAAGGTTCGGGTCCTGAACATCCCGAAGAAGGAGCTCCATCGCACCCTCAAGCGCTTCAAGGGCGTGACCTGGGATCAGAGCCCGATCTTCAAGAAGCTGTATGAAGAAGAGTATGGTCAGCTGGGCGGGGAACCCTTCGGCTGCGTCGTTGCGGACTACTACTTCGATCACGGGCCCACTGACGTGGAGACGTTGACCGAGCTGGCCAAGACGGCGGCCGCGGCGCACGCGCCCGTGATCACCTCCGCATCGCCCACCTTGTTCCAGATGGAAACCTGGCAAGAGCTCGGCAATCCCCGCGACGTCGCCAACATCTTCACGACCCCCGAGTACGCGGCCTGGCGCTCGTTGCGCGAGTCGGAGGATTCGCGCTACCTCGGGCTGGCCTTGCCGAGATTTCTGGCGCGCAGGCCTTACGGCGCGAAGTCGGATCCGGTGGACGAGTTCGATTTCGAGGAAGACGCGAGCGGTCCCGACATCCGAAAATACACCTGGGCGAACGCTGCCTACGCGATGGCGACCAACATCACCCGTTCGTTCAAGCTCTACGGTTGGTGCTCGCGGATCCGCGGTATCGAGTCGGGCGGGGCGGTCGAGCGCCTGCCCACGCACACCTTTCCGACGGACGATGGCGGCATCGACATGACGTGCCCAACGGAAATCGGAATCACCGACCGGCGCGAGGCGGAGCTGGCGAAGGCCGGCTTCATGCCGCTGGTCCACAAGAAGAACTCCGACCTCGCAGCCTTCATCGGGGCGCAGTCCTTGCATCAGCCGGCGCAGTACGATGATCCGGACGCCACCGCGAACGCCGCACTGGCCGCGCGGCTCCCGTACTTGTTCGCGACCTGCCGCTTCGCGCACTACCTCAAGTGCATCGTTCGCGACAAGGTCGGGTCGTTCAAGGGCCCGGACGACATGCGCTCGTGGCTCTCGGACTGGTTGACTCAATACGTCGAAGGCGCGCCCGAGCACGCGAGCGACGAAGACAAGGCGCGGCGGCCGCTGGCCGACGCGGAGGTCACCGTGTCCGAGGATGAAGGCAATCCGGGCTACTACAAGGCGGACTTCTATCTTCGTCCGCACTACCAGCTGGAGGGGTTGACGGTATCGTTGCGCCTGGTCTCCAAGCTCCCCTCCGCAAAGACGGGCGGCTGAAGCTGGCGAAGCCTTCGACGGCGGCGCGGCGAAGCGCTGAGAGGGAATGATGGCTCAGCTCACATCCAAAGAGCGGCTCCAACCGTCTCTGCTCGACCGCCTGGTGGCGCCTCGCTCGGGAGCGGGCGGTGCGTCGGCGGCGGTCACGGTCGACTCGCTCCGGGAGAGCGTGCGGCGCGAGTTGGCGGCGCTGTTCAGCGCCGCCGCGCTGGACGCTGTCGAGGTCGGGCTCGAGCGCTGCCCACAGGTACAGCGCTCGAGCTTGAACTTCGGCATGTCGGCGCTCTCGGGGCGGACGGCCTCCAGCATCAACCTGCCGCAACTAGAACGGCAGCTCGCGCGCGCGATTCGGGATTTTGAGCCGAGGCTCGCCGCGGCTTCGGTACGGGTGCGTTCGGTGGGCGAGACGGGCGGCAAGAGCCACAACACGCTGCGCTTCGAGATCGAGGCGGACCTCTGGGCGCAGCCACTCTCGCAGAAGCTGCTGCTCCGGACCGAGCTCGACCTGGAGAGCGGTCAGGTGCGGGTCGATGAGTCTCGCGCCTGAAGGCGCCGGAACCAGATGGATCAACGGTTCATCGAATACTATGACCGGGAGCTGCGCTACCTGCGCGAGCTAGGGGCCGAGTTCGCTGCCGAGTTTCCGGAGGTGGCGCGCCAGCTCGAGCTCAGCGCCGTGGCCTGCGCCGATCCGTACGTGGAGAGGTTGCTGGAAGGCTTCGCTTTTCTGGCCGCACGGGTGCACCTCGAGCTGGACGCCCAGTTTCCGCGCTTCACCGAGCACCTGCTGGAAATGGTGTGCCCCAACTACCTGGCTCCCACGCCCTCGGTCGCGGTCGCGCGTCTGGTGCCCGATGCCCGCCAGGCCGCTCTGGCTCGAGGGTTTCGCGTTCCCCGCGGCTCGCTGTTGCGCAGCGGCGTTGCTGGAGCGCACCGCGCGGCGTGCACGTTCACCACCGGGCACGAGGTCACGCTCTGGCCGCTGGAGATCTTCAGCCTGAAGCACACGACTCACACGGGCGATCTGGGCCCGGTGCAGCTCGACTCGCGCCGCCCGCTGCGCAGTACTCTGCGCATCGGCATCCGTGCTTTTGACGATCTGCCGTTGCAGCGGCTGGGGCTTCGGGATCTGGACCTGCACGTGGTCGGCCAGGACGCGGCCTCCATCCGAGTGCACGAATTGCTGCAGAGCTCCGCCATCGGCATCATGGTTCGACCGGAGCAGCAAACGCGGGCGCAGCTCTGCCAACGGGGGCGCGTGGAAGCCATGGGCACCGCCGATGACGAGGCGCTCTTTCCGATCGGAGCGCGCTCCTTTCAGGGCTACCGCCTATTGCAGGAATATTTCGCGCTGCCCAGCCGGTTTGCCTTCACGCGCCTTCGCGAGCTGAACGACGGGCTCCAGGCTTGTGCCGAGAGTCGGGCGGAGATCGTGATCCTGCTCGATCGCCACGAACCCTTGCTCGAGTCGGCCGCGTCCGCGGCGCAGCTGGCCCTGTACTGCACGCCGATCGTGAATTTGTTCGAGCAAGCGGCCGATCGCATCGCGCTCTCGAACCGCAGCCACGAGTATCACGTGGTGGTCGATCGCACTCGGCCGCTCGACTACGAGGTGCACTCCGTGACGGCGGTGGCCGGTTACGGCTCCAGCGCAACGACCCGGCGCGAATTTCAAGCATTCTACACCTGGACCGATCGCAGCAGCGGAGAGGCCGCGTACTACACCACGCACCGGCAACGGCGCCTGCCTTCCAGCAAGCAGAAGCGGTCCGGAGCCCGCTCGGGCTATGCCGGGAGCGAGGTCTTCCTCTCGCTGGTGGACGGGTCCGAAGGACCGTACGCACCGGATCTGCGGCAGCTCTCCGTCTCCACCCGCTGCACGAACCGCGATTTGCCGCTCGCTCTGCTGCAGGACGCGGAGCTCAGCATCGATTCAGGGGCGCCCGTAGCGTCCATTCGTTGCGTGGCCGGGCCGTCTGCTCCACGTGAAGCCCACGCCTGGGGGCCCACCTCCTGGCGGCTGATCAGCCACCTTTCCCTCAACTACCTGTCGATCACCAACAGCCCGGAAGGGCAGGGGGCTGCCAGCTTGCGCGAGTTGCTGCAGCTCTACGGGGATGTCGCCGATCCAGCGGTGCGGCGCCAGATCGAAGGAGTGATGTCGATCGCCAGCGCACCGATCGTGCGGCGGCTGCCGCTGCCGGGTCCGATCAGTTACGCGCGCGGGCTCGAGCTCACGCTGGAGCTGGACGAGCGAGCGTTTGAAGGGACTGGCGTGTGCTTGCTGGGCAATGTCTTGCAGAGCTTCTTTACGAAATATGTCTCGATCAACTCGTTCACTGAAACAGTGCTGAAGACGAGCCAGCGCGGAGAGATCTTGCGCTGGCCCGCCACCCTGGGGCGAAGGCCGCTCGCGTGACGCCGATCGATGAGCTGGAGCGGGCGCCCTGGGAGTTCGACTTTCACCTGGCGCTGCGCAGGCTGGACCGAGCTTATCCGGATCGCCCCAGGACCGGCAGCGCGCTCTCTCCCGGCGAGGAACCGGTCCGGCTGGGACAAGAGCCATCTCTGTCGTTTGCTCCGGCCGCCATCCAGGCGTTTCAACCTCCGCGCAGCAGCAGTCCGGGGCGCATGAAGGTCGCGTTCCTGGGCATGTTTGGCACGCAGGGCCCGCTGCCCTTGCACTACACCGAGCACGCCCGAGACCAGCTGCGTGGGGCGGGGGACCGCACCTTCGCCGCGTTCGTCGATCTCTTCCACCACCGCATGCTGGCGTTCTTTCAGCGTGCCTGGGCGCAGTCGCAGCCCGCGGTCGGCCAAGATCGGCCCGGCGCCAATCCGTTTGTCCGTTACCTTGGTTCGCTCTGCGGCCTGGGCTTCGAGAGCATGCGAGATCGCGATCCGATCCCGCAGCGCGCGAAGATCCAGTTCGTGGCGCACCTGGCGGGCAGCGCGCGCAATGCCGAGGGCCTGGAGGCGATTTTGCACGGGTATTTCTCCGTGCCGGTGCAGGTGGAGGAGTTCGTGGGCGAGTGGCTGGACATTCCCGGTGACTATCGCTGGCAGCTCGGGCGTGGGCGATCGCTCAGCGCGCTCGGAGAGACGACCGTGGTCGGCGCGCGCTCCTTCCAGCGCTCCCAGAAGTTTCGTGTCGCGCTCGGCCCGCTCTCGCCGGAGCAGTTCCAGAGCTTCTTGCCGGGTAGCTCTCGGCTGCGCGCGCTGGCGGCGCTGGTCAGAATGTACGTGGGCGACGAGCTCGCGTGGGACGTGCGGCTGCGCCACGAATCGGAGCGACGTCAGCAGCTGCGGCTGGGGCACGCGAGCCGCCTGGGTTACAACTGTTGGCTGGGCGCGAGCTATCGCGCCGGGGTGGGCGTCGAGGATCTGGTGGTGCCCGCACCGGCCCGGCCTGTCGCGTGAACTCGAAGGGAAACGAAGGACCATGTCGGACATCAGCCGAAGCGCGCTTTTTGGAAAACTCGATCCCGTCGCGTACAAGGCCATCGAGAGCGCGACCCTGTTCTGCAAGCTGCGCGGCAATCCGTACGTCGAGCTGGCGCACTGGCTCCATCAGCTGCTCCAGGGCAGCGAGACGGACCTGCACCGAATCTTGCGCCACTTCGAGCTCAACGCCGCTGCGCTCGCACGCGATCTCACCAGCGCGCTCGACCGCCTGCCGCGTGGCGCGAGCTCGATCTCCGATCTAGCGGTGCAGGTGGAGGAGTCGGTCGAGCGAGGCTGGGTCTACGCGACTCTTCTGTTCGATGAGCGCCGGGTTCGAACCGGTCACCTGGTGGTGGGCTGGTTCAAGACCCGCACACTGCGGAGCGCCGTCTGTGGCCTGTCGAGCGAGCTGGCGAAGATCAATGTCGATCAGCTCGTGAGCCGCTTCGCCGAGATCACGAGCGGGTCGTCGGAAGCTCGCGCCGCGAGCCCGCAGCAAGACCCGGCTTCGCCGGAGGCGGGTGACGCTGCATCCCCCGCTGCTGCTGCCCTGGGAAAGGCAGAGGGCCTCGCGCGATTCTCCGTCGATCTGACGGAGCGTGCTCGCAAGGGCGAGCTCGATCGCGTCGTCGGGCGTGACGAGGAGGTCCGTCAGCTGATCCAGATCCTGATGCGCCGGCGCCAGAACAACCCCATCCTCGCGGGCGAAGCCGGCGTGGGCAAGACGGCGGTCGTGGAAGGTTTTGCGCAACGGATCGCTCGGGGTGATGTGCCGCCCGCACTGCGCGGCGTGAGCTTGCGGGCGCTGGACCTCGCGCTGCTGCAGGCGGGCGCCAGCATGAAAGGAGAGTTCGAAGCGCGGCTGCGCCAGGTGATCGATGAGGTCCAGCTCTCGCCGACCCCGATCATCCTGTTCATCGATGAAGCGCATACGCTGATCGGTGCCGGCGGCGCACAGGGCACGGGAGACGCGGCCAACCTGCTCAAGCCGGCCCTCGCGCGCGGCCAGCTGCGGACCATCGCGGCGACCACCTGGGCGGAGTACAAGAAATACTTCGAGCATGATCCGGCTTTGACCCGCCGCTTTCAAGTTGTCCACGTCCAGGAGCCCGATCTCGACAAGGCCGTGTCGATGTTGCGCGGAACGGTCTCGGTGATCGAGGCTCACCATCGCGTACACTTGCTCGATGAGGCCGTGGCAGCGGCGGTCAAGCTATCCCAGCGCTTCATTCCGGATCGGCAGCTGCCGGACAAGGCCGTGAGCCTGCTCGATACCGCGGCCGCCCGCGTGGCCGTGAGTCAGCACGGCGTCCCTGCAGAGGTGGAGGACAGTCGGCACAGAATCCGCGCGCTGGAGGTCGAGCTCGAGATCACGTCGCGTGAGCAGGCCATGGGCCTGGAGACCAGCACGAGGATCGAGGAAGCGCAGGCGCGCCTCGCGGCGGAGCACGATCGCCTCGTCGGGCTGGAGCGCCGCTGGCAATCCGAAAAAGGTCTCGTGGAGGGCATTCTCGGCATCCGAAATCGTTTGCGCGGCGAAGCCGGTGCAGGTCCAGGGCGCGGCAGCGACAGCGAGCCCGACTCGGTCGCGCCGCCGCCGCGGCTGGATGCCGGCGATCGCGAGGCATCGCTGCGCGAGCTGGAGCGCTTGCAGCTGGAGCTGGCCCGCATGCAGGGCGAGGCGCCGCTGATCTTTCCCGCCGTCGATCGGCATGCCGTCGCGGCCGTCGTCGCCGACTGGACGGGCATTCCGGCGGGGCGCATGGTGAAAGGTGAGCTGGAGACCGTGCTCGGCCTGGGTGAGCATCTGGGCCGGCGCGTGGTCGGTCAGGATCACGCGCTGGACCAGCTCGCTCGTCGCATCCAGACGGCGCGCGCCGGGCTCGAGAACCCGGACAAGCCGATCGGTGTTTTTCTGCTCGCCGGTCCTTCCGGCGTCGGCAAGACCGAAACCGCGCTCGCGCTCGCGGAAGCGATGTACGGCGGCGATCAGAACGTGATCACCATCAACATGAGCGAGTTCCAGGAAGCGCACACGGTGTCCACGCTGAAGGGCGCCCCGCCCGGCTACGTGGGCTATGGCGAGGGCGGCGTGCTGACCGAGGCCGTGCGCCGCCGGCCTCACAGCGTGGTGCTGCTCGACGAAGTCGAGAAGGCGCACCCCGACGTGCACGAGATCTTTTTCCAGGTCTTCGACAAGGGCTGGATGGAGGATGGTCAGGGTGTGCGCGTCGACTTCAAGAACACAATCATCTTGCTCACATCGAACGTGGGCAGCGATCTGATCCTGAAGCTCTGCGCCGGGCCCGGGCGGCCCAGCGCTGATTCCGTGAAAGAGGCGCTGCGGGGGCCCTTGCTGGAGGTGTTTCCCGCAGCGTTGCTCGGGCGCATGGTGGTCATTCCGTACTACCCGCTGAGCGATGACATGCTGGGCAATATCGTCCGTCTCCAGCTTGGCAGAGTGGGGGCCCGGGTGCGCGAGCGCTACGGCGTGCCCTTCGAGTACGAGTCCTCCGTGGTCGAGCTGATCAGCGGCCGCTGCACCGAGCTGGAGAGCGGTGGGCGCATGATCGACGCCGTGCTGACCAACACGCTGCTGCCCGAAGTGAGCCGCGAGCTCTTGCTGCGCACGCTCGACGGCAGGCCCCTCCAGCGCGTCGCCGTGCGCGCCGTGGACGGCGCTCTGCGATACCAATTTGATTGAGCGCGGGCTCGGGCCCGCCAAGTTCGCGTTAACCTTGGGCCAATCAACGGAGCGCTGCGGGGCGCCTCGCGCCGGGAAATTCCGGCCAAAAGCGGCCTTTGTCGTTGTGGTCTGCGCTGTTAGCTCGCCCCGGCAGCCGAGCGACAGCCGGAACGGAGGGCCTTGAAGGTCAACCCTTTGACCGCTAATGAACTTCCACGGCGCCCGGGTCGGGCTCCAGGCGAGGCGTCGCAGCGGAACCGGTACCACGTGAAATCCAGGGACAGCAGCGACGAAGAACACGACCTGGCCGGGGATGTCCGGGTGGAAACCGGGCGCTCGGGGATGGCACCCGTCCTGTCCCCGGAGAGCTCCCCGCGCAGCGAATCTGGAGTGGTAGTGGCTCCTTCCACAGGCGCCGAGCTCGACGAGTCCGATGAGCAGACGCGCGTCGGTCCGGGCACCCCACTGGCGATGGAGCAGCAAGAGGCCCTCGCTCGGCGCATCCGACAGGCGCTCGGGCAGACGCTGCCGCTGGGTACCCCGGTCCCGGCGACCCCTCCGCCAGCGGGGGCGCGCAGCCTGTACAGCCGCACGATGATGCTGGGTGGGCGGCAAGAACCCGGGCTGCGGCCCTCCGAACCGCCTGTGATGTCGCCCACGCGCAATACTGCGCGCTTCGACGCGATCCGCTCGGAAGCGCTGCGCGAGGAGGCCGCGCGCCTCGAGGCGCTGCGTTTGGAGGAGTCGCGTCGAGAGGAATCGCGCCGGGAGGAGTCGCGCCTGGCGGAGTCGCGTCTGGCGCAACGGCGCCAGCAGGAGCTCCACCTGCAGTCGGGACGCGCGCAGAGCGGAAATGCCGGAGCCATGCGCCCGGAGATGGTGACTCCGGTCGCGTTATCGCCGCTTCCACCGCAGGCCTTCCCACCTGGGATGTTTCCGTCAGCGGAGCGTGTGCCGGCAGAGCGCAGCGCGCTGCGCTCCAGCTTCGTCAGACCCGTCGGGCAGCCCAGTGCACCGCCGCCGCGCCGGAGCCGGCGGCCCGCCGCACCCGGCGAGGAAGCGCCAGACTCCGCGAGCGATGCTGCCGCCGACTCGGATCACGAGGCATTTGCACTCCATCGGCCGCTCTCTGTACCGCCGGGTGCGCCGCCCCAAGCGCGTCGTGGCCCAGACCCGCTGTACGCCGGCGCACCCGCGGCGAGTCGTCCCATGCCGGCTCAAAGCGTCACCCCGGTGCCGTCCAGCGGTGTGATGCTGCCTCCGCCACCTCAGCCCGGAGACTACGAGCTGACCTCCTCGCCGTCCTCATTACCGCCGTCGCCAGCCTATCAGCGGCCTGCCGTGGCCGCCGGCGCCCACGTGGTGCCGCGCGCTCCGGTGCGGCCGCTGCTCAGCGATCTGCCCAGCGCCAATCCCTTTGAGGGCTTCGAAGCGCCGCGCGAGTCGTTTGCCCAGCGCTCGCTGATCGTGTTCGTCGTGGCACTGGCCGTGGTCGGCCTGTTCGCGTTGGCGGCGTTGGCCTTCGGCTTCCTGGATATCGGCAAGCACTGGTGAGCCCGCCCGCGCGGCCCGGAGTGAGGGCCGCGCGTCAGCCTCACGGCGTCTCCGGAGGAGGCGGCGGCGGTGGCGGCGGAGCCAGCACGCAGCTGCTGGTCGCGGCATCGCACACTTCATCCGCCGCGCAGGCACCCGCGGCCGTTGCCGTGCACTCCACGCAGCTGCCTGCGCTGCAGATCCCGAGCCCGGGTATGTGCGTGCAGTCGGCGTTGGTGCTGCAGGCCACGCACTTGCCGGCTGAGCAGCGCGATGCAGCCGCGCTCGTACAGCTGGTGCTCACGACGCATTCACAACCGCCGTTGAGCACACCGTCGCAGTTCGAGTCGTCGCCGGCGACCGTGCAGGAGTCTGCCGGGAGCGGCCCAACAGAGCCCGAGCACGCTCCAAGCGTGCTGCTCGCGTTGTTGGCTCCGGCAATGCACAGCGCCTGACCGGCGCGGCAGATGCCCTTGCCGTCTCCAGGATGCGTGCCACAGGCCGTGACCGTGCCGATGGCACACGTGCAGACGGTGTCGATGGTGCTGTCGGGGATGCCGTTGCAGTCGTTGTCGAGCGTGGAGGTGCAGTCGCGCGTCTTGGGGCCGACCGAGCCCGTACAAGCGTTGAACGCGCTCGTCTTGTTGCCCGCGCCGGCGATGCACGTCTGGCTGCCCGCCACGCAGATGCCGACGCCGTCCAGACCCGGATGCGTGCCGCAGGCTTGCTTGGTGCCCACTGCGCACGTGCAGACGGTGTCGATGGTGTTATCGGGCTTGCCATCGCAGTCGTTGTCCACCGCGGACGTGCAGTCGCGCGCCTTGGGATAGACGGCGCCGATGCAGTCGCTGTACTTGCCGTTGACGCAGGTCTGCTTGCCGAGTTTGCAGATGCCCTCGGCACGCGTCGGGCCGCAGTCGATCTGGTCCCCTTCGACGCAGGTGCAATTATCGTTGGCCTTGCCGTTGCAGTTCGAGTCGTCGCTCCTCTGCACGCAACTGTCCGCCGGCAGAGGCGCCACGGAGCCGCTGCAGGGGCCCCAGTCGCTGGTCTGCTTGTCGGCGGAGAG
>DASTRX010000181.1:0-104048 GCA_035760985.1 Polyangiaceae bacterium
GCACGTAGCTCCGCCCGTAGTCCGCCTCCCATTCGCCGAAGACCGGACCGAGATCGACGTACACGATGTCGTCCGCCTCGATGCGCCGCTCGGGGGGGTGATCGCGAAAGCTGGTCAGCGTGTTGGCGCCCGCGCGCACGATGCGCCGGTGCCAGTGGCGCTCGACTCCGAAGTCCGCCTCGGCCAAGGCCTGGATCTCGTTGCTCAGCTCGGACTCGAGCAGGCCGGGGCGGATCAAGCCGCCGCGCGAGATCGCGTCAAATAGCGCCTCCGCCCGCAGCTGCGCGCGCCAGAGGTCGGCTCTGCGGGCGGCCTCTGCCTCGTACGCTTCCTCACGGAGTCCCATCGGATGCACGCTTCGTAGAGCCCGGTCGGAGCGAAAGTCCACCGGCGAAATGAGTTGAAATTGATTATCACTAGCATTATGCTTTCCCGCAGAGTCGAGCAAGGATCGGGAAAACGAGGACCTGGATGAGTCACCACACGGAACGCAGTCACGCCCCGGCAGCGGCGAATTGCGCGCGGACGCGCCTGGCAGAGGGAGGTCTCGCCGCGGTCGACGTGTGCGAATGCGGGGTCTTTCAGCTTCACCTCGGCGCGCTGACGCTGCGGCTGGAGCCCAGCGCGCTGGCGGATCTCGCGGAGACGCTAGAGCAGGCGCTGCTCGCGCAGGCACGGCGGCTCGCGCCGGCAGCGGCTCCCAGCTTGCTCGCTGCCCGGCAACCGGAGCGGGGCGAAGCCTGAAGCGCCGCGCCGCGGCGCGCGCGATCAGTGGCTCGTGACGGCAGCGCGCCGTCCGCGAGCCACGGGAGCAGCGCTGTCAGGGCGAGGAGGGATGCGAGCTGAACTCGGTGGCCGTGTCGACGAAGGCACGCGCAGCGACCAGCTCCTCTTCCGCGCCCTGTAGCGAGCGCGCTCGAATACCGTCGGCGAGAGCAGCAGATCGCTATCGACGAGCAAGTCGCCCGCGATGTTCAAAGACGAGGGGGGGGTAATGCAATGTACGGCGTGTTCCGCAGGCTGCGGAACAGGACAACTAGCGGAACGGATTCTTGCGCGACGTTCCATTACAGGCTATGTTCCACGGTATGCGGAACGGGGCTCCTGGTGGTACAGTGCGTCGGCGAGCCCTCGAAAGTGTGCGTCGTCGCCTTCCGCCGGGGTGGACGGCTGAGGAGCGGGCAGACGCCACCCTGCGGCTGTCTGGGCCGGATCGGCGCAGCGTCGACCTGCCGATCATTGCTCGTAAGGGGCTGGTTCCGCGCGATGTACCGGCGTTCCTCTCTCGAACGAAGCAGCCGGTGATGGTCGTCGCTGCCTACCTCGGCGAGCGAGCCCGCGAGCTGCTCGCCCAGGGAGGAGCGAGCTATGCCGACGCGACGGGCAACCTGCGCCTCGTCGTGAGCAGACCTGCCATTTTTCTCGAAGGCGTAGGCGCCGAGCAGGACCCGGAGCGAACGCCGCGCCCCCTCCATAGCCTGCGCGGCGCCGCCGCTGGTCGCGTTGTGCGTGCGCTCGTCGAGCTCGGCCTCCCCCAAGGTGTGCGCGAGTTGGCGGCCGCAGCCGCTACGCCCCTCGGCACCGTCTCTCGCGTCGTGAGCTTTCTCGAGACCGAGGCGCTCCTCACTCGCGACGACAAGAAGCGGATCGTAGCCGTCGACGTCGTGGCGTTGCTCTCCCGGTGGGCGAAGGACTACGATCTGACCAAGACCAACGAGCTGCACAAACTGCTCGAGCCTCGGGGGCTACCAGCTCTCTGGTCGAAGCTCGGCCAGCTCCCGCGCTACGCGGCGACGGGTTCGGCGGCGGGACCGGGGATCGCCCCGACGCGGATCGCGATGCTCTACGTGGACGACCCGGACTCCGCTGCCCGCTCGCTCGATCTCGTGCCGGCCGAGGCGGGCGCGAACGTGTGGCTCCTGCGCCCGTACGACGACGTGGTCTTCGAACGAACGCGAAAGCGGGCAGTCACCACTGGCGAGACCACGGTAAACGTCGTCACGGTGTCTGCTGCGCAGGCCGTCGTCGACCTGCTGTCGAGCCCAGGGCGCGGGCCGCAGGAGGCCGAAGCGATGATGGAGAAGATGAAGGAGTCCCCGCATGCCTCGTGAGTACGACCCCGAGTACGTCGAAGCCCGACGCGTTCTCCTCGATGCGCTCGTGGCCCTCGGCAGCCACCGCAAGGCCGTCGTCCTCGTCGGTGCGCAGGCGATCTACCACCGCGTCGGAGCCGGGAACCTGCTCGTTGCCGAGTTCACGACCGACGGCGATCTCGCCCTGAACCCCAACGTGCTCGACGACGACCCGCACCTCGCCGAGGGGCTGCTGGCGGCAGGGTTCAGCCTCGCCGTAAAGCCGGGCACCTGGGCTCGCGACGAAGTGCAGATCGACCTCATGGTCCCGATGGCGCTCGGCGGCGCAGGACGCCGAAGCGCGCGCCTCGGGTCACACGGCACCGAGGTGGCCCGCAAGGCGAAAGGGCTCGAGGCCGCGATCATCGACAACAGCATCGTCACGCTCACGGCGCTCGATCCCTCGGACACGAGGTCCGTCGAGGTGGCGGTCGCCGGCCTCGGAGCGCTGCTTGTCGCGAAGCTCCACAAGCTCGCCGAGCGAGAGCCGACTCCGGCGCGCTGGTCGCCCAAGGACGGCCTCGATGTTCTTCGCATCCTGCAGGCCGCTGACCTCGGCCAGCTCGGCGCAACGCTGGCAGGGCTTGAGCTCCACGAGGTCGCTGGCCCCATCACCGCCGAGGCCAGGCTCTTCCTGCGCAGCCTCTTCGGAACGACGGAGACCCACGGAACCGCAATGGCCGTCCGCGCGAGCCACGAGGTCGAGGACGCCGCCACGATCGCCCGGGCGTGCGAGACGCTCGCCGCGCGTCTGCTCGCTGCGTGGGAAGCTGCCCTCACCGCACCATGAGCCGCCCCGACCTCGAACCCGGCCGCAGTACCGCGATCACGCCCCGGCAGCGGCGAATTGCGCGCGGACGCGCCTGGCAGAGGGAGGTCTCGCCGCGGTCGATGTGTGCGAATGCGGGGTCTTTCAGCTTCACCTCGGCGCGCTGACGCTGCGGCTGGAGCCCAGCGCGCTGGCGGATCTCTCGGAGACGCTACAGCAGGCGCTGCTCGCGCAGGCGCGGCGGCTCGCGCCTGCAACGGCTCCCAGCTTGCTCGCTGCTCGGCAACCGGAGCGGGGCGAAGCCTGAGCGCTGCGCCCAGCGCGCGCGGTCAAAGGCTCGTGACGGCAGCGCGCCGTCCCCGAGACGCGCGGAGCAGCGCTGTCAGGGCGAGGAAGGACGCGAGCTGAACTCGACCGCCGTGTCGACGAAGGCACGCGCAGCGACCAGCTCTTCTTCCGCGCCCTGACGGTCCACCACAAACACTTCGCCGTAGTCTGCCTGTTCACGGAATTTCTGCAGGCGAGCGAGCACCCGCGCGGCGCGCGGTTCGAAATGTCCCGGGCGCACGAGCTGCTGATTGAAGAGCGTCAACACCCCCTGATGCGTCTTCGGATCGAAGCCCTGCGCGTACAGTGTAGCCCGCGCTGCGTGGAACACGGCGAAGTAGCTTCGGGTCAGGGCGATTCGATAAAGATCGATGCCGATCAAGCGCTCCGCGGCGAGCAACTCCTCGCGTGCGAGTCGCAGCTCTTCCTCCACCACGAGCGCGCAGCCTTCGGACGTCATATGTGCCGGCCGCGGTGCTCGATCTCGGTGCTCGATCTCAGCGGCAAGGGGCCGCCCCTGGTCGAGGTGAGCGCGATAGCGAGCGCGATCGAACACCGTCGGCGAGAGCAGCAGATCGCTATCGACGAGCAAGTCGCCCGCGATGTTCAAGACGTCCCGTTGCCGGGCATAGTCCAGCCGCTCCAGCAGGACCAGGACATCCACGTCCGAGCCCTCATGGCCGGCTCCTCGGGCATAAGAGCCAAAGAGCCGCACATCGCAGAGCTCCGCCCCGAAGCGCTCTCGCAGGCGCTCTTCAAACGTGCGCACCAGGCGCACGACTTCGAGGGGGATACGCGCACTCAGGGTCACTCCGCCCACACTCTACACCAGCTGCCACCACGCCACGTCGAGCAGGAAGCTCTTACCGAGGCCGTTGTCGCCGGTGATGAGGTTCAGGCGCGGCGCGAGGTCCATCTTCATCTCGGGCGCCGGCCCGACGTTTTTGAGGTGAATGGACTCGAGCATGGTCAGAAACCCAAACCTTTCTTGCCCGCGAGCACGCCGTCGACCCAGCGCTTCTCGTCGGTGCCGCTCCGGTAGAGCGCCGAGAGCGACTGCGCGAGCTTCCAGAACTGGGGCTGCTTGCCGACCCCTTCCTCGACGATGAAGCGCTTGAGCGCCTCGCCACGTCCCGCGCCGAAGAGCAGCATCGCCTGATGAACGCGGTCGACGGGATGAGGCTCTAGCTCGGTAGTGGTTGGCAACCGTTGCCAGCCTGTCCCAGCGCTCAGAACGCCGCGTCGAACGTCACCTCGCCGCTGACGCCGACCTGGTACGCCGACACCCTGCGCTCGAAGAAGTTCGCCAGCTCCTGCACGTCCTGCAGCTCCATGAAGGACAGCGAGTTCTTGGCGCCGTACTGCTTGCCGAGCCCGAGGGCGACCAGCCGCTGATCGGCGGTGTACTCGAGGTACTGCCGGACGTCGCGCAGGGAGAGGCCGGGCACGCCCGTACCGAGCAGGTCCTGTGCGAACGCCGTCTCGCACTCCACGGCTACGTGCAACATGTCGCGCACCTCGGCTTCGAGGCGTGCGTCGAACAGCTCGGGCTCCTCTTTGCGCACCTGATCGATGACCTCGAAGGCGAAGGCCATGTGCGCGCTCTCGTCACGGAACACCCAGTTCGTGCCGCCGGCGAGACCGTGCAGTAAGCCACGCGAACGCAGGAAGTACACGTAGGCAAAGGCGCCGAAGAAGAACAGCCCCTCGATGCAGGCGGCGAAGCAGATCAGGTTGGAGAGGAACTGCCGGCGGTCCGCGGCCGAGCCCAGGCACTCCAGGCGGGCCACCGAGTCCATCCATTTGAAGCAGAACTCGGCCTTGCGCCGCACGGAGGGGATGTTCTCCACCGCCGCGAAGGCGATGAAGCGCTGCTCCGGATCGGGCAGGTAGGTGTCGAGCAACGTCAGGTAGAACTGCACGTGCACGGCCTCTTCGTACAGCTGACGCGACAGATACATGCGCGCCTCGGGCGCGTTGATGTGCTTGTACAGGTTCAGCACCAGGTTGTTGGCCACGATCGAGTCGCCGGTGGCGAAGAAGGCCACGAGTCGCTCGATCAGGTGGCGTTCGTTCGGGCTCATCTTGGTGCGCAGGTCGCCGACGTCCGTCGAGAAGTCGACCTCCTCGACCGTCCAGGTGTTCTTGATCGCCGCCCGGTACATCTCATAGAAGGCGGGGTAGCGCATGGGGCGCAGGGTCAGGCACATGCCCGGATCGAGCAGGCGGCTGGGGCGTTCGACGTGACTCATTGGCAGGCCTCACAGGTTTCGGGGTTCTCGAGCGAGCAGGAGACGGCGGCGCTGTCTTTCACCGCCTCGCGGACGCTGGGCGGGGTCGGGGTCCAGCCACGTTCGGCGCTCGGCTTCGCGTCGGCGCCGGGCGGGGGCGCGCTGGGCGCTTCGACGGTGGCCTTGGCGATGCGCGTCGCGGGGCGCGAACGCAGATAATAGGTGGTCTTCAAGCCCTTCTTCCAGGCGTAGAAGTACATGCTGGAGAGCTGCCCGATGTTCGGGTTCTCGATGAACAGGTTGAGGGACTGGCTCTGGTCGATGAACGCGCCACGATCGGCGGCCATGTCGATCAGCGAGCGCATCGGGATCTCCCACGCGGTGCGATAGACGCGGCGCAGCTCCTCCGGCAGCTCCTCCAGCTGTTGCACCGAGCCCTCCGCCAGCTTCAGGCGCGCGCGGGCGGCCTCGTTCCACAGCCCCCGCTCGCGCAGCTCTGCGACCAGATAGCGGTTCACCTGCAGGAAGTCGCCGGATAAGGTCTCGCGCTTGAAGACGTTCGACACTTGCGGCTCGATGCACTCGTAGCAGCCGGCGATCGAGGCGATGGTGGCGGTCGGGGCGATGGCGATCAGCAGCGAGTTGCGCAAGCCCACCTGCTGCACGCGCGCGCGCAGGGCGTGCCAGCGCTCGCTGTCGGCGGGCGTGACGCCCCAGGCCTCGAACTGCAGCTCACCGCGCGCGGCGCGCGTCTCCTCGAAGCTCGGGTGGCGGCCTTTTTGCTCCGCCAGGTCGGCCGAGGCCGTGAGCGCGTGGAAGTAGATCTGCTCCGCGATCGCGCGCGAGAGCTCGCGAGCCTCGGGCGCGTCGAAGGGCAGGCGCAGCTGAAAGAACACGTCCTGCAAGCCCATCACGCCCAACCCCACCGGGCGCCAGCGCAGGTTCGAGGCGCGCGCGGAGGGGATCGGGTAGTAGTTCAGATCGATCACGCGGTCGAGCTGGCGCACCGCGCTGCGCACCGTGCGGGCGAGCTTGGCGAAGTCGAACTCGAGGCCGCCCTCCGCGCGTAGCGCGGTGTGGCGCGCGAGGTTGATGGAGCCCAGATTGCAGACCGCCGTCTCGCTGCCGGAGGTCACCTCCAGGATCTCGGTGCACAGGTTGGAGAGGTGCACGGTGCGGCCCGGTAGGGCGGTCTGATTGCAGCCTCGATTGCTGGCGTCCTTGAACGTCATCCAGCCGTTCCCGGTCTGGGCCAGGGTGCGCATCATGCGCGCGTACAGATCGCGCGCGGGCAGCGTCTTTGCCGCCAGGCCCGCGGCCTCCGCGCGCTCGTAGGCCGCGTCGAACTCTGCGCCATACAGATCCGGCAGCTCGGGCGTGAGCTTCGGATCGAACAGGCTCCAGCTGCCGTTTCCCTCCACGCGGCGCAGGAACAGATCCGGCACCCAGTTGGCGAGGTTCAGGTTGTGGGTGCGGCTCTGCTCGTCGCCCGTGTTGTCGCGCAGCTCCAGGAAGGCCTCGATGTCCGCGTGCCACGGCTCCAGGTATACCGCGCACGCGCCCTTGCGCTTTCCGCCCTGGTTCACGGCCGCGACGGAGGCGTCCAGCGTCTTGAGCCAGGGCACGATGCCGCTCGACAGGCCGTTGGTGGCGCTGATCAGCGAGCCGCGCGAGCGCACGCGGTGGTAAGCGAGCCCGATGCCGCCCGAGAACTTGGAGAGCAGCGCCACGTCCGTGTAGCGCTGGTAGATGTTCTCCAGGTGGTCCTCGGGAGAGTCGAGCAGGAAGCAGCTGGAGAGCTGCTCGTGCTGCGTGCCGGCATTGAACAGCGTGGGGGAGCTGGGCAAGTACTCCAGCGAAGAGAACAATCCGTACAGCTCGATGGCCTCGTGGGCCGTCTCCGACAGCGCGCATGCGACGCGCAGGAAGAACTGTTGTGGCGTCTCGATCACCTGGCGCGACTCGGGGTGGCGCAAGAGATAGCGATCGTAGAGCGTGCGCAGGCCGAAGTACTCGAACTCGCGATCGCGCTCCGGCACGATCGCGTCGTTCAGCTTGCGCGCGTTGCGCGACACGAAGTCCTTCAGGCGTTCGGCGTGCAATCCCAGGCGGTGCCCGGTCAGCACGGACTGCGAGAACGCGTGGATCTCCTGGTTCTGAACCTCCTTGTCGATGTAGGTGGCGAGCAGCCGGGCGGCGAGCTTACCGTACTCGGGCTGCTCGGCGATCAGCGCTGCCGCGGTCTGGATCGACAGGCGGTCGAGCTCGCGGGTGGTCGCGCCATCGTACAGGCCGCTGATGGTCTTGGTAGCGACCCGCAGCGCATCGACGTGGGCGAGCCCCGAGCAACAACGTCCCACGGCGCGCACGATCTTGTTCACGTCGACGCGCTCGGAGGAGCCGTCGCGCTTCTTCACGCGCATGGTGGTGGGCTCCTCCGTGTAGCTGGGCACGGACGGGCGCGGCGCTGGGGTTCCGACGTGATTTCTGGCTAGCTCGGTTTGCATGCTTCCTCCGCTGGTGGACACGCGACTCGGACCGATCGACCGATGCTCGCGGAGGAAGGGAGGCGGCGCAGCGGCAGGCAGCTTCGACCGTACAGCTCGGCTCTCGAGCGTGCGGATGGTGGACTGCTGGAGCGCTACCGGACGGACCGCTCACCGAGCGATCGCCGCCGACCTCTCGCCCCCGCGGGCGTGTCGCTACGGGGGAGGCGGGACGGGATCGCGAAAGCGGATCGCAGCTCGGCGCCGTTCAGACGTAGCCGTGTTGCAGCCGATCCTTGCAGACGCCACGAGCGGCGCTCCTGCAACTCTCACGCGAAACCTTCCCGCTTCCCTCGAAGCTCCAGGTCGAACCGATGACGGTTTTCTCCCGGCACCGGATGCTGGCAGGTCTTCGGACTCACGAGCGCGCCGGCTCTCGCCGGTGGCCTACTACCCACCGCTTCCCAGTCCGCTGCCGGGTGGCTGTACCCGAACAGAAGACCAGTGCATGGGGTGGGGGTCGTTCTCGTTCACCGCTGCGGGGCAGCCCTGGATTCACACCAGGTTCCCTCGCGATTCCAATCTCTGAAATTGTTCGAGATTTGAACCGGGCTCTGAGCACCCGCTCAGAGCACCAACATGGACCCCAAGATATTGGGCTACTGGACAGCTGTCAACCCAATACATTGGGGTAGGGTGCAGAGGAGCAGTACTTTAGTAGGACATCAGCGCCCCGAGCTGCAGCACTCGTCCCCAGATGGCTTCCGTCGGCAGTTGCGTGTAGCGCAGCCGAGACAGCTCCCCTCGCGCCAGCAAGCGAAGCGCGCTGAAGCTCGCGCGCCTTCCCATCAGTTGCCACTCGAGCTCGAGTCCGCCCGCATGCTCCTCGATGCGTCCGAGCCGTAGGTCGCCCGCCATCAGAGCTTCGAGATCGGGATACACGGGCTGATAGAAGCTCGCGCGAGATTGCCGGTAGTAGCGGTACTGGAGCTGGAGCAGGAGGCGCTCCGCGATGGCCTTGGAAAGGATGAGCTCGGGGATCAGCGAACGCACGTCCCAGCTGTCCAGATACGCGCCGAGGCGCGCGTGGATCGCCGTATCGGCGCCGAGATAGACAGAGCTCGCGAGGAACGCGGTGAAGCGGTTGCGGGAGTCCGGCAGGATTTCCGGGAACAAGGACGTGCGCACCGTGGCGCGCCGGTACGGATTGGAGAGCGAGCCCTGTTGATGGGTGGCAGAGATGCCGAGCGACCCCAGCCAGCTCGCTGAGAGGATCTGGGAGAGCGAAACTCCGCCGAGCGCGCGCCAGTGAGAGGCAGGGTACAGATCGGCTCGACCGGGGGGAGGGCGGGGAGGCTCCACCTGGTCTGCCCCGTAGCCCACGAACGCAGACAGGGTGGTGTTGTCCTCGAACAGGCTGGTGCCGGCACGGGCGAGCAGCAGCAGCGAATCGTAGTCCGGCTCCGAGCTGACGCGGAGGCTCACGGCCGCGCTGGACGGCGCGCCCGCCACGTCGCCATCCCAGCGCACACCGGGCACCCCTTCGACGCGCCACTTCTTCGAGCCAGGCCCCCCGGTGACGACCGACGAAGCGCTCGTCACGATGTCGGCGCTGAGTTGATCGACGTGCCCCGTCGCCTGGTTCGCCGTGATGGCCGGAGGTACCTCGACCACGGTGCGATCGACGATGATGCGGTCCGCGACGCCGCGCAAGGTAGCGGTGAAATGCTCCGAGATCGGTTGTTCGACGGCGCCGCCGAGCGTGTAGACGCTGAGCCCGCTATTGTCCGCGTAGTGCGTGGTGCGCAGCTCTGCGTTCGCCGGGCGCGAACGCAGACCCGCCGCCGGCCCGCAGGCGAGCGCCAGCGGCAGCGCAACCCAGGCGCGCCGCATCAGTGGATGGGCCCGGTCTGTACGCTCGGACCCTCGCGGGTACCGAACGTCGCCAGCACCTCCGGCTTGGCTTCGACGTTCCAGGTTCGCACGACATCGTCGGTCGCGGCATCGATCTGGGTGACCGTGCCGTCCAGGTTATTCGCGATGAACAGCCAGCGGCCGTCGCCGCTCAGGCTGTCTCCGTGATAGCCGGTGCTGGCGCCCACGGGGATCGACGGCTGTTGCACGGGGGCCGCCGGATCGCTGATGTCGACCACCACGTGCTGGCGCACGCGCGCGGACTCCACTTCGAAGCCGCCTGCCAGCGTGATGAAGAGCTTGTTCCCGTCCTCACTGATCAGCGAGTGCGAGGGTTCGGTGGTCTCCTCGTCGGTGCCGGCGAGCGACTGCTGGCAATCCCGCCCGAGATAGCCGAGCGGCAGCTGCGCGACCACACTGTCGGTGCTGGCATCGAGCACCACGAGCTGCCCGACCTGGCAGACGTTACCGCCCGAGCCCTCGCGCGGTTCGCTCTCCAGCGAGTAGATGTAGCGCCCGTCGTGGCTCGCCTTGGTGTACCCGCCGCCGCTGCCCTGGCTCGGCACGCTGCGAAAGGTCGGCTCGTCGGCGTCGAGATCCACGACCACCAGATCACCGGAGCCGGTCAGATTGCAGTACGCCTTGCCGCTCAGCTTCGAGGTCGCGCAGCCGTGGGGCGCCGGTGGCACACCCATCTGGTAGGTCGGATCGCAGGTCTTCGCGAAGCTGGAGCTGTCCCAGCCGGCGTCGGCCGCGCTCCACGTGGCTACTTCCTGGATGTTCCGGATATCGGAGTAGTCGTACACGCCGAGCACCCGCTCGCAGTCGGCGATGTTGCTGATCACCACCCGCTCGCGAGTGGCGCTGAAAGAGGCCTTGTGATGGCCAATGCCGACCTGGGCCTCGCCCACGTGCTGCAGATAACGGTCGCTGCCCGGCGTGATGTCGAGGAAGGCGGCGCTGTTGGTCGCGGCCTCGCCGCCGGTGCCGTCGTTCAGCGCCAGCCAGTAGCTCTTCCCGGAGCGCTCCGGGCTGATGTACGAGTGAACGGGCCGCTGTGCCGTCGCAAAGGAGGTGTGCACGCGCGCGATCTCCAGCATGCTGGTCGGATCGACGATCAGGACGTGGTTCTGGTCGGTGAGGTTGACGAGCAGCGTGCCATCTGCGAGCGCCTGCATGTCGGTCGGCGTCGACACACCTTGCACCGCGCCCGGCCGCTCTTCACCGCTCTCCAGGTCGTACGAGACCAGGCTACCTTCGTGCGCAACGAACAGCGTCTGCGGGAGCGCGGCCTCTGTCGCGAGCTGTCCGGTCTGATCGAGAAGGATCGACTCCTCGTCGCTGCACGCGAGCAGCAGCGCGGACCCACAGAGCAGCGCGCCACCGGACCTTTTCCATTGCATTCGTCGCATCTCGATCGAGCTCCCGTTCATTGTGTACAACCACAGCCGCCGCCGGGGGCCGTGCCCGGCAGACCCCCGCCGGTCTTGCTCTCCACGACCTTGCTTCGGTATTGTGCTCCCAGCTCCGTATCCGCGAACGGATCGGCCATAGCCCAGCTGGCCAGGCGCTGGCGCTCGTAGACGTGGACTCGAACGCAGCCCGCCGACAGCACCACGAATGCTGCGAAAACGAGCGCGGGGGTGCATGGATAGCGCCCGGGGGGCCACCAAGGCTTCGCCATTGCCGAGCGGCGTAACACCGTCAGCACCGGCCAGGGTGCGGTGATTTTTCGCACCCGGACATTCTCGCGCGCTCAACGTTGGGCTGACTTCCAGCGCCCGATCAGCAGGCGGGCGCGCTCGGTGTTGCGCTTGTATTCGAGCAGGGCGCTCAACAGCAACGGCGCCACGATCGTGGCGTCTGATTCGATGACGAACATCGGGGTGTCCTCAGTGAGCTTGTCCCAGGTGATCTTTTCGTTGGGAGTCGCGCCGGAGTAGGAACCGTACGAGGTCGTGGAGTCGGAGATCTGGCAGAAATACGCCCAGGGCTTCACCGGCTGCTCCAGGTCATACTTGATCGAGGGGACGACGCAGATGGGGAAGTCGCCGGCGATCCCGCCGCCGATCTGAAAGAAGCCCACGCCGGCGCCAGCCGACAGCTCGCGGTACTGGTCGTAGAAATGCGCCATGGATTCGATGCCCGACTTGATGCTGCTCGCCGAGCATTCGCCCGCCTTGACGTAGGAAGCGAAGATGTTGCCGAACGTGGAGTCCTCGTAGCCGGGCACCACCAGCGGCAAGCGCGCGCGTGCCGCCGCGAGCAGCCAGCAGGCCTCGGGTTCGCCTTGATACAGATCGGAGCCGAGCGCCTGAATCAGCTCGTAGAAGTACTCATGCCAGAAGCGGCGCTCGCCGCCTTCGGCTGCACGCCTCCACATCGGCACGATGAACTTCTCCACGGCGCGAAACGCTTCATCCCTCGGGGATGCTGGTGTCGGTCACGCGGCGCATGCGCTGCTCGAGGATCCGAGTGTCGCCGCGCTTGGTGAGATAGCGATAGTCAGGGAAATCCTTGTAGCCATCGTTGGCGACCAGCCGAAACAACGACTCCTCGAGGTTGGCGCCGGTCACGGACAGACCATGGACGATACCCTCACGGATGGCGGGCGCCAGCGTGAGCCCCAGCTGGGCCGACGACATGGCGCCGGCCACTGCCCAAAACATCCTGCCGCCGCGCTCGAGGTGCTCGATGTATGCGAGCAGGGCATCGCGCGTGGCGCGCGCGTTGAAGTTTCTGAAATTGGCGAGCACGAACTCCGGAATGGGAAAGGGCTGAGACATGTGACCTTGGCTGCGGGCTAGAGCGGCGTCCTCAGTCGAGAAAAATCGTCGCCATCACCCGCAGCGTGAGCGGATACGCCGGCGTGTAGTCGACCTCTTCGCAGCCATAAAACGTGTCGCCGGGCGCGCTGCCGTCGGGCGCTGCCGCCAGGCGCCCGGCGCGGCCACAAGAGAAGCCCGGCGGCACAGCAGCGCCGACGAGCGGTTCGTTCGGCAGGCGGCTCACGGTGTCGAACTGGGCTGAGCGGTACTTGCCATTGAACAGGTTCTCGACGTCGAGCGCGATGTCGAACCAGCGCTGCCGGTAGCCCACGTGGGCGTCGAATTGCGTGAAGCCGGGGGCCACGATCAATCCGTCATCGGACGCGGGTCGATCCCCGATGCCGTAGAAGCGCAGGCCGGCGCGGCCCACACCCGGCCCGATCTCATGCCGTGCCGAGAGCCCGCCCGCCCACGTTTGCTTTGGGGCCAGCGCCAGGCCGTTGCCATTACCGGCATTCTCGCGCAGGTCACTCTCGGTGAAGGTGAGATCGAGGTCGGCGGCGAGCCAGGGAGTGAGCTCGTAGCGCGTTTCGATCTCGAGGCCCTGGCGACGCGTCGGATCGCCGACTTCCGTCGTGCCCTCGTCGCCGACCCAGACGGTCTCGTTGTCCAGATCCAGCCGCCACAGCGCCGCGGCGATGTCCCAGCGCCGCCACAGGCGAGCGCGGGCCCCCAGCTCTTCCCCGATCGCGCGCGTGAGTGGGGTCACCGGGGGGGCGGCGAAGGCTCCGCGCACGTCGTTGGAATGAAAGCCGTGGCCGTAGTTGACATAGAGATCGAGGTTGGCGCTCTCGGTTGCGAGCGGGGTCACGATCAAGCTCGCCTTGGGGCTGAACTGGTGCTCGGCGCCCACGCCGCTCACCGGGGCTTCGCCGCCCGGCTCCTGCGCGGGAGTCTTGCGATCATCGACGGCGAAAGAGAGCAGATCCGCGCGGCCGCCGAGGTTGACGCGCAGCCAGGGCAGGGGAGTGAGCTCTTCGTTGACGAAGGCGCCGATGAAGGTCTCATGCACGTCATTGCTGCGCACCAGCTCCTGGGGGACGCGCGCGACGGTGTTCCACAGCTCGTTGTGGACGTCGTCGTTGCGCGCGTCGGCGCCGATCGTGGTGTCGAAGCGAACGCCGCCCAGCTCGTGTACGATGCGATAGCTGGCGCGACCGCCAAAGAAAGTGCGGCGATCGACCTGCTGGATCTCGTCGCCGGTCTCGGGGTTGTTCAGGTACAGCGTGAAGTTGGAGAACAGATTGAAGCGATAGGTGCCGAGGTAGGCGAGCGCCTGGAGCTGCGAGTTTTCCGTCGGCTGGGAGCGCAGTTGCGCGAACAGCTGATGGCGCGCCGTGTTGCCGCCCTCCGTGGGATCGATGGTGCCGAAGCGAGAGATGCTGCCCTCTTGCACCGCCCGATCCGGGATCTGCCCCGAGCCGTACCAGTTACTGCCGTAGCTGAGCTCACCGATGTTGACGATGGTGTTCTCCGCCGGGGAGAGGCTCACCTTGTTGAAGAGCTTGTACTTGTCCCAGCGCTCGGGGCTCTCGAAGGGCCCCTCGGAGCGAGCGATCTCGGCCGCAAAAATCGCCTTGGTCGAGTCGAAATGCGGACTCGCGATGGCCAGGCCCCGGTAGCCGATGCCACCGTGGCCGGGCGATCCCGCGAGGCCGAAGCCGACGGAGCTGTGCTCGAAGGAGTCGCGCGACACGAGGTTCACTGCGCCGGCCGTCGCGAAGTCACCCTGCGCCGGGAAGTACGGGCCCTTGGTGATCTCGACCCGCTCGACGACCTCGGGGATGATGAAGTTGGTGTCGCTGAAGCCCTGGCCGTGCGCGTGAGCGACCATGTTGATCGGCACACCGTCGAGCGAGAGCGCGATGTCGGTGCCGTGGTCGGCGTCGAAGCCGCGCAGGAAGTACTGGTTGGCCTTACCGCCCCCCGAGTGTTGCACCATCACCAGGCCGGGCGTGACGCGCAGGATATCCTGTACGCTGCCGATCGGGCGCAGCGAGAAGTCGCGGTCGCGTACCTCCAGCGATGAGGCCGCGCTGATCGGTCGCGCCGTGAGCACCACGACCTCGGGCAGCGGCTCGTCGGTCAGTGGGCCGATAGCGGGTGCGTTGGCGGCAAGTGGTGCCGTCGCCGGTGGCTCCGGCGCTCCGGGTACGGCCGGCGGAGACGGCGAGGCCGAGGCCGAGGCCGAGGGCGGGGGCAACGCGGACCGCTCGGCCGTCGCCTCCGCCGGCACGGGAGCCGCCGGCGAGACCGCAGGGCCGCCATCCGTCGGACCTGCTGAAGGGGCCTGCCCGAGTGCATTGGCAGGAAGAACGACAAGGAGCAGAGGCAAGCATCGAACGAGGCTGAGCAGCGTGCGCAGCTCCGCCGTGCGACAGGATCGTCGTCGCATTTTTGAAGTCTCGCTTTCAGCGCCGGTCGCGAGGACCGAGCGCAAAGAATACGAACGCCGAACTGCCGCGGATCAGACGCCCGCGGAGCTCATCACCAGCTTGCCGTGCCGCACGCCCTTCATGCCGATCAAGTGATCGGCGAAATGGCGCAGATCGGCCGGCTTCCCCCGCAGAGCCATGACCTCCAGGCAGTGGTTGTCATCGAGGTGTACGTGCATCGTGGCCATGATCATCCGATGATGGTCGTGGCCTGCCTCGAGCAATCGATCCGCCAGGTCTCGCTTGGTGTGATCGTAAACGATGGTGACCGTCGCCACGGACTCGCTGCGTCCTGCCGCCCAATCCTCTTCGACCACGCGGCTGCGCATCAGATCGCGGATGGCCTCCGAGCGATTGCTGTGGCCGCTGCGCGCCAGCAGTTGGTCAAAGCGCTCGACCAGGTCTCGCTCGATCGCCAGGCTCACTCTCTCGACGTCCGCCATGCCGCTGCTCCCGTTATTACGAACGAGTACGTTCTTACTACGCGCGTCACGCCACGCGAGAAGAGAAAGTTCGGCAGACGGCAGTATCGCCGCGCCCTGGTGCTCTCTTGCTCAGCGCGCGTGTCTCGAGCCCGGGGGCTCGAACTGACTCGCCCAGTGGCCTGTGAGCAGCGCGGTCGCGTACAGGCTCAGGGAGGCCCCCACGCAGCAGGCATATCCGGTCAGACCCAGCGATCGCGTGAGCAGCGCCACGTTGGAGCCCAGGAAGCCGGACATCCCCGCCACCCCAACGCCGCCGAGCCAGAGCCGGGCACGGCCCAATGCCGCTCCCACGTGCGCGCTCAAACCGGAAGCGTGAAACACCGAAGTATTATATGCTAATGATAATCATTTCCAACAAGAATCTGAGTTCGAGTGGGAGCGCCGGGCCGCCTCGCTGCAGGCCTGCATCCGGCAGTTTCCGCACCGGCGCCGGGTGCAGCGCTGGTCGCTCAACGGGCTTGGCGACGCGCGGAGCCGTGGAGCGCCCGCTGTCCACTCGAGCGCCCTGGAGTTCCAGGAGGTCCGCGAGCATCTGAGCGGTGGCTCTCGCTGCAGCTGAAGTGCCTGCGCGGGAGGGAGGTCTCCGGCGCCGATCCCGCGAGCGGCTTCAGCTCGGCGATGCTGCCGGGCCCTCGGCGACTTCCGCGTCAAAGTGCGAGACTGATGGCGCTTTCCTCCTCCGCCAGCGTGAGGATCTCGACGCCCTCCGCCGTCACCAGCACGGTGTGCTCGAACTGCGCGGACAGGCTGCCGTCGCTGGTCACCACCGTCCAGCCATCGTCGAGCGTGCACACGTCGGCGCTGCCCAGATTGACCATCGGCTCGACGGTGAAGACCATGCCGGTGCGCAGGCGCAGGCCGGTGCCGGAGCGGCCGTGGTGAGGGATGTGAGGCTCGGCGTGCATCTTGCGTCCGATCCCGTGTCCGCCGAACTCTGTCACCACGCTGCAGCCCTCGGCGCGCGCCAGCTCTTCGATCGCCGCCCCGATGTCGCCGAGCCGCGCGCCGGGCCGCACGGCGCCGATGCCGGCGTCGCGGCAGCGGCGCGCGACCTCGAGCACGTGGCGCGCCTCCGGCGAGAGTGTTCCGATCGCGAACGTGGCGGACGTGTCACCGTGAAATCCGCCGAGCTCGGTCGTCACGTCGACGTTGACGATCGAGCCCTCCTGGAGCACGCGCGAGCCGCTGGGCACGCCGTGGCACACGACATCGTCAGGGCTGACGCAGACCGCTGCCGGAAATGCCGGGAGGCTGGGGTGAGGGCGGTAGCCGAGCTGGCTCGGGCGGCCGCCGCGGCGCTCGGTGTCGGCCCGCACCCAGCGGTCGATGTCCAGCGTGCTCACGCCCGGAGCGAGGCGCCGTCCGATGAGCTGCAGGGTGCCAGCAGCAGCTTGCCCGGCCCTGCGCAGCGCCGGGTGATGTGCTGGTCCCCAGAGATCGATGCCCACCCCGTCAGGTTGCATCGGCGTGGGCTGGGTGCGCCAATACCGTTTGGGTATGGCGCCCGCGACGGCTCAGGGATGCTAGACTGCGCGGGTGAGCCTGGACCAACTGCACTACTTCGTCGCCGTCGCCGAGGAGGGCAACATGGGCCGCGCCGCGCGGCGCTTGCACATCTCTCAGCCGCCCCTCACGCGCCAGATCCGGCACCTGGAGAGCGAGCTCGGTGTGGAGCTGTTCCTGCGCACCCCACGCGGGGTGCGGCTGTTGCCGGCCGGGGAAGTCCTGCTGCCGCGAGCACGCCGGGTCCTGGCCGACGTGGCGGCGCTGGAGCACGGCCTGCGCGACGTCAGCGATCGACGAGAATGAGGGGCGGCGCCGCGCTCGGCGCTCTCACGCGCCCGGCGCCCGCCGCGCGGCGCGGGAGCGGGGGCTGGCCAGGGCCTTGGCCACCGCTTGTTCCAGCTGCTCGCGCGAAAATGGCTTCTGGAGCACGTTCGGCGCATCGAAGGGCTCGAGAAAGCCCGCGTCGTAGCCGGAAATGAACAGCACCTTCAGCTCCGGGACCAGCTCCCGGGCTGCCCGGGCCAGCTCGGCGCCGTTCATGTCGGGCATCACCACGTCCGTCACGAGCAGCGAGAAGGCGCCGCGCTCGCGCGTCAGGAGCTCCAGGGCAGCGCGGGGGCCGTTGGCCGTGAGCACACCATAGCCCAGGCGCTGCAGCAGGCTGGCGGTGGTCGCCAGCACCAGCTCATCGTCATCGACCAGCAGCACGCGCGTCTCCAGCCGATCCGGCAAGGGCTGCAGCGAGCTGCGCTGGCGCGACGAAGAGGGCCCGGCGCTAGCCTCGCAGCGCGGCAGCAGGACCGTCACGCGCGTCCCCTGTTGCGGGCTGCTGTGCAGGGACACGTTCCCGCCGCTCTGGCGAACGATGCCTTGCACCGCCGACAGCCCGAGGCCCGAACCCAGGTGCTGCTGCTTGGTGGAGAAGAACGGCTCGAACGCTCGCTCCGCCGTCTCCGGTTCCATCCCCACGCCGTTGTCCTGCACGCTCAGCTCCACGCGGTCGGGCGCCACGTTGCGCGTGCAGAGTCGCAGCTCACCGCCGAGCGGCATGGCATCGCGCGCATTGAGCACCAGGTTCATCACCACTTGCTCCAGCTGCTCGGGGTCGGCTTCGATGCTCCACAGCTCTGGATCGAGCCGGGCGTCGAGCTGGATGGTCGCCGGCAGCAACAGGCGAAACAGCGGCAGCTGCCGCGTGAGGACCTCGTTCCAGTCCAGCGGCCGTGGGTTGCGAGGTTGCTTGCGCCCGTAGGCCAGCAGCTGGCGGGTCAGGCGAGAGCCGCGCTCCACGCTGGCGATGATGTCGCCCAGCAGCTCCTGGCCCTCGCCGCTCTCGACCTCGGCCGCGAGCAGCTCAGCGGCTCCGCCCACGGCGGTGAGCAGATTGTTGAAATCGTGAGCGACACCGCCCGCGATCACGCCCACGCTCTCGTGACGCTGAGCCCTCAGCAGCGCCAGCTCCCCCTCGTGCAGAGCGCGCTCCGTGCGTTTCAAGGCAGTGACGTTGACAGCCAGCACCGCGTGCCGGCCGCTGGCCAATCGGCGCGTCGATACGCGGTAGAAGACACCGTCCGGATATTGCTCGAGCAGCTCGGTCTCGGGGTGCTCCCAGTCGCAACGCAGCTCCAGCCATTGTGCCTGCGAGACCGTGGCGCCGTCGACCGTGAGCGGCGGGCGCGCGCAGCGAGCGAGCAGCTCGCGATAGGGTCGGCCGCGCTGGACGGATCCCGGCGCCACGGCCTGTTCGAAGCGTTGGTTCCAGAGCAACAAGTCGCCGTTCGCGTCCAGCAGCGCGAAGGCCTCCGTACCTTGAGACAGGTCGAGCCACTCCGCCTGTTCGGCATGAAAGCGCGCTCGCAGGCGCTCCACCTGGCGCCCGCGGGCGAGGCCTTCCAGGAAGCCCTCGTAGGTGATGCGCGCGTTGAAGACCAGGAACGAGGTCATCGAGACGGCCAGCAATGCCAGGATCACGTACTCGCGGTTGCCGTGCAGCAGCCAGAACACCGCTGGTACGAGCAGAGCGCCTGCGATGTAGCCGTAGGCCGCCTGCGGGATCGAAGCGAGGGTGGTGGAGGCGGCGCTGGCCATGGCGGCGAGCGTTACGAAGACCAGCACGTGGCCGACATCGCTCGCTCCCGCCACCATCAACACCACCGAGCCGAGACTCAGGCCTGCGAAGGTGCAGAAGAGCGTCGCTCGCAGCAGGCCACGCCGTGAGCCGCGCGGAGGCCGCCGCGGCCGGCGCGTGCGGTAACCGAACCAGAACGCGCCGGTCAGCTGCAGCGCGCCCCAGACCTGCAGCTGGAGGTGGGAGGCGGTTGGATACAGCAGCGCGCAGAGCAGAACGGCGTTGGCGATCGTGGCTGCGGCGTTGACAGGAGCGCGACGCGCAAAGAGCGCGAGCTTGGCCACCGTCAGCTCGCGCTCGAGCACCTCGATCGGCCCCTCTGCAGGCGCGTCGCTCGACATCAGGCCAGCGTACCCGATGTCGTCCGTCACGAACAGTGAGCGCCTATCTCGGCGTTTGAGCTGAGCTATCGCCTGAGAGCAGGGAAAGCGGGCGCGCGCTGGGCGGCGGCTCGCTGGAGCGCGGCGCGTGTTCTCGCACGGGATCACTGGCGGGAGCATTCTGCATGGTGCTTGTGGCCGCGCCTGCGCTGTGTTGGACTGCGGGCCGTGCCAACGCTGACGGAGCGCGTACTGGCGGGCGGTGGGGATGCCGGAGCTCTGGCTCGCAGCGTCGATTGGTCCAGTAAGCGATCGGGCCCGTCGAGACCTGGTCCCAGGCGCTGCGCTCGGCGGCGTCGCTCGTCCTGAACAAACCACTCGGGCATGTTGCTCTGGTGGGGGCCGCAGTTCATACAGATCTACAACGACGCCTATCGACCGGTGCTCGGAGACAAGCATCCAGGCGCCATGGGGCAGCCCTTCAGTGAGTGCTGGAAGGAGGTCTTCCACATCCTTGGTCCGATGGCGGAGCGCCCGTTTCGCGGCGGGCCCGCCTCGACCAGCGACGACATCGCGCTTCTGTTGCACCGGAAGCTACCGCGCGAAGAATCGCACTTTCGTCTCGCCTATAGCCCCGTGCTCGACGAGACCGTGCCGGGCACGGGCATCGGCGGAGTGCTGGCGACGGTCACCGAGATCAGCGACTCGGCGTACGCCGAGCGCCAGCTGCGCACGCTGCGCGAGCTGGCGGCGCGCAGCGCGGCCGAGGCCAGCTCGGAGGAAGCGTGTCGCGCATCCGCATTGACGCTCGCCAGCAACCCCTGGGATGTGCCTTTCGCCCTGTTCTATCTCTTTGACGAGAGCGACGGCGTGCGGCTCGTGGCCCATTGCGGCTCGCCCGGCCAACCCGCGGCCGGCCGCTCGCGGCCGTTCGCCTCGAGCCGCGGCAACGCCTGGCTCTCCGAGGTCCTGAAGGGTGGCGGCGAGAGCCGGATCGTGCCGATCGATCCCGCGCTCGATCCGCCGCGCGGTCCGAGGCGCCGCGCGAAGCCATCGTGCTGCCGCTTCGTTCGCCGGACCATCCGGCTCCGTATGGAGCGCTGATCTGCGGCATCAGCCCGCATCGCTTGCTCGACGCGGGGTACCGCGCGTTCTTCGAGCTGGCCGCCGGACAGATCGTCACGGCGCTGCGCAACGCGCTTGCGCTCGAGTACGAGCGCAAGCGCGCCGAGGCCCTGGCCGAGTTCGATCGCGCCAAGACCCAGTTCTTCAGCAATATCAGCCACGAGTTCCGTACGCCGCTCGCGCTGATCGCGATGCCGATCGAGGAGGCGCTGGCGTCGCCGGCGCAGGCCCTCGAGGGCGAGGACCTGCAGGCCGCGCATCGCAACGTGAAACGCCTGCTCAAGCTGGTGAATCAGCTGCTGGATTTTGCGCGCATCGAGGCCAAGCGCGCGCAGGTTTCGGTTCAACCCACCGATCTGTGTGCGCTGACCATCGATCTCGCGAGCGCCTTCCGCTCGATGCTCGAGCACGTCGGCTTGCGTCTGGAGATCGACTGTCCGCCGCTCGACGCTCCGGTGCTGGTCGACCCGGACATGTGGGAGAAGATCGTCCTCAACCTGCTCTCGAACGCCTTCAAGTTCACGTTCCAGGGCGGCATCAGCGTATCGTTGCGCCAGCAGACGGATAGTGTGGAGCTGCGCGTGCGCGATACGGGCATCGGCATCGCTCCGGAGCAGCTGCCGCGGCTGTTCGATCGCTTTCATCGCGTGGAAGGGGCGGAGTCGCGCAGCCACGAGGGCTCCGGCATCGGGCTGGCCCTGGTCGCTGACCTGATACGGCTCCAGGGCGGCCGGATCAGCGTGGAGAGCAAGCTCGGGCGCGGCACCACGTTCAGCGTCCAGCTGCCGCGCCGGCTCGCGCATCCAGCCGCCACCGCGGTCACTGCCAGCGGCGCGCACAAGCAGGCGTTCGTGGAGGAAGCCCAGAACTGGCTGGGCAGCGCCGCTGCCGGGCCGAGCACGGACGACCTGTCGGGGACCCTCGCGCGGAATGCCCGGATCTTGGTCGCCGATGACAACGCGGACATGAGGGCCTACCTGACGCGCTTGCTCGGCCGTCACTGGAGCGTGACCGCGGTGAGCGATGGTCTGGCGGCGCTCGCCGCCGCGCGAGCTGAACACCCCGACCTGGTGCTGGCGGACGTGATGATGCCGAGGCTGGACGGCTTCGGGCTGGTGCGAGAGCTGCGGGCAGACCCGGCGCTGGCCACGATTCCGATCTTGCTCGTCAGCGCGAGAGCCGGTGAAGAGGCGATCGGCGACGGCTTGCGGCAGGGCGCTGACGATTACATCACCAAGCCATTCTCGGCCTCGCACCTGCTGGTCCGGATCGAGGCCCAGCTCAACACCTCGCGCAAGAAGTCCGCCGCGTACGAGGAGCGCCGTCGCTTGTATCGCGCCCTGGCCGCTGCTCCCAATCCGATCCTGCTGCTGAGCGGGCCCGAGCACGTCGTCGAGCTGGTGAACCGCGCCGGTCTGGAGATCTGGGGTAAGGACGACTCGGTTGTGGGCAAGCCGCTGAGCGCCGGGTCGCCGGAGCTCGCCGGGCAGCCCTTCATCCCACTGCTGGACGAGGTGCGCCGCAGCGGGCGCCCGGTCCGGCAGCGCTCGACGCTGGCCCGGCTGGACACGCACCGCACGGGCGAGCTCGTGGACTCGTACTTCGATTTCGTGTTCGAGCCGGTGCTGGATGCGGGTGGGGTGGAATTGATCCTGGTGGTGGCGCTCGATGTCACGCACCAGGTGCGCGCGCAACAGGTGACGCAAGCGGCGCTCGACGAGGCGCAGCGCGCGAACAAGATCAAGGACGACTTCCTGGCCCTGCTCGGCCACGAGCTGCGCAATCCGATGGCGCCGATCATGACCGCGCTGGAGCTGATGAAGTACCGTGGCGATCGCGAGATCACACGCGAGCGCGAGGTGATCGAGCGCCAAGCCAGGCACCTGCTGCGCCTGGTGGATGACTTGCTGGACGTCGCCCGCATCGCGCGCGGCGTGGTCGAGCTGAAGCGGCGCAGGACCCCGCTGGCGGAGCTGGTGAGCAAGGCGGTGGAGACCGTCAGCCCGTTATTCACCGAGAAGCGCCACCGGCTGAATGTCAACGTGGACTCGAACCTGCAAGTCGATGCCGACCCGGAGCGCTTGCTGCAGGTGCTCTCGAACCTGCTGACGAACGCTGCGAAGTACACGAACCAGGGCGGCGAGATCGACGTCAGCGCGCGCGCCGACGAAGGCCAGGCCCTGATCGTGGTGCGCGACAACGGCATCGGCATCACCCCGGAAATTTTGCCGCACGTATTTGAGATGTTCGTTCAGGAACGTCAGGGGCTGGATCGCTCCCGGGGCGGGCTGGGCATCGGCCTCGCGATCGTGCAGGGTCTGGTGCGCCAGCACGGGGGGTCGGTGCGCGCGTATAGCGCAGGGCCGGGCCACGGCAGCAGGTTCGAGTTGCTCCTGCCGCTCGCCCAGGGCGAGTCGCGCGGGGACGGGGCGGCGGAGCACAAGGGGCGCGGGATCCCCTGCGCGGTTGCACGGGCGCGCGTGCTCGTGGTCGATGACAATCAAGATGCGGCGGAGTTGCTGGCCACGGCCATCGAGGCCATGGGGCACCAGGCGCAGATCGCGTACGACGGCGCGAGCGCCCTGCAGGTGGCCGAGAGTTTCCAGCCCGATGTCGCCGTGCTCGACATCGGCTTGCCGATCATGGACGGCTACGAGCTAGCGCGGCGGCTGCGTGCCAGCGTTCGCGCGCCGCAACTGGTGGCGCTGACCGGATATGGGCAGGAGCGCGACAAGCAGGAGAGCCTGCGCGCTGGCTTTCAGGCTCACCTGGTCAAGCCGGTCGACATCCAGCGGCTCGCCGTGACGATCGAGAGTTTGTTCGCCAGCTGAGCCCTTCGGATGCCCTTCAATCCAGCCGCGCGAAGTCGAGCGCGGTCGACTCTCGGGTGTCGGCGTGCACGGTCAGCTCCAGCTGATGGAGCGCCTCCAGCTCGATCTGCTCGGAGACAGCGGCCGTCGTATCGCGCGGGACGATCACCCGGAACCGCCTCATGTGCGCATCGTGGGCCGTGAAAGTCACACAGGAGTTCGTACTGAAGCCGCAGAGCACGAGTACCTCGCTGCCGAGATCCTTCAGCAGCAGATCGAGCGGGGTATGGAAAAAGCCGGAGTGCTGCGGCTTGAGCACGAAATAGTCGTCCAGCTGCGGTGCCAGCCGGCGGACGATGGCGGAGCTGGGGCGCGCCGGCTCGCTGCAACGCGCCAGCGTGGATCGAAAGTCGGATCGCCAGTGACCGAAGTTGTCGTTGACATAGATCACCGGCACTCCCGCCTGGCGCGCGCGCGCCAGCAGCGCCTCGATGCGCGACGCGGAGCGCTCCGCGCGCGCCAGCAGGGGCTCGGCGTCGGGGAAATCGAAGTCGTTGATCACGTCGATCAACAACAAGGCAGCTCGGTGCCCAGCCCTGGACGGCAGGGAAATGCTCATGGTCAATCCTAGGGTGCCGCGTCGCCGCCCGCAATCGCAGCCCCGCTGACTGCCGCCGTGGCTTCTCGGGGCGTTGTGCCTCGCTGTGGCGCGGCTGCCGGGATCCGCGCCGGCGCCGGTGGCGCTCACAGCCGCGTCGGCGCGGTGTTGTTTGCGTCCGAAGTCCGACGCGATAGATGTTGCGTCCCGAGGAACCCGCCGCGATGTCTCCGAGCTCGTCGAATCTCGTCCGTCTGAACCTGGCACGCGCCCTCTCCGGCGACGACTGTCGGTTGTTGGTCGAGAGCGTGGTCGATTACGCGATCTTCATGCTCGATCCCGAGGGACGCGTGGCCACCTGGAACCGAGGCGCGGAGCGCATTCATGGCTTTGCGGCGGAGGAGATCATCGGGCAGCACTTCTCCACCTTCTACGCGCCCGGGGATCTAGCTGTGCCGAAGGTCAGGGAGCAGCTCGAGCTTGCCCGGGGGCGGGAGCGCCTGGAGGATGAAGGCTGGCGGCTGCGCCAGGACGGCAGCAAGTTCTGGGCGAACGTCATCATCACGGCGCTCCGCGTGCCCACGGGCGAGTTGCGCGGCTTTGGCGTCGTCGTCCGTGATCAGACCGCCCGCCGCTCGGCGGAGGAGCAGCTGCGCCGGGCGGAGGAGCGCTGGCACCTCCTGGTCGATGCCGTGGTGGACTACGCCATCTTCATGCTCGACCCTGCGGGGCGAGTCGCCACCTGGAACGTGGGGGCGAGCAAAGTGAAGGGCTACGATGCCGAAGAGATCATCGGGCGGCACTTCTCCGCGTTTTACACGCCCGAGGATCGCGAGGCAGGGCGCCCCGAGCAGATCCTGAGCACGGTGCGCCGGGAGGGCCGTTACGAAGACGAGAGCTGGCGCGTGCGCAAAGATGGCACGCGCTTCTGGGCCAACGTGATCATCACGGCCTTGCGCGATCAGGATGGACAGCTGCTGGGCTTCGCCAAGGTGACCCGGGATCTGAGCGCGCGGCGCGAGGCGGAAGACGCGCTGCGGCGCTCGGAGGAGCGCTTTCGGTTGCTGGTGGAGAACGTCGCCGACTATGCGATCTACATGCTCGACCTGCAAGGGCGGGTGACGACCTGGAATCTGGGCGCGCAGCGCATGAAGGGCTACTCCGCCCAGGAGATCATCGGGCGCAACTTCGCGTGCTTCTTTCCGGCGGAGGACGCCGCCGAGGGCAAGCCAGAGCGCGAGTTGGTCGCAGCCCGCGAGCGCGGGCGCTTCGAGGACGAAGGCTGGCGAGTGCGCAAGGACGGCAGCCGCTTCTGGGCCAACGCCGTGATCACGGCGCTGCACGACGCGCGCGGGACGCTGACGGGCTTTGCGAAGATCACGCGCGACCTCACCGACCGCCGCCAGTCGGAGCAAGCAGAGCGTCAGCTGCTCGTGGAGCAGACCGCCAGGGAGGTCGCACAGAAGAGCGAGCTGGAGCTGCGCCAGAGTCGGGCCCAATATCGAGCTCTGAGCAGGAGGCTCGAGATCGTGCTGGAAGGGGTGGCCGACGGCATCACCGTGGAGGACCGCACGGGGCGCATCGTGTTCGCCAACAGCGCCGCCGCGAGGATCTGGGGATACGCCACGGGCAATCAGTTGACCCAGGCGCTGCCCGCCGAGGTTCAAGCGCGTTTTGAGCTGCTCGACGCGGAGGGCCAGCCGCTGGGCAGCGAGCAGCTGCCGGCGCGGCGGGTCTTCGCCGGCAGCGAGGCCCCCAATGCCTTGCTGCACGTGCGCGAGCGTCACTCGCAGCGCGACTGGTGGCTGCTGGTGCGCGCGGGCGCCGTGCTGGACGCACACGGAGCTCCCGAGCTGGCGATCAGCATCTGGCACGACGTCACGGCCCGGCACCGGCACGAGGTGCAGGCGAAGTACCTCGCGGAAGCCACGGCGGCGCTGGGAAGCTCGTTGGTTCACGACGAGATGCTGGGCACGCTGGCCCGCATGCTGGTGCCGGGGATGGGGGACTGCTGCGCCATCTACCTGGTGGAAGGTGATAGCCTGCGCGAGGTCGCCAGGGCGCACGCAGGCGCCGAGAAGCACCGCCTCGCCCTCGACCAGGGTCGCCGGAGCCCGCCGACGGCGGAGCACGCCGGAGCCGTCTGGGCGGTCATTCACGGCGGCGCCCCCGCCGTGTTCAACGATATCAGCGAAGCACGCCGGCACAGCTCCGCGCCGCAGCTCGGGACGCTGGGAGCCATCGGTGTCAGCGCCGTGTTGATCGCGCCTTTGCGGGTCGGGCCGCGTGTGATCGGGGCCATGTCGCTCCTGTACTTCGATCCTGGGCGCCGCTACGACGCCAGCGATGTCGTCTTGATCGAAAAGCTGGGTCGTCGCGTGGGGGTGGCGCTGGACAACGCGCAGCTGTACCGGGCGGCGCAGGAAGCTGCCAATCGAGCAGAGGAGGCGAGCCGCGCCAAGGATGAATTCCTGGCCATTGTCTCGCACGAGCTGAGGACGCCGCTCAGCGCCATCCTCGGCTGGGCGACGTTGCTCAGGGACCGTGTGAAAGACGCAGAGATGGTGAAGCCGATCGAGGTCATCCACCGCAACGCGCAGGCCCAGGTCAAGATCATCGATGACATCCTCGATGTTTCGCGCGTGATCACCGGCAAGTTCCGGCTCGAACCGAAGCCCATGGATCTGGTCGCGGTGGCGCGCGAAGCGCTGGAGGTGGTCCGTCCATCGGCGGACGCCAAGAAGATCCAGCTCGAGTTCGCGCCGGGCGATGCGTACTGTCTGCTGGTTGCGGACCCGCAGCGGCTGCAGCAAGCGATCTGGAACTTGCTCTCCAACGCCGTGAAATTCACGGACGCCGGGGGGCGCGTGGGCGTGGCGCTCGCGCAGGAAGCCGCGCACACCGTGCTGACGGTCGAAGACAACGGGCGAGGGATCGAGCCGAGCCTGCTCACGGTGATCTTCGACCGCTTCAAGCAAGCGGACTCGTCCACGACCCGGCGTATCGGCGGGCTGGGGTTGGGCCTGTCGCTGGTGCGTCACATCATCGAGCTGCATGGCGGCCACGTGAGCGCCCACAGCGCCGGCACCGGCAAGGGCGCGCGGTTCACGATCAGGCTGCCGACCCGCGCCGTCCTGCCGGCTTCGACCCAGGCGCCGGCCTCGGCGCAGCCCGAGCCCAAGAGCTCGGCCTGGCCCGGCGCGCGCGTTGCGGGGCTGCGAGTGCTGGTGGTCGATGATGAGCGTGACGCCTGCAACCTCATTGCCACGGTCCTGGTCGAGGCCGGCGCTCAGGTCCAGACGGCTCGCTCGGCCGCCGAAGCGTTCGCCATCTTCCGGCGCTTCCGCCCGGACGTGCTGATCAGCGACATCGGAATGCCGGGCGAGGACGGGTATTCATTGATCCGCCGGATTCGAGCGCTGCCAGGGCTGGAAGGGGGCAGCGTGCCGGCGCTGGCGCTCACGGCCTTTGCTCGCGAGGAAGATCGCGCCAAGACCCTGGCCGCGGGCTTCACCACTCACGTTCGTAAGCCCCTCGATCTGAGCAAGCTGACGTGCACCATCGCCGAGCTCGCCGGCGTAGATCGCGACAACTGAGTCGGGCCCGCGCTCGCCTCCAGGGGCCCGGAGCTCAGGCGCCCAGCAGCTGCGCCAGGGCCTGCGCGTCGTAGGGAGCGTGCACCTTGGCGTCGTTGTCAAAGTACACGTACACGTCGCGCGCTGGCCCTGGGCTGCGCCGGGGTGCCCAGCGCGTGGCGTCGCGCGGTTCCTTGCCCGAGCGCCAGGCGCGAATCCGGGCGGCCCAGCGCGCCAGCGCCGCGGCGGAGTAGCCGCTCTCGTACAGCTTCAGATCGCCATGCAGGCGCAGATACATGAAGTCGGCGGTGACATCCTCCAGCACCGGAAACGCGCCGGCCGTATCCGCGACCACCAGCGCAACGCCGTGCCGCCGCAGCAGCGTGATGAACTCCGGGCAGCAGAAGGAAGGGTGCCGTACCTCGAGGGCATGGCGTAGCTTCCGGCGCTGGGAGACCTCGGTCCAGCTGCGCCCGCGCAGCCGCGCATCATGACCGCGTGCGAGCTCCGCCGCGCTGCGCACGTCCCGGGGCAACAGCTCCAGGAACGCGGCGATGCGCTCGTCAAACGGCTGGGTGGCGGGCAGTTGCCAGAGCACGGGCCCGAGCTTTTCTTCCAGGGCGAGCACCCCGGAGGCGAAGAAGTTGGCCAGCGCCCGTTCGATCCCGCGCAACCGCAACAAATGCGTGATGTAGCGTCCGCCCTTGACCGCGAAGACAAAGCCCGGCGGCGTCTGCGCGCGCCAGGCCAGATAGGACTCCGGTCGCTGCAGGGAGTAAAAAGAGCCGTTGAGCTCGATCGACGAGAAGCGGGCCGCAGCGAACTCCAGCTCACTCCGCTGCGGCAATCCGCGGGGGTAGAAGTCACCGCGCCAGCCCGCGTAGCGCCAGCCGGAGATCCCGATCCGGAGCTCCCCCGAGGCCCTGTTGCGCGCAGTACTTCTCGCGGTCACCCGGGGCGAGCTAACGCCAAAGGCCGAGCTGGCTGCGCGCAGAAAGCGGGGGCGATCTGCAACACGCGTCCGAGCAGGCCCGCGTGCTCGCTCAGAACACCACGGTACGGTTGCCGTGGATCAGCACGCGATCTTCGAGGTGCCAGCGCACCGCGCGCGCCAGCACCTGACGCTCCAGGTCGCGGCCTTTGCGCACCAGCTCCTCCACTCCGTCCTGGTGCGAGCAGCGCGCCACGTCTTGCTCGATGATGGGCCCCTGATCGAGCTCCGCCGTCGCATAGTGGGCCGTCGCGCCGATCAGCTTCACGCCGCGTTGCCGTGCCTGGTGGTAGGGCTTGGCGCCGATGAAGGCCGGCAGCAGCGAGTGGTGGATGTTGATCACGCGCCCCGGCCACTGTTTCACGAAGCTCGCGCTCAGGATCTGCATATAGCGCGCCAGCACCATCAGGTCGATCTGTCGATCCTGCAGCAGCTCATGCTCGCGCGCCTCGGCGTCCAGCTTGGAATCGGGCTGCTTGGGCATCAACTCGAAGTCGACGCCATACTGGCGGGCCAGCGGCTGCAGATCGGGATGATTGCTGACGACCAGGGCGATCTCGCCGCCCAGCTCGCCCGCCCGCTGGCGGCGCAGCAGATCGTGGAGGCAATGGTCGTACTTGGAGACGAACACGGCCACCCGCGGCCGTTGCTCGCAGCGCTGCACGGCGAAGTCCATCCCCCAGCTCCGCGCCAGCTGATCGAGGCGGTACTCCAGGCGGCGTTCGCTGTCGCCCGATCGGGGCAGCTCGATCGCCAGCCGCTGAAACACGTGTCCGCTCTCTGGGTCCACGTCCTGATCGCAGTGGCTGAGCCGCGCCCCGGAGCCGCACACCGCGTCGAGCAGCGCCGTGCTGGTGTCGTGGCGCGGGCTCGAGCACGCGAGCAGCGTGGCGCTGCTCGGTCGCCAGCGCAGCTCCAGGCGCTGGCTGGGATCCGGCGGCGCCGAGGGTTCACGCTGCACCTCGACCTGCAGCGCCTGCGGCTCGTTCGCCGGAAGCTCGATCCGGCGTACCCCGGAGGCGCGCCGGAAGCTCGGTTTGCCCTTGGCGTCACGTGCGAAGGGCTGCTCGGGACGGGATCGTTCTCGCATGGGTTACCCCCGAAGTCCTGTCAGAACGGATGGACCTCCGCGCCGGGCCAGCCCCACCTGGGGGTGAGGCGCGTGCGCTGGCGCGCGCATCAATCGTGTTGCACCGGTGTTTCGCGATGGGGCGATCAGCGGCGCTCGCACCAAGCATCAGGGCACTGCGATCGTGAGCAGTGTCAGGAGCAAGGCCGTGAGCAACGAGCGAACGTGCACACGCCGAGCCTCGTGCCGCACGGCCTCGAGCTCTGCCGCGGGCTGTGGCTCCCGGGTGCCAGACAAATTGCGCAGGCCATGCGCGGCCAGCGCCACGCAAACCTGTGAGCGCGCCTGAAAGATCCCGAGGCACGCGATCCACCACGGCAAGAGCAGGATCAAGCGCCACAGCCTCGGCGCGCCATCGACGATCAGAAGCGCGCTGGCGAGCGCGCACACCACGAGCCCCACCATTCCGACCAGCTGTCGCTTGCGCCGCTCGCGCTTGCCGATGTTGGGGGGGCAGCCAGGCCCGTGCAGAGCCGCCTTGGGGCGGTCCGCGGGAGCAGCGGGAGCAGGCGGCGGGGCGGCGGTGGTCGGCATGAGCACCTTCTATCAGCTGGCGTCAGCGCTGACACGCGGAGCAGGTTGCCGCACACCGCTGCGGTCTGCGCACAAGCGCGCCCAGCATTGCCTTCCCTTCGGGCGTCGCCTTGCCCTCACTTGCCGCCACGGGGTATCTTTTGAAGCAGTATCTTCCCAAAGACCAGCATGCAAAGACTGCTCTTTTCGCTTGGCCTACTCGGCTCGGGGTTGTGGCTCGCTCCGGCTTGCAGTGAGGACAAGCCGGGCAACCTGTTTCCGGACCCGGATGCAAGCTCGCTCGGCGGCGCGAGCGGCAACGGGGCGAGCGGGGGCAGCGGGGGGAGCGCTGGTGCTGCCGGCGCGTCCGGGAGCAGCGCCGGCATGGGTGGCGCTGCTGGCACGGTGGACTCGCCGGCGGGCAGTGGCGGGCAGGACGCGGGGGCTGTTCCGCAGTGCGCGGTGGATGCTGATTGTGACGACGGCAACGCCTGCACCGTGGAGCAGTGCGAGAGCGGCGCTTGCGTGGATGCCGGGTTCGCCAGCAGCGGAACGAGCTGCGGCAATCCCATCGATGACACCTGCACGCGCCCGGACACCTGTGACGGCGCCGGATCATGCCAGTCCAACAACAACCCGGGAACTGCCGGCATGCCCTGCGGCAGTACCACCGACAACGATTGCACGCACCCGGACACCTGCGACGATCAGGGGGTCTGCTTGCCCAACCACGAGCCGCTCGGGACCGCGTGCGGCAGCCAGGCGGTCAGCGATTGCAGCGGCCCCGATCAATGCGACGAAAACGGCGAGTGCGCGGCGAATGACTTCGCCGTGGGCACCCCTTGCGGGGACGCCACCGAGAGCGAATGCGCCCGTCACGACGTGTGCGGCGCGGGCGTCTGCCTGCCCAATGATGTGGCCAACGGCTCGGCTTGTACGGGCGGCAGCTGCACTCAGGGTCAGTGCATCAGCGGCCAACCCGTGGGCTGCCCGATCGATGTGGTGAACAGCGTGCCGGCCACCGTCCATTGGAGCTCGGTGGACAGTCCCGATCTGTTCGGCGGTGGGTGTGATGAATCGGGCACGCCCGATTATGCCCTGGTCTTCACGGCACCTTCGGCGGGCACGTTTCGTTTCGTGGCGCACGGCCTGATCGACAGCACGCCGTACACCGGTGCCGATACCAGCAACACACCGCCCACGGAGCCGCCGGATGGCGACGCCGTGATCACCGTCGCCGCGGGCAGCTGCGCCGGCGTGGACGCGCCCCAGGTCGACTGCAACGACGATGGGCCGCAAGGCGGCGGCGATCTCGACTCGCAGCTGGACCTGGTGCTCGATGACCAGGAAGTGGTGACAGTGTACTTGAACGAGCGCACTCAGCGCGGAGGTGGGACAGGTACGCTGACCATCACCCTGCTGCCGTGAGCCAGGGCGAGGCGAGCCTCGTCGCAACGAGTGCGCCGGGCTGCTCGCCGACACAAAACGGCGTCCAGCGGAGAGTGCGAGTGCTCCAGGGTTATCGGGCGCGGTCGATCTGATGACCAGCCTGACTCGCGATCGTTGTCGCGGCAGGCCCACCACGCAGGCCTGGACCGGTGGTGGCTGGAGCGACCATGTCGGAGAAGCGGTTTCGGGGCGGACGGACAGCAGGGAGAGTTCCCAGGCGCGCGCCCATCTGCCGCGCAGTCTTGCCCTGGGCGCTGCTCACCGCGGCGGCCTGCGGCAGTGGCAAGCCGCATCCCGGCGATCTGGGCAGTGATGGGCAGCTGGACCGTCACACCTCGCGGCTCGACGCCGGCGAGCAGCAGGGATCCCCAGATGACCTGGCAGATGCCGGTGTTCCGGGCCAGAACGGCGACGGCAGCGACGCCGGGCACGACCTCCAGCCCGACAGTGGCAGCGGCTTGGGTCCGAGCTCCTGCGGCAACGGCACCATCGACCCCGGCGAGGAATGTGACCCTGCGCTGCCCGCCAGCGAGAGCTGCGAGGCTCGCGGCTTTGACTCGGGTCTGCTCGGCTGTAGCGCGCAGTGCACGTTCTCCGTCGCCGGCTGCTCCGGGGTGGAAAACTGCTTCGACGGACGCGACAACGACGGCGATGGGTTCGCGGACTGCGCGGACAGCGACTGCTCGGCGCTGTGCGGCGACGCGTGCGCGGCCCCGGTCGTGATCGCGGAGAACGCATCCGTGAGCGGAACCACGGTGGGGCACCCTGCTGCCTCGGCCTCGAGCTGCAGCCCTGCGGCGCCGAGCGGCCCCGAGGTGACGTATCAGGTGACGGTGAGCGAGGACTCCAAGCTGGATGTTGCCTTGTTCAGCGACCAGGACCTCACCCTGAGTCTGCGCAGCAGCTGCGCCGACCTGGGCAGTGAGCTCGCCTGCGGGGGGCGGACGCGGGTGACCGTCGACGCCAGCGCTGGTCAAACTTATTTCATCCTGGTGGATGGCGCGAGCGCTGGCGGCGCGGGCCACTACCAGCTGCAGGTGCAGGCGAGGCAAGGCGCCTGCGGCGACGGTGTTCGTGACTCCGATGAGGAGTGCGATGACGGCAATACTCGCAGCACCGATGGCTGCAGCTCCGGCTGCCTGCTCGAGCGCTCGGAGTCGGAGGACAACGGTCGCCGGTCCCGCGCCGATACCTTCAATTTCACGCCCTGGTTCGCCCAGATCAGGCCCGCGGGAGACGTCGACTATTTCCGCGTCTCGCTGACGGCCACGTCTTCGACGCTGGTCGCCGAGACGCTCGATCTCGGGGACGGCGCCTGCGCCCTCGGTACGATGGATCCGCTGATCGACATCGTCGACTCCAGCTCGGGCGGTGGCAACGTGCTGGCCAGCGACGATGACGGCGGGCAGGGGACCTGCGCGCGAGCCGTCGCCACGGGCCTGGCTGCCGGAACCTACTACGTCCGCGTGCAGGCCGCGGCGGGCGCATCGCCGGCCACGTTCCCGTATCGGCTCGAGCTGTCCGTGGGCGTTTGCGGCGACGGCGATCCGACGCTGGGCGAGGGCTGCGACGACGGAAATCTGACTGCTGGAGATGGCTGCGACTCGCGCTGCCAGGTGGAGAGCGGCCCTTGAAGCTTCGCACGTATCACATGTCCAAAAATCGACCGATGGGTGAGATCAAGCACGCTGCCGCGCCACTGCTGTTGCTCGTGGTGGGCCTGTGCGCTCCAGGCTGCTCCGGCGGCGACGACCGGCCGCCGGCGGCAGGCCCCGCCGGCAGCGCGAACAAGACCGACGCCGGGCTGATCCTGGATTCCACGGCGGGCTGCATCGATCAGGACGGTGATGGCTTCGGCATTGCCTGCAGCAGGGGCCCCGACTGCGATGACGACAACCCCGCGGTCGGGTCGGCTTGTCTGTGTGCCGAGCAGGACACTCCCGGCTGCGCCTGCACGACGGAGGGGGCGCAGATCCCCTGCGGCAAGGTCTACAGCCGCGTTGGCGATCAGGTCGTGTGCGGCGACGGCATCTCGACCTGTGACGGTACGAGCTGGGGTGAGTGTATCATCAACGGCGCCGTCACGCTGAAGTCGCTGGACAGCTCGTTGCTGCACACCATGTCTCTCGGCGCGCCCTCGCAGTGCGCGGCCAACCCGTGCGACCCGAAGTGCCGGACCTTCACGGACACCACCACCGGCTTGACCATCCCCGCGGATACAGGCGTGGTGGCGACGCCGACCGGCGTCACGCTGCCCAGCGGTCAGGCGATCGTCGTCCCCGGCGTGAGCGGCACCGGCTACGACTGCAACAACGCGGCCTATCCGCCGAGCGGCGGTTGCGGGCACCACATCTGCAAGACCGGCGCCGCCCTGAGCGATTGGTGCGACGGTACTGCGCCCGCCAGCAATCCGCTCACCATCTTCTCGGATGACTTCTCGAACTCCTCGGGCTGGACCCTGGGGACGAACTGGGCCATTGGCTCCGCCACGGCGTCCAGCGGGCACAACTCTGGCAACGCAGACCCGGGCACGGATGCCACGACGGGCACGAGCGACAATCGCATCGCCGGCACCGTGATCGGCGGCAACCTCGGCGGCGTGAGCACGATCTTCTCTGACGCCTTCAGCAATCTGAACAACTGGACGCGCTCTGGCACCACCAACTGGTCCACGGAGAGCCGTGACTCCAGCAACGGATATTCAGCGAGCGGATCTGGTAATAACGTTGCCCACGCGGATAACTGCGACTCGACCTGCGTGCTCACGCAGAGCTCAGGACTGAACCTGTCGTCATACGGCAGCGCGACGCTCAGCTTCCAGTACTACGTCGACGAGGACCTGGACTCCGGTGAGTACCTCAAGGCAGAAGCCTACAATGGCTGGAGCTGGACTCAGATCCTGAACAAGGTGTCCGAGGCCGACGACGACAGCACGTGGCACACCTTTTCGCTCGATCTCGACTCATATCTCGTCAACGGCTTCAAGGTGCGCTTTTCGACCAAGGAAAGCAGCAGCACCGAGGCGGTCGAGGTCGACGATGTCAAGGTGACAGGGATCGCGGCGTCGACCACCAGCTATCTGGTGAGCCCGGTCTTCAATACCGCGGCATCGTCCGGCAATGTCACGTTGACGTTCAACCGTTGGCTGAACGTTAACGCCGATTTCGTGGCCAAGCTGGAGATCTACAACGGCTCCTCCTGGGTCCAGCTCTATGCGTCCAGCGGCGCCGTGAGCGATAGCTCCTGGGTGGCTCAGTCCTACAACATCACGTCCTACAAGTCAGCCAATACGCAGCTCCGCTTCAGCTACAGCGGGACTAGCTCGAACAAAGTCTCCGGCTGGAACATCGATGACGTGAAGGTGATGGGGACGCAGGAAATCGTGGGCAGCTCGCTGTGTGTGCACAAAGTTTGCCAGCAGAACCCGGCTTGTTGCACCACGGGCTGGACGCTCGACTGTGTCGATGCCATCAGCACCACCTGCCAGGTCGAGTGCGCGGTCGATACCGGTAACAATAATGCTTGCATTGCGTGCTTTCACGATCCCACGCTGACCGTGGACGTCGACGGGGACGGCCAGTCTCCAGCGACGGGGGACTGTCGCGAGTGTGACCCCGGCATCAGCGCGGGGGCTTATGACCTGCCGGGCGACAGCATCGACCAGAACTGCGACGGCACCCCGGACAACGAGGTCACGACCTGTGACGCGAGCCTGAGCGCTGGTGGAGACGCCTGGGAGCACGCCAAGGCTCTCGGCCTGTGCAAGGTGGCAAGCGGCAACAGCTGGGGCCTGGTGAGCGCCTCCTTCGTTCGCGCCGACGGCGTGACCGCCTGCAGCGATTCCAAGCAATACGAGATCATGAGCTCCTTCGGCAGCGGCAACACGCCCGTCGAAGGCAAGAGAATGGCGGTGTTCTCTTCGGGCACGGCCCGCACCCCCACCGAGACCGGATATGTGGCGCCCAACGGCGGAGGCTACAGCGCCGGCACTTCGAGTACCCCCAAGTACTCGGTGCCATCGGCCTCGGGCTGCAGCGCGGGCACCTCCGGCTATGACTCGTGCGGCCTGAAGCTGGTGATCCGTGCGCCCACGAACGCCAACTCCTTCGGCTACAACTTCAACTTCTTCACCTCCGAGTACCCGGAGTGGTTGTGTACGGCGTACAACGACGCCTACGTCGCGTACTACGAGGGCAGCCTCAACACCCGCACCAACAAGAACATCTCGTTCGACTCCGTGGGCAACCCGGTCTCGGTCAACAACGGCCTGTTCAGCATTCCTGGCGGCTGGCCTCCGCTCGCGACAGGTTCGCACGCGCTCTTGAACGGTACGGGCTACGACGGCGTGTGCAGCAACCCCTACAACAGCGCCTGGACCTCGTCTTCGATCTGCGGCGGCAGCACCGGCTGGTTGCAGACCACGGCGCCGGTGAAGCCCGGTGAGCAGATCACGCTCACGTTCAACATCTGGGACACGGGTGACCGCCAGTGGGACTCGACCGTGCTGCTCGACCGCTTCGCCTGGTCCACCGCCAGCGCCAGCATCCAGACCGGTCACTACGATCCGGGCTCGAACACCACGATCGTTCCGCCCACCTACTCGCCGGGTACGTTCACGCGCGACTATGACATGACCGGCGTCTGCGACGACGACTTCGTTCCGGTCTGGTCGCTCTGGTCCTGGAGCGCGACCACTCCCGGCGACTCGAAGATCGAGTTCTACGTGCAAGCGGCAGACACGGCCGCCGGCCTCGACGCCGCTCCCAAGGACGCCTTGCTCTTCAGCAGCTCGACGGGCCCGACCTTGTTGGTGGGGCAGCCCGCGGTCGCGCGAACCGGCTCGCCCAATACCGAGACGGGATCCGCGGTCGTGTACGACACGTTGAAGAGCAAGGACCGGACCGTCTACGCCAACCACCTGCGCGTCACGGCGCGCTTGGTCCCCACGACGGACAAGCTCCAGACTCCCACCCTGGGGAGCTGGAACCTGCAGACGAGCTGTCAGGCCGCACAATGAACGGACGTCATCGCCGCATCTCGAGCTGGGCAGCCGGCGCCCTGCTCGCTCTGGAGCTCGCAGCCGGCTGCTCTTCGGGTGGGCACTCACAGCCCTCCCCGGACACCCTCACCAGCTCGAAGCCCACTCCCTCCGCCGGCTCCGACGCGGCTGTTGAGCCCAGCCACGAGGAGCCGACGAGCTCGACCCCGCAGGAGCTGGATGCGGGGCCCATTCAGGACCAGTTCATCTTCGACGCCTCGACCACTCCGACCTCCGAGTATGTGCGGGGCTGGGATGCGGCGGCGGGAGAGGCCGAGCGCGGCTTCGCCGACGAGGACGCGGGTCCAGACGCCAACTGAAAATTTGTCCGCGGCGCGCGCGATCTGCTTCATGCGCGGTCTCCCCCCAACAGAGACCACATGAATCTCATCTCTTCCGTACGCCGCTCCGAGCAACCCGTGCAGATCGGCAGCCGACACGGCTACCGCATCGACGGTGATCTGGCTCACCTGAATGCCGAGCTGAGCGTGCCGCCGTATCATCCGGGCGGTTCCTGGGCGCTCGAGCTGTGGGCGAGTCCGCAAGCTCATCAAGGCGGCGAGTTGTCGGGCGTGAAGGTGAGCGAGGTGCAGTTTGCTCTGCCGACGCCCCTCGTTCCGCACACGCACCGCGTGGAGGTACAAGCGCCGGCGCGCCTGCCGGAACAGGGCGTGGCGCATACCATGCTGCTGGCGCTGGTCGAGCTCGATGGCTCCGCGCGCCGCGTGCACGACGTGGCACGCTACCCGGCGCTCGAAACCTTTCCGGCGCCTCGCCTGGAGGGGGCGGTGGGCTATCAGCTCCGCGGCCACGACGTGGCGCTGACGGCGGAGGCCGTTAGCAACCCGCGCGCGCCGAGCAACCGGAGCGGCACGCTCTCGCTCGAGCTGTGGGCCGCGCCGCAGGGCTGCGAAGCGGCGCCAGAGACCGGCGGCGGCGTTTGCCTGGCGGCCGCTCAACTCGAGCCCATCGCGGGCGGAGAGAGCGCGCGCGAGCTCGAGTGCCACGCGGTCTTCCAGGAGCCCCCGCCCGGGCTGTTCACGCTCCAGCTCCTGCTGCGCGAATGGACGCAGGCGTTCGGCTACCTCACCCGCGATCGCCGCAGCTTCGAGCTGCCGTATCGAGTGCAGGCGAAGCCGGCAGCTCGCGCCCCGGAGAGCGTGCCGCCCGCGTCGCTCGCGCGCTCCCGCGTCGTGTCCATCCAGACGGCGAGCGTCGAAGAGCTGGCGCGCGTGAAAGGCTTGAATTTGAAGATCGCCAAGGAGATCGTCAAGGCGCGCCCCTTCGCCTCGGTCGACGACCTGCTGCGCGTACACGGCATCGGGCGCAAGACGCTGGACAAGATCCGCGGCTGGATCACGCTCTGAGCCCGGCGCCGGCTACTCCTTGATCGCGCCCGTCATCCCCGACACGTAGTACTCGACCAGGAACGAGTACGCGACGGCGACCGGCAAGGAGCCGAGCAGGGCACCCGCCATGAGCGGACCCCAGTGGTACACGTCGCCTTCGACCAGCTCCGTCACGACGCCCACGGGCAGCGTCTTCGACTCCGAGGAGGAGATGAAGGTGAGGGCGTAGATGAACTCGTTCCAGGACAGAGTGAAGGCGAAGATGCCTGCCGAGATCAGCCCGGGCACGGAGAGCGGCAGGATGATCTTCCACAAGACCTCGAAGCGGCTGGCGCCGTCCATCAAGGCGCACTCCTCCAGCTCGAAGGGGATGGAGCGGAAGTAGCCCATCAACAGCCAGGTGCAAAACGGCACCAGCGCTGTGGGGTAGGTGAGGATCAGCGCAAAGGGCGTGTCGAACAGCCCGAGCCGGAACACCAGCGCGGACAGCGGGATGAACAGGATCGAGGGTGGCACCAGGTAAGCGAGAAAGATCAGCAGCCCCATCGGCTTGGCTCCCCTGAAGCGCAGGCGCTCGATCGCGTAAGCGGCCAGCACGGCGGCGCTCAGCGAGACGACGGTCGACGCCACCGAGACCAGCACCGTGTTCCAGAGCCAGCGCGGGTATTCGGTGTGGAAGAGCAGCTTCTGAAAATGCTCGAGCGTGGGCTTCACCACCCAGAACGGGTTGTGCTCATGATCGAGCAGCTCGGCGTTCGGTTTGATGGCGGTGACGACCATCCAGTAAAACGGGAACAGGAGCACGAACAGAAATGCGCCGATCGGCGCGTACAGCGTGATCCAGCGCCGCGGCAGCGTCTCGAGGTATTCGAGCCCGGAGGCGTCTCGTTCCTGCGCCATCTCAACCTCGCTGCCAGGCGCGGCGTTGCAGCCCGAAGTAGCTGAACAACACCGCCGCGAGCAGGAACGGCACCATCAAGGTGGCGAGCGCGGCTCCTTCCCCGAGCGCGCCTCCGGAGATGCCGCGCTGGAACGCCAGCGTCGCCAGCAGGTGCGTGGCATTCAGCGGCCCGCCCCGCGTCAGCACATAGATGAGCTGAAAGTCCGTGAAGGTGAACAGCACCGAGAACGTCATCACCACGGCGATGATCGGGGAGAGCAAGGGCAGGGTGACGTGCCGGAAGCGCTGCCAGGGCGTCGCCCCGTCCATCGCGCAGGCCTCGTACAGGGACGGGGAGATGGTCTGCAGCCCCGCCAGCAGCGAGATGGCCACGAACGGCACGCCACGCCACACGTTGGCCGCGATGGTGGAGAAGCGCGCATTCCAGGGGTCGCCCAGAAAGTCGATCTGCTCGCTGATCAGGCCCGCGTGCCGCAAGCTCCAGGACAGCACCGAAAACTGCGCGTCGTACAGCCACCAGAACGCGATCGCCGAGAGCGCCGTCGGCACGATCCAGGGCAGCAGCACCACGGCGCGGAAGAACGACTGGAACGGCAAGCGCCGGTTGAGCAGCAGCGCCAGCCACAGCCCGAGCCCGAACTTCAAGGCGCTGGCCACGGTTGTGTAGAACAGCGTGTTGAACAGCGCCAGCTGCACCACCTCATCGGTGATCAGGTACGAGAAGTTCTCGAAGCCCACCCACTCGCCGGCGCTGCCGATCTTGGCGTCGGTGAAGCCCAGCCAGACGCCGAGCCCCAGCGGGTAAGCGAGCAGCCCGAGCAGCAGCACGGCGCTGGGCAAGAGCAGCAGCCAGCCCAGCAGGTTGCGGCTCCACATGCTCGGTCAGCCTCTGTAGTAGCGCTTGGCGCGGTGCTCGGCGCGCTTGGCCGCTTCTTCGGGCGACTTCGAGCCGCTGGCGGCCTCGGCCACCATGTCCAGCACGATGTAGTCGGCCAGGGCGGAAGCGGAGGCCGGGCCGAGCGGGCCCGAATAACCGACATCGAGGATGAAGTTGCCGCCATCCTTGTAGGCGGCGTGCTTGGGGTCCGCGGTCCACACGGGGTTCTTTTCGTAGGCGCGCAGCGACTGCGAGACGTAGCCGATCGACGACTGCATCCACGGGTCGTACTGCTCGGACTCCATCAGGAAGCGCACCAGCTCCTTGGCTGCGTTCGGGAACTTGGAGTGCTTGAACAGCATCCACTGCGTCACCTGCATCAGCTCCGTGGGCTTGCCGACAGGGCCGACCGGAAAGCGCGCGTGCTGGATGTCCTTGGCCATCTCCTGCAGCTTGGGGTCCGGTGAGTTCTTGGCCGAGTAGTAGACGGAGATGCCGTTGGCGGTCAGCGACACCTGGCCATCGAGGAAGGCCTTGTTGTTGTTCGGATCGAGCCAGCTCAGCGTGCCCGGCACGAACGTCGGGTACAGCGCCCGGGCATATTCCAGCGCGGCCACCGTCTGCGGCGAGTTGATCACGACCTTGAAGTTCTCGTCGACCAGCTTGCCCCCGTGCGACCAGAGCAGCCAGTGCACCCAGTTATTGCCGTCGCCCACGGCCTTGCCCAGCGCGAAGCCAGGGGGCGTGCCCTTGGCCTTGAGCGCCTGGCACAGCTTGAGGAAGCCTGCCGTGTCTTTCGGAATGCCGTCGAAGCCGGCAGCCTTCACGTGGCTCTCGCGATACACGAGCGCGTTGCCGACGATACCCCAGGGGATCGCGATCCACTGCCGCGTGCCGGCGCGGCGCCCGTATTTCTGACAGACGTCGTACCAGCCGCCGTACTTGTTGCCGAGGTACTCGGCCAGATCGCTCACGTCGAGCAGCTTGTCCGGATACTGATGCGGGTCATCGAACCAGCCCGCGATCAGGTCCGGGCCGCTGCCCACGTTGGCGGCCACGGCGGCCTTGGGGCGCACGTCCTCCCAGCTCTCCGCGTCGACCTTCACCTCCACGCCGTACTTTTCGGAGAACTTCTGCACGTTGCGCGCGAAGGCCGTCTCGTCCCCCTCCACGAAGCGCTTCCAGCGCAGCACGCGCAGCTTGGCGCCGGGCTCCGGCTTGAAGGTGAGATCCTCCGCGCGCGCGCGGTCGCTCAGGCTCGCGGCGAGCGCCATGCTGGTGGCTGCCCCGATGAACTTGCGTCGGTCGATTCGTTGCATGTGACTGTACCGTTTGCCCTGAGCCTTCAGCCGAGGAGCGCGCTCCTGCTTCTCACGACTGAGCCGAACGAGCAATGCCCGCGTCCACGCGCAGGCCCGAAGCGGCGTCGAAAACGTGCAGCTGAGCGGGGTCGGCAGCGAGGCGAATTGTGCTGCCCGGCTGAAACGCATGCCGCTCACGGAACAGCACCGAGACGCTCTGGCCCTGGTGCTCGCAGGAGACGAACGTGTCTGCGCCCGTGGGCTCCACGACCACGACGCGTGCGCCGATGCCGCCCTCGGGCGCGAGCCGCAGATGCTCGGGCCGCACGCCGAGCAGCACCGGCTGCCCCTCGGTACCGGGCAGCGCCTCCGGGAGCGCCACGCGCGTGCCCTCTCCCAGTGACACCTGCCAGGAGCCGCCGGCGCGTTGCAGCGTGCCGGACAGGAAATTCATCGACGGAGAGCCGATGAAGCCCGCGACGAAGCGTGTCGCCGGTCTGTCATAGAGCTGCAGCGGCGCGCCGGTCTGCTCGATCTTGCCGTCGCGCATCACCACGATCTGATCGGCCAGCGTCATCGCCTCGATCTGATCGTGGGTGACGTAAATGGCCGTGGTCTGCAAGCGCTGATAGAGCTGCTTGATCTCCGCGCGCATCGCCACGCGCAGCTGCGCGTCGAGATTCGAGAGCGGCTCATCGAACAGGAAGACGCGCGGCGCGCGCACGATCGCGCGGCCCATGGCCACGCGCTGGCGCTGCCCCCCGGAGAGCTGGCGCGGATAGCGAGCGAGCAGCTCGGTCAGCCCCAGACTCTCGGCCACGCGCGTCACCTTGGCGGCGATGCTGGCCTTGTCCTCCTTGGCCAGCAGCAGCGAGAAGCCGAGATTTTCGCGCACCGTCATGTGCGGATAGAGCGCGTAGTTCTGGAACACCATCGCCACGTCGCGCGCCTTCGGCGGCAGCCGATTGACGACCGCGTCATCGATCCGGATCTCCCCGGCGCTCAGCTCTTCCAGCCCCGCGATCAAGCGCAGCAGCGTGGATTTACCGCAGCCCGAGGGCCCTACCAGCACGGTGAACGAGCCGTCCGGCACATCCACGTCAACGCCGCGCAGCACGGGTGTGTGCCCGAACTGCTTCTCCACCCGCCGAATCTGCACGCTGGCCATCGCGGCTGTTCGCATAACACGAGTCGGCCCCGTTTCATTGTGGTTCAGCGCTGCATCAGAACGGTCGCGTTCCTTTGCGACGCCGCCGCGCTCGCGCTGCTTCGGGCTGGCAATTCTGTTAGCTTGAACGGTATGCGCGACCCGGCTCGCTCCCAGTGGCGCAGCTTCCAGCGCGCCCGGTACGCGCTGTGGGCCGTGCTGGTGCTGCTGGTCGCCCTCGGCGTGCTGCTGCACGACGCGATGGCGAGCTCGCGCGCGCTGCGCTTCGCGGCCACGAGCGCGATGGTGCTGCTGGTCGCGTATCCGCTCGGCGTCCTGCTGGGCTTCAGATGCCCGCGCTGCGGGGAAGCCTATCTGGCCACCGGCGGCCTGTGGGATTTCCTCGGCCTCGGCCGCATCCTGTTCAGCCGGCGCTGCGGTAGCTGCTCGCTGCCGGCTCCCGCTCACGTGCACCGGCACGACGAGCCGACCCCCTCATCGCGGCCGGTCTGAGCCCCGCCGGCCGTGGATTTGCCGCGGGTTGGCGCAAATCCGGCGCAAATCCGGCGCACAAAAAGAATCAGGGACCGGTCGCTCAACCGATCCCTGACCCTTGACCTCTATCTCCTCGTGCGGGGGGCTCGGCGCACTGATGTGCTCAGGATCACTGCGCCGAACCCCCTGAGGAGGACCTCTCTGTGACAACCAATGAGTGGCGAGCGTTTGGATTTCCGTGCACCAAAATCTCATCGAATCGTAAAAATCGGGAACCATTCACCTTCTACGTGCGAAAAGGCAGTCGAGAGGCCACACTGCCCGCCTCGTGTCCAATGTAGCCCTCCGCACCTCCAAAAACGGCCGCCAGGCCTTCTCGCGTTCGGCCTTTTTGCCGACCTGTCGGGAGGATCTGGAAGCTCGCGGCTGGGACGGCATCGACATCCTGATCGTCAGTGGCGACGCCTACGTCGATCATCCGGCGTTTGGGCCGGTATTGATTGCGCGCTTCCTGGAGCGCCGGGGCTTCAGGGTCGGCTTCATCGCGCAGCCCGACTGGCGCTCCCCCGAGAGCTTGCTCGTGATGGGGCGTCCGCGGCTGTTCGTGGGAGTCAGCGCCGGCAACCTCGACTCGATGCTCAACAAGCTGACGGCGCAGAAGAAGGTCCGCGCCGAGGATCAGTATAGCCCCGGCGGGCAGACCAACCGCCGCCCGAACCGCGCGACCATCGTCTACTCGAACCTGTGCCGCCAGGCATTTCCCGGGCTGCCGATCGTGCTCGGCGGCATCGAGGCCTCCCTGCGCCGCATCGCCCACTACGACTACTGGATGGATCAGCTGCGCCGCTCCATCCTGCTCGACGCCAAGGCGGACCTGCTGGTCTTCGGCATGGGGGAGCGCCCGGTGTGGGAGATCGCCCGGCGCCTGAGCGAAGGCGAGCCGGTGTCTCAGCTGAGAGACATCCCGGGCACGGCCTACGTGCTCGAGAACCCTGCCGCCTGGCAACCGATCGCGGCGGATCCGAGCCGCTTCGTCACCGACGGCAAGGTGCTGGTGCTGCCGTCCTTCGAGGAGGTCAGCGCCGACAAGCGCGCCTTTGCGCGCATGAGCGGCCTGTTCCAGCGCGAGACCAACCCCGGCAACGCACGCCCGCTGCTGCAGGTGTTTGGCAAGGAGGCGGTCTACTTCAACCCGCCCGCGGCGCCGCTCGCCGAGGCCGACATGGACGAGCTGTACGATCTGCCCTTCGCGCGCGCGCCGCACCCGGCTTACGACGAGCCGATCCCGGCGTTCGAGACCGTCAAGCACTCGATCGTGACCATGCGCGGCTGCTTTGGCGGCTGCAGCTTCTGCAGCATCACCGAGCACGAGGGCCGCGTGATCCAGAGCCGATCGGCGGACAGCGTGCTGCGCGAGGTGCGCGCCCTCTCCCGCATGCCCGACTATCGCGGCGTGATCAGCGACGTGGGCGGGCCCACCGCCAACATGTACCAGATGCGCTGCAAGAGCGAGCGCATCGAAAACGCCTGCCGCCGCCTGTCCTGCGTGCACCCCAAGATCTGCGAAAACCTGGTCACGGACCACGACCCCCTGATCGACCTGCTGCGCAAAGTGCGCCAGGAAAAGAGCGTCAAGCGCGTCTTCATCGCGTCCGGCGTGCGCTACGATCTGGCCAATCGCAGCCCCACCTTCATCCGCGAGATGGCGCGCCACCACACCGGCGGCCAGCTGAGCGTCGCGCCCGAGCACAACGACACGGACGTGCTCGACAAGATGAAGAAACCGCCGATCGAACACTACGAGCGCTTCGCCCAGGCCTTCTGCCAGGCGAGCGAAGAAGCAGGCAAACAGCAGTATCTGATCCCGTATCTGATCACCGGCCACCCTGGCTCCGGCATCAAAGACACCATCGAACTGGCGCTCTACCTCAAGCAAAACAAGCTCAAGCCCCGCCAGATCCAGGACTTCATCCCCACGCCGATGGCCATGGCCACCGCCATGTACTACTCCGGCTACGACCCCTTCACGCTGGAGCCCGTCCACACCGTGCGCTCCCTGCGCGAGAAGCGCCAGCTCAAGGCCCTCGTCCTGTACTGGGACCAGGAGCAATGGCCGCTCGCTCGCGAAGCCCTGCGCCAGGCGGGCCGCCGCGACCTGATCGGCACCGGCCAGAACTGCCTGGTCCCCGGCGACCACGCGCCCTTCCACGCAGCCCGCAAAGGCCACGGCGCTCCGCCGCCCCCCCGCCGCGTGCCCTTGCGCTCGCGCAAACCCTCGCCGCGCCCCCCGGAACGCAACGCCCGCTGACCGCGGAGATCGGCGCCGGCACTCCGGCCAGGCTCCAGCACGCGAACACGGCGAAGAGAATGAGGATGGGCCGGACCTCAGCCTCCACGTCACGGTCCCAAACCTCGGGACCCTCTTCGGCCCCAGATCTCGCCCGCCGCCCAGGGACGGCAAACCGCGTTGCTGCGCAGGGACTCGCTGCGCCAGAGCGGGCAGATCAACACAACATGCGAGAGCGCAGCGCTGGAACCCGGCAGCCGCGCGCATTGGGCAATGCGCGACCCGGCGGCAGCCAGCACCGCGCGGGCCACGCAGGACGGCCCCACGTGATGCGGCTCCGCCATGACATGAGATCCACCACGTCAAACGCCTTCCCTCGATCTGTCACGGCCCCACGTCGCCCGTGTTGCCCGGCTTCATGCGCCCCGCGTCCCGAGGGTTCGAGCAGGGCCGTAGGGCGGAGGTCCGGCACCCAAAAATCAAAATCGCAATCCGCACGCCCCAGCCGGAACGGCCCATCGCGGCTCCTCGATCGCTTGCACCGCGTCGAGTTCCGCCGCGCGGCATGCGGGCTCCGCGCGCGTGCTACGCTTCCGCCGTGAGGCAGGGATCATCACGATGCGGCTGATCGAGCCGGCGCCGGAGTGGCAGGATGCCTTCCTGGAGATGGCGCGCGATTGGCGTAGGGTGGGCGATCAACGGTATGCGCCGGCGGTGCTCAACTTCGAGGGCTATCTGCGCCGGCTCGACGAGTGTCGGCGCGGCCAGCATCTGCCGGCAGGGCGCGTGCCCAGCACGGAGTTCTGGCTCGAAGATGGCGGTGTGCTGGTCGCCGGCTTGCGGCTGCGCTTTCGTCTCAACCTGGAGCTGGAGCGGGAAGGCGGGCACATCGGCTATGACGTGCGTCCCTCCGCGCGCCGGCGCGGCTACGGCACTCAGTTGCTCGCGCTCGGTCTGGTCGAAGCGCGGGCCCGGTACGTGTGGCCCGTGCTGCTCACCGCCGACGCAGACAACGTGGGCTCGATCCGTATCATCGAGAAGAACGGCGGGGTCTTCGCCGGCGAGGCCGTCTCCGCGCAAACGCTGAGGCCGATCCGGCGCTATTGGATCGGGTGAGCGTCAGCCTTCGATGCAGAAGAAGAGCGCGGTTCGGTCGAGCGGTGTTGCACTTGCTCCGGCGTCGTAGGCTTCCAGCTGGATGCGCCATACACCTGGCATGAACAGGTACAGTGAATCGACGGTCCACTCGTCCGTCGCGGGATCAAAGGAGACCTGCGGTTTGATCGAAGTGCCGTGGCCGTGGTCGGGCATCTTCAGGTCGACCTTCAGGGCACCCGCCATGGGCGCGCCGGAGGCGTCGGTGATGTCGAGATGGAAGGTGTTGTTGCCCTTCGCGGGCGGAGCAGGCTCGGCCTGGGCGAGCCGGAACGAGAGCACGCCCAGATCGCCCGCTTTGGCCAGGCCCTGGTCAGGGTCCACGCGCGGGTCTTGTTCGCAGGAGACCGTGCCCTCCAGGTCGCCCGTGCCGTCCTCGGGGGCGGCGGAATCGCCGGAGCAGGCGGCGAGCACGATCGGCGCCGCGAGGCCCACCAGGGCGTGAAAGATTACTGACCGAGCGGCCTGCGGCATGTGTCGAAGTGTATCCCGCCCCGCCGAGGCTCGCCAGGCGCGCTATGACCTGCGATCAAACGCCGCACGCGACGCTCGAGGAGATCGATTAGGAGCCATTTCGAGCGCCCTGGGCGCCCGTCTACGGTTTGAACTGGAGGAGAAGTGCAGATGGTTTGGATGTCCCGCTTTGCCACAAGCCCGCGTGCTGGCTCGAGGTCCGCAGCGAAGTCGCTCGCGTGGCTGCTGGTCGCGTTTGCCGCGAGCGGCGCGGCGTGTTCTTCGGACGACGACGACCAGAGCACCAGCACCATGGAGCCCGGTACGTGCGAGGGCGGCGGCGGGCCCGTGACCAGCACCGCGGCAGACGAGGACCATTGTGCAGCCTCCGGCGCGCAGGAGGTTGGCATGTGCAGGAGCGCCGCCGATGACGACGATGACGCCGCGGCCGACGAGGAGGAGGAGCACGAGACCAACTACGGCAACGAAGCCGCCGATGACGACTGCAAGTACCACGTCTCGTTCACCAACACCTGCATTCGGCTCAACGAGCCGGTCACGTTCACCGTGAAGCTGGACACGTTGAGCGATGGCAAGCCCGCCAAGGGCGCCGAGCCTTCCAACCCCGAGATCTTCCTGGAGGAGGGCAATCATCCTTCTCCCAGCAACGACATCCGCGCCACCGAGGGCCCCGACGGCACTTACAAAATCGGTCCGATCGTGTTCGATCGCTCGGGGCGCTGGGTGGTGCGCTGGCACTTCTTCGAGGACTGCAGCGACATCCCGGAGGACTCGCCGCACGGCCACGTCGCCTTCTACATCGACGTGCCTTGAGGCGGAGCCGCCGCTCTCACCAGTCGCGCACCAGCGCGAAGCGAAATGCCGGCCCCTCGCGCTGCGCTCCGCGCAGCCGCGAGAAGGCCGGAACGCGCGCCCCGAGCTGCGCCACCAGGTCCACCCACGGGCTCCACAGCAGGTCGCCGCCCAGGAACGCGACCGCGCCGCCCGAATCCGGGTCGCGCTGCCCCTGCTCGCGGCTGGGTCGGTCAGCGCGCAGCTCCGAGACGGCGCGCGCCGCGAGCCAGCTGGCGAGCTGTTCCTGCAACGCGAGGCTGGCCCCGAGCGAGGCGCCCGGCTCGAACGGGCCCGGCGTGAGCACGGGCTGGGTCCAGCGCAGGCTCGCGTACAGCGAGGTATCGCCGGCAAACGCCGACAGGCTGGGCCCGAGCACGATGTCCCACGAGCCCGCGCCGGGCTGCGCCTCGAGCGGCAAGACCGCACCGGCGGCATCTCGATGCAGCGGCGCCGTGGGCAGCTGCACGCCGCCGAGCCAGGCGAGCAGCCAGCGCGGCGCGAGCTCGCGGTCCGTCCACACGAACCACCTGGCGTCCAGCTCCAGCTCGCCGGCGCCCCAGGTCTCGCGCACCCCCAGGCTCGCGTCCTCGATCTCGCGGTCGAGCAGGGGGAGTCGCGCCGCGAGCAGCCAGCGCGGATCGGGTGCCCAGGCGAGAGAGACGTCGGCGCGCGTCTCGCTGATGCGCAGCTGGTCCACGCCGGCGCGGCCCGCGACGTGCGTCTGATACTGCAGCTCCAGCGCGGAGCGCAGCCGGCCCGCGAAGGGCTGCTCGGCTCCGGCCACCACCAGCGTCGGATCGCCGGTGCTGCATACCGCGCAGGCCAGCGCCCAGAACATCACTCGACCCGCACCACGAAGGCCGCCCGAAACGCCTCGATCAGCAGCTCTTCGCGCGCCACGGGTTCGAACCAGCCGACGCTGATCGCCTCGCGAAAGCGCTGCGCATCCAGGCCGAAGCTCAAGCGCGCGTGCAGCTGGTCGGCGGAGAGCTCCAGCTCCAGCTCGCGCGAGAGCTCGAAGCTGCGCCGGCTCTGCAAGGACCAGCTGCTGCTCGCGCTGCCCGCGGGCTCGAGCTCGCCGCTCGAGCGCAGCGAGGCGCCCAGCATTTCGGGGGCCGTGCCGAGGCCCAGCGCGTCGTCGTCGGCGGGCGCGATCCGGCAGCGCACCGAACAGTAGCGCCCCGCCGGCGGTGTCAGCTCGCCCAGCGCCACGTCCGCCCCGGCGTTGACGACGCTGGGTACGGCGAGCCGCGTCGGCGTCGAGGCGCCGTGGGCGTGCGCGGCCGGCAGCAGCCAGTCCCGGGCCCGCGCCAGGGCGGAGGGGCAGCGCGTGAGCTCGATCTCCGAGCTGGTCCAGCTCAGCTGGTCGATCTTCACCACGCCCAGCGCCGTGCTCTGCGCCAGCTCACCGCTCTGGCGCGAGAGCAGCTCGACCTGGATCCCGGCGTCGTAGCGCGAAGCGCAGGCGGTCAGCGGAAACCAGCAGAGCAGCGCGCAGCTTCCGCGCTCGAGCGCCGTCATGAGCTCATCTAGGCACAGTCGGGCTGCGCATTCGTGCGGCAAAATCTCGCACCCGCGCGCGCAGGGCCGCGAAAAATGGTCGCGCCTTCGGACAAGCGGCTTGACGCAAGCCGGTGTGCCACGGCAAGCCGGGCGCAAATGCTCCACGACTCGGATCCGCAGCTGACGTTGCCCTGGCTGGTGCGGCTGCGCTGGCTGGCGGTGCTGGGGCAGGTAGTGGCCGTGGCGATCGCGCACTGGGGGTTTCGGCTCGGCTTTCCCTTCGGGCTGCTGAGCTCGCTGACGCTGCTGGCGGCGCTCTCCAATCTGGGCTTGATGTTCGCCTGCACGCGGCTGCGGGGCGCAGGGGCCGCGGCGCAGCTCACCGGCTGCGTGATGGCCTTTGACACGCTGCTGCTCACGGCGCTGCTCGCGGCCTCGGGCGGCGCCATGAATCCGTTCACCGTCCTGTACCTGGTGCACATCACGCTCTCGGCCATGGTGCTGAGCGCAGGCTGGACGCTGCTCGTGGCCGCGCTGTCCTTCGCGGGCTTTGGCTCGTTGTTTCTGGTGCCCATGCAGAGCCACGCGTTGCACCACGGAATGGGCCCGCACCTGCAGGGCATGTGGGTCGCCTTCGTGCTGGCGGCCGCGCTGACCACGTTCTTCGTGCGGCGCATCAGCCAGGCGATCCGGATCCAGCGCGAGGAGATCGCGTCCTTGCGCGAGGCCGGCGCGCGCAACGCTCGCCTGGCGGCGATCACGCAGCTCGCCGCCGGCGCCGCGCACGAGCTGGGCAGCCCGCTGGGCACGATCGCGGTGGCCGCGCACGATGCGCGGCTGGCGCTGCGCTCGCTCCCCGGCGCAGCTGCGCACGCGGAGGATCTGGAGCTGATCCTGCTGGAGGTGGAGCGCTGCCAGGAGATCCTGAGCCGGATGGCGGCGCGCGCGGCACCTGCCGGCGACGAGCCGCGTCTGCTCGAGCCGGTCGAGCTGATGCGCAGCGTGCGGGCGCAGCTCGGGGAGGAGCAGGCCGCGCGCATCGACTTCGAGCTGGCCACGGCGCGCGAGGCGCTGCCGCTGCCGCCCGGGCAGACCATCCAGTCCGTGGTGGCGCTGGTGCGCAACGCGCTGGACGCGAGCTCGCCGGGCGCGCGCGTGCGCGTGCTCCTGCGCGAGCAGGGGCGGGAGGCGCAGATCGCGGTCGAGGACGGCGGCGCCGGCATGCCCGTGGCCGTGTTGCAGCGGCTCGGAGAGCCGTTCTTCACCACCAAGCAGCCGGGGCGAGGCATGGGCCTGGGCGTGTTTCTGGTGCGCGCTTTCGTGGAGAGCCAGGGCGGAGAGCTGCGCATCGAGTCCAGGCCGGGTGTGGGCACCAGCGCCCGCATGCGCATTCCGTTCGGCCCGGCGAGCACACCCCACGCCCCGGCTCATCCCGCGCTGGCCGCGAGCCCCGCATGACGGACGCCACCCCCGCTGACGACCGCCGCCCGCTGGTCACGCTGATCGTCGATGACGACGAGCGCTTTCGCGAGCGGCTCGGCAAGGCGCTGCAGGCGCGCGGCCATGTGGTGCTGCAAGCGTGGGACCAGGAGAGCGCCTTGCAGCTCGCCGCGCGCAGCATCGACCGTGCGATCGTGGATCTGCGCATGCCGGGACCGGGCGGGCTGGCGCTGATCCGCGAGCTGTTGCGCCGGGAGCCGATGTTGCAGGTTGTGGTGCTCACCGGCTACGGCAGCATCGCCACTGCCGTGGAGGCGATGCGCCTCGGCGCCCGCGACTACCTGACCAAGCCCTGCCACGCCGATCGCATCCTGGCGGCGTTCGAGGCCGAGCCGGAGCGCCCGCGCGAGGACGAGCTGCCGTACGAGGTGCCGTCGCTGGCGCGGCTGGAGTGGGAGCACATCGAGCGCGTGCTGCGCGAGTGCAACGGCAACATCTCGCGCGCCGCGCGCGTGCTCGGCATGCACCGCCGCACGCTGCAGCACAAGCTGGCGAAGTTTCCGGTCGCGCGCTGAGCGTCAGCGCGCGGCGCCGGGCCCGCAGCGCGTGTGCTGGACGGCGGGCACCTTGTCCGCGGCAGCGCTCAGGTTGGTGGAGCTGGCGCAGGAGATGGGCAGCCCGTTGTCGAGGAAGCGCTCCGTGGCCGTCGCGGAGGTCCACTCCACGGCGTCGCCCACCGCCAGCGGCTTCAGCCGCGCGCGCAGCTCGGCGACGGTAGAGCGCTCCGTGTCGACCAGATCACCGCTGGCGACCAGGTCATCGATCACATCGAGGCCGATCGGCTGCAGCCAGACGCGCGCGCTCACCCGCTCCGGAAAGGCCGGGAGCTGCGCGGAGCGCGGATAGCGCTGCACCACGTGGCTCTGATAGTAGCGCGGATCGGCCGAGTCGAAGGTGACCTGCCCTGGCAGCAAGTTCGACTCCTGATCCACCGCCTCCCAGAACATGTGCGCCGGAGCGCCGGCTTCATCGAAGATGCAGTCGCGGATCAGCCACAGATCGGGGTCGTCGAGCGCCGTCACCGACGTCCCCTCCGTCACCGCACCGCTCTGATAGATGGTCGCGCCGCCTGCGAATGCGCTGAGCTCGATCCAGGCTCGGCGGTCCTGGGCGGCGCCGCTCGGCCAGTGATGACCGGCCGCGACATTGTCGAGCACGAGCTGAATCTCCGCGTCGCCGGCCGCCGTCCCGCGCACGCACAGCGCGCTCTGCAGCGTGGTATCGAGAAAGCTCTGCACGGCGGCGCGCGCGTCCTCGTCGGGATCACGGTCGAGCGGCAGATCGACGGCGGGGAAGCGATGGCTGTGCAGGCGGCGCGGAGGCGAATTGGGGCCAGCCGCGGCCGGCCGCAGATCGAGGCTCTGGTCCATGTGGCACTGGCCGCAGGTGGTCCCGACCAGGGGCTGTGCGAACACCGACTCTTGCCACTCGGCGTAGGTACGCTCCAGGTGCGTGCCGTGATCGTTCACGATGTCGTGGCAGGCGCCGCACAGCTGCGAGGACTCGAGCTGATCGCGGTCGAGCAGCGCCGCGTAGCCGGAGCGGTGCGCGGAGTTCGAGGCCGGGTCCTCGAGAGGCCCGCGCATCACCAGATCGTTCGAGAGGTGCAGCGGGTTGTTGTGCGTGCCCTCCACGGCATCCACGGAGTGACAGAAGTAGCAGGTGACGCCCTTCAGCGACTGCGGCAGCTCCGCCAGATTCAGCCCGTCCGTGGTCGCGCCTTCGCGCACCGCCATCGGCGCGTGGCACTTCACGCAGAAGTCCCCGATACCGGCCTCGCGCTGCCCGCGCTGATTCATCGCCACGAAGATCGGGTCGTCCGAGGCGTAAGCGTGCATGCTCGACTGCCACTCCTCGTATTGCGTGCGGTGACATTGCCCACAGGTCGCCGGATCGAGCAGCTGCTCGCGCGTGGCGCGCGGGGCAGGGGGGCCGCCGTCGCCACCGTCGCAGGCGGCAGCCAGGGCGCCGAGGATCAGAGCGAAGGAGAACGCCCCCGTGAAGCGTTGCGGCATGCGCCGCCAACGTGCAGCACTCTCCCGGCAGGCGCAAGAGCACCGTCCGGTGGGCCTCAGACCCGACGTGCCACGAGCGGGGAGCGCCGCCCCGAAAGCGTGGCCTCCTCGAGCACAGCGGCCGTGCCGCTCGACGGACCGTGGTTAACGGCGTAAGCATTCGGGACGTAGTTGGCTGATCGTGAGGTGCCCATGAAGAACTTCAGCTCGGTTTCCGCCTCCGCTACCAGGGCGCTCGCCCTCTCGCCGATCTGGGCGCTCTCGGCCGCCCTCGCGATCAGCTCCTGCAGCGACAACAAGAAGGCGAGCGACGGCGCCAACGGCGGCAACGGAGACACCACCGGCAATGCCGGCAGCGGAGAATCCGGCAAGGCTGGAACGGGCAACGGCACCGGTGGAGTGACGGGCACGGGCGGCAGCCGCAATGAAGGGGGCAGCGCCGGCGTCCCCCTCGGCTCGGGTGGCGCGGCGAGCCTGGAACCGCCGATCCCCGTCGTCCCCGATCCCGCCAAGGACTGTGGTGCCGCGAGCGGTGGTGAGCTGCCCGCGCTGAAGCTCACGCCGATCGTCGACGGCTTCACGCGGCCCATCTTCCTCGCGCAACCGCACGGCGAGAGCGAGCGCCTGTTCGTCGTGGAGAAGCCGGGCACGATCAAGATCCTGCGCGGCAGCACCATCGCGGACGAGCCCTTCCTCGACATCAGGGACGAGGTCAGCGAGCAAGACGAAGAGATGGGGCTGCTCGGGCTCGCCTTCCACCCCGACTACGCGAACAACGGCAAGTTCTACGTCTACTACGCCAACCTCACCGGCAACTCCAGCACGCGGCGCCTGGTCGAGTACAAGCGCTCCAGCGAGAACCCCGACCTCGCCGATCCAGGCAGCGCGCGCCCGCTGCTCTCGTTCGACCACCCCCAGGGCAACCACAATGGTGGCAACCTCGCCTTTGGATCCGATGGCTTCCTCTACCTCGGCGTGGGCGACGGCGGCGGTGCCAACGACGACCATGGTGCCACGGGCAACGGCCAGAACCTCGGCACCTACCTGGGCAAGATGCTGCGCTTCGACGTCAACGGCAGCGGCGCCGGACCCAACCAGGCGTACGCGATCCCCGCGGGCAACATGACCGGCAACGGCACGCTGCCGGAGATCTGGAGCTACGGGCTGCGCAACCCCTGGCGCTACAGCTTCGATGCCTGCACTGGCGACCTGTACATCGGCGATGTGGGTCAGAACACGCTCGAGGAGGTCAACTTCGAACCCGCGCAGAACGGCGGCCGCAACTACGGCTGGCGGCTGATGGAAGCCGAAAACTGCTTCAATCCGAAGACCGGCTGCGACGCGGCCGCCCAGAACTTGATCCTGCCCATCGCCAGCTACAATCACAGCATCGGACAGTCCATCACCGGCGGCTACGTCTACCGCGGCCACGCCATCCCTGGCCTGCGCGGCACCTACCTGTACACGGACTACGAGAATGGCCGCTTTTTTGCGCTGCGCATGAGCAACGGCACGGTCTCCCTGCAGCAGACAGAGATCACCGACAACATCAACGCGGGCGGCGTCGACCGCATCGGCTCCTTCGGCCAGGACGAAGCGGGCGAGCTCTACGTCATCAACTTCGACGGCGCGCTCTACCGCATCGATCCGAAGTGAACCGCCTCACACGATCGGCCCGCCTGTCACATCCAGGAAGGCGCCGGTCGTGTACGACGCCTCGTCCGAGAGCAGCCAGACCACAGCCCGCGCGACCTCCTCGGGTGTCCCTCCACGCTGCAACGGCACGCGCGACTTCACCCGATCCACGCGCCCGGGCTCACCGCCGCTGGCGTGCAATTCCGTGTAGATGAAGCCGGGGCGCACCGCGTTCACGCGGATCCCCTCGGGCGCCAGCTCGCGCGCGAGCCCCACCGTCATCGTATCCAGCGCGCCCTTCGACGCCGCGTAATCGATATACTCGCCGGGCGACCCGGACCGCGCGGCGCCCGAGGACACATTCACGATACTCCCGCCGCTCCCGCCGTGGCGCGTCGACATCCTGCGCACTGCCTCCCGCGCGCACAGAAACGCCCCGAACACATTGGTCGCGAACACCCGCTGCCAACGATCCAGCGCCATCTCCTCCAGCCGCCCCTGAGCCTCCAGCACCCCTGCGTTATTCACCAGCCCCACTGGTCGACCCAGCGTGGCCGCACACGCCTCGAACAAACGCAGCACGTCCGCCTCCAGCGCCACATCGCCCGCCACCGCGACCGCGCGCCCGCCCCCGGCCACGATCTCGTCCACCACGGCCTCCGCGGCCGCGCGCTGACGCCGGTAATTCACACACACCGAGTACCCGCGCTGCGCGGCGAGCCGGGCCGTCGCCGCCCCGATCCCCCGACCTCCGCCCGTCACCACGATCGCGCCCAACCTGCCGCTCATGCCGACAGCATCGCACGACTGGGGTACTCCCTGGCGTAGTCCGGTGGCGGACTCCGGTGGCGGATCTCGCCCGGGTGGTAGTGCTCGCGCCCCTGAGGCGCCAGCTCGCGCAGCGAGCGCTGCCGCCCTCCAGCACTGCCAGTGCTGACGCCTGCAGATTGAATTTTTGTGGCCGGACCTCAACCACACGGCGATCCCCGAACCCTCGGGGCACCGGGCGTCGGGGCGACGGGGTGCGCTGCGGGGTTGTCTCCGTGCGGGAGCGCTCGTGCGGAGCGGCCCGCCTCCAGGGCGCGCGATGCGCTCGCTCCGAGCCGGACATCGCGCTGTGCTTTCGAATAGCGCTGTCCTACGAGCGCGCCCACGGCGTCGCGGGACCCTATGCGTTTCGGATCGCCCCGTGCGTCGCTGGCGTCAAGTGTCGGGGAGGTGCTGTCGCTGCGCGCCGCTCGCGTCGTGCACCGTGCGACGCTGGCGTGGTGGAGCTGGCGTCACGCGTCCCGGCGCGCGCGTCAAGGGTCGCGGGCCGTGCGGTGTTGGCGTCACGCGCCGTGGTGGAGCTGCGTCAAGTGTCGTGGCCGGCGCGCGTCAAGTGTCGTGGCGGCGCTGGCGTCAAGGTCGTGGTTGCGGGCATCACGCGCTGTGCGGGGGCCGTCGTCACGCGCTGGGGCGGGAAGGATGAGTGCCGGACACCGGTAAGCCGACCCTCTCAGCGAGCGCGCGCAGGACCAGGATGGAGGCTCCGCAACGCTTCGCGCAGCCATTGCTGGGGCGAGGCGGCGGCGAGCTCGCTCCGCTGCCGGAGTTTCGCGATCACGGCGTGCACGTCCGCCGCTCGAAAACCCAGGTGGCACAAGCCGGACGCCACCTTCGCGCAGACATCGAGCGAGCTCGAACCCGTCAGCGGATGCGGAGCGGGGCCGTCCACCGGCGCGCCGAGCACGCCCGGCAGCACACGGAAGTCGCCGGCGCCGCCTGCGCTGTGCAGCTCGCCGCGATGCAGCGCGCGGTGATGGGCCGAGCACAGCGTGACGAGATTGTCTGCGCTGTGGACGCCCCCTTCGCAGCGTGGGCGGATGTGATGCAGATCGAGGAAGGTGGCGTTCCGGCAACCGGCGACCCGGCAGCGTCGGTCATCGCGGCGCAACACCGCGCGGCGCAGCGCTGGCGGGATGTCTTGTTTGGCTCGCGTGCCCTTGCCGGTAGGAGCGAGGTCGTCGGCAGTGTTGCCCACGTGGGCATTGGCGGCTGGGCACGCTTCGTGCTCGGGGCGAAGTGCGTCGACCCTGCTGCCCCCATGCCCATCCCCAGCCAACCCCACCTCGCGCTCGTGCGGGTCTTCATCGGCACTGCTGTCCAGATGCGCGTGGGCGGGCGGACACAGGTCCTGGTCCAAGCGGTGCTCATCGCCTTCGACGTGGGTGCCAACGTCGGCGGGAGATCGCTGCTCGTGTGCTACGTTCCCGTCCAGCGCCGGCAGGCGCTGCGCGTCGCACTCGGCCATGGCCACGATCTCGGGAGCGACGGGGACCACCTGTCCGTTGGCGAGCTGGCGCCCGCTGCCGCACTCCGGGCAGACGCTGATCGCAATCTGGTAGCTCGATCGGCCCTCATCTCGTCTGGCGAGCGCAGCGCCCAGAATGCAGCGTGCCATCTCGAGCAGCGCCGCATCGTCGTTGAGACAGCTGGAGCTTCGGCGGCGCGGCTCCAGCAGCGCCTCGCGAAACAGTGCGTAGGTCTCCGCCGTCACCTCGAAGCGCAGCACGTAGCGCACCGCGCGCGGGTCCGGTTTGTCGGATGGCCCATCTCCTGGGCGCTTGCCAGCGACCAGCCGTTCGAGCTGGCGCACGGTCTTGCCGAGCGCCGCTTGCAACCAGATCTCCTCCGTCTCTCTCACCGCCACCCGCGTGAGTTCGCGCACGGCGGACCAGCCCATCCGGCCCTGCTCGAGTGCCGCTCGCGACGCCGGCAGCTGCTCCAGCGCTTCGGCGACGCGCAGCTTCTCCAAGATCGAGCGCGGTGTGTAGCCGAACAGTTGTTCCACATAGCTGACGAAGTTGCCGAAGCCCATGTGCACATGCGCCTGTGCGCGCCGCGCGCGCAGCAGCCAGTGCGCCTCCAGCGCGTCGGCTGCTGCGCGTTCCCGAGCCAGCCGTGACAACGTCTCGTGTGCGATCCTCCATTCACTCATGCTGCCCTCCCGCTGGACAGCACCCTACCATGACGATTTTCGATGCCCGCATTGCCGCCAGGTTCTGCGCCAGGCGACTGCGATGCGGTTTTTGCCCCGTGCGCGCTCGCGCATTCCGCTCGCGGCCTTTGCGGCGGAGCAACGTATGCATTCTGGCTCAGCGCCGCTCGCGAGCGCTCGAAGCGCGCCGATCGTGTCGAGCAAAATCGACGCTCATCTGCCATTTCATGCGCCGCCCGCAGTCGAGCGGCGTGCCGAGTGGTGCGCAACCGTGCGGCGCTCGGCATGGTCGGTCGCGGCCGAGTGATGCGCAGCCGAGGGCGTGCCGAGTAATGCGCGCAGGCGAGTGGCGCGCAGCGGAGTGGCGCGCAGCGGAGTGCCTCGGGCCGAGCGGCGGGCAGGCGTGTGTGCACGCAGGCGAGTGATGTGCAGCCTTGTAGCTCGCCGTTGTCGCGGGCAGCCGAGTGGCGCGGGGCCGAGTGGCGCGGGACCGAGTTGGGCTCTGTTGCGCGCCGCCGAGTTGCGCGGGCGCTGCGCGCAGCCGTGTCGCGCTCGCGCGCCCCTGAGTTGCACGAAACGGGTCCCCGCGCGCGGCACTGTTGCGCGCGGCACTGTTGCGCGCGCCATCCGGCCTCGCTCGACCCTTTGCTTCGCTAGCCTGTCGCGCAGCCCGCTCCACGTTTACCAACAACGACCTCTGAGCTACGCGACCCTTTTTCGGCGAGTGTGCCCACGTGGGCGCGCGTCGAACGTTCTTTCCGCCCGCCGCCGTAAGCTTTCCGCCCGCCGCCGTAAGCTCCCGCCCGTAGGCTTCCCGCCCGATGCCGTTCGCCGTCGAGTTCGCGGGCGCTCGCCCGTCGTCTCGCCATCGCTGCCGGACTCGGCTCCGCGGACGCTCGCCCGTCGTCTCGCCATCGCTGCCCGACTCGACGGCGCGCTGGCGACGGTCGGAGTCTTCGCGCCATCACTGCCCATCCCGCTGCCACGCTGGCGACCCTCCAGGGGCCGCCGGGCGTCCCGAGGTTTGGGACGGTGATGGGAAGGTTGAGGTCCGGCCCATCCTCATTCTCTCCGGACGGCGTGCTGTCGGGTGCCGCGCGCCCGGCGCCTCGCTCAGCTCCCGGACCGCGCAACCCGTCAGCGGCGGGTGCGTCGCTGGCGGCGCGCGACGGCAGCCAGCGCCGCGATCAGGGTCCACTTGCCGCCGGCGCCTGTTTCATGGTGCAGCGGCGTGAGCGCGCAGCCGCTGTCCTTCGCCTTCGTGGGCGCCTCGGGTTCGCCGTCAGGGGGCAGCATGCCGAGCGGCATGGCGGGGGTGTCGTAGCGAGCGCCGATGGTGGGCGCGATGTCGGGCCACACGGCAGGGCAAGCGGCGCCGGTGGTGCTGGTCGGCGAGCACTCGAGGGGGGTGAGGTCCTGGACGTGAAACAGGGGCTCGAAGCTCTGTCCGTCGTTCTGGGTGCGCCCGACGGTCCAGCCGTCGAGGGCTTCCTGTCCGCAGGCGAGCAGGCCGTCGGCGGTCCAGCGCAAGCAGCGCAGGCCGCGCACGGGCGCGGGGACCGGCTGGAAGTCGAGGCCGCTGCTGCTGGCGATGTACACGCCGAGGTCAGGGCCGCCGGTGGCGAGCTGGCTGCCGTCCGGGGAGAGGGCGAAGCCGTAGAGATCGCCATCCAGCGAGAGGATGGTCTGCCAGCTCTCTCCTCCATCGCGGCTGATCAGCAGGTGGTCACCGGGTTGGTCGTCGACGCGGGCGTAGAGCAGGTTCGGGTCGACGGGATCGATCGCGCTGATGAACAGGGGCAGGCTGCCGTAGGCATCGAAGGGGAAGCGGGACCAGGTGCTCCCGCCGTCCTCGGAGCGGAGCACGAGCGAGGGCTGATTTTCGATCGCGCCGGTCACGTAGATGCGCCGGGCATCGGCGGGCGCCACTTCGACCGTGCTGGGCACGAAGCCCTGTCCCACGGCGATCGGTTCGCCGATCGCGCCCGTGGCATCGACGGGCAGCAGGCTCACCTCGCGCGTGCCGTCCACGCTCACCGTCAACACCCAGGCGCGCGTGGGATCGGCAGGGTCGAGCGTGCTGTCGAAGGCGTATTGATACCTGGTTTCGAGGGGCTGTACGCGCCAGTCGCAGCCCTGTTGGGCGGACACCGCGATGGAGCCGAAGAACCCCGCGAGCAGGTCGCCGCCGCCGAGCAGCGCCAGCGCGGGGTCGCCCATGTAGCCGACCGCCGTCTCGCAGATCCAGGTCCAGCTGTGGCCCGCGTCCCGGCTCTGCAGCAATCCGAAGGTGGCTCGCAACGCCAGGTGAGTGGGATCTCCCGGATCGATCAGGATCTGGTCCGCCGCGGGAAAGCGGCCGTTGGCGAGCGCCGGAGCCGACCAGAGCCCGAGCAAGGACACAGCAACCATCGCCGCGCACGGGCGGCGCCTCGGCCAGCTACTCGACACGCGGCGAATCTACCGCCGGCGGCGCAGCGCCGCCAGGGCGCCGGCGGCAACGCACAGTCCGATCAGGGGCGAGCTGCGATCGCTGGCGCCCGGCAAGCTCAGCGCGCAACCCTCGGCATCGGGGCCGAGCGGGCCCTCCGCGCTGGTGCACTCGCCAGCTTCACAGGTCACTCCGGGCAGGTCTTCCGCGCAGCCGCTGTGGTTCACGAGCTCGGTACAGCCGTTGAACGCCAGATGGAACGGTTCGCTCGGCGCGCTCTCGTTGCCCGCGGAATCGATCGCGGCGAGCGTGAAGCTGGCATCGAGCGCCGCGATCTCGTCGAACGGGAGCAGGTCGATCCTGAAGCTGGAGCGGGCCGCAGTGATGCCGCCGAGCTTTGCCCACAGCGCCTCGGGCACCGCGCCTGACCGCAGCCGCAGGCGGTAGCCCAGCACCGAGCTGCGAGCATCCTGCGCGGGTTCGAACTCGAGCTGCACGAAGCCAGCGCTGCCGCAGCTGCTGACGGTGCACTCGTCGCGATCGCAAAAGCTACCGCTGTAGCGCCCCGCGATGCCCGAGACGTGCAGCGGGGCGCTCGGTGCCACCGAGTCGAGCGCGCGCTGCGCGGGATCGAGCGCGAACTCGATCGGCGCCGGCCTCGAGCACGCCGCGGCGGTCCGCTCCCAGGCCCAGACACCGCTCAGGCAGCAGGCCACGGCCATCGAGCGACGCGCGACGGACAGGAGTCTCACGAGCGCAGCCATACCATGGTTCCCGCGGTCGGGCCCGCGCGCCGGTGTTCGAGCCGTCGCTCTGGAGCGCAGCGCCGCAGGGCTGTTTCCCGACGGCGCGTTCCACCGCGCCACGGCGGCCGGCGCGGTTGCGGCCCAGCCCGATGAGGTTTATTATTGGTCGTATGATAAAAAACTGCCGCGCCGGGTGGTGGCCCGGCGTCTGGCTCGCGCTGGGCCTGGCGCTGGGTCTCGCGCTCGGCTGTCGGGCACCGGCAGAGCCCGCGGCGGCGCCCGAGTTCCAGGGAGTGATCGAGTTCGAGGAGGTGCAGCTGGGGTTCGAGTTCCCGGGGCGCCTGCGCTCGCTCTGGGTGCGGCGCGGGGATCGCGTGCAAGCCGGCGATCACATCGCGGCCATCGACGATTCGCTGGAGGAGGCGGCGACGCGTGCGCGGCGCAGCGAGTCGGAGGCGGCCCAGGCGCGGGCCGCGCTCACGCGAGCCGGTAGCCGTCCCGAGGAGGTGCGCGCGCTGGAAGCGCAGCTGCGCGCCGCCGATGCGAACCTGCGCCGGCTGAGCGACAACCTGAAGCGCGACACGGTGTTGCTCGCGCAGGGCGCGGCGCCGCCGGCGCGCGTGGACGATCTGCGCGCGGAGCTGGATCGCGCTCAGGCCGAGCGCGACGCGCTGGCGCAGAACCTCGCGCTCTCCCGCAGCGGCGCGCGGCGCGAGGAGATCGCCGCTCAGCGCTCGCAGGCGGAGGCCAGCGCCGCGTTGCTCGAGGCGCAGCAACGCCGCGAGAGCCGCTACGAGATCAGCGCGCCGATCAGCGGCGACGTGCTCGACCAGCATCACGAGCCGGGCGAGGTGGTCGGAGCGGGCGTGCCGATCGTGACCCTCGCGGACACGTCACGGCCGTACGCGGAGGTGTTCGTGCCGCAAGCCGAGCTGTCGCGCGTGGTGCGCGGCGCGCCGGCGCGCGTACGGGTGGACGCTCGCGCGGAGGCGCTGCCGGCGCACGTGGAGTCGATCGCGCGGCGCGTGGAGTTCACTCCGCGCTACCTGTTCAGCGAGCGCGAGCGCCCGAACCTGGTGGTGCGCGTGCGCGTGCGCATCGATGACCCGCAGCGCTTGCTGCACGCGGGCGTGCCGGCGCGCGTGACCTTCGAAGCGGCGGGGGCAGCCAGTGGATCCTGACTGGGTCATCACCACCGAGCGGCTGGAGCGCCGTTTCGGCTCCTTGCTGGCCGTGCGCGACGTGTCGCTGCGCGTGGCGCGCGGGCGCATCTTCGGCGTGCTGGGCCCCAACGGTGCCGGCAAGTCGACCACGATCCGCATGCTGTGCGGCATCCTGACCCCCACGGGCGGCTCGGGCAAAGTGGTGGGCTTCGACATCGTGAGGCAAGCCGAGCAGATCAAGCAGAACATCGGCTACATGACGCAGCGCTTCAGCCTGTACGAGGATCTGAGCGTGGAGGAGAACCTGGAGTTCTACGCGGGCATCTACGGCGTGCCGAAGCGGCGCCGCGCGGCGCGCCTGACGGAGGTGCTGGAGAAGTCCGGGCTGGCGTCCCGCCGCAAGCAGCTGGCGGGCACGCTCTCCGGCGGCTGGAAGCAGCGCGTGGCGCTGGCCAGCGCCACCGTGCACGAGCCGCCGCTGCTGTTTCTCGATGAGCCCACCGCGGGCGTGGATCCGGTGAGCCGCCGCGAGTTCTGGGAGCAGATCCATCAGCTCTCGACGCGCGGCACGACCATCGTGGTCACCACGCACTACATGGACGAAGCCGAGCGCTGCCACGAGATCGCCTTCATCTTCCGCGGCCAGCTGCTCGACACCGGTACCCCGCGCGAGATGGTGCAGCGCCGCGGCCTGCGCGCCGCCGAGGCCAGCGTCGAGGATGCCAGCGAGCTGGCCGCGCGCCTGCGGGCGGATCCGCGCGTCGACGAGGTGGCCCACTACGGGCATCTGCTGCGCGTGTGCACCCGGCACCAGGCCGATCCCCTGCAGGTGCTGCGCGAGCTCTCGCGGCCGCGGCCGGAGCAAGCGCTGGACGCGCATGAGGTGCGCCCAACGGTCGAGGACGCCTTCGTGTCCATGGTGCGCGAAGACCTGTCTCACGCCGAGCCGGCGCGGGGAGCGGCCTGAATGCTCGGGCGCGCGCTGGTGATCGCCAAGAAAGAGCTGATCCAGCTGCGCCGCGATCGCATGACGCTGGCCATGATGGTCGCGCTCCCGTTGCTGCAGCTCTTGCTGTTCGGGTACGCCATCAACACCGATGTGCGCCACATCCCGCTCTTGGTCTTTGATCAGGATCGCAGCGCCCAGTCGCGCGATCTGTCGCGATCACTGGAGGCGACGGGCTTCTATGACCTGGTCGGGCAGGTCGAGAGCTACGACGAGATCGCGCGCGCGCTCGCGGCCGGGCACGCCCGCGCCGCGCTGGTGGTGCCCAGCCGCTACGCCTCCGATCTGGTGAGCGGGCGTCCGAGCACGCTGCAGCTGGTGGTCGATGGCTCTGACCCGCAGATCGTCGCCAGCGCCACCAACACCGCCGCCTCGCTCGTGGGCGCGCGTTCGCTGGAGCTGCTCATGGCGCGCAGCTCGAGCGGCGGAGCCCAGCCGATCACCCTGGAGCCCACCATCTGGTACAACCCGGAGCTGCGCACGGCGGTGTATGTCGTGCCCGGCCTGGTCGGCGTGATCCTGACCATGACCATGGTGATGCTCACCGCCATGGCCATCGCTCGCGAGCGGGAGCGGGGCACGCTGGAGCAGCTGATCGTCTCACCGGTGAAACGGCTGGAGCTGATGGTGGGTAAGATCGTGCCCTACGTGAGCCTGGGCTACGTGCAGATGAGCGTGATCCTGCTGGCGGGGCGCCTGGTCTTCGGCGTGCCGATCCTGGGTTCGCTGCCCATGCTGTATGCCCTGGCCCTGGTGTTCATCTCCGCCAACCTCGCGCTCGGCTTGTTCTTCTCGACCGTCGCGCGGACGCAGCAACAGGCGATGCAGATGTCCTTCTTCTTTCTGTTGCCCAACATCCTGCTCAGCGGCTTCATGTTTCCCTTCGAGGCCATGCCCCGGCCCGCGCAGTGGATCGGTCAGGCGCTGCCGCTCACGCATTTCCTGCGCATCGTGCGCGGCATCGCCCTGAAGGACGTCGGCCTCGGCGACCTGTGGCCGGAGCTGATCTGGCTGGGCGGGCTGCTGGTGCTGCTGGTCAGCCTGGCCTCGCTGCGCTTCAGCAAGAAACTCGCCTGAACCACATGCCCCGACCGCGCACCGACATTCGCCCTCGCATCTTGCACGCCGCTCGCGTGCGCTTCGCCGCCCGGGGTGTGGACGGCAGCTCGCTGCGCAGCATCGCCGCCGACGCGCGCACCAGCATCGGCATGATCTACTACTACTTCCCCAGCAAGGACGCGCTGTTCCTGGCGGTGGTGGAAGAGACGTACGGGCGGCTGCTGGGCGACCTGGAGCAGGCGCTCGGGGCGGCCCCCGACTTCCCCGGCCAGCTGCAGGCACTGTACGGGCGCATCGCTCACGCCACGCCCCTGGAGCTGGACGTGATGCGGCTCGTGGCGCGCGAGGCGCTCAGCTCCAGCGCGCGCCTGGAGAGCCTGGCCCAGCGCTTCCGGCGGGGCCACGTGCCGCTGATCCTGCAGGCCGTTGCGTCCGGCGTGAAAGACGGCGCATTGCGCCGCGACCTGCACCCCGGGGTGCTGCTGGCCGCGAGCATCGCCCTGGGCACCCTGCCGCAGTTTGCATTGCGCCTGGTCGGCAAGAGCCTGCCGGCGCCCCCTCCCGATGGGGAACAATTGATCCGGCAGCTGGTGGAGGCGGTGCTGCACGGCATTGCGGCCAAGGGCTGATGGGGCTATGGGAGGCGCCATGGCGATCGACGACAAGAGCACTGTCCTACATCAGGCCGGCAAGCACCCCTGGTGGCGCAGCAGCCTGTACGAGGAGCCGGTCTGGGTGTCCGTCGCCTGGATCCTCGGGCCCCTCGCCGTGGCTCTCCTGGCGGTCTACTTCGCCGTCCGGTGAGCGCGATGCCGTCCCCGGCGCCGGGGGCGATCGGTTGCCCGCACGTCGCTGCGGGGGGACCCCGCAGCGGGGTCGCGGCCACGGGGACAGCGCGCTGCCCCGGCTGTCCGCTGATCGAGCGGCCTTACGCTGAGGGCCTGGCCCTCAAGCAGGCGCGCGTGGCGAGCGCGCTCGGGCGCTACCCTGAGCTATCCGAGCTCGATCCGGCACCGGTGCAGGGGGCGGAGCGCGTCACGGACTATCGCGTGCGCGCCAAGCTGGTGAGCGATCGCGAGGGCCGCCTCGGCCTGTTCGCGGCCGGCAGCCACCAGGTCGTGGACACACCCGAGTGCCGCATCCTGGCGCCGCCGCTGCACGCGGCAGCCAACGCCCTGCGCGCGCTGTTGCCGCTGGAGCTGCCGCTCGCCGGCGTCGACCTGCGGCTGACGGATGGCGGAGTGCTGCTGTGCCTGATCAGCGATGGGGCGGTCGCAGCCGACGCGCTGGAGCGCAGCGCTGAGCGCGTCTGGCAGAACGTGCCGGGCCTGGTCAGCCTGGCTGCCAGCGTGCGCGAGCCGGGCGCGGTGCAACTGCTCGGGCAACAGCTGCGCGTGCTGCGCGGTCCCGCGCAGGCGCCGCACCACTTCGCGCCCGAGCAGCCCTGGCACTACGCCTCGCACGGCGCCTTCACCCAGGTACACCCGGCGCAGGCCGAGCGCCTGCACCGGCGGCTCGAGGCCGCGCTCGGCGAACGACTGGGCGCGCTCTCGGGTCAGCGCGTGCTCGAGCTGTACGCGGGCTCCGGCGCGCTCGCGCTGCGCCTGGCGGCGCGCGGTGCGCGGGTCACGGCGGTCGAGAGCTTCGCGCCGGCGCTGGCGCAGCTGAGCGAGGCGGCGAGCGCGCAGCAGCTGACGCTGGCGACCAGCGCGCAGACGGCGGAGGAGTTCCTCGCGCAGGGGGCGAGCGGGATCGACGCGCTGATCGTCAATCCACCCCGCCGCGGGCTCTCGCCCTCGGTGCGGCAAGCCATCGCCCGGCTGCGGCCGCGCTCCGTTGCGTACATCTCGTGTGAGCCGGAGACGTTGGCGCGCGACCTGCAGCATTTCCGTTACCTGAGCTGGGGCGCCCGCGAGCTCATCCCCTTCGATCTGATCCCGCTCTCGGAAGCGGTCGAGTGCCTGACCCTGCTGGAGCCCGCGCCGCTGCTGGCACCTCGGGTGTTGTTCGAAGACGAACGTGCGCTCGCGCTCGACAAGTCTCCGTTCGAGCCGACCACTCCCCAGGGCGAGAGCGAGCTGAGCCTGCTGCAGCGCGCCCGCGCAACGTTGGGCATCCCCGAGCTCACCCCCGTCCACCGCCTGGATCGCGGCACGAGCGGCGTGTGCTGGTTTGCGCGCCGTCCAGAGCTGATCGCGCCGCTCGCGCACGCGCTCGAGCAAGGAGAGAAGACCTACACCGCCCTGGTCCGCGGTATCAGCCGTGCCAAGGGCAAGATCGATCGCCCGCTGCGCGAGGGCGGCAAATCGATCGCGGCGATCACCCGCTATCGCCGCCGTGATGTGTTTGGCGGCCACAGCCTGCTCGAGCTGCGCCCGGAGCACGGGCGCAAGCATCAGCTGCGCCGCCACCTGAGCTCCATCGGCCACCCCATCCTGGGAGACGAGCGCTACGGCCAAGCCGCGGCGAACCGCCACTTCGAGCACCGCCACGGCCTCGATCGCACGTTCTTGCACTGCGCGGCCGTGCGCCTCGAGCTGCCCTCCGGGGTGCGCGAGGTGCGCTCGGAGCTGCCGGGCGACTTGCGGGCCGTGCTCGACAGCCTGGCGGGCGCGACCTAGCTCGCTCATGGATCTCGTCTCCTGGGTGTCGCGACTGCGACTGTCGCCAAGGTCGGCCGCTTCGCTGAGCGGGTTGCGTGAAATCTCGCCGCGCGCCCCGTTGGCAGTGCCCGAGCCGGGCATTAGCTCTCAGGTGCAGTCCGCCAAACGGAGACCAGACCATGCCGCGTACCACCGCCGAGAAACGTGCCGCCTTCCGCGCCTTGCATGCCAGCGGCTGCTTCGTCCTGCCGAACCCCTGGGACATCGGCAGTGCGCGCATGCTCCAGCATTTCGGCTTCGAGGCCCTCGCCTCGACCAGCTCCGGCTATGCGTGGAGCACAGGCCGTGCCGACTATGCCGTGACGCGCGACGATGTGCTCCAGCACCTCACCGCGCTCTCGGCCGCTGTCGACCTGCCGATCAACGCAGACTTCGAGTCCGGCTTCGCCAGCGAGCCCGAACAGGTCGCGGCCAACGTCACGCTGGCGATTCAGACCGGCATCGCGGGCCTGTCGATCGAAGATCGCGACCTACGCCAGCCGAGCCAGCTCTATGACGCCGCTCTGGCCGTGGAGCGCATCCGCGCGGCGCGCGCAGCGGTGGACGCAGCGGGGGGTGACGTCATCCTGGTGGCGCGCACGGAGGGCTTGTTGATCGATCGCGGCGCGGTGAAGCCCGCCATCGAGCGCCTGGTCGCGTTCGCGGAGGCGGGCGCCGACTGTTTGTTCGCGCCGGGCGTGACCCAACCGGAGGATATTGCCGCCCTGGTGCGCGCCGTCGCTCCCAGGCCCGTCAACGTGCTGGTCCTCGACCCCAAGCAGACCCTCGCGCAGCTCCGCGACCTCGGCGTGCGGCGCCTGAGCGTCGGTGGAGCGCTGGCCCGCTCGGCGTGGGCGGGCATGCTGAGCGCCGCGCAGCAACTCAAAGCGGGCTCCTTTGCCGCGCTCGCCACGGCCACCCCCGGGCGCGAGCTGAACGAGATCTTCGGCGCCGCACAGCGCGCATAGCCTTCGCCGGCCCTCTCGAGCGGCTTCGATCGAGTGTGGCCGCCTCACTGCCAAACGCGTGCGCCAGTTCCGCACGGCGCCCGCCTCCCCCGTGCGCGCGATCCGCGACGTCGCGGATCCGCGAGTGGCGGCGGTAGAAGGCTCGTCATCGCGCAGTTGCTCGGCGCTCCTCCCATCCGCGACGTCGCGGATCCTGCCGGACAGCGGCCCGAGAGCACCGGCGGCGCGTTCCTCGAAGCCTTGCGACGCGGCGCCGCGGCCGTAGCGTATCCGCGCTGCGCGGATAGAGTTCGACGAAACTCGCGACGGGAGGTGCTCTCTATTTACGCGAAGTCAAGTTCCCCATGGAACATGACGTCTCTACAAAAGGAGGGGCATTGCCGCCAACGGGAAGAATCAGCAGCAGGGAGCACCGGGAGATCACGGGCTTTTCGCGCCCGTTCGCGAGATTTCTCAGGGCCTCTGATCCAACATCTCGAGTTCAGGTTCCTCGAGGAACATGGTTTTTCGATCGTGAAGGGCCTCTCCCGCGTGAGCGAGCTCAGCGCCGTGCGCGGGCTCGCCGCAATTGAGCAAAGAGCACTCCCGCCGCGACGGCGACGTTGAGCGACTCGACGGCGCCGGAGCCGCGGATGGAGACCAGTGCGTCGCACTGGCCGCGGATGCGTGAACCGAGGCCTTCGCGTTCGTGGCCGAGCACGAGCAGGGTGGCGCCGGGGACGCGCAGATCGTCGGCGTCGCCCTGGGCGTGCGTGTCGGCCCCGATCACGTGCACGCCCGCGCTGCGCAGGCGCGCGAGGGTATCGGCGAGATCGGTGGTGCGGCTGAAGCTGAGGTGTTCGGCTGCGCCCTCGGCGACGCGCAGCGCGAAGGCGGGCAGCCCGGGGTGGGGCGCGGGCGCTCCCAGCAATGCCGCCTGGGCTCCGAAGAAGGCCGCGCTGCGCAGGATCGCTCCGATGTTCTGCGGGTTGCGCACGCGGTCGAGTGCGACGCCGAGCCCCCGGTTCGCGAGCAGCGCTGCGGGCAGGTCTCTCGGCGCCAGCCAGACGCGCGGGCGGACCTGCAGCACCAGGCCTTCGTGTTGAGTGGAGTCGACTTGATCCGCGAGCTCGCGCGCGGACTGCTCGCGTGCAGGGATGCCTTCGGCAGCGGCCCAGGAGAGCAGCTGGGCCAGCTCGGAGCGCTGCTCCGCGTCGTAGCCGATGCTCAGAATGTCTTGGCGCCGGCGGTCAAATACAGCGAGACCAGCGCGCAAGCCGTAGAGCAGCTCGGTGCTGTCGCGCGCTGGATACGCAGGCGCGGTTTTTTTCGCCGGCGCGGCCGCAGCGGGCGCGGAGGCCCGGGCCGCGGGGGCTCTGGATGATCCCAGAGGCCCCCGCTGTGCCGAGCGCCCGCGCCCTTGCGCGCGCTGGAACGGTCGTTTGCCGCTCAAGCGTCCTGCATCGGCAGGCTGCCGAGGAAGTCCATCTTGCCGATCTCGACGCCGCCCGCGCGCAGCAGGTTGTAGGCGGTGGCAACGTGGAAGAAGAAGTTCGGGATCTGGCGGCCGAACAGGTACTCGTTGGCGAGCATGGCCTTGCCCGGCGGGTAGGCGAGCTTGACCACGGTCTGGGCGTTGGTCTTCTCGAAATCCTTCTCGGAGAAGGAGTCGAGGAAGCTGATACAGCGGCGGATGCGGCCGCGCAGCTCTTCGATCGTGGTCTCGTTGTCCTCGAACTTCGGCGCTTCCTTGCCGGAGAGGTTGGCGGCCGCGGACTTCGCCTGGTCGGTGGCGATGCGGATCTGGACCGGGAACGGCAGCATGTCGGGGAAGACGCGAGCCGAGCAGAAGTTGTTCACGTCGAACTTCTTGGCTTCGGCATGGGCCACGGCCTTGCCGAGGATCGCGTCGAGGTTCTTCAGAGTGTGGGCGAATTGCCGGATCGCTTGATAATACATTCGATGCCTCTCAACGTTGATTCGACTCAGCGCGAGCCGAGTCAGCGCGACACGCTAGTACAGCGCTTGCATCGAAGCGACGGGAATTTCTCCGCGCCTCCGCGCGGCGCTAGTTCAGCTTGCGTGAGACCGCAAGCCTCGCGGCGTGCGCCGCGAGGCCGATCGGTGCGGCATGTTCGGCAGATGTGCGCTCCGCGCCTCCACGCTCGGCCGTCAGGTGCTCACCGGTCTGGATGCGCCATAGGGCAGCGTACTGCCGGCCATTGGCGATCAGCTGGTCGTGCGTGCCGGCTTCGACGATGCGCCCGGCCTCGATCACGTAGATCACGTCCGCGTGCCGCACCGTGGACAGGCGGTGCGCGATGATCAAGCTGGTGCGACCGACCACCAGCTTCTCGAGCGAGCGCTGGATCGCCGCTTCGGTCTCGTTGTCCACCGCGCTGGTCGCTTCGTCCAGGATCAAGATGCGCGGGTTGCGCACGATCGCGCGCGCGAGCGCGATGCGTTGCCGCTGGCCCCCCGAGAGCTTCTGCCCGCGCTCGCCCACCTGCGTGTCGTAGCCGTGCGGCAGCGACTCGATGAACTCGTGCGCTTCGGCGGCCATCGCCGCCGCCTTGATCGCCTCGCGCCCAGGATCGGGCAGGCCGTAGGCGATGTTCTCGGCGATGCTGGCGTCGGCGAGGAAGCTGTCCTGTGCGACGTAGCCGATCACGCGCCGCAGATCCTGCAGCGCGAGCTCGCCGATCGGCGTTCCGTCCAGGCGGATGGTGCCGCTCTGGGGCTCGTAGAAGCGCAGGATCAGCTTGACCAGGCTGCTCTTTCCGCTGCCGGTGCTGCCCACGAAGGCCACGCTGCTGCCGGCGGGGATGTGCAGCTGGATGTCGCTGAGCGTGGGCACGCTGCCGTAGGCGAAGCTCACGTGCTCGAAGCTGAGCTCGCCGCGCACTTCGGCCGGGGCCAGCGCCTTGCCCGCGTAGCGGATGCGCACGGGCGTCTCCAGCAGGTTCATCACGCGCTCCACCGAGGACATCGAGCGCTGGTACAGGTCGGTCATGTCCGCCAGGCGCGTCATCGGCCAGAGCAGGCGCTGGGTGAGGTACACGAGCACCGAGTAGCTGCCCACACCGAGCGCGCCCCCCAGCGCGAGGAAGCCGCCGTAGAGCAGCGTGACCGTGAAGCCAGCCAGCACCGCCATGCGGATGATCGGCGTGATCGCCGCCGAGAAGCGGATCGCGCGCGAGTTGGCGACGCGGTACGCCTGTGAGCTGTCGCGCACGCGCGTGACCTCGTGCTCCTCGGCGGCGTACGCCTTGATCGTGGCGATGCCCAGCAGGTTGTTGTTCAGGCGCGCGTTGAGCGTGCCCGCAGCTTCGCGCACGCGCGCGTAGCGCGGCGCCAGGCGCGCCTGGAACCAGAAGGCGCCGTACACGATCAGCGGGATCGGGATCAGGGCCAGGAACGCAATCTTGGCCGTGAGCGCGAAGAACACGGCGCCGACCAGCACGGAGCCGGTGAGGATCTGGATCAGGTCGTTGGCGCCGCCGTTCAGGAAGCGCTCCATCTGGTTGATGTCGTCATTCAGGACGCTCATCAGGTTGCCGGTGCGGCGATCCTCGAACCAGCCGAGCTCCAGCCGCTGCACGTGCGCGTACGCTTCCATGCGCAGGTCGTGCTGCAGGTCCTGCGCGAGGTTGCGCCAGCGCACGGCGTACAGGTACTCGAACAGCGATTCGAAGACCCAGATCAGCACCGTGAGCACCGCCAGGAAGATCAGCTGGTGCTCCGGGGGGACGATGCCGAAGCGCGCCAGGAAGGACGCCTTGCGGTTGACCACCACGTCCACTGCGATGCCGATCAGCACCTCCGGCAGGACGTCGAACAGCTTATTCAAGGCCGAGTACAGGGAAGCCCACAGCACATCGGCGCGGCGGCTACGGGCATGCCTGAACAAACGTCGCAGCGGGTGTTCGCTCTTCACTCGACACCTTCACTCCTCCGCGAGCCCCGCCGTGTCAATGCCGTTCCCGGCCTCGAAATGGCCGTAAGGTCTGGGTAGGCCATTTAATGAGGCGAGAAACATCCAGGGTCGTTGGGCTGCAAAGGGCGGCGCGGGACGATAGAAGTCGGAACGTGATGGGCAGGATCAAAAGGCTCGGAGGCATCGGGTGTTTCGCGCTCGCTTGTTCGGCCAGCAGCAAGGCGCCCCCGCAGGAGCAGGTGCCGCCCGTGAGCACCCTCGGGCCGCGCGCGCCGCTGCCGGCGTCCAGCGCGCTGGAGCTGATCTACGCGGGCCCGCGCGGCCCGGCGGCGCTCGGCAGCAGCATCCAGCTGCTCTTCAACCAGCCGCTGCGTCCGCTGGACGAAGCGACTGCCAGCCCGCCGCCCGCGCTGGAGCTGACGCCGGCCGTGCCCGGCGAGTGGCAGTGGCTGGGGTCGCGCGCGCTCACCTTTTACCCGCGCGCAGGTCATCTGCCCGCCGCGACGGCGTACCGCGTGAGCGTGCCCGCCGGCACGCGCGCGCTGAGCGGAGAGAGCCTGTCGCAGCCCTATGTGTTCGAGTTTGAAACACCGGCGCCGGCCGTGCTGGAGACCCAGCCCGGGCAGGGCGCCGACGGCGAGGAGCCGGGCGTGCATCCGCGGCTCCGCTTCAATCAGCCGGTGAGCGCCGCCGCCCTGCAGCGCGCGGGGCAGCTGCGCGTCGTGCGCGGCGCCGCGCCGCAGCGGCTCGCGTTCAGCGTGCGCGCGATCGCTGGCAAGCCGACGGAGCTGGAGATCGTGCCGCAGAGCCCGCTGCCCCTGGCGTCGCACCTGGAGTTCCTGGTGCAGAAGGGCCTGCGCGGCAGCGAAGGGGAGCGCCCGCTCGACAGCGACTATGTGCTCGGCTTCGACACCTACGGGCCGCTGCGCGTGGTGAAGATCCAGTGCAACACACTGCCGAGCTCGGCGCAGTGCGACCCCGAGGGTTCGCTCTGGATCGAGCTGAGCAACCCGGTCGCGGCGAAGGAGGTGCGGGCGCACCTGAGCGCCGAGCCCGCGCTGCCCCTGAGCTGGCCGGAGGAGGACGAGGGCGGCGAGAGCCGCTACGTGTATCTGCCGCTGGGCGGCGCGCTCGCCGCCGCGACCTCCTACCGCCTGACGCTGAGCGCCGGCGTGCGCGATCAGCACGGTCAGGCGCTCGCGGCCAAGTTCGAGCGCGTGCTGGCGACCGGCAACTTCACGCCCAGCGCGCGCCTGCCGATCAGCGGTGAGATCTTTCCCGCGCCGCTCGCCAATCTGGAGATCGAGAGCCGCAACGCCGGCGATCTGCACTTCCTCGCGCGGCGGCTGGAGGGCGAGCAGCTGCTGGACTTCTTCCGCGCGCAGAACGAGCCGGAGCAGCTGCCGGCGTTCTTGAAGAAGCTCGCGCCGGTGGACACCGCCTTTCCGAGCCCCGTCGACAACGTGCTGCACCGCCAGCCGATCGCCATGGCCAGCGTGCTCGGGTCCGATGCGGCGCGGGGCGCTGCCTGGGTGGGCTGGCGCTACGGCAAGACTCCGCTGCAGGGGCAGCTGTTGCAGGTCACCGACCTGGCGCTGACCGCCAAGCTCTCCGCGCAGGGCTCGCTGGTCTGGGTCACGCGCTGGAGCACCGGCACGTCCGTGCCCGGCGCGACCGTGGAGCTCCTGGGACGAGCACCGAAGATCGCCAGGCGCTACCAGACCGACGACAGTGGCCTGGCGCTGATTCCGGCCAAGGACTTTCACCCGCAGTTTCAGGACTACGGCTCGGAGGAAGATACGCTGATCGTGGTGCGCTCGGGCGACGACAGCTCGTTCCGGCGGGTCGCCGACTTCCTGCCCCCCTGGCGCATCGATCCGTGGATGCGGCTCTCGCAGCCGGAGCGCGAGAACCTGCTGTTGTTCTCCGACCGCGGCATTTACCGTCCCGGCGACACGATCGAGCTGGCGGGCGTGCTGCGGCGCGAGGTCAGCTCCGGCAATGTGGCCGTGGCGGCGCGCAAGCTGGAGCTGACGCTGGAGGATCCGGAGGGCGAGGCGGCGCAGCACCTGAGCGTCGAGAGCAACCGCTTCGGCACGTTCTCGGCGCAGGTGACCGTGCCCGGCAGCGCGGCGCTCGGGCGCTGGCGCCTGGTCGCGCAGGGCTTCGAGGATCAGGGCCTGGGCGTGAATGTGGCCGAGTACCGCCCGGTCGAGTTCAAGGTGCAGGTGAACGCGGCCGAGCCGGCGCGCCTGGAAGGGGAGACCGCCCACTTCGCGCTGCAGGCGGACTACCTGTTCGGCAGCCCGATGGCGGGGCGGCAGTGGCGCTACAGCGCGACGCGCCAGCGCACCAGCTTCGCTCCGCCGGGCTCGGAGGGTTACGTCACCTCCGACGATGCCTACCGCGCCGAGCTGGATCAGAGCGCGCTCGACTCGGCGGTGTTCGCGCGCGCCGAGGACGCGCTGTCCGAGCGCGGCAGCGCAGCCCTGAGCGTGCCGCTGAAGCTGCCCGGGCAGGTCGGCCCGGAGCAAGTGCGGCTGGACGCCGAGGTCACCGACCTCTCCCGGCAGACGGTCTCGGCGAGCGCGGGGGTGCTGGTGCACCCCGCAGCGCACTATGTCGCCATCGGCGAGCTGGAGATGCCCTTTCCGAACGCGCCCGCGCTGCTGAAGCCGCGCGTGCTCAGCCTGTCGCCGGGCGGGGAGCGCCTCGCCCGAGCGGTGAAGCTGGAGCTGGTGCGCCGGCGCTGGACCATCGCGCGCGAGAAGACCGACGACGGCTGGCGTACCGTCTCGCAGCCGGTGGACGAGACCCAGTCGAGCTGCGAGCTCAGGACCGGCGCGCAGCCCGTGAGCTGCGACCTGCAGCTGAAGGAGTCGGGCGAGTTCTTCGTGCGCGCCAGCAGTCCCGACCAGCGCGGGCACGTGGCGCGCGCGGCGCTGGGCTTCTACGCGCTCGGGCCGGGGCGCGCGAGCTGGGCCGACAACGACCAGCGCAAGCTCGAGCTGGTGCTGGACAAGCGCGAGTACAAGGTCGGCGACAAAGCCAAACTGCTGATCAAGTCGCCGTTTCAGCGCGCCGAGGCGCTGCTCACGGTGGAGCGCGCCGGCCTGTACGAGCAGCGCCGGTTGACCCTGGAGGGGCCGGCGCCGAGCGTGGAGATCGCGATCGACGAGCGCTTGCGGCCGAACGCCTTCGTGGCCGTGCACGTGCTGCAGGGCGTGCAAGCCAACCAGCCGCCGACAGCGCTCGAGCTCACGCCCGAGCCCGGCTACCGCCTGGGCTACGCGCAGCTTTTGGTCGAGCCGGGGGCGCGGCGCTTGAACGTCGCCATTCAGGGCCAGCAGCCTGACTACCGTCCCGGTCAGCACGTGAAGCTGGGCGTGCACGTCACGCGCGCGGACGGCAAGGCGCATCCCGCCGAGCTCACCGTGTACGCGGTGGACGAGGGCGTGCTGGCGCTCAGCAACTACGCGCCGCCCGATCCGCTGCAGCTCTTCACGCGGCCGCGGCCGCTCGCCGTCGCCACGCTGGAGAGCCGCGACGCGCTCGGGCGGCTGCTCTTGCCGGGGCCGGAGCGGGACAAGGGCATGAACGGGGGAGACGGCGGAGGCGCCGGCGGTCTGCGCAGCAACTTCCGCACGACCGCCTATTTCAAGCAGGGCGTGGTCACGAACGCAGCGGGTGATGCGGACGTGGAGTTCGATCTGCCCGACAACCTCACCACCTACCGCTTCATGGCCGTGGCGGTGAGCGAGGATGATCGCTACGGCGTCGGCAGCGGCGCGCTGGTCGTGAACCGACCGCTGACCTTGCGCGCCGCCTTGCCGCGCAAGCTGCGCGCCGGCGACCGGCTGCAGGCCTCGGCGATCGTGACGCGCCTGGGCAGCGAGCGCGGAGCCGTGCGCCTCCGGGCGGAGGTCAGCGGCGCCACGCTGCAGGGGCCGGCCGAGCAACAACTTCAGCTCGGCGCAGACGGCTCGGCGGAGGCCCGCTTCGAGCTGCTGGCGCAGGCGCCGGGCGAGCTCACGGTGCGCTTCGCGGCCAGCATGGGCAGCGCCGAAGACCAGGTCCAGGTGACGCGCGCGATCGCGGCACCGCTGGCGCTCGAGGCCAGCGCCCTCTACGGCCGCACGGAGAGCGCGGAAGCGCAGGCGCTCGGCGATCTGACGAGCGTGCGGCGGGACGTGGGCGGCATCGATCTGGAGCTGGCCTCCACCGCGCTGGTCGGGCTCGAGGCGGGGCTGCGCTCGCTCAGCGAGTACCCGTACGCGTGCACCGAGCAGCTGGCGAGCCGCATCTTGCCGCTCGGTCCGCTCGCGGGGCTCGCCGAGCGCTACGGCATCGCGATCCCGGATCGCAGCCGGCAGCTGGAGGCCCAGGTGGGCGAGATCTTGCGCCGGCAGCACGGCGACGGCGGCTTCGGGCTCTGGCCGAGCTCGCCGGAGAGCCACCCCTGGGCTTCGGCCTATGCGCTCTGGTCGCTCTGGCAAGCGCGCGCCGCGGGCGCGCCGCTGCCCCAGCGGGTGCAGGACCAGGGCGTGGCTTACTTGCGCCAGTGGCTCGGGGAGAACGCAAACCCGGAGCAGGGCCAGCCCGCGACGGGCGCGAAGCTCGCGACCGCGGCTCTGATGCTGGACGTGCTCGCGACGCTGGAGAAGCCGGACCCCGAGTACCTAAGCCGCCTGTACGAGCGCCGTGCCGAGCTGCCGACCTTCGCGCGCGCGCTGCTGTTGCACGCGGCCAGCACCAGGGCGGCCAGCGGCGCCGCGCCGGACCCGGCGCAGCTGAGCACGCTGACCGGGGAGCTGGAGCGCCTGATCACGCTGCGCGGCAACAAGGCGCAGCTCGAGGAGGCGCCGGACGACGCGCTCGCGGACACCTTCTCCTCCGAAGGGCGCAGCGAGGCGCTGGCGCTGTGGGCGCTGCTGAGCGCCCAGCCCGCGCATCCGCTCGCGGCGCCGCTGGCGCAGGGCATCCTCGATCGCCGCGACGGCGGGCAGTGGCAGAACACGCAGGAGGCCGCGTACTCCTTGCTCGCGCTCGACGCTTACCGGCGCGCGCAGGAGGCCACGCCGCCCCACTTCGAAGCCGCGGTATGGCTCGGGGACCGCCAGCTCGCCCGGGGATCCTTCGAGAGCGCGGCCACGCAACCTCAGCTCGCGCACCTGGAGCTGGCAGCGCTGCCGCCGCAGCCCGGCAACCTGATCTTCCAGAAGCAGGGCGCGGGCGCGCTGTTCTACTCGCTGCGCCTGCGCTACGCGCCGCGCGAGCTCCCGAACGCGCCGCTGGAGCGCGGCTTCGCGGTGCAGAAGAGCCAGCGCAGCGTGGCGGTCGCCGCGCTGGAGCAGGCCCTGGGCGAGCTGCCCAACCCCGCGCGCTCCAGCCAGAGCTTTGCGGGCGGTGACCTGGTGCTGGTGGACTTGCTGGTCACGGCGCCGGCGCTGCGCCACTACGTGGTGATCGAGGACCCGCTGCCGGCGGGCCTCGAGGCGATCGATGCCAGCCTGGCCACGAGCTCGGCCGATCTGGACGTCGACGCGCGCGCCCCCGAGGAAGACCCGGACCATCCGAGCCCGTTTCAGTCGAGCTGGTACCGGCGAGAGCTGCGCGACGATCGCGTGCTGTTCTTCGTCGACCACATGCCGGCGGGCATCTATCACTACCGCTACCTGGCGCGAGCGACCACGCTCGGCAGCTTCGTGCTGCCGCCGACGCGCGTGGAGGAGATGTATCAACCCGAGGTATTCGGGCGCACCGCCGCCGGCCAGGTGGAGGTGCGCTGAGGTCATGCGCAGCTCCGGGCGAGGGTGGCTCGTCGTGCTCGCCATCCTGCCGGCGCTGCTCGCGTGCTGGTGCTTTCTGCGCGTGGCCAGCGTCGAGCTGCCGCAGCCGAGCAACGCAGGGGACAGCTTGTGGTTGCTCGATCGCTCGGGGCGCGAGCTGGCCCGCGTGCGCGCGCAGGGCAAGCTCAGCGAGGCCGCGCAGCTCGCGCAGCTGTCGCCCTGGTTGGTGCCGGCGACGCTGGCCGCCGAGGACGCGCGCTTCTTCCGCCACCCGGGCCTGGATCCGCTGGCCATCGCTCGTGCGCTGACCCAGGCGCTGAGCCACGGCCGGATCGTGTCGGGCGCGAGCACGCTCACCCAGCAGCTCGCGCGCCATTTGTTCGAGCGCCCGCGCGGCTGGCTGGGCAAGGCGCAGGAGGCCGCCCTGGCATTGCGCCTGGAGGCGGCGCTGGACAAGCGAGCCATCCTGGAGGCGTACTTCAATCGCGTGGACTACGGCCCGCGCATCCGCGGCGTGCAAGCAGCGAGCCGCTACTACTTCGACAAGCCCGCGGCCGCGCTCAGCCTGGCCGAGGCCGCGACCTTGGCCGCCCTGGTGCGCGGCCCCACGCGCTACGATCCGCGGCGCCACCCCGAACGCCTGCGCGCGCGCCGCGACTGGGTGCTCGCGCGCATGCAGGAGCTGGGTTCTGCGGATGCCGAGGCCGTGCAGCGGGCGAGGGGGGCGCCCCTGGAGCTGCATCCGGGCTACATCGCGCCCGGCGCGCTGCACTTCGTGCGCGCGCTGGCGCGTGGCTCGCTGACCGGCGCAGCGCTGACGTCCGGCGTGGTGCGCTCGACGCTCGACGCCGTGCTGCAGCGCGAGGTCGAGGCGGCGCTGCGCGGCTTTGCGGCGAACTTTTCGGAGCATCGCGCGAGCGCCGCGGCGGTGATCGTCGTCGATAACGCGAGCGCGGCGGTGCGCGCCTACGTCGGCGCGCCCGACTTCCACTCGCGCGAGTGGCTGGGGCAGAATGACGGAGCGCTCGCGCTGCGGCAGCCGGGCTCCGCGCTCAAGCCCTTCGTGTACGCCCTGGGCATGCGCGAGCTGGGCCTGCACGCCTCCAGCGTGCTGCCGGATCTGGAGCGCCGCTTCCTGTCCGCCGATGGCAGCTACCGCCCGCAAAACTACGATCGGCGCTTCCACGGGCCCGTGCGGCTGGCTCCGGCGCTGGCGGCTTCGCTCAACGTGCCCGCGGCCGCGCTCGCCGATCGGCTCGGCCCGGAGCGCGTCGTCGAGTTCTTGCGCAGCCTCGGCTTCTCGCACCTGAAGCAGAGCGGCAGCCAGTATGGTCCCGCGATCGCCCTCGGCGTCGCCGAGGTGCAGCTGGTGGAGCTGGCTGCGGCCTATGCCACGCTGGCGCGCAACGGCGAGTACCTGCCGCTGCGCTATCTGGAGAGCGGCGCTGTCGAGGAGGGCGCTGTCGAGGAGGGCGCTGTCGAGGAGGGCCCTGTCGCGACGCCGCTGCCGGTGATTCCGCCCGAGATCAGCCGTCAGATCACCGCCATCCTGTCTGACCCGCAGGAGCGGGCTGCCACCTTCGGGCGCGAGGGACCGCTGGAGTTCGACCTGCCCGTTGCGGTCAAGACCGGAACCTCCAAGGGCAACCGCGACAACTGGGCCGTGGGCTACACGCCCGAGCGGACGGTGGCGGTCTGGGTCGGCAATTTCGACGGCAGCCCGATGCTGCGCTCGTCCGGCGCCACCGGCGCGGGACCGCTGTTTCACGCGGTGATGCTGGCCGCGTTGCGCTCGGGCTCGACGAGCCCGCCGCCGCTCGCCGTGCCGGCGCCGGCGGCCGAGCAGCGCGTGATCTGCGCGCTCAGCGGCCAGCTCGCTGGGCCCGCGTGCCCGGAGCGCCTCCGCGAGCAGTTTTGGACGCCTCAACGGCCCACCCAGACCTGCACCTGGCATGGCGAGCACGAGCTGGTGCCAGAGCGCTACGCTGCCTGGGCTCACGTGACGGGTCGCGCCAGCACTCACGGCGCAGCGCCAGCCGCCGGCAGCTCGCTGCGGCCGCGCCTGCTCTTTCCGACGCCGCGCGCGCGCTTCGTGCTGGACGGGAACCTGCACCAAGAGCAGCAACAGATCGTGCTCGCCGCTCGAGCGCCGCCAGGCGAGCAGCTGCTGTTCGAGGTCGATGGCCAGAGTGTGTGCCGCGTGGGGGTGCCGTTCCAGTGCCCGTGGCACTTGCAACGCGGCGCGCACCGCGCGCGCGTGCGCAGCGCCGGAGGAGCCGGCGCCGCGAGCGAGACGGTGAGCTTCAGCGTCGAGTGAAGCAGGGCGAGGCCGACGTCGAGAACGACGGTCTGACGTGCAGCGGGCCCATCCTGGTGAGCTTCGCGTCGTGGGTCACGAGCCATTCCCTGCCCGAGCGCCGTCGAAGGGCTGGCGGCAACGGCCGAGCTCCCTGCTCGAGCTGCGTCAGCTGCTGGCGGCCGGCGGCTCGAGCGCGACGCTCGCCGGATCGATCGCGAGATGCTCCGCCAGGCAGCGCACCACCAGCTCGTGGTCCTCGCGCTCCGGCAGGCCCGAGACGGTGATGCTGCCCAGCACCGCTTCACTGCCGCGGATGCGGATGGGGAAGCAACCTCCGGCGGTCACGAAGTCCGCGAGCGGAGCGCCGGTGCGCGCCTCCAGCGTGGTCTCGTTGCGCGCGTACTCGAGCCCCACCGCGTAGGTGCTCTTGTGAAAGCGCGCCAGCACGTTCTTCTTGCGCCGGATCCACTCCGCGTTGTTGGGCGTCGCGCCGACCATGGCGCAGTAGAACAGCGGCGCGCCGTTCAGCGTGATGTCGATGGCGATCGACTGCCCGCGCGACGCAGCGGCGTTTCGCAACCAGCTGCCGATCTGCCAGGCGATCCCCGCGTCGAAACGTTCGAAGCGCAGCCGCTCCTCCTGGAGCGCGATCCGCGCCAAGTCCTTTGCGATATCCATGGGCCGGCCTTCTACCGTTTCCGGTAGGGCGAGGTCAAAGCCTGCAATCGCGGCGGCCAGTATCGCGGCGGGCGCAGTGTAGCCGAGCCGGAGCCGCCTGGAATGAGGCATTTTGAAGGCTTGACCCGCGCTCTGGGCGTCCCCAAATGGCAGGCCCAGACGGAAATTTCGCAGACGCCTCGGAGGAATCCATGGACAAGATCAAGCCTCTCTACACCGCCACCGCCACCGCCACGGGCGGGCGCAACGGCCACACCCAGTCGAGCGACGGGATCGTGAAGTTCGATCTCTCGGTACCCAAGGAAATGGGCGGGCCCGGCCGGCCCAACACGGCCACACCCGAGCACCTGTTCGCGGCGGGATATGCGGCCTGTTACGGCGGCGCGATCGATTTCGTGGCCAAGCAGCAGAAGAAGGACGCGAGCAAGGCGACCATCACCTGCTCGGTCTCGATCGGTCCCCGCGACGGCGGTGGCTTCGGGCTGAGCGTGAAGATGCGCGTCGAGGACCAGAGCCTGCCGCAGGCGGATCTGCAGGCGCTGGCCGCGGAGGCGCACGAGAAGATTTGCCCGTACTCGCACGCCACGCGCAACAACGTGGACATCGCCTTCGAGATCGTCGGCGGCCGCTGAATCCGCCGGCGGCGCGCTCGCGCCTGCTGGTCATGGTTTCGGGAGCCCGCCGGGGCAGTGGGCTCCCGTCTTGCCGAGCGCAGCTGGGCCGTCTTGCCGAGCTCAGGCCGAACGCAGCCGGGCCTCGGCGTGGTCGCCGTTGATGCGCGTGATCAGCTCGCGCAGCACGCGCTCGGCGTCCGCCGTGTCCACCTGGCAGGTGCCGGCAGCGTGGTGACCGCCGCCGCCAAAGCGCAGCATCAGCTCTCCGACGTTGGTGACGCAGCTGCGATCCAGGATCGACTTGCCCACCGCGAATACCACGTTCTGCTTTTGCCGCCCCCACATCTGGTGGATCGAGATGTTGCACTGCGGATACATGGCGTAGATCAAGAAGCGGTTGCCGCTCCAGATCGTCTCCTCGTTGCGCAGATCCAGCACCACCAGGTTCTCGTGCACCGTGCCGCAGCGCAGGAGCTGCGCTTTGAACTCGGCCGCGTGCGCGCGGTACATGTCGACGCGCTCCTTCACGTCGGGCAGCGCCAGGATCTCGCCGGCCGTGTGATTCCGGCAGAAGTCGATCAGCTGCATCATCAGCTGGTAGTTCGAGATCGTGAACTGCCGGAAGCGGCCCAGGCCGGTGCGGGCGTCCATCAGGAAGTTGAGCAGGTCCCAGCCCTGGGGGTCGAGGATCTCCTCGCGCGTGAACTGGGCCGAGTCGCCCTTGTCCACCGCGGCCATCATCTCCGGTGAGATGCTGGGCATGCGCGCGGCGCCGCCATAGTAGTCGTAAACGACGCGCGCCGCCGACGGCGCCTTGGGGTCGATGATGTGATTGTCGCGCTTGCCCACGCGCACGGTCTCGCTGTGGTGGTGGTCGAAGACCAGGTGGGCGCCTTCCACGTACGGCAAGTTGGTGGTGATGTCGCGCGCGGTGATCTCGACCTTTCCATCCTGCATGTCCTTGGGATGCACGAACAGGATGTCGTCCACCAGATCGAGCTCCTTCAACAGCACGGCGCACACCAGGCCGTCGAAGTCACTGCGCGTCACGAGTCGGTACTTGCCTTCAGCCATCTCTATCTCCCTCGGAGTTGCAAGACGTCACCCGGGCGCGCGCACTTAAACCATCCAGCGTTCCGGCGCCGACAGCTGGCTACATCGCGCTCCGGGCTGCCGCGGCGTGCGCGCGCGCCCCGCAGGTGGGCGTGTCACGAAATGGGATGGGAAAGGGATCCGGGCGCTCGAGCCGTATCCCTCGGCGTATGCACTCGAAGCTCGCCTGTCCTCGCTCGCTGGTCCTTGCGCTCATCGGCAGCCTCTCTGCCCTCGGCGCCTGCTCCGAGGGCTCCTCCAGCTCGGGCGCGGACGCGGGCCCCGACGGTGGGACCGGCGTGTTGCACTCGGGCACGGGCGGCTCCGGCGGCAAGTTGACGCGGCCGCCGATCCCCGCGGCCAAGTTCGAGAGCTGCAGCGCGCTCGCGCCCAGCTACGACGGCAGCAGTTGCACGAGCCGCACCAGCGCCTGCGCCAGCCTGCGCTGCCAGTGCGATCCCTTTCCCGCGTCCTACATTGTCTGCGCCCAGGGCCACGGCTGCTTGACGGCGCTCGACTGCTCGGTGGCCTGCAAGCGCGACCTGGGCGACGTGATCGACTGCGCCGGGAGCTACGCGCCGTGCACCAGCGACGGCGACTGCGGCAGCGGCCGCTGCGTCCGCCCCGACGGGACCGCCACCGGGGACTGCCACTCCGGCCTCGCCGGCCAGGAGTGCCTGGATGACGGCGACTGCGTGGACGGCGCCTGCGTAGCGGTCTCCACGGACGGCTCGCGCAAGTGCCAGAGCCGCGGGGTCGGCGCCAGCTGCAACACGCCCGCTCAGTGCGAGAGCGGGCTGCGCTGCGTGCTGCCGGAGACCTCCTTCGTCGGCACCTGCAGCGATGGCGCCAAGGGCTCCGCCTGCGCTCAGGGCACGGAATGTGACAGCCAGATCTGCGTGCAGGCCGCCGGCTCGGACTCGCTGGGGGTGTGCGGGGATGGCGCGCTCGGCTCGCCGTGTGGGAGCGCGAGCGAGTGCGCCAGCGGCAAGTGCGGCAAGACCTACTCGAGCCAGAGCCAGGGCACGTGCACGGACGGCAGCGCCGGCAGCGACTGCTACTCCCCCGAGCAATGCGCGGCCGGTCTGCTGTGCGCCATCGGCAGCTTCGGCGGCGCCTGCACTTCGGGCGCCGTGGGCGAACCCTGCGCGGCGAACGACGACTGCGGCAGCGGCGTGTGCACGGGGGGCTCGTTCGAGAGCTTCTGCACGGAGGGCCAGGTCGGGCAGCCCTGCGCCGACAACGACCAGTGCGAGGCCGGGCACTGCGTGCGCAGCTATTCCTTCGAGCCCTACGAGACCCAGTGCACGGCCGGAGAAGTCGGCACTACTTGTGACTCGTCCGATGACGCGGACTGTGCGGGAGGGCGCTGCGCGCAGGATCCGGCGGGCGCCGGCTGGACCTGCAGCGCCGGGGGCGTTGGGGACCGCTGCAGCAAGCAGAGCCATTGCGTGGTGGGCGTGTGCGCGCTCTCCAGCGCCAGCGATACCAGCGGCGTCTGCACCGACGGCTCCGATCAGGCCGTTTGCACCACCAACGAGCAGTGCCAGTCCGGGCGCTGCGCGATCCGCAGCGGCTACCAGGATGGCAACTGCACGAGCGGCGCTGATCACGCGCTGTGCATCGTCGACGGCCAGTGCGACTCGGGCCACTGCGCGTTCTCCAGCGGCAGCGGCTCGGGGCAGTGCACCGACGGGGCGCTCGACTCCGCGTGCACGAAAGACGACAACTGCAGCTCCACCCGCTGCGCGATCAGCAGCGGCAGCAGCTACGGCACCTGCGTGGACGGAGCCAACGGCTCGCGCTGCACGGAGAGCACGGACTGCAGCTCCACGTTGTGCGCCCTCGTGCCCGGCAACAGCTACGGCAAGTGCACCGACGGGCAGCTGCAGAGCCCGTGCGCGGACCAGGGCGACTGCCTGCAGGGCACCTGCGCCTATTCGGTGGGGCTCGGCCGCGGCGAGTGCAGCGACGGCTCGGTGGGGGCGTTCTGTGTGACGGCCCAGCAGTGCCAGTCCGGCTACTGTCCCACCGGCGGAAACAGCGCGGGCCACTGCACCACGGGCGCCGCGGGCCAGTACTGCGGCAACCCGGGCGACTGCGTGTCGGGCGTGTGCGACACCGGCAACGAGAAATGCCAGTGAGCGAGCGGGGCCGCCGACAGCGGCGGCTCGCCCGCGCCTCGGCGCCGCGCCAGCTCAGTCGCCGGCGTTGAGGTTGGGCGGCAGCTCTTCCTCGCTCGTGGTCGACACCTGGGTCGCGCCGCTCTCGGCGGAGTCGCCGGGCTCGCGCGGGCTCGGCTCCACCAGCAGACTCTCCAGCGCGACCGTCGCTTCGTCGGGCTTGGGTGCGAGGCGCTCCGCGATGTCCGAGATGGCGAGGGCGATGTCCTTCTGACCGGTGCTGGTGCGGCGCAGCGCCTTCTCCAGGCGCTCGGTGCGCTCGAAGCGCTCGCGGCTCTGGTTGGCATCCTGATCGGCTTCGCGCAGCGCGAACGCGGCGAGCCCGCCGCGGCGCAGCCCGTCGAGCAGCTTGACCAGCTGGGGCCGCGTCGCCGCGTCCAGATCCGCGAGGTCGTACTCCTTGAGGCCCTGGCGCCCGCCGAACCACACGCGCCCGAGCGCGCCGAACTCGTCGTCGTTCAGCGTCGGCACGTCTTCCAGCACGGCGATCGGGAAGGTGCGCAGGGGGAAGCTGCGGTTGAACAGCTCGAAGAAGAACACGCCGTCGCTGCGCGTGCGCAGCGACGCGGTGAGCGAGCCCAGCGGGAAGAATGGCTCCAGAGTGTTCTGCGCGGCAGCCGACAGGCGCGCGCGCGCGCTCACGTCGAGCTGCGCGTTCGGGTCACGCCGCGGCGTGGGCTTGAGCGTGGTGATCAGGCCGCGGATCTGGTCGATGCCCACCACGGCGTTCAGCGCGCTGCCGCGCGTGTAGCCGGCGTGATACACGCCGACCAGCTCGAACTCGCCCGTCTTGCACGAGATCGCCAGCACCGGCGAGCCCGAGTTGCCGGGCGAGAGCAGCGCGTCCACCACGAAGTCGTCGTGGTCCCAGTCCTTGTACGTGTCGTGATCGTAGGAAGAAACGACCTTGCCCACGTTGGTGGCCTTGAACACGCCGAGCGGGAAGCCGCGGACGTCGACGATGTTGCGCTCCTTCAGGCGCGCGCTGTGGCCGATCTTCCAGGGCAGCACCGGCAGCTTGCTGGCGGTGCTCAGCACGGCGATGTCCATCAGCGGATCGGCGACCACGCGCGAGAGCGGAATGTCATCCCGCTCGTAGGAGTCGGCTTCGTTCTCCACGATGCTCAGCTGCTCGTTCACGCGCCGGCAGCCGGCGGGCACGTCTTCCGCGGGATGGTCGTCGTCGGTCACGATCGGCCAATCGGCGACGTGCTGGTTGGTGAGCAGCAGCGTGCCTGCGCCGCCGCGCCGGTACGCGAACGCGGTTCCATGGGCGACCACCTGCGTTCGCTTGTGGACCAGGTCGCCGTCGACACCATACGACGGGCACTCGTACGTCGCGGTGGTCCGGATGCAGAACGTGTACGAGGCCAGCTGTGTTTCGAGCCGGCGCACCTTCGAAGCCAGCGCCGAGAAGTTATCCGCGTACTCGCCCGGGCAGGAATTCGGCAGCGGTGGAGCGATCGGCGGCCGCGCGCTGCGCACTGGCGGCTTGCCGGCCACCAGTGCCGGGGTCGGGCCCGCGCCGTGCGCGCCGTGGAGGACCGCTGGTGCCGGACCGGGAACGACGGCCGGCGCCTTGGCCGCGGCAGCCGGCGCAGGCGAGGGGGGCGTGGTGCCGGGGGCGGCTACCAGGGAGCCGGGCAGCGACGCCGCGAGCACCGCGCCCGCGAGCACAGGCGCTCGCCGCCCGCGCGCCGGGCTCACTCGTGACTCCCCGTGATCAGAGCTGCCCATGTTTCCCACAGCGCAGGGCCAGCGAACGCACACCTCGCGAGCCGCCGGCTGACTGCTGCAACGGCGGCCACCGGCGACGCTGGACAAGCCGTGGAACGCGAACAACGCCGCAGGCTCATTCCAAATGATACGGCGCCTTTCGTCACGGGACAAGCGTGAACCCGCTCGATCCGGGCCCGTCCGCGCGTCACGCGAGCGAAGCTCCCCGCCGGGAGCGTCTGCGCTCGAAGCGCCGAGTTGGTCCGGGTTTCGTGACCCGGAATACTGGTTCGCTGCTCGCGGGCAGGGGATCCCGTGGAACTCTTCCTCGAGCTCGAGCTCGAGCTTCGCGCGAGCTGCCGAAAGAAGACCGTGGCAACCCGCTTCGCGCACCACCGACGCAGGAGATCATGACGCCGTGGATGTAGGTGGAGTTCGGGTGCCCGAAGCACTCCGCGATTCTCGGGTGTGTTTGCACGCGTCGACAGACGCAGAGGAGGCGGTGTGGCCGAACGGCAGGGATGCGGCGCTCGATGAACTTTGCCGCAGCGTTGCGCTGGCAATGCTGCGCAGTCTCAGAAGTGTCGTGCTGTGCGCTGCGCGCCGCGCGCGAACGCGAGCTGGTGCAAACAGTCCTGCATGTTGATCCAGCGCTGATCAGTGGCGGCCCGTCCGCGGGGGTGAAGCAAGGCGAATCGCGCCGACTGGCTCAGCTTGGTACGATCACCGTCACTGTTCGTTTTGACACGTCATGTTTTCATCAGCCTCGAGCCGCCGCCCCTCGGCTCCATGATATTCTAACTCCGTGCGTTGCGACGTTCAGCCGCCTTCGGGCTCCTCCCGAGGTCGCGCATTCACCGTTCTCGCACTCGCCGTCGTGGGCGTCTGCCTGTGGCTCGCCTTCCGTGATGTGTCGCTGGTGGCCGTCACGCAGCTGCTGAGCGCGGCCGGCCCGACGCTGCTGCTGGTGCCGCTGCCGTTCTGCCTGGCCCAGCTCGCGGACGCGCGCGCTTGCCAGCTGTTATTTCGGCGCCTCGAGCCTCCGCCGCGCTTCGCTCGCATGTTCCAGTCTCAGGTCGCGGGCGAGGCGTCGACGCTTGCGCTGCCCATGGGTTTCCTGGTCGGTGAGTCGCTGCGCCCCTGGTTGCTCAGCGGCGGTCATCGCGCGCGCCTCGCCACCAGCATCGCGGCGGTCACCGGCCGCAAGACGCTACTGATCATCGCCGAAGGCATCTGGATCGGCCTCGCGCTGGCGCTCGCGCCGCAGGCCGCCAGCCAGCTCTCGCAGCACTGCGTGGGCGGCCCGTGGCTGGTCGTGCTGAGCGCCCTGCTCAGCGCGAGCCTGATCGGCTTCGGTTTGTTCGTGCTCACTGCGCTCGGCGGCGGGCGCCTCGCGGGCGTGCTGTTCCAGCGCCTCGCCAACATCGTGCCCGAGCGCTTTCGCCCGCGCGTGCGGCGCGCGGAGGCGTACTTCACGCGCACCGACGCGCAGCTGGAGCGGGTGTTCGCGGCACCGCGCAAGGAGCTGCTGGTGCCGGCGCTGTCCTACCTCGCGGTGTGGGTGCTGGAGGGCGTCGAGGTCTGGCTGATCTTGAAGCTCCTGCACGTCGACGTGCCGCTGACCAGCGCCTTCTACATCGAAGCCATGGTGGCGTCGTGCCGCTCGCTCCTGCCGCTCACGCCCGCGGGGCTCGGCGTGCAAGACGCCGGCTATGTCGCGGCCTTCACCGCGCTGGGCATCCCCGGTGCGCTGGGCGTGGGGGCTGCCTTCTGCCTCGCCAAGCGCTCGCGAGAGCTGTTCTGGTGCGCGCTCGGCGCCGTCTGCTGGGCGCTCGCCCGCCGCCAACGCCCGAGCGAGCAACCCATCAGCGTGGCCCGCCCGAGCGTCCCGGTTCTACTGCTCGACAGCGAGCCCTGATCAGCTCTTGGCCGACGACGACCACCCCCCGCTGCTGCGGGGGACGGCCGCGATTCTGGTCGCGAAACCCTGCCTGCCTAGTCCTAAAAAGTAGCAGTCTGTCTACTATAGGAGACATGTGACGCCCCAGCCGAAGGGGGGGCGGTCCTGGGGTCGCGCGGAGTCGTGGAGCGCCGAGCCCATGAAACCCGTCTGCGGTGCGCGCGTGGGGACGATGTGGGCGCGCTGATGCGCGCGCGGGAAGGGTCGTTTGTCCCATCTCGGAGGACGTTCCCGCGATATATGCCGGCTGTGGACCAGCGTTTCAGCGTGGCGCCGACCGATGCTTCGGGGCGCTCGATCCTGAATCTGAATGAGGCGCTCGCGCATCGCAGCGCTCGCGAAGCCACCGAGATGCTCGCGCGCGAGTCGGATCAGACGATCGCCGGGCTGCTGGCGGAGCAGAACCCGTCGAGCGCGGACGCGATCCTGTGGGCGATGCCGTCGCCGCGCCGCGAGTCGGTGCTCGACGCGGCGCCCGCCGAGTTTCGCGAGCAGTGGCTGCGCAACCACGCCTATGCCGAGGACAGCGTGGGCAGGTTGATGGATCCGCCGCTGGCGGTGATCCATCCGCAGCAGACGGCGCGCGAGATCGTCGAGTGGCTGCGGCCGATCGTGAAGAAGGCGCTCGTCACCTACGGCTGGGTGGTGGACGAGCAGGGCGTGCTGGTCGGCGTGCTGGTGTTTCGCGAGCTGCTGTTTGCTCCGCCGGAGCAGCGGATCGACGAGCTGATGGTGCGCTCGCCGTTCTCGCTGCGCCCCGAGCTCACCATCACCGAGGCCATGCGCGAGGCGCTGAAGCGCCATTTCCCGGTCTATCCGGTGTGCGATGCCCAGGGCAAGCTGGTCGGCGTGGTGCGCGGTCAGACTCTGTTCGAGCGTCAGGCGTTCGAGCTGAGCGCGCAGGCGGGCACCATGGTCGGCGTCGAGCGCGAGGAGCGTTTGTCGACCCCCTGGAAGCGCTGCTTCAAGTTCCGCCATCCCTGGCTGCAGCTGAACTTGCTGACCGCGTTCGCGGCTGCGGCGGTGGTGGGCGTGTTTCAGGGTACGCTCGACCGCATGGTGATCCTGTCGGTGTTCTTGCCGGTGCTCGCGGGTCAATCCGGCAACACCGGCTGTCAGGCGCTGGCAGTCGCGCTGCGCGGCATCACGCTGGGGGAGCTGCAGGCGGGGCGCGCCGCCGCGGTGGTCGGCAAGGAGGCGCTGCTCGGCTTCGTGAACGGCACGCTGGTGGGCATCACCGCCGGGCTCGGCATGTGGTTGCTCGCGCGCTCCCAGGGCAATCCCGCCGCCGCGCAGCTGGGCCTGGTGGTGCTCGCCGCCATGACCGGCAGCTGCATCGTGAGCGGCATGGCGGGTGCCGTGGTGCCCATGGTACTACGCCGCGTCGGCGCCGATCCGGCGACGGCATCCAGCATCTTCCTCACCACCGCTACCGACGTGGTCAGCATGGGCACCTTCCTCTCCCTGGCAACATGGCTCGCCGTTTGAACTCTGCTCGCTCTGGTTTTTGGCTCGTCACTGCCGCGCTCCTCGCGGCCCTAGGAGTGCCCGCTTGTAGCTCCGATGCCGCGAACCCAGCGGACGACGGCGGGCCTGCGGGCGGCGGTGCTGGGAGCGCCAGCGTTTCGGGCCCCGCCGGCAGTGGTGGCGCAGCGAGCGGCGCGGCAGGTTCGGGCTCGCAGGCGGGCGGTGCCGCGGGCGCAGCGGGCTCCGGCGCGACGGGCGCTTGCGCGCAGATCAGCGAGTCGCATCCGCCGGCCTCGGCGACGCACCTGGCGACCTGCAGCGACATCCCCTACGACAGCAATCCCCCGAGCGGTGGCAACCACTACGGCGTCTGGGCCGAGTTCCGGAGCTATGATTTTGCGGTTCCAGACGGCTTCCTGGTTCACGCGCTGGAACACGGGGCGGTGGTGTTCTGGTACAACTGCTCCGATGGCTGCGCGGACGAGGTGGCGCAGGCACAGGCGATGATCGACGCCTTGCCGCTCGACGACCTGTGCGCGGGCCTGGGCACGCCGCGCCGCGCCGTGCTGGTGCCGTCGCCGAACCTCGACGCTCGCTGGGCGGCGAGCTCCTGGGGCTTCCTGCAGAAGGCGGACTGCTTTGACGCGGACGCGCTGCGCAGCTTCTACCTCGATCACGTGGGCCAGGGCCCGGAGTCGCTGTGCGGTGCGGCCGGGGTCACGATCACGCCCACGACCTGCCCCTGATCGCTCCGGCAGCCGCGTCAGCGGCAGTTCGAGGTGCAGCCGTGCGCGTCGGGCGCGCCGAAGTTCTGGGTCCAGAAGTTGCTGCCCAGGCCGCGGCGGCCGGCGCCGGGGTGGTAGCCCACGCCGATCAGCGCGAATTTCTGGCGCATGACGTTCGCGCAGTGCCCATCGCTTTCCATCCAGCTGTGCATCACCTGCTCGGGGCTGGTCTGCCCGGCCGCGATATTTTCGCCCGCGCCCGCGCCGCGAAAGCCGGCCGCAGCCATGCGCTCGAACGGATCGAGCCCGTCCGGGTTGGTATGCCCGAAGTAATGGCGCTCGAACATGTCGAGCGAGTGCAGGCGCGCCGAGCAGCGCAGCACGGTGTTCATGACCACCGGGGCCGCGGGGGCGAAGCGGCCCTCGGAGCCACAGTCCGCAGGCCGGGAGCGCGCCTCGTTGACGAGCAGCAGCACCTCCTCCTCGAACTGGATCCACTCCGGGTCCCAGTCGGCGACCGCCGCGCAGTAGTCTCCGTCGGGCACGTCCAGTGTCTGCAGCGTCAGCTCCGGGCCAGCGGCGCCGCCGAGCTCGATCGGGCCGCGTGTTTCATCGCGCCCGGGCGAGGGCAGCGGGGTTTCGCCCGAGTTACGGGCGGCTTCCGTTGCCGGGTTACCCGCCGACGACGCTGCGCCGGAAGGGCGAGCGCTCGAACCGGCGCCTTGCGGAGCGCCCTCGGAGTCAGAGGGAAACTCCGTCGTGAGCTCAGCGTCATCCGAGCAGCCGAGAGCCGCCAGGCTCAACGCGCCCAGGCCCAGCAGCGCGCCCAGTGCACGGCTCAGCTGCCTGACCCGATACTGACGCGCGACCGAGCCCCGCATGGATTCCCTTTCAATGGCGGCTTTCCGCCACCCGAGTGGTTCTTCGCGTAGCATCGTTCCTGGCCGCCATGCAATTCGCGATCCGCTGCCACCAGTATGCAGCGGAACAGCGGCCACCGAGATAGCTAAGTGTTGTGGCGAGGCGATTTTGCACCGTGAATCGCACGAATCCGGCGCGTTCAGCCCGCGGCAGGCTCGCTCTCTGGCACGCGCATCAAGAGCGCGCCACCCACCGCAAAGAGCAGCACCAGAGAGCCGATCGCCAGCCGCGAGCTCCCGGTCAGCAGCGCGACCACCCCGGTCAGCACCGGGCCGACCACGGCCGCGAACTTGCCCATCAAATTGAAGAAGCCGAAGAACTCCCCGGCCTTTTCCGCCGGCACCAGCCGCCCGAAGAAGGAGCGGCTCAGGCTCTGGATGCCCCCCTGGACGAGGCCGATGATCACCGCCATGGCATAGAACTCCTTGACGTTATCGAGCCAGCAAGCCCAGACGGTGACCCCCAGATACACGAGAATGGCCAGCTGAATGCCGCGCCGCGTCCCGAAGCGATTGCCGATCCAGCCGAAGGCGAGAGCGGCAGGAAAGGCCACGAACTGCGTCAAGAGCAGCGCCGTGATCAAGCTCTTGGCCTCGAACCCGAGCGCCAGTCCGTAATCGACGGCCATCTTGATCACGGTGTTGACGCCGTCGATGTACAGCCAGTAGGCGGCCAGGAACAGCGTGAGCGCGCGGTACTGGCGCACGTGTTTCACCGTGCCGACGAGCTCGCTCCAGCCCTGGCGCAGCGCGCTGCCGACCGCCAGCGGGCGACGGGGATTTTGCTCTTTCACCCAGAGCAGCAGCGGCAGCGTAAACACCGCCCACCAGACGCCGACGCTCAGGAAAGAGACGCGCACTGCCGCGGCGGCGCCGCTCAGGCCGAACAGCTCGGGCTTCAACGTCATCAGCACGTTCACGGCGAAGAGCAGCCCGCCGCCCAGATAGCCCAGGGAAAAGCCGTAGGCCGATACCAGGTCGAACTCGCGCGGCTCGGAGACGTCCGTCATCAGCGAGTCGCAGAAGGTCGAGCCGCCGGAAAAGCCAACCGACGCCAGCGCATAGACCACGACCGCCGTCTCCCACTGGCCCTGACCGACCCAGTACAGCGCGGCCGTCATCGCCGAGCCGAGCAAGGTGAAGAAGGCCAGCATGCGCACCCGCGCGCCGCCGCGATCCGCGATCGCTCCGAGCAGGGGTGCCAGCAACGCGATGGCGAAGCTCGCGAAGCCGTTACCTGCGCCGAGCCGGAAGGTGCTCACCGTGGGATCCGTACCGGCGCTCCAGTACTGCTTGAAGAACACCGGAAAGAACCCCGCCATCACGGTGGTGGCGAAGGCCGAGTTGGCCCAGTCGTACATGGCCCAGGCAAACACGGGCTTGCGCAGCAGCGGCGAAGACATGCGCCTTGCATTCCTACACGCGCCCGCGCAACTCGTAAACGCCCCAGTCCCGATCTCTGGGCCTCCTCACCAGGCGAGCAGCTGCTGACCATGGCGCGCCAGCAGCGCGTGAAACGCGCCGGGCAGGTCCCGCTCGCGCTTGCCGAAGGCGTGGCCGCAGCGCGCCGTATAGGCGACAGAGTAGGCAAATGCCGCCCCCAGCAGGCGGCGCTCTGCGGCGCTGAAGGCCGAGCCGCGCGCCACTTCATACTCGGCGACGAAGCAGCGGGACTCCTGCAGGCTCGGCGCCTGGGCATGGCCCTGGCGGCTCCAGTCGGCGCAGAAGGCGTGTGCGATGAAGCCGACCAGCTCCGGCTCGCGCGCTTTGCACAGGCTGTCCCAGTCAAACGCCGCGATCGGCTCGTCACCCTCGAAGCGGACGTGCTCGGCGCGCCAGTCGCTGTGACCGAGCACGACGCGCCCCGCGGGCTCCATTCGCTGCCGGGCCAGGGCCGCCAGCGCATCGATCTCCTCGGCGCCAGCGCGCGTGGCCTCGAAGTCGAAGAGCTTGCTGTGCGGCGGGGGCCAGAGCCGACCCGGGGGCAGCTCTGCCAGCGCGTGCGGGGGCAGGGCGCTCTCGGAAACGAACGGCTCGAGCGCGGCGCTCAGCGCGTGCAAGCTGCGAGCGAGTCCGCGACGGATGGCGGGCTCGTGGCCGTCGCGCGTCGAGCCCTCCAGCACGTAGCGCTCGATCACCAGGTGGCCCCGAGCCAGTGGGTGGGGGCCCGCCCAGACGGCGGGCGCGAAACAGCCTCGCTGTGCCAGCTGGCATTGCAGGCGCAGCACCTCCGCCAGGTGCTCGCGCGAACGATCGGGCTGGTGCACTTTCAGCACCGCGCGCCGGCCGTCGGCGAGCTCGACGCCAGCGACCGCGCCGATGCTGGCGCGGTAGAACAGACCGGCGCTCACGCGGCTCCTCAGCAGCTCCCCGGCGCAGCGCTCGAGCTCGCGCGCGATCCGCGCCGGGTCCGAGTGCCCGAAGATCGCGTGTTCCACCGGGCGCTGATTCCAGCTCGCGAGCTCCGAGGCGATGATCTGCTCCAGGTCGGCCATTGCCCCCTACGATGCTGGACCCGGAGGCAGGTCGCAGCCCGCCGGCTTGCGCCGGCGCCGCCACAGCGCGCGCAGCAAGGGCGTGAGCGCGAGGGTGCCGAGGGCGCGCAAGGGCATCGCCAGCTTGTTGGCCACATACGCCGCGGCCAGCACGCCCAGGGTTTGCGCGCTGGTCAGCGGAGCGGCGGGCGTTCGCTGCAGCATCACCAGTGCGAGACCGAGCAGGACCAGCACATAGATCGTGTAGTGCACGGCGATGGCGAGGGCGCCGTATTCGACGAAGAGGCGCTTCAGCCGTTCGCGTCGAGGCGGGGTAGGGGGTGGGGCCATGCTGGGCGCTGGTGCTGGGGAGTTTTGCGGCGTCGGTTTCCAACAGCTGAGCATGGAAGGCCGTACCTCGCCAGTCGCATCCAGGGCGCCCAGGCAGGCGAGCGCTCGAGGCGCTCGCGGTGTGGCGCAGAACGCAAGCCGCTGCGGCTCCCGCGAGCGACCCTCCGTGCTGGCACTACAACTCGAGCATGACGGGTTTGGCCGCGAGGATTGCCGGCGGGCGCGCCCTCGGCGCGCTCGCGCGGGTGGCTCCGCTCGCGCTGCTCGCGGGCTGTACGGCGCCGCGCGCCAGCATGCCCGCCAGCGCCGAGCCAGCGGCGCTGGCGGGCTCACCCGCGCTCGGCAGCGCACCCGGAGCGCCTGGGGTTACGGCAGTGCGCCCCTCGGCGCAGAAGTCCTTGATCGGCACGGCGCTGGGCGGAAGCTCGCGCGTTTACTTCACCGGGCACGCCGGAGCCGTGACCGAGGTCTTCTACCCCACGCTCGACGAAGTGCAGACGCTGGAGCTCGAGTTTCTGGTGGGCGATAGCCAGCAGACCTTCGTCGATGAGCAGCGGCTCGAGCCCTACACCTCGCTGCGCCCCGATCCGCGCTCGATGCGCTGGCGCACGATCGCGGGCAACCCCGACCACGGCTGGCGGCTGACCGAAGACCTGTTCACCGACCCGGGGCGCGATGCGCTGGTGGCGCGGGTGCGCTTCGAGGCGCTGGGTGGCCGCCAGCTCTCGGACTTCCACGTCTACCTGTTTCACGATCCCGCGCTCGCCAACGCCGGAGCGAACGACAGCTCCCATACGCTGACCTTTGAAGATCATCAGCTGCTCAGCGCGTCCGAAGGCAAGCGCGCGTCGGCGCTCGGCATCAGCCGCCCGTGGGCTCGGGTCAACGGCGCGCCCATGCTCTCGAGCGGCTTCGTCGGCGTCTCCGACGGGCGCAGCGATCTGCTCGGGAAGAACCCCGATTTCGGCATGGAATGGGCCTATCCTGCGGCGGGGCCAGGCAATGTGGCGCAGCTGGGCTGGGTCGATCTCGGCTCCGAGCCCGGGGCGACCAGCGTGAGCTTCGATGTGGTGCTCGGCTTCGGCGAGACCGAAGCGGAGGCCAGCCAGACTGCGGTGCGCACGCTGGACTCGGATCTCGAGGCGCTGCAGTCCCGCTACGACGAGGGTTGGCACGCCTACTCCGACGCGCTCGACAACCAGGGCGGCAGCGCGGACGACACCTACTACCTGGCGGCGATGTCACTGCGGACCGTGCAGGACAAGTCGAACGGCGCCATGATCGCGGCGTTCGGCACGCCCTGGGGCGAGGAGAAGCCGGAGGACCCGCCCGCGCCCGACAAGAACGGGGGCTATCACCTGGTCTGGTCGCGGGATCTGTTCAAGTTCGCCAACGCGCTGATCAGCGCGGGGGACCTGCGCACGGCCCGGAGCTCCGTCAACTACCTGTTCGGCACGCTGCAGCAGAGCAAGGATTGCGGTGAGCAAGAAGAAGGCCCGAAGAGCAGCGAGTGTCCCGAGGGCTACAGCCGGGTCGGTCGCTTTCCGCAGAACGCGCGCGTCGATGGCTTCCCGAACTGGAACAAGACGCAGCTGGACGAGCAGGCCATGCCGATCCTGCTCGCGTATCGCGTGTACGAGCACGGCGACGAAGCGACCCAGCGCGAGATCTTGGCGCTCTGGCCCAAGCTGCGCGCCAGCGCGGAATACATCCTGAGCCTGGCACCGTGGACGCAGCAGGAGCGCTGGGAGGAGAGCAGCGGCTACTCACCGTCGACGATCGCGGCGGAGATCGCCGGGCTCGTAACGGCGGCGGAGTTTGCACGGCTCGCCGGGGACCTGGAGGCCGCAGGGCGCTACCTGAGCGCGGCCGACTACTTTCAACAGAACGTGACGCGCTGGACGTTCACCACCAGCGGTCCGCTCGGCAATGGATCGTACTTCATCCGGCTGAACCCTGCGGCGCGCAACGACGGCGGCAGCGGCCTGGAGCGCTTCGATCCCGAGCACGGCCCCGACGAGCCGACGGTGCTGGAGATCGGCAATGGATCGGGGCCGCACGATCAGCGCGAGGTGGTCGATGGCGGGTTCCTGGAGCTGGTGCGCCTGGGCGTGAAGGGCGCCGACGACCCTGCCGTGCTGGAGACCCTGCCGGAATACGACGCTACCCTGAAGCAGGCTCTCGAGGGCCAGGGCGACGCCTGGTTCCGCTACGACTTTGACGGCTACGGCGAGCGCAACGACGGCGCCGCGTACGACAATCAGAACGGCCGGGGCCGGCTCTGGCCCATTTTCACGGCGGAGCGTGGGATGTATGAGATCCAGCGCACGGGCGACGGCGCGAGCGGCGCGCCGTATCTCGCCGCGCTGCGCGCGTTCGCGACGCCCGAGGGCTTCATCCCCGAACAGATCTGGAACGTCAGCACCAACCTGCGTGGCTTCGAGATCCTGACGCCGCCCGGCCGTGAACCGGGCACGCCCACCGGATCGGTGGCGCCGCTCAGCTGGGCCATGGGCGAATACATCAGCCTGCTGGCCTCGATTCGCGCCGGCACGATCGCTGACGTGCCGCAGCTCGTGTGCGCGCGCTACGACACCTGCGCTCCCCGCGCGCCGGGTCGCGTGCTCGCGACCCTGAGCGTGACGGCGCCGGCCGACAGCCGTGATCAGCTGTACGTCACCGGTGGCGACCCGTCGCTCGGCAGCTGGCACCCGGAGCTGGGCTTGCCGGTGGCCAGCCTCGGGTCCGGTCGCTGGCAGCGGCGCCTGACTCTGCCGGCGGGCGCGGAGATCGAATATGGCTACTACCTGCGCCGGGCCGACGGCAGTACCAGCTTCGAGCGCCCGCCCGCCGCGGGCCGGCGGCGCCTGAGCGCGAAGGAAGCCCTGACGCGAGCGGATGTCGTGAGCTGGTGAGGCTCAGCGGATATGGGGGACCTCGGCAGGTTCCGGGCCGGCGACGCGCCGTAGCACCAGCTCGACGGAGTCCGCTGGCTGGCGCCAGTGCAACAAGTCGCCCTCGACGCAATAATCGACGTAGTCTTTGGGCTCGTCGGTCTGCGGGTCCGCGTCCGAAGCGATCACGACCTGCGCGGTGTCGCGCTGGTCCAGGACTCCGTAGATCCCCACATGAGAGAGCTGCTCGTCGTTGGAACCCGAGCAGTGGCAGACGCCGTCCACGACGGCGCACTCGCTCATGCTCTTGCCGAGCGATGCGCACGCCGGCCCCAGCTGCTGCTGGCGGATGGCCTTGCCCAGGGTGGCGCTCATACACTCCGGAGTCAGGTCGAGCTCGACGTGATCCGTGCGTTGGCGCTGATCCTGGAAGAGGCCCTGCTCGAACGTGAAACCACCGCTCCACTCGCTCTCGAGTCGCAGGGCTCCGCGGCAAGCCTCGCTATCCAGCGCCAGGAAGGGCTTGCCGAATGCCTGCAGCGTCCGCCGCGGTCGTGGCGCGCTGCTGCAGTCGGCGAGGACCTCCCAGGCTCCGGCCAGCAATCCCCCGCGGCACGCGCTGCCTGCGCCACATTGTGCGGCCGGCGCGCGCGCTTCGGCCTCGGCCGCGATCAGCGCGGTTCCGTCGTCCAGCGCGGCGAGCTCCGCCTCCTGGCGCTGCCGGTCCGAGACGCTCTTGCCATCGCCCCCCGCATCGCCGTCCGCGGCCTTGCCGCAAGCGAACAGCCCCGCGGTAGCCAGCAAGAGCCAAGCTCGTAGCTCCGACCCCATCGGATACGCCATGAGCCGAGTCTGGCACCGAACTGCGACGCGACAAGCGGAACTCGTGGCGCGGCAATGTTTCACTGCCATTAACTCGGCGGGGCCGGTTTGCCTTCTGCTCGCGCCTTCAGCTCGTCCACTTCCAACGCCAGCTTGCGCACGCGTTCTTGCAGCTGGTCCAGCTCCTGCGAGCGCGCCGGCTCCTGATCGAGGTTGCGCAGGCCGCGCAGCACGCGCAGCACCTTCACCTGATCCTGGCGCGCCAGCCGCTGCGCCAGCGCCTCCAGCGCGGGCTCCGCCTCGCGCGCCCGGGCGTGCCCCAGCGCGCGCGCCGCGCTCAGCTGCACCTTGGGCAGCGGGTCGCGCAGCGCGTCGCTGAGCGCTTCGATCGCGCGCTCGCGCGGCCGATCCGCGAGTGTCGCGGCGAGCGCTCCGAGCCCGTCGGCGGCGGCGTGCCGTACGCGCCGCGGGACTTCCCCCGGGCTGAGCGCGCGCATCAGCGGCTCGAGCGCGGCGGCCCGGCGGGTCGCGCCCAGCGCGCGCAAGGCTCCGGACTGCGCGAAGCCGCCGAAGCCGGGTTGCTGCGCCGCTGCCAGCAAGCGGTCGAAGGGGGCCGCTGCGCGCTGCGCGCCGAGCGCCTCGTAGGCGGCCTCGGTCGCGCGGTACGGCAGCCCGCGGTCGAGCCGCGCGATCAAGACATCCGTGACGCGCGGGTCGCGATACTTGCCGAGCGCGCGGAACACCGCCCCCAGGCTGCGCGGATGCTCGTGCTCCTCGGCGATCGCGAGCAGCGCCTCGAGCGCTGCTTCGGAAGCTGCCTTGCCGAGCGCTTCGCTCCACTTCGCGCGCACGCCCCAGGAGGGCTCTGCCTCAAAGGCGGCGCCGAGCGCCGCGGCGCCGGTGCGCCCGGCGTGCCGCACCAGCAGGACGCCGGCTTGAATGCGGCCGCGTGCGTCCGGCGCTGCGAGCTGGCGCAACAGGCGCTCCGAGCCCGGATCGAAGTCGAGCCGATGCAACACCAGGCCGTCGGGATCCACGCGCAGGAGCTCGGGCGCGGCCGCCATCGAGAGCACGGCCAGCGTGCGCCGCCCCGAGACGCGCACGCTCGTCCGCTCCAGGGCAGGCGCGTCGACATTGCCCCAGGCCAGCTCCAGATCGAAGTGGAAGGCGCCTTCGCCGGTCTTCTCGTCGGCTTGCTTCTGCACGATCTCGAACACGCCCTCCGCGCGCTCCGCGTCATGCCGGAAGGTGACTAGCAAGTCGGGGAAACCCGCGCGATGGAACCACTGCTCGAAGAAGCGCTCCAGGCTTAGCCCCGAGCGCTCCTCCAGCGCGCGCCGAAAATCCTCCGTCTCGGCGACGCGACCCGCGTGCCCGATCAGATAATCGCGCACCCCCGCCCAGAACGCGTCCTCGCCCAGCAGCTTGCGCAGCATGTGGATGCGGCAGGCGGCGCCCGGATACAGGTGCTGATCGAACAGATCGAACGAGCTGTCGTACTTGCGCGTCACGATCGGCCGCCGGTACTTCTCGTCCACCTCGTTGAAGTAGGCATCGGCGTGGTTCCAGAGGTCCACCTGCAGCTCGTCCGGGCCTTCGCTGGCCTCGAACCAGCAACTCTCGAGGTAGGTGGCCCAGCCTTCCTTCAGCCACGAATGCGCAAAATCGCGGCAGATCACCGAATCGCCGAACCAGCTGTGCGCCATCTCGTGCACGTTCACCAGATCGACCAGCCAGCGCTCCTCCCTCTCCAGCACTTCGTCGAGCAGGAAGCGATCGTCCCAGGACACCAGCGAGATGTTTTCCATCGCTCCACCGATGCCCTCGGCGGCGAACTGAAAATACTTCGCAAACGGGTACGCGACCCCCAGCCGCCGCGTCAGAAACTCCAGCATCTCGCGCGTGCGGCCGAAGCTGCGCTCCAGGTGCTCGGGCGTGAAGGGTTTCGGCGCGAACGCCGCGATCGGCACGCCCTGGAACTCGCCGCCGTCCCAGCGCACGAAGTCGCCGATGGCAAAGCACACGAGGTAGCTCGGGCAGCCCACGCTCTGCACGAAGTGCGCGGTCTTGGTGCCGTCCGCATGCAGCTCCTCGGGCTGTGCCTCGCCGTTGGCGAGCAGCGTGAGTCGGGCGTCGGCGCGCAGCCGGATGTCCAGCGTCGGGCGTACGGAGGGATGGTCGACCGAGGCCAGCCAGTAGCGGGCGCGCTCCGTCTCGTGATCGGTGACCGCGAACGTCGGAGCGTCGGGCTGCTCCAGGTCGGGGGAAGAGAACAGCACGCCCGTGACCGGCGACAGCACGCGATAGGCGAGCTCCACGCGCCGCACCTCGGCCAGCGCAAAGGGCGTTGCCCAGGTGAGCACGATGGTCTTGCCGTCGTAGCTGCTGCTGCCTGGCTCCAGCCAGGTCACCGTCAGGTTGCGCAGGTCGATGCCGTCGAGCCGCAGCGAGCGCGCACCCGCCTGGCGCGCGCGCACGGCGACCGATAGCCGCACGTCGAGACGGCGCTGCTCGATGTCGATCGCCACCTGCAAATCCAGGTGCACCGGCTCCAGCCGCAGGTCGGGTGAATAATGTTTCGCGGCGTCGGGCAGCGTGAAGCTGTCCGCGGCGCCCTTGCAACAAGCTCGCTCCATCACGAACCCGGGTTGCGGGGGCTGCCCGCGATGGTTTGTGGCAACACATGTTGCTCCGCGCCGTTCAGCGGCAGCTCGTACACCTCGTGCACCAGCTCCGCGCGCAGCTCACCGTACAGATGCGGAAACAGCTCGCCGTTGCGCGCCGCTTCCCAGCGCAGCGCGTGCCCGGGCATGCGCTCGGGCAGGAGCGCCAGGAGCACCAGATCGGGCTGCCGAGCGAAGTGCCGCTCCAGCGTCGCGCGCACCTGGTGCGCGGCCGAGAGGTGCACGTAGCCATCGCGCGCGTCGGCCGCCGACGGCGGCAGGGCGCCGAGGCTCAGGGCCTCCGACCAGCTGGAGCGGGGGCAGACCTTGTACAGCGCGGCGGGGGGTTCTGGCGTGGCGCCGCGCGGGCCCGGCAGGGGATGGGACACCTCGCAGGTATATCGGGGGAAACGGCCGATCTCCAGCGCCGCGCGGGCGCTGCGGTGCATGTGGTTTCGAGTGTGGCGGCTGGGCACTCGCTTCGCTGGGGTCCAGCGCGGCAGCCATCAACCAGAGGGCCGAGCGTCCCGTTACTTTCAACGGTGTCGTTTCGATCGCTCAACGGAGGGACTCCGCGCCGCCTCTGGCTCGACCGGGGCAAGTGGATGCTCGAGGTCGTGCGACACGTCAACATCGGCCACGACCTGGTCCGACCCACGACCGAGTGCCTCACCGGCAGCCGGATGATCAGCTCGTATTTCAAGAGCAACCCGGAGCAAGAGGCGCTGGGCCGCGGCGCGCTGAAGCTGATGCAGATGGCGTCGAGCGATGGCCCACGCAGCTACAACGCCGTCGGTGCGGAGTGGGTCAGCAGCTCGCTGCCTCCGGGCGCACCCGATCTCGATGACGGTGATGCCTCCAGCCTGCAGACGCAGCTGGATGCGCTCAACATGCGCGTCACGGCGCTGGTGGCGCTGCAGGAGGGGCTGCTGGTGCGCCTCGCGCGCCTCGAGGCGCGCCTCGCGGAGGGCGGCTCCGCGGGCACCGTCGCGCGCCGGAACGGCGTGCCGGCGGCGCCGCCGCGCGAAGCGGCGGGGCAGCGCGAGCCGCTCGCGCCGAGCGAGCCCGCGCCGCCGATCGGCGGCGCCGTAGCTGGGACCGACTCGGAAGCGGAGGACCCGCCAGAGGAGCCGGCAGCCCCAGAGCTCGAGCCGGCTCCGGTGCGCGCGAGCGCGGAGCCCGTCGACCAGCGCGCGCGGCCCAAGGCCGAGCTCGAACTGCCGCCGATCGCGGAGCTGAGCAAGTGCATCGCGCTGCTGGTGGGCAACGGTGTCAACGTCGAGGCGGCGGAGCCGCTCGCGGTGGGGCCGGGTCTGCGGGATTGCTACGCGGCGCTGGTCGAAGACGAGTCCGGCGAAGCGCTGGGCCTGATCGTCATGGACTTGCGCGCCACGGTGTTCCTCGGTGGATCGCTGATGATGCAGCCGGTGGAACAGCTCGAGCAGCAGTTCGCCGCGGCCAGCCCCGAACCGGACTCGATCGCGGCCTCGGCCGAGATCTGCAACGCGCTGTCCGGTGCTCTCAATGCAGCGCAAGACCGCTACCACGTGCGCACCTGCCCGCTCGAGAGGCTCGATCTCGCGCGTCACCCCTGGCTGAGTTCGGTGGCCACGCGGCGCGACCTCGGGGACAGCTTCGGCGGCAGAGTCAGCGTGCTCTCGATGCCGGGCGCGAGCTGAGCTAGGCGAGCAGGCTCTGCGCTTCGCTCCAGAGCCGCTGCACGACGGCGGCTGCCGGCTCCGCGCGGGCGAGCGCAGCGGATTGCCCTGCCCAGGCCTGCATGCGCTGCACATCGCCCGCGCGGAAGGCAGCCTGACGCATCGCTGCCGTCAGGCCGCGCTGCACGGGATATGGAGCCGGCGCCGGCGCGCCCGGGGCGCTGGCGGCCAGGGCATAAGCGGTGGCGATGCTGCGCCCCGCTCGCCCGCTGAAGACCCGACTCACCAGCGTATCCTCGGGCAAGGTATCGGCCAGCGCATCCGCCCACGCGGGCGCCGTCTGTGCTTCCGGGCAGCGCAGGAACGCCGTTCCGATCTGCACGGCGCTCGCCCCGAGCAGCAGCGCGGCTGCGACACCGCGCCCGTCCGCGATGCCTCCGGTCGCCACCACCGGCACGCGCACCGCGTCGACCACGGCGGGCAGCAGCGAGAACAAGCCGACGAGCTGGCGCTCTGCCAGGCGCGCGTCGAACGCTGCGCGATGGCCGCCGGCCTCTGCTCCCTGCGCCACGATCACGTCGGCGCCGGCTGCCTCCGCGGCGCGCGCCTCGGCGACCGTGCTCACGACAGCGAACCAGGCGCTGCCGCGCGCCCGCGCCCGAGCCACGAACTCGGCCGGGTACAGGCCCATCACCGACGACACCACGTTCGGGGCCAGCTCCAGCAAGGCCTCACACTGGGCAGCAAAGTCGGGCGGTCTTGCCTGCGCGGCCCCCGGCGGCAGCTCCGGGCCCCACTGCTCGAGAAACGTGCCGAGCGCGCGCTCGTGATCCAGATCTCGCGCTGGCGCTGGCTCGGGGATCCAGAGATTGAGCTGCACCGGGCCTGCGCTGCAGGCGCGAAATTCCTTCATCCACTCGCGCATCGCCGCTGGCTCATGCAACAGCAGCCCGGCGGCGCCCATGCCGCCGGCGTTCGCGACCGCGACCGATAGCGAAGGCGGGCACGCGCCCGCCATGGGCGCGAGCAGGATGGGCGTCGGACAGCCGAAGCGCTGACAGAACTGCGCTGAGCGTTCGAGACGTCGGTTCATGGTACGGATCTATGGACCCAGGCGTGGCGGTGCAAGCGGGGCAGGGGATGGAGGCGCTAGGCTGGCGCGTGGGCTGGCGTTACACTCGGCTGGTGCCGACGACCGCAGACCCCCCGCAACCGGATAACACGGCGGTGCGCGTCGCCTTGTGGCGAGCGCTGCACGTACAGGCAGATGCAGCGCCGCACGTGTTCGTGGACGAAGTAGGATTGCAGCTGGTTGCACCCGGCGAGGGCTGGCAGAGCCGTCCCGACATGAGCCCGTTCACTGCGCCTTTCCGCGCCTCGATCGTGGCTCGCGCCCGCTTCGTGGAAGATCTGCTGGCGGAGCGAGCTGCCGCTGGCGTCGCTCAGTACGTGATCCTGGGAGCGGGGCTCGACAGCTTCGCGCAGCGCCGCCCCGAGCTCGCTTCACGCTGGATCGTGTTCGAGATCGATCGGCCCCGCACGCAGGCCTGGAAGCGCCAGCGGCTGATCGAGCTGGGCTTCGGCGTGCCGCACTTCTTGCGGCTCGTGCCGGTCGATTTCGAAGCGGGGGATGCCTGGCTGGAGCGCCTGGCGGCTTCGGGCTTCGACGCGGCGCGACCGGCGGTGGTGGCTTGCATGGGCGTCAGCATGTACCTCACCAAAGAGGCGGTCGCGGCGACGCTGCGCCAGGTGGCGGCGTTCGCACCCGGCTCCACGCTGGTCCTGTCCTTCTCGCTCCCGGTCGAGCTGGCGGACCCGGAAGTGCGCCCGGGCATCGAGCGCGCGATCGCCGGCGCCGCAGCCAACGGCACCCCGTTTCTCAGCTTCTTCCTGCCGGACGAAATGCTGGCTCTGGCGCGTGACGCGGGCTTTCGCCAGGTCAGCCACGTCTCTGCCGCGGCGCTCGCCCAGCGCTATTTCGCAGGCAGGGCCGATGGGCTGCGGCCGCCCAACAATGCCGAAGAGCTGCTGGTGGCCACCACCTGAACACGGAGCCATGGTGATTTTCGAGAAAAGCCTGTCTCGCACCGTCGACGCTCTGAGCGAGCTGGACTTCGAACGCCGATCGCTTCCGGCGGCGGATCACGCAGCCGTCGCGCGCTGGATCGCCGGGCGCCAGGGCCTGAAAGGCGCGTACGCCGACATGTTCGCGGGCTTTCCCGCGGAGCTCGAGCAGGGCATCGCGGTGTTCACGGGGGAACGGATCACCTCAGCCTCTGCCCGTCACGTCCTGGGCGAGGAGGCAGCGCGCGCGCTGCGCTTGCTCCGCCCGAGCGAGCCCAGCGTGCGGGCCGCGCTCGGGCGCGCCGACGAGGGGATGCTGAAGCGCCTGGCCCAGGCCGCGCTCGATCCCCGCAACGGCAATCCAGGCAGGTACTGCTGTGGCAAGTGCACCGTCGGCTTCTGGCGCAATCTGCTGTCGGGCGGCCTGGATCGGCGTGAGGAGCGGCTGAGCCGGGGCGTTGGCGAGGTGCTGCGCGGCATGCGCACCGGCCAGGGCAAATGGCGGG
>DASTRX010000182.1:0-15322 GCA_035760985.1 Polyangiaceae bacterium
TGAGCTTCGCGCTCCGGGCGATCTGCGTGTAGTCGTTGATCTCGTCGCGCTTCGCGGCCACGAGGAGCAGATCCATCTGCCCGGCCTCGGGGCGGCGGCGCAGGACCTCGTAGTCGACGTGCACGTCCTTGATGTCGAAGGGAATGTGCTGCTCGGCCTCCCACTGGATCTGCTCTTCCAGCTCCTCCGCCGTCATCATCGGGATGGTGATCTTGCGAATGATGGCCGATTGTCCCGAGACGCCGAGGCTCACCTCGCGCTGGCGGATCTTCGCGGAATGCCAGATCTGTTGCAGGGTTTCGGCCACGGCGTTGCCGTCCATGACCTGGCCGTCGACGATGGCCTGCGGGGGAAGCGGGGCGTACCCGAACGCCACCAGGTTGTAAGCCTTGCGGGTCTCACGAACCTGGCAGACCTTGATGCTGCTCGAGCCGATGTCGACCCCGATCAGATTCTTGCCTTCGCGCATGTTTCTCGCTCTCGATGGCGCTCGGCTGGTTCCAGCGTTCGGCTTTGGACCAGGGGGCACCAGATTTTGGTTACCCGGATTTGAACGGCTCGAGCCGGCATTCCCGAAGGGGTACGTTCAAGGGGTGACGGTGCATCGAGCCAAAATGCAGGCCTCTCGCGCTGCTCCGCCTACAAACCAGCCCAAACACAGCCCCAAACCGACGCGCATGTGTTCGCGGCGTCGTCGAGCGCGCCGCACCGCCCTACATCTGACCCAGGTGGGTCGAGAAATACCCCGGGTGATTCCTGCCCGCGCAGCCTCATCGAGAGAGAATCAGGGGACGCCGAGCGTTGTTAGAACGCTCGATCCAGGCTGATTCAGCCCATCCGTGATGATTCTACGCTATCCGTCCTCAGCTCTTATCAATCCTCGAGCTCGGGAAGGCAGGGTAAAAATTGACCCCCTGCAGAGCTCCCCACTTTTCAAAAAGCACCTGTAATTTCAGCCACATATATCGTGGCACGCGCCGTGCTTAGAGCCTCCCCGGAGGTAATCAATGGCGCAAGCGCGAGTGCAGTCCGAGGGGAGCGAAAACAAGTCCGTCGAAGTGTCCCACACCGAGGCGGCGGATGCCCCCCCGGAGAGCCGCACCCGTCGGGTGACTCGCTCTCGAGCTGTGCCGCCGGCGGCCGGCAAGCGCCAGCGCCGCGCCAAGACCCCCGAGGAGGCCGCGGAGGAGGAAGCCCGCGCCGAGTTCTCGCGCGCCTTGATCACCAAGTACAGCGGGCTCGTGCGGCAGATCGCCGGCGGTTTCCAGCGCAAGCTGCCGCGCAACGTGCTGCGCGATGACCTGATTGCCGCGGGCATGAGCGGTCTCTGGGACGCCGTGCGCAAGCACGGGCACGAGCAGACCGAGAACTTCGACTGGTACGTGCGCGTGCGCATCCGCGGCGCGATCCTCGACGAGCTGCGCGCGCAGGACTGGCTGCCGCGCCGCGCGCGCGCCGCTGCCGCCGAGGCCGCGCAGGCCGCGGGCAAGCGCCCGTGCACCCCCGTGGTGCTGCGCTTCGATGACGTCAGCGAGACCGAGCAAGCGCGCTGTCTGACCGCCGGCGAAGCCACCAACACCGAGAAGACGGTGGAGGCCCGCCTGGTCAAGGCCACCCTGACGCGCGCGATGGACCAGCTGCCGGAGCGCGAGCGCCGCATCGTATCGATGCACTATTTCCGCGGTGTGAAGTTCAAGGATCTGGGCGAGATGCTGGGCGTGAGCGAGCCGCGCATCTCGCAGCTGCACTCGCGCGCCATGACGCGCCTCAAGGGTATCCTGGAAAGCGCGGCCTGATCCGGCCGGCGGTACCGGAGGCGTCCCGGACGCCTCCTCCGATGCCCTTTACAACCAGGTAGGCGGGCAGCCTAGACTCGGCAGCGTGGAGGAACAGGCGCTGCGCGATGCGTACGCTCGAGGGAAGCGAGCGTATCCGAGCACTCAGCTCGAGTTCGAGACATTCCGAGCGCACTGCGAGCGCGTCCTCGGTCCCGCGCCGGAGTGGGACTGGACGCGCTTCGGCACGGAGCTTTATCTGTGCTGCGCTTGCGCACAAGGGGACGCGGAGGCGATGCGCGTGCTGGAGTCCGACACGCTGCCTCAGGTGGTCAAGGCCATCTCCCGCATCGACTCCGACTCCGAGTTCATCGAAGAGGCGCTGCAGACCCTGCGCGCTCGCTTGCTGGTCGGGCCGCGCGCAAAGATCGCCGACTACGCGGCGCGGGGGCCGCTGGTGGCGTGGCTGAGCGTGGCCGCGGCGCGCGTGGCGCTGGACGCGATCCGCTCGCGCAACGCGCGCAAGCTGCATCACGCCGACCTGCCGGATCGGCTGGCGCAGACCGAGTCCAGCCCGCTCAACGACATCGTCAAATCGCGCTACCGCGACTCGTTCCAGCGCGCGCTCAAGAATGCGATCCATTCGCTGCCCGCGCGCGAGCGCAACCTGCTGCGGCTGCAGCTGGTCGGGCGCTGCAGCATCGATCAGCTGGGGCGCATGTATCTGGTCCACCGCGCCACCGCGGCGCGCTGGCTGGAGGCGGCGCGCAATCGGGTGTTCGAATCGGTGCGGCAGCAGATGAAGGCGGAGCATCACCTGAGCGACGGCGAGTTCGACAGCATCGCGCGCGGCGTGCGCAGCCAGCTCGACCTGAGCATCACCGCCACGATCAGTGGGCTATCAGGTGGCGCCGCCAACAACGAAATAGAACTGCCGGATCCGGACCCAGGCAGCGAAGACGGCTCGCGGAGCCGGAAGAAGAATGGCTAGCGCCCTCGGGCAGGCGCGCCGACAGCAAGCCATCGTCGCCCTGCACGACACCGCTCAGCAGCCAGTACAGCGCCTCCGCCGAGGCCTCCGGGGATTCGCTCAGCTCCTGCTCCGGCTCGATCCGTACCAGCTCCAGCCGTGCCTCCCGTGTGTCGAGCAGCAGCTCCCGGCTGACGTGGGCCTGCCGCTCCAAGCTGCGGGGGAAGTCCCGGCGCTGGCGCTTGACCTCGACCGAGGCGGCCCGGGCTCGCCCGGCGAGCGCCCCGGGCTTCTCGATGCGCACGTCCACGCGCTGCACGCTGGCGTGAATGCCGAGCAGCATGGCTGCGACCTCCTCGGCTGCCATCTCGATCAGATGATAGCGGCGAAAGCTGAGCAGGGCCGCCACCTCGTGCGCCACTTGATCGTAGTCGGCGGTCAAGCTGATGCGCCCGGTGCGACCCGCTTGCGACACATCGGCGTGCAGCCCCAGATCCAGCCGCACGCGCTGCTCGACCTCGCGCTCCGAGGGCCGGATGCCCACGATGCAGTCGAGCTCGAGGCGGTGGATGCGAATGACGTCCATTGGTCCCGCTCAGTGGGTGACGCGCGGCCGAGGCTCGAGCTGGTACAGCCCGATGGGCCAGCCCGCGGGCTGACGTTGCCAGTGTTGCTCCTCGCGCGGCCCTTGCCCGTTTCCGACCCAGCGCACGTCGACCTGCAGCGTGTACTGGCCGAGCACGGGTGGGTACGGCAAGCCGAACGTGCGCACGCGAAAGCGAGACGCGCTGATGCGGTGCCGGAACACCTCGCTCAGGGTCTCCAGTCCGGTCTCGGCGCGCAGCGCGAAGCGCAGCTCGAAATCGCGGTTCACCTGCGCTTCGGGCAGCTGAAAATAGGCATGGATCTCCACCGGGATCAGCCCGCGCGGTGGCGGCGGCGAGTTCGGCGGCAGGTTGATCTGCTCCACCAGCGTGAACAACGACACGTTGTTCGACTGCCGATCAATCGACGATCCGGTCGTCACACACAGGAGATAGCAATGAGCCAAGGCCGCTGGTCCTTCACAGCCCTCACAAGGTGGGCAATACGGAGCCCGTCGCGAGCTGTACGATGATCAAGGCGCCGGCGGCGAACAGCGTGATGCCACCGAGCACACAGGCCCGCCCCAGGCGCTCCCGCCCTGCCGGCGCGATCACGCCCCAGCTCAGGCCGGCGTGATACAGGCCCTGCGCCAGATGCACGCTGGCGGCCGCGATGCCGAGCAGATACCCGATCGCCACCAGCGGCACTCCCCCGAGCGCCGTGCTCGACAGGCTCGCGCACAGCACCGGGAAGAAATCCGCGCGCCGCAGCTCCCCTGCCCACAGCCTGCCCTCGAACTGCCAGACATGCAGGAGCAGAAACACCAGTAGCGCCAGCGCGCTGACCCGTTGCAGGGCGCTTCCCCACGGCACGGGCCAGTCAGGGTCCGACGCGCCTGCCTTGGTCACGGCGGGCGAGCGGCCCGCGACGCGCCACACGCCGAGCGCGGCGTGCCCCGCGAGCGGGACGTACACGAGCGCGAGCTCGAGCCCCAGCGCCAGCGGGGAGCGCTCCAGCAAATCTTGCAGCTTGCGCTGCAGTGGGCTGCCGCTCAGGCTCAGAACCTGCCCCAGGAGATGGATCAGCAGATAGCCGGCCAACGGAACGGCGCCCAGCAACGTGTGCCAGCGCAGCCAGTTCGGGCTCATCCAGCCAGTCACGGAGCCGAAGGCATTAGCAAACCCCGCCGGCGATGGGGTAGGTTTTCGCTGCGAGCTGGCTACTGCTACTGGCTCTCGGCGCTGCGGTGGCGCTGAAGATGAGGCAGATTTCAGGAGTATGAGCCGGGCTTCGCGAGTGCGTGCATCGGAGCCCGGCGTGGCTCGACGGCGGCGGCTCTGGTGCGCCGCAGCGGCGATCGCCGCTGGCTCCCTGCTGGGGTGCGGAGCCAACAAGCGCACCGGCCTGGGGCCCGAGGTGGCTCTCGCCAGCAGTCCCGAGGCGCAGGCGCAGTTCCGCGCGCTGCGCGAGCAGTGGACGAGCACGCCGCCCGACGCTCGCGTCGGGCTCGAGCGCGCGTTCACCAGCTTCATCCAACGCTTCCCCGACGATCCCGAGGGCCGCTGGATCCGCATCTATCTGGCCTGGATCGCGCTCGCGCGCGGCGACCTTCCGCTCTCCGAGCGCTGGCTCGGGCTGGCGGACCCCGGCCCTTACGGCGCCGCCAGCGACCTGGCGGAGGTCGTGCGGGCTTCGATCGATCTGGCGGCGGGGCGCGCGCCCACCGCCTACGCAAAGCTGTTCGCGCTGGAGGGCCGCCTGATCGATCCCGACGATCGGATGCTGTGCCTGGATCGGCTGGTGCTCGCCTCGCTGGCCGTGCACCGCTACGAGGACGCCGTCCATCAGATGCTCGAGCTGGCGGCGCTGGCCGCGCGCCGCCACCGTGAACGGCTCTGGCGCACGCTGGAGCCACGCCTGGCCGAAGTGCCGCTGCCGGTGCTGGAGGCCACCCTGCCCCGCCTGTCCGTGAGCGCGATCGAGAGCCCGTCGGTGCGCCCCGCGGAGCGCGCAGCGGCCGTGGACTGGATGCGGCAGCAGATCCTGGAGGTGCTCTCGCGCAGCGCCATCACGCACCGGGACGTGGAGCTCGCGCAGCGCCTGGTCGCCAGTGGTCCGCTCCCCGGGGGCGCCAGCGCGAGCGCCGCTGGCAGCGGCGCGAGCAGCCACAAGGGCACGCCCGATCGCTCGGAGCTCCTGTGGCTGGCGACCCAGGGCAGCCTGACTCCGAGCATTCGCGGGCGCACGCTCGGGTTGGCGCTCGAGCTCGGCGATCCGGTGACGCGCCAGCGCTCGCTCGACGTGGCCAGCGGCATCTCCGTCACGCTCGCCCTGGCGCAGCGCGCTGCGGAAGCCGACGAGCCGCAGCTCGAGACGCGACCGGTGGACGGCGGGGCGCTGGGCGACACGCTGGCGCGCCTGGCAGGCGACGGCGCGGGGCTGCTGGTGGCCGGGCTCGACGCCCACGGCGCCGCGGTGGCTGCCGAGTTTGCCGCCACCCACGCGATCCCGGTGCTGCTGCTGGAGGAGCCCGAGGGCGGCGGCGAATTACCGCCCTTCACCTATCTGGTCGGCGCCGACGATCGCGCCGCGAGCCAGCTCCTGCGCCAGGCGCTCGAGCCGCGCACGGACGCCCTGCTCAGCGTCGGCGCGAGCGCGGCCCCCTGCAGCGACCATTCCTCGGAGCTGCCCCCGGAGCTGGCGCAGGCGCAGAGCGAGGTGCGGCGCCCGGGCCTCCTGGTACTCGGGGGCGCGGAGTGCAGCTCGCTGCTCGGCGCGCTCGATCGCAGATGGACGATCGGTCTCGGTCTCAGCGCGCTGGGGCTGCGGCTCGACGATCTGCGCGCGCACGAGGTCTGGACGCTGGCCACGGGCCGCCTGCCGCGGCTCGAGCCCACGCAGGATCCCGAAGCCAGCCGCTGGTTCTCGAAGAAGGGGCACGCCCCGCGCTGGTTCGAGGCGCTGGGGCATGACATCGCGCGCATCGCCGAGGCCGTGTTGCCTCCCGCCACCGCTGCGAGTGTGCGAGATCCGACGAGCGTGGCCGAGACCCATCGCCAGATCGTGGCTCGACTCGACAGCCTGAGCCAGCGCGAGCTGTGGACCAGCTCCGAGGGCAAGTTCGAGCGGCGCAAGCTGGTGCGACAGCTGCGCGCCGAGCGCCGGGAGCCCGCCGCAGCGCAATGACTCGAGAGGCCACCTTCGAGCTGCCCAACCGCCGCGCCACGCGCCGGCTGGCGCGCGCGATCGCCGCCGCGCTCGCGCCCGGTGATGCGTTGATCCTGAGCGGACCGCTGGGCGCGGGCAAAACCTTCCTGGTGCGCGCACTGTGCCGCGCGCTCGGGCTGCCCGAGCGCGAGCCGGTGCAGAGCCCGACCTTCACGCTGCTGCGCGAGTGGCCGACGCAGCCGCGGATCGCGCACGCGGATCTCTATCGCCTCGGCAGCCTGGAAGAAGCAGAGCAGCTCGGGCTGCTGGAGCTGCGCGACGCCGGCTCGGTGTTGATCGCCGAATGGGGGGAGCGCTTTCCGTCCGCGCTGGGGCGAGATTGTCTGTCGCTGCGCCTCGATCTGGGGCCGCGGCGAGCCGCGCTGAGCGCCGACGGGCCGCGCTCCGGCCAGCTTTTGCAGGCCATTTGCGCAAACAGTGATAAATAGGGTCCGGATGGCTCCGGACCCCTCGCGCGGCAACTCCCTGGGGCAGCCCGCCGGCGCGAGCACGGACGCGGCAGGCACAGCCGCGCAGTGGCTGGCGCGCGCCTTCACGCCTGCCGGCACTGCGCTCGAGGGCCTGGGCCGCTTCATGCTGCTCACGCTGGACACGCTGCGCTGGCTCGTGCGCCCGCCCTTCCGCGTCGGTCAGCTGCTGAACGCGATGGAGTTCATCGGCGTGCAGTCGCTGTTCATCATCATGCTGACGGGCACCTTCAGCGGCATGGTGTTCGCGCTACAGAGCGTCAACTCGCTGCGCGAGTACGGCGCCGAGGGCGTGGTAGGATCGGTGGTGGCGATCTCGCTCACGCGCGAGATCAGCCCCGTGTTCTCGGCGTTGATGGTGACGGCGCGCGCCGGCAGCGCGATCGCCGCGGAGCTGGGCAACATGCGCGTCACCGAGCAGATCGACGCGCTCACCACGATGGCGGTGAGCCCGGTTCAGTACCTGCTCTCGCCGCGCTTGCTGGCGGGCGTGCTCATGTTCCCCTTGCTGTGCATCGTGTACAGCACGGTCGGCATGATCGGTGCCTGGTTCGTGGCGGTGAAGGGGCTGGGCATCGATCCCGGCATCTTCATCGCCAACATCGAGGAGTACATGCTGCCCAGCGACTTCTGGATGGGCGAGATCAAGGCCGCCTGCTTCGGCTTCCTGGTGACCGCGATCTGCGGCGAGCAGGGCTTCTACGCGAGCGGCGGAGCGCGCGGCGTGGGGCAAGCCACGACGCGCGCAGTGGTCCAGAGCGCCGTCGCTCTGTTGATCGCGAACTACATCATCACCAGCGCGCTGACGCCGATCTGAGCGTCACAAGCGGAAGGTCATTCCCAGATACAGCGCCGTGTACAGGTCTACGGCGCCGCCCGCCACCTCGGAGCGGCCCGCCATGGCGTCCTGCGGTGTCGAGTTCATCTCCAGCAGGTAGCGGCGCAAGGAGCCGGTCAGGTCCAGCGAGACGCTCTTGCCGAGCGCGTATTCCAGGGTGCCAGTGGCCTCCACGCCGTAACCGCCGACGCGCGGGAACCAGTCCTTCTCCTTGATCTCGCCGTAGCCGAGCGGCAAGCGGAAGCCCGCCGCGACGATCGCGTGCACCGGGCCGAGCGCGAGATCGAAATCCAGCGCAGAGCGCAGCTGCGTGTACGAGACCTCCGGCATGTTGGAGCGGTGGGACGGGTCATCCAGACCCGCCCGCAGATTGCCGACCGTCAGCTCGAAGCCCACGGCGTTGGCGCCCAGCGGGTAGCGCGCCCGGAGCCCGCCGAACAGCTCGTGGTAGATGACCGAGAAGTTGCCGCCGAAATCGGCGTCGCGCACGTTGCCGGAGAACGAACCCTCGTAACGCGCGATCACGCCCAGCTTATCGCCGATCGGCGCGTCGAAGGGGTAGAGCTCCCCTTGCAGCTGGTAAACCCAGATGTTCGCGTCCTGCTTGCGCAGGCGATCGTAGATGTCGTCAGAGAAGTCGAGCTTGCGGTGCACCATGCCGGCGCGCGCGCCGATCGCGCCACGGATCCGGCCCGAGTCCGAGCCTTCCTCTTCGTCGCTCGCCTTGTCGACCACGGCGCCCGCTTCAGCGTCGTACGAGGCGTCGCTGCTGCTCTCCTCGCTGCTCGACTCGCTGCTCTCCTCGACCGGCGCCGCGGCGGCGCTCGCGCGCCGCGGCCGCTCTTCGAGGGCATCCGCCGTGTCGTCGCCGGCCGGCTCCGCGCTCTCCGGCGGATCCGCGACATCGTCATCGGAGCTCGCGGAGCTGCGCTTTCCCTTCGTGGCGCGGCTGAGCGACTTGGACAGCTTCGACGCGGAGTTCTCCAGCAGATCCTTGGTGAGCCCGGGCAACCAGGAGTTCTTGAAACGCACCCAGCCGCCGACCGAAGCGCCGGTGCTCGCCTTGAGCACGCGCAGCGACACCAGCCACGATTTCATGCCCTGCCGGCGCGCGACGCCGTCAACGATCACGTCCGCGCGCTGGTTCTTGGCCAGCCGCGCCAGCTCCGAGCGCGACTGGCCCTGCGCGCTCTGCTCGGCCAACACCACCGTGTTGCCGTCCTCTTCCAGGGACTGCTTCACCTTCTCGCGCAGCACGTCCGAGGCGCGGCCGCCGAACTCCAGGAGCAAGATGCGCGTGCCGGCGTGCGCGTCAGCAGCCCAGCTCTCCACCGCCAGACACAGCGGCAGCACGAACCCAAACAGGGCCTTGGCCCAGCGCAAACGGAGACCCAGCAGCACGCTCATCCACCTTTCACCGAGTCGATCCAGTCGACGATGCACTTGCGATCGGCCTCGCTCAGCGCCTGAGGCATGAAGAACGGCATGGACACGCCGCACTCCGCATTGGGGCTGCCCGCGACCTTCTCCTTGAGGAAGGAGTCGTCCTTGCCGATGTACGGCCGCGGCGCGACGGACATGCCGGTGGAGGTCTTCGAGCACATCGACGGGACGTTGAGCAAACGCGACAGCACGTTGGGCGCCACCAGGTTCGGCATCACCGCTCCATCGTGACAGCCACCGCCCGCCGCACACCCGCCTTGTGTGCTCGGGCGATTGAACAGCACCGTGATATCGGAGGGACAGCCGCCAGCGGGGGGATTTGCCACCGTGCTACCGCTGCCGGCGCTGGAGCCTCCGGTCTGCACGTTGCCCGTGGAACCGGCGCTGCCTCCGCTGGCCACGCCGCCCGAGCCAGCCTGGCCGCCGCCGCCCACGACCAGCGTGCCGCTGCCCGCGGCGCCGATCGCCGTATCCGCATAGGTGTCCGGGAAGGAGTCCTCGTCGAGCTCCGACGGGGAACCGCACGCAGCCAAACCCAGGGCGCCGATGACGGCGCAAGTCGTTAGAAAACTCTGCATGTGGAGTCTATCGATGGCGGGGAAAACGCGGCCTTCGCATGCGCGTTCTGGAGCGAATCGCGCCCGGGGTAAAGCCCCAGAATCGCGTGCGCCAGATCGCAACAGAGGTCGGCCGCTGGAGTTTCATACTGTGAGCTGAAGTGCTCTAGCCCGCAAGCTTAGACAAAGCGCGCTCGGCAGCGTCGAAGATCTGTCGCTGAAAATGCGGCTTCTTTGACGGAGCGATGTGGGGCGACGCTCGTGCATCGCAGATCCGATGGATCGCAGTGTTTCGACGAGATCGTGCCGGACAGGCGATTTCTCCGCGGAAACTGCGCTGCGAGAGATCACTGCGTCGCGGCGGGAGAACCACCAGGCCGATCTGGATCCATCGTGGACGCAGCTTTCTGCCGAGACCGCTGCCGGCGGGGTGAGCGCCACTCGGGGGTGAACGCCGCTCAGCGGCGCCGGGCGAAATGCACGAGCACGCCCGCGAGCCCGAGCGCCAGCACTCCGAGCGCGGAGCTGCTGCTCCGTCGAGCCGCGGCGGCGGTCACGAGCTGAGCGCCGTCGCAACCGTACTCGGGGCCCGCGCCCAGATCGTCGCCGCTGGGGTTGCCGCACTCGCGCAGCTCTTTCTTGTCGGGCTCGGTGTCCCCGTCGGAGTCCCAGTTCTCGTCGAGCAGGTTGATGGCGTTGCGCAGCGCTGACGCATCGTGGCCGTGAGTCAAGCCCAGCGTGCGCAGGTGGCGCACGAACGGCTGCTCGGCGGTGCCTTGCCCGCCGCGCGCCGTGGTGTGGCAGATCAAGCAGCGCGAAGCGGGAGCGCCGCAGGACATGCCCACGGTGGCGTCGATCACACCCGGGTACTCGGGCGTCGCGGCGGCGGTGCCGAGCCAGCTCGCGATCGCGAGCGTGAGGGCAGTCGAGAGCTGTATGCGTCGCAGCACGGAAAACCTCCTCGGCATTAGCACTTCACAGATACAGGTGCAGCTGAGCCTGGCCGTGGAACACGTCATCCTGGTGCATCACGCCATCCACGCGCAGCTCCAGGTGCTCGACGGGGTACCAGGCGATGCTGACCCATGCCCCATAGCGGGGCGCGCCCGAACCACGCACCGGCAATACCCCCGGTTTCTCCAGCAGGCCCTGGTCGAGCACCTCGCCGGTCAGCATCAAGTGCAGGCCTCGCCAGGGCTCGTAGTCCGTCTGCACGAAACCGGTCAGACCGGTGTGGCGCCCGCCCTCCTTGAGCAGGTCCAGCTCCCCGAGCACCGAGAGCTTGTCGCTGGCACCCCAGCGCAGGAGCACGCCGTCCGAGTAACGAATCGAGTTCTCGACGCGCGTGAGCGCGTCCACCTGCGAGTGCGTGAGCAGCGAGCTCACCCCGACCGCGAGCGTGGGATTCAGCAGGTACTCGATCGTGGCGGCGTAGCCGCGCTCGCGGTAGCGGTCCGGATTGAGCTGAAAGTTACCCAGGATCAGCATCGAATCCACGCGCCAGCGCCCGCCCGTATAGGTGAGCGAGAGACCGTGTTGCTGATCCGATTCGCGATCGGTGCGCGTGGACTCGCGCACCCAGAGCGTGTGCTCGGGGATGCGCACGCCGAAGGGCAAGTTGAGCCGGCCCACGCGCAGCAGCGTGTTCTCCTGCAGCCATAGCCCGATGTAGTGGCTGCGGCTGAGCACGATGAAGCCCTCGCCTGGCTCCTTGTTGATCTCCGCCGCGCGCACCTGCGCGTTGCCTTGAATGCCCTTGGCGACGCCCAGGCTGGCCCCGATCTCGAACTTGCCGATGCGGCCCGAGCCATACACATCGAGCTGCATCGGAAACTGCCGCCACTCCGCGGGCACGCCCGGCACCGAGGCCGAGTACAGCACCATGTGACGGTAGCTGCCGCCCAGGTTCACGTCGGCGGGCTCGTTGATGGCGCCGAACAGGAACTTGGAGGAGTTGCTCATCTCCTCCATGTCGGCGCCGCCCATGGTGAGAAAGTGCTCGCTCTGATAGCGGCCGAAGGCCGTCAGCGTCTCACCGCCGGAGGGATCGGTGTGGCAGCTGCCGCATTTGGAGAAGCCGTGCTTGATCATCCACGCATAGGCGTGGGCGCGGCCGCTCGATAGCGACACGACTGCGACAATCCAAAGCCAGCATGCGCCCTTCAGGAACGGAAGGCGTGGCATTCGCCGGCGTTCTTGCCCAAGTGGCGCAAAACGTCAACGTCGAGGCGGTGGGGACCTTCGCCGCGAGACCCGTGCAGCTGCGGAGGCGCTGTCCCCCCCCAGCGCTGTTTGCCAGTGCGGCCCGCCGACGTTAGGCTCTTTTGGATGCCTCCGAGCTCGAGCCACCTCCCGCACGTGGGGTCGATCGCCGCGATCCTGACGATCCTGCACGCACCCGCGGCTCGCGCACAAAATCCGGGCGCCGCCCCGTACCCGAGCGGGCCGTATGCGCAGACCCAGTACCCGAGCAGCCCCTATCCGAGCGGCCCCTATCCCGGCAGCCAGCCCAGCTACCCGCCCGCCTCGAACCCGCCGCTCCAGTCCGGTGGTCTGACTCCGCCGAGCAGCTCCCCTGCGAGCGCGGGCGAGGCAGAGACCTATCGCCAGCTCGATCGCGCCGAGCGCGAAGATGCGGGCCGCGGGCTCGAGTTCGTGTGGTTCCAGGCCGAAGCCGGCTACGAGTACCTTTCGCTCGACGATCTGCACGGAAACGCGCTGGTCGATGCCAGCGTCATCGGCGATGGCGGCTCGGCGCTGCTGCTCGGTGTCGGCGGAGGTGTGCGCCTGATTTTTCTCACCATCGGTGCGCGCTTTCGCATGGCGCGCCAGAGCGCGTGGGACCTCTGGACGCTGAATGGCGAGGTGGGCCTACACCTGCCCATGGGGGAGCTGGAGCCCTCCTTCACGCTGAGCGCCGGCTACGCGTCCCTGGGCGCCATCCAGCCCGAGCACGCGCCCCCCGGATTCGATCCAGATCGGGTCGACATCAGCGGCTTCGACACCCGGCTGGGCGCCGCGCTCGACTGGTACCTGAACCCCATGCTGTCGCTGGGGCTGCAGAGCAACCTGGAGCTGCTGGTGCTGTCCCGCTCGAAGGCGTCGCAACCGGGCCTGGGCAGCGACGCGGCGGAGCTCGTCGAGCTTTATGCGCGCGATGGCAGCGGGGTCGGTTTCGGCGTCAGCATCAGCGCGATGGCGGGTTTGCATTTCTGAAATGCGGGTCCTCCTCGGTCTGAGCGTTGGCCTGATTCCGGTGCTGCTCGCGCTGCTGGCCTGGCGCCGGCTGCGCGCGACGCGCGAAATCCCGCGACTGCGGGCACTGGGAGTGGGGCTGGCCGCGGCCATACTGGCCGTCGGCTGCCAGTTTGCGGAGACCGCGCTCTGGCAGTGGACTGGGCTCTCCCTCATCGCCTTGCCCGGCAAGGAGTCCGAGGCCCTGCTCGCCATGTTCCTGTTCGCTGCCCCGCTCGAGGAAGGCGCCAAGGTGCTCAGCATCTGGCCGCTGTACTCGGCGCGCCGGATCCTGGAGATCCGCCACGGCATCGTGCTCTCGGCGGTGGCCGGGCTCGGTTTCGCCGCCAGCAAGATGGCGCTCGCGCTGGCGCTCGGCGCGCTGCCCAGCGATGCGCTCGCCGCCGATGCCCTGAACGACGGCGGCAGCGCCGGCCTCGATCCGCTCGGCGTGCTGCGCGCCGCTCTGGCGCTCGCGCCGCATGTGGTCTCGGCGGTCCTGTGGGGCGCCACCCTCGGCGTGCGCGCCAAGACGCGCTGGTTTGCGCTGGCCTGGACCAGCGCGACCGCGCTGCGCGGCCTCTACGATCACATCGTGTTCGGCCGCGGCCCGGGCGTGCTGGTGCTGGCGCTGCCGCTGCTGCTCACGTTGCTGGCCCTGGCTTACGCCGCAGCTCGGCGCGCGATCGCCCGGGAGGCGGCGCAGCGGCCCCCCTCGATCCGCCCCACGGCCTTCGGCAGCGACCGCCCGCGCAGCTCGCGCCCGGGCTGGTCCGAGCCGCCGTCCCTGCGTGAAATCTGGCAGGTCCTGGAACCGCGCCAGGCGCCGCTGATGCTGCACTGGATCGCCCTGGGCACGCTCGTGACCGCGGGCGTCGGACTGGTCGCGCTCGGCGCGGCGCTGTACACGGGGCACTGGCTGGGGCTGGATTTTGCGGCTGCCGATGAGGCGGACGTGAGCTCGAACGGTCCGCTCGTGTTCCTGGCGGTGGCGGTGGGGCTGGCGTTCCCGGTGGCGGGATACCTGGTCGCGCGAGCGAGCGGGACACGCAGCGTGCTGGAGCCGGCGCTCGGAGCAGCGCTGGCGGTCGTGATCGCCGTGTTGTTCCTCTCGGTCACGACCCCCATCGCAGCCATCTTCGCGCTCGCGCTCACTCCGATCGCGTTCCTCCTGGCGTCGGGCGGCGCCTGGCTCGGCATCAGCCACTGAAGCGCCCACAAAAGCAGCGAGGGCCTCGCTGCCAGCTGGCGACGAGACCCTCGGTAAGAGCGGCTTCCCACTTCGGAGGCCTCAGCCTCCGCTCACGGCACTACTCTCAGGCACTCGGCTCACGGCACTCCGCTCACGGCAACGAGCCGTTCAGCGGATCGAAAGCGGAACCGGTCTTCGGCCCGCCTGCCTTCTTCGACTTGCTGCTGGCCGACGCGCGGCTCGGAGCCTTGCCGTGCGACGCCTTCGAGGCCCGAGACCTGGAGGCCTTCGCGGGCTTCTCCGCGCGCTTGCTCTCCTTGCCCGGCGCTTTGCTGAACGCCCTGGCGAATCCCTCGTGCAGGGCCTCCTTCGAGCTCGTCGAGTCCTTCTCCTTCGCGGAGGAGGGCTTGGCCACGGGCTCTGCCGCGGCGGCGCTGGGAGCATCGCTGCTGTCCTCTTCGCCGGCTTCGCCCTTCAAGCTGCCGATCGGCGCGTCCTTGCCATCATCCTTCTCGTCCGCAGGCTCCGCGCTCTTGGCGCTCGGTTTCTCTGCGGGCGCCTCGTACGGGTGCGCGACGAGCGCGGCGGCGGAGGCCTGCTTCTCGGCGGCAGCCACCGACTTCGAACCAGAGAACAGATCGGAGTTGTTGAAGGCGATCACGCCGACCGCGATCACGCCGGCGGCAGCCAGCAGCCAGCGCTCCGGACGGAAGCGGCGACCGCGCGCGACCGGTGGCGAGTCCTCGTCCACGTTGAGCGCGACCGGGCCCGTGCTGTGGCTGAACGAACCAGCGGATGGCGCGAAGCTGGAGGTGACGGGGGCGAAGCTCGAGGGGCCCATCGACGGGCCGTGGGCGGCTGGCGGCTCGGAGAAGATCGAGGAGGGAGCAGCCAGGCCGTTGGAAGTCGGCGCCGGGGCCGCCGGCGCATCGAATGGATTGTGCCAGCCCGGGTTCGTACGGCGGTGGCTGGGCGCGCTCTCGCTGCTCGTTGCCGGCACGTTGGAGGCCAAGACCGCGCTGGCGGCAGCCGC
>DASTRX010000183.1:0-77130 GCA_035760985.1 Polyangiaceae bacterium
GGATCGCGGATGCCCAGGCTATCGGCGAGCCTGCGCGCCGGGTCGACCGTCAGCGCGGCCACCTTGCGGCCTGAGCGGGCGCCGAGCACGGCCAGCGCTGCTGCCGTGGTCGTCTTCCCGACGCCGCCGGGGCCGGCGCACACGAGCACGCGGCGGCGCCGCAGGATCGCAGGAATGGGGTTCAAGGGGTCCAGGGGTCTAGGGGGCGAGGGAGGAGCAGGTCAAGGGGGGCCAGGGCAGCCGGGGCCCTGGATTTTCAGGGCTCGGCCCCTAGCGGCGCCCGCGCGGCTCCAGGATGAGCCCACTGCCCGACGGGAAGCTCGGATCCCTCCTCGACCGCTGGGCCCCCCGACCCCTCTTTTTCCGGACGGCCGCGTACACTGTGCCGTAGATGGACGGAAGGATGCGCTACGTCGATCTCCACTGTCACTGGATCCCAGGCGTGGATGACGGTGCGCCGACCTTCGATGCCTCCGTGGCGATGCTCCGAGGGCTCGCGGAGCTCGGCTTCTCCCGTGTGATCGCCACCCCGCACATGCGCCCGGGTCTGTTCGACAACGACGCGGCCACCCTGCGCGCCGCCTACGACGCCGTCGAGCAGCGGCTCGCTGCCTTGCCGGAGGTGTCCGAGTTACCGGAGCGCGGGCTCAGCAGCGAGCATTTCTTCGACGAGCAGGTGTTCCGGAGGGTGTCGGAGGGCAGGGGGCTGCCGTATCCCGGCGAGGCATCGGTGCTCTTCGAGTTCTACGAGAGCAACTTTCCTCCGCACGTCGACCAGCTGCTCGCGCAGCTGCGGCGGGGAGGCTTGACGCCGGTGGTGGCGCATCCGGAGCGCTACCGCGCGTTGTGGGAGAGACCCGAGATCCTGGAGCGGCTTCTGGACCAGGGCGCGCTGGCGTTGCTCGATCTGGCTGCGCTGGTGGGCAAGTACGGGCGCCGGCCTCAGCGCTGCGCGGAGCTGCTGCTCGAGCGCGGCCTGTACCACGCTGCCTGCAGCGACGCGCATCGAGCCGAAGATGTGGCGCAAGTAGCGAAGGGGATCGAGCGCTTGCGAGAGCTCTATGGCGATGCGGAAGTGACCGCGTTGCTCGTGGACGGGCCGCGCGAAATCCTGGCGGAGCGGCTGTGACGGTGTCGCGTCGGATCTCGATCGCCGCGTGCGCTGGGAAAGGGTTATACGCGTCGCAGTGACTCCCTCGCCCACCAGCAGCCGCGACAGCGAGGGGACCGCGACCGGCTCCGAGCCCCCGTCGAGCATGCGCTCGGCGGAGCTCGATCCGCTGAGTCTCTCCGCGCCGGAGGTGCGCTTCCGGCCGCTGCTGCTGCGGCTCGGCATCTCTCTGCTCGTGGCGGGCGTCTTCGTCTGGATGTTGCGCGCTGCGGCCATGCCGCTGGTGCCGCCTCGCGACGTGTGGTCGGGCCTGCGCCCCTGGACGGTGGTGGTCTACCTGCTCGGCTGGAGCGGCGTGCACGTGATCCGCGCCGCGCGCTGGCAGCTGCTGCTGGCGCCGCTCGGCGAGGTTGCCTGGCGCCGGGTCTTCGCCGCATCGTTCCTGGGCTTTCTGGCGATCCTGATGTTCCCGCTGCGCACGGGGGAAGTGGTGCGCCCGATCCTGATCCGGGAGCGCGGGCGCATCTCGGCCTGGGCCGCTGCCGGCACGCTGGGGGCGGAGCGCATCGTCGACGGCTTGGTGTTGAGCACGATGATGCTGCTCGCGCTGGGGCTGGCCACGCCCCTCGATCCGTTGCCGGAGCGGCTGGGCGATCTGCCGATCCGGGTCGCGATCATCCCGCGCGGGGCCTATCTGGCGGTGCTCGGCTTCAGCGCGGCGCTGGCCTTGATGTTCGCGTTCCACATCTGGCGCGAGCCCACGCGGCGCGTGCTGGAGCGCCTGATCGGAGTGTTCTCGGAGCCGCTCGCGCGCTGGGTCTCCGCGCGGCTGGCTCGGCTCGCGGACGGCCTGAATTTCCTGTCGGGCTGGCGCCACTCGCTCCCGTTCGTGCTGGCAACGACGCTCTACTGGCTGCTGAACGCAGCCTGCTCCTGGGTGCTCGGCTGGGGCGTGGGGCTGGAGGCGTTCAGCTTTGCCCGGGCCTGTGTGGTCACAGGTGTGCTGGCCATCTTCGGGGTGTTGATGCCCAATGCCCCGGGCTTTGTCGGCGCCTTTCAGTTCTCGCTCTATGCGGGGCTGGCCGTATTCTACGAGCGCGACCGGGTTCTGGGGGAGGGCGCGCTGTTCGTGTTCCTGGTTTATCTCGGGCAGATGCTGGTCACGTTCGTCTTTGGAGCCTGGGCCACCTGGGGCGGTGGATTCGTGAAGAGCCCCGATCTGTTGGCGGAGAGCCGTGATCCGCAGTAAGGGCAAACCCGTGCGCAGACTGTCGAAATCTGGAGCCATGCTGGCCGCGTGGGCGCTCGCGTCCGCGCTGCAACGTCCCGCCTCGGCGCGCAGCGAGGCGGAGGTCGGCTACACCCGCGAGCAGACGTTCAGCGCCGCCTTGCGCTACCTGCGGGTCGATCTGGCCTACGAGGTCACCGAGAAGGACCCGGACGCGGCCTATTTGCTGTTCAGCTTTTCCGCGCCCGAGCTGCAGCGCAAGACGGGCCACGGCTCGATCGAGATGGTCCAGCGCGACAAGGGCGTGCGGCTCGTGGTGAGCCTGCCGGAGTTGCCCAGCTATCGGGAGGACTTGCTCAAGCGAGGTCTGCTCGAGAAGCTGAGGAACGAGTACGGTGAGCCCCCGGCACCGCCACCGGAGTCACGTGAGCCGAAGAAGCCGCCGGCCAAGCCCGACAGCCCGCCGACGGACGGCAAAGACCCTCCCGCCGAGCCCCCTGCGGGCGGCGGCTGAGTCGGCTGCGGTGCCGCTGCGGCGAGCGCTGCTGCTGGTGCTGCTGCTGGCTGCGCCGCGCGCCGTTCGCGCGCTCGAGCGCTCCAGCTCCGAGGTCGCAGCCGGCGGCTCCGCTGCGGGCGGCCCCGAGAGCGCGCCCCGCGCGCAGCTGGTCCCGCGCGCGGTGCTGCCGCTGACGAGTCCGCTTCCGCCCATGGTGCGCATCCCCGAGGGTGATTTCGTGATGGGCTCGGAAGAGAGCGACGTGCTGGAGGCGCTCGCCGATTGCGCTCGCGAGCCCTACGGCCATCGCTGCACACCGACGCTGTTCGCGAACGAGATGCCGCGCCACCCGGTGCATCTTTCGAGCTACTGGATCGACCGCTTCGAGGTGCGCGTGCGCGACTACGAGCGCTGCGTGCAGGTCGGCCGCTGTGGCGCGCGCCCCGCGTCCGAGGGCACGCTACGCTACGATCTGCCGGACTTGCCCGTGTCGCGCGTCACCTGGAACGACGCGCGGGACTACTGCAGCTTCCGCGGCGCGCGGCTGCCCACGGAAGCGGAGTTCGAGCGCGCGGCGCGCGGCCTCGGCGCTCGGCGCTATCCGTGGGGCCAGCTCTGGAACTCCTGGGCCAGCAATCACGGCCGCTTCGGCTGGGATCAGACCGACGCAGGGGACGGATTCGCCGAGCTGGCACCGGTCGGCAGCTACGCGGCGGGCGTGACGCCCGAGGGCATCTACGACCTCGCGGGCAACGTCGCGGAGTGGACCACGGACCGCTATGCGCCCGTGTACGAGGCGGGGCCTGCGACGGATCCGCAAGGGCCGCCCGCCAGCTCGACCAATCTGCGCGTGGTGCGCGGGGGCAGCTACGTGCATGCGCGGTTTCGGCTGCGCGGTGCCGCGCGCGCGTTCGCCGAGCCCGGCGAACGGCGCACGACGCTCGGCTTCCGCTGTGTGCGCTCGGCCCAGCTCGAGACCGTCAACCCGGGCAGCGCGTCCTGAGGCCGCTGCGGTGCCCGGCTGGAGGCCGCGCAGACGGACCGGCCCGGGTTGGGCCACGATTGCTCCTCATCAGACGCGACACTAGGCTGGCCTCGTGTTGGAGCTGCCCGTCACCAGCGCGAGCCGATTCGTGCTCGTCCGCCCGCATTACCCCGAGAATGTGGGGGCGGTGGCCCGCGCCATGAAGGTCATGGGCATGACGCGCCTCGTGCTCGTCAAGCCCAGCCGGCTCGCTTCGCCGGATCACGAGCTGGCGCGCAAGATGGCGGTGAAGTCGGGCGATGTGCTGGCGGCCGCGCGCTGCGTGGAGAGCCTGGAAGAGGCGCTCGACGGTTGCGCCTGGGCCTTCGCCACGACCGCGCGCCGCGGCGTGTCGGGCGTGATGCAGCCGCGAGGTGCAGCTCGATCAGCGGCTGACGCCGCCGAGCGCGGCAGCCGCGTCGCGTTTGTGTTCGGCAATGAGAAGACGGGGCTCTCACAGCAGGACCTGGCGCTGTGCGCGGAGTCCGTGCGCATCCCCATGGCCGCGGACCAGCCGTCGATCAATCTGGCCCAGGCGGCGCAGATCCTCGCCTACGAGCTATTCCTCGTCGGACTGGAGCGACGCGCGCTGCACAAGGCTGCCGCCAGCCAGCTCACCGGCGCTGCCGTGAGCGGCGACGGCCCTTCCCGCAAAACGTGAGCCGCCCCCGCGACTCACGCCTCGAGCCCGCGCCTCGAACCTACGGCGCCCGCTCACTCGTCATCGAGCAGCGCGTCGTCGAGGTCTTCGTCGAGATCGGTCGGGGCGTCGTCCTCCTCGTCGGCATCGACGTCGACGTCACCCTCTTCGTCCTCTTCCTCTTCCTCGTCTTCGCCTTCACTGGTCTCGGCCCGGGCATCGGTCTTCATGTCGATGCCGGCCTCGGCCAGTTGCGTCTCGAGCAGCTCGATCAGCTCGTCGGCGTCGTCGCCGCCCCACTCATCGAGCACGTCGGTGAGAAATTCGAAGAAATCCCCGGAGTCCAGCCGGCGCTCGATCTCTTCGACCTGCTCCTCCGAAAATGCTTCGAGCACTTCCTCACGAAGCGACTCCGTATCTCCTTCCTCGATGCTTTCTTGCGCTGCGAGTCGGATCTGGCGGATCGCTCGCCGGTCGAGGTAGATTTCCATAACCCTTGTGTGCTCCGCTGAAGCTCGACCCGCCTTTAGACGAATGGCCAGCAAGGCGTCAAGGGGCGTGACAGATGCTCGTCGATCTCGCCGGATCGTGACGGCCGGCCTAATCGTTGCGGCGCATTTCGTCGGCGCTCCTGCCCTCGCGCAGATGCCAGATCCGGCGCTGCCGGATCCGAGCATGCCGCCGTCGACGCCCCCGCCGATCAGCGCGCACTACCTCCAGTACGGCGTGGCACTGACAGCGGAGACTGTCGCCGCAGCGGGACAGGTCTGTCCTCGGACCATGAACAGCTTGCCCTGCATTCTGAGCGGAGGCGGGGGCCTCACGGTGCGGGTGGGCTACCGCAGCAGGAGCGCGTGGTACCTGGGCGGCGCTTACGAGTTTTCGCGGCAGGATTCAGCAAACCTGCTCCGTCTGGCGATCCTGCAGCAGCTGCGCGCGGAGCTGCGTCTGTATCTCACACGGGTCACGCGGCTCTCCCCGTACCTGGGGGCGAGCGTCGGGGGAGCCATCTATGGCAACGAGTGGGGCCTCGACACCTGGGGAGCAGCCACGGCATTCGGACCGGGTTTGGAGTTTCAGGTCACCCCGAGCATCGCGCTCAACGTGGGGGCCATGTATCGACAGCTGCTGCTCAGGAGCTGGACCGATGGGGCGGGTCAGCCGCGCGCGACGGGTCTGCTCGGTCTGGGCTTGGCCCACATGGTGTCGTTGGAGCTCGGTTTCGAGATCCGAGATCCGCTCTCTCGCTGGTGACGCCGGCGGCGTGAGCGCAGCGAGTGGGAGCAGGTCGCAGAGAGGCCAGTCAGTTCTGGATTCGACTCTTGACGAACTCGGGTCCGCCAGGTCCTCTTGTCTCATGGAGTGTCAACGCTGCGGCCTCAGCAACGCCGAGGCGGCTCGTTTCTGTCCGGGCTGCGGCGCAGCGCTCGACAGCCTGCCCGGCAGCGTGCTCACCACCGAGCGGCCAGGGCCCGGCGGCACCTTGGCGTCCATCAGCTACACCGAGCAGCATCCGTCGGGGTCAGCCCGCGCCCCCGGCTACTCCTTCGGACCAGCCGGCGCGGATGACCCGGCGGCGCTGGACCCGGCCGTCGCCCGCCGCCCGTCGCCGCGGCCCTCCGCCGTGTCGGCGACTCCTCCATCGAACGAGGCCTTCGACCTGGCGCCCCGGCCGGAGTCCATGCGCCCCGCGGCGCCGGAAGTCGCCTTTGCCCCTCGCAACCACAGGGCGCCCACTGGCGGAGTCGCACATCTGGCGGTGATCAGTCAGGACGGCTCCACCGGCCAGACGCACTGGATCGAGCAGGGCAGCGTCGACATCGGTCGAGACGAGGGCGAAATCCGGCTCACGGCCGACCGCTTCGTCTCGCCGCGTCACGCCCGGGTGTTCGTGCGCGGGGGCACGTTCGTGCTGAAGGACCTGGGCTCCCAGAACGGCGTCTACCTCCGAGTTCGCGATTCCGAGCCGCTCAACGATACCGACTTGCTGTTGTTGGGCTCCGAGGTGCTAAGGTTCGACCTCCTGTCCGGGGGGGAGCGAGAGTTGGGACCGGCACGCGAACGAGGGACGGACGTCTACGGCTCACCAGCCAGGCCGCGGTACGCCTGCCTGACGGAGCGGACGGTGGAGGGGGTCTCGCGCAACGTCTTCTACATCTCGGCAGACGAGGTGGTCATTGGGCGAGAGTTTGGGGACCTCGTCTTCACGACCGACTCTTTCATGAGTCGGAGACATGCCGCCATTCAACGAGATCCTGCGGCCGGAACCTTCACATTGCGCGATTTGGGTTCTTCCAATGGCACCTATCTTGCTATTCGGGGAGAAGTGGAGCTTCGTGAAGGCGACCACTTGAGAGTGGGTCAGCATCTGTTCCGATTCGGATTTGGATCCTAAGCTGGCGCACCTCATTCGGACGGATCGAGTTTCTTCGGACGGGTCGGGCTGAGACAGGACTGAGACAGAGTTCATGGGCGACGTCGCTTCCTCGAAAAAGAAATCAGCCTCGATCGAGGTTCGAGTCTTTGGCCAGACGGACGTCGGACAGGTGCGCGAGCACAACGAGGACAACTTTCTCGTCGCCGACCTGACGCGCAAGACTCGCTCCTTCGATCCGATGGTCGTGCATGCGCTCGGGCGCTCGGGCGCCGTGTTCGGCGTCTGCGATGGAATGGGTGGGGCCGCCGCCGGTGAAGTGGCGAGCCAGCTCGCAGTCGACATCATCTACGATCGGCTCTCCCAGGCGAAGGCGCCGCGCGGCCGCGAGGAGCTGGCACGCCGGCTGGTGAAGGCGGTGCAGGACGCCGGAGTGAGGATCTTCGGTGAGGCACGCGCCGATCGTTCGCGCCGCGGCATGGGCACTACCTCCACGATGGCGACGCTGATCGACGATCGGCTGTTCCTGGCGCAGGTCGGTGACAGCCGCGCCTACCTGCTGCGCGACGGTGAGCTCACGCAGATCACGCGCGATCAATCGCTCGTCAACCAGCTGATCGAGGCGGGCCAGCTCACGGAGGAAGAGGCCGAGACCTTCGAGCACAATAACATCATCCTGCAGGCGCTCGGGACCTCCGAGGTCGTGCAGGTGGATCTGACCTACGTCGACCTGCGCTCCGACGACACGCTGTTGATCTGCTCCGACGGCCTCTCGGGCATGGTGCGCAGCGAGGACATCTGCGGTGTGCTGCAGGAGCTCGAAGAGCCGGTGGAGGCTTGCGCCAAGCTGATCGCTGCTGCCAACGAGGCGGGCGGGCACGACAACGTGACGGTGGTGATCGTCAAGTTCGGGGGCGACGGCTTGCAGGCGGTCAGCCCCGACGACGAGCCCGTCGCGTACCAGAAGTACTCCTTCTCCAGCACCGAAGGCGCGCGCGAGGAAGAGACGAGCACTCCGGAGCGCGCCGAGTTCCGCGACACGACGAAGCTGCCCAAGCGGGGAGACAGTCAACCACCCGAGTCGAGCTCGAGCGCGCCGACCACTCCAGTGCCCAGCAGCTCGGGGCGGCCCGGGCTGCTCGCCAAGGCTGCGTCGGTTGCGGCCTCGGATGACTCGGTGGCGGTGCCGCTCGCCGGTTTGCCCCCGCGCACGGTCGGGGCCATCATCATGGCGGGCGTGACGCTGATCATCGTCATGGGTTTCTACCTGCTGCGCTGATCCAGCAGGTGGATCGAAGAGCGCGATGCGCCTGGTGCTGCGCCGCCTGCTGTGGCTCGGGCCCACGTTGCTCGCCATCACCCTGTTGAGCTTCGGCATCCTGTCGACGGCTCTGCCACCGGAGCCGGACGACGCTGACTTGCCGCTGTTCTTCAACCCGGAGCCGGGCGCGGTGGAGCGCCTCGCGATCCGCGCCCTGGAACTGATCGCGAGCTCCGATGGCCAGCAGCCCGAGGCGGAGCGAACCCTGGCCCGGCTGGGAGGCGCTGCGCTGCCCTACGTCTTGCCGGCGCTGGAGGCTCAAAGCCCCGAGGGCAGGGCGCGCATCGTGCAGGCGCTGCGCCCGGTGGGCGCGCGCATGGGCCTCGAATTCGACGAGCACTGGGACGCGAGCCGCGAGGTGCTGGCCTGGTCGCGCTTCTGGGAGGAGCACGCGATCGACTATCGACCGAGCGTAGCGCGCCGCGCCGTGCTGCGTCTGGCCCAGCGCAGCACGCAGCTGCGCGACACGGAGGTGCGCCAGCTCGACACCTACGCGCTCGACGAGCTGATCGCGCAGATGCCGCCCGAAGGCGCGGCGGATCTGGAGCGCACGCGCCGTCTGGCGCAGCTGGCTGCCGACATCACGGGCCAGGTTCAGCTCGAGCTGCCTGCCGAGGCCGGGCTGGAGCAGGCCGAGGGGGTGGCGAGCGCCTGGCAGGATTGGTGGGCGCGCCACCGCAGCCACTACAAGACCTACAGCGGCACGGAGCGCATCGCGGCCATGCTGCGGGATACTCGCTACGGAGGCTGGGTGGCTCAGGCGGTGCGCCGCAAGCTGGGGCTGCTGCACTCGGGGCGCCCGGTCTGGGATGTTCTTCGCGAAGGCGCAGCCGTGACCTTGCCGCTGTTTGCGTGCGGACTGCTGGGAGCGTGGCTGGGCGCGGTGAGCGGAGGCGTTCTCTCCTCGGTTGCGGCGCGGCGCGCGCGGCACCTGCGCTGGGCGGCTTCGGCGAGCAGCGCGCTGCCGGTGCTCGTGCTGGCGGTGCTGGTGGTACGCTGGCTCGGCGAAGCTGCGCAGCAGCCGTGGCTCGGAGCTCTCTTGATGCTGTTCGCCGGCGCGCCGCTGGCGCTCGCGGAGGGCGCGCGCGCCGCAGAGGAGGCGGAAGCCGGGTTTCCGCGCACGCTGGCCGCGCTCGGCGTGGCGCCCTGGCGGGCGGGGCTTGCCAGCGTGCGCCTCTCCAGCGCGCGGCTGGTGGCGCAGCTCGGCGCGCACCTCTCCCAGCTGCTGACCTTGACCTGTGTGGTCGAGGCCGTGCTCGGCCTATCGGGCCTGGGCAGCCAGACCATCGCTGCCTTGCGCAACCCCGATCTGAACTGGCTGATGGCGGTGACCGTGGGTGCCGCGCTGTTTGCGGGCCTGTGGCACGTCTTCGGAGAGTGGCTCTCGAACCTGCTCGATCCGCGCTGGCTCGATGCCGCCGGCGGGGCAGGGGGCCCGGCGTGAGACCGCGCGCCGCGAGCGCTCTCCACCGCCGGGTGGCGCTCGGATTCCTCTCGCTATTGCTGCTGGCGGGCTTGCTCTCCGACTGGGTGGCGGCGCCTCACGCGGCAGCGGCGGCGCTGCAGCAGAACCTGGCGAGCGCCACGGGCCCGCAGCTGCTCGGCTGGTGGATGCTGGCCACCCGCAACGTGCTGGCGGTGAGCGCGACGGCCACGCTCTTCGGAGGCCTGTTCGGCAGCGCGCTCGGCGCGCTCGCGATCTATGGCAGCGGCGGCGTTGGCGGCGCGCTCTCGCGGCTGGTCGGCTTCACCGGTGCGTATCCCGGCCTGCTGCTGGTGGGCTTGTTTCGCCTCGGCGATCCCAGCCACGGCGTGCTCGCGCTGCTCGGCGCGCTGAGCCTGCTGCGCACCTTCGAGGTGGCGCAGCTGGTGCGGGCGGAGCTGCTCCATGCCCTGCTCGGAGACTTCGTCGAAGCCTCGCGCGCGCTCGGCGCCTCGCGCCGCTGGCAGCTCCGGGCGCACGTGCTGCCGCGCCTGATCCGCCCCTTGACGGTCCATCTGTTGCAAGGGGCGAGCGCGCTCATCGGCCTAGAAGCCGCTCTGAGCTTCGTTGGACTGGGGCTGCCCGCGGCGGTTCCGTCCTGGGGCGGGGGGCTCGCGGCCGTGGCGCGCGCCGACCAGCTGCTGCCGTTCGGCGTGGCTGCGGCGAGCATCGGACTCAGCTGCGCGGCGCTCTACGGCCTTGGCGCGAGCCTGGGAGCGGAACGGGCGCGCCCCGGCGCTCGGCCGGGCGCGGCGCTGGTAGCGCTTGGCGCGGCCAGGTCCGGGAGTTAAAGGAGAAGCATGAAGCTGCAGCAGGTCACGGAGAAGGACTTCGAACGAGAGGTGCTCGTCAGCGAGCTGCCGGTACTTCTGGAATTCGGGGCCACCTGGTGCGGGCCGTGCAAGGTAGTCGAGCCGGAGTTGCAGGCGCTGGCGCAGGAATACGCTGGCCGTGCCAAGGTGTTGACCGTCGACATCGACCAGTCCCCCTACCTGGCGCGCCAGCTCGGGATCCAGTCCGTGCCCACCTTCCTGGTGTTTCACCAGGGCCGTCCCATCACGGGCAAGGCCGGCGCGCTCAAGAAGGCCCAGCTCGCCGAGCTGCTCGAACCGGTCCTGCCGCGTCCCGCGGGCGCGCTGAAACCGAAGGAAGTGGCGCAGCTAGCCAAGCAAAAACAGATCTGCCTGGTCGACCTCCGGCCCGCCGAGGTCTATCAGCGCGCCCACATCGCCGGCGCCATCAACGTGCCGCGCGAGCAGCTGGAACAGCGCATGGAGGAGCTGATTGAACTACCCGTTCCGCCGGTCCTCTACTGCCGTACTGGCGCCGACTCCAAAGCGCTCGCGGCGGAGCTGGCTGCCGGAGGCACCCCGGTCGCCTTTTTGGAAGGCGGAGTGCTGGGCTGGGAAGGCGACGGCTTCTCGCTCGAGCGCCCGAACTGATTTTTTGGGGGGTCTGGAGCAGACCCCCAGTCCCCGCAGCTTCGCTGCGGGGGACTTCCCCCGCCTCCGCTCGCTTCGCTCGCGCTGCGCGCTGGGGCCCCAGCCCCAGCTTGCGTCCGCGCGTCAGGGTAAGCAGTGACGCTGGTGGGCTTTGCTCCGGAGGAGGGTTGCTCCGCGTTCTCACCGTCAGGTTGAGCTGCTTTTCCGGGTTGTGGGGGGGTCTGGAGCAGACCCCCAGTCCCCGCAGCTTCGCTGGCGCTGCGCGCTGGAGCCCCAGCGGCCCAAGTCCCGGCTTGCCCCGCTGGTTCGAGAAAGAGGCCTTGGGCTGCCTCTGCCTCGGAGCGAGAGGAGGCTCTGGGTACGTGACCGTTTGTGCGCGGGCGGCTTGTGGGGGCCGGACCTCATCCCCACGGAGCTTCCCGAAGCCTCGGGACTCCGCGCGCCAGCAGCGCACCTTTCATTCGTCGGGGGGTACGCGCGTGCGAACCCCACTACCGATCGGTAGCAGCTGCTACCAATCGGTAGTGGGGATCCCTCTAGGCGATGCCCGCCGAGATCGACCGACCAGGTTGATGCCAATGGCAAGGCGACCGCGGCGACGCTTCCGGCGGAGATGGGAGCGTCGGGCATTTCGCGGGCATTTCGGGGACAGGAAGCGAAAGCGGCAGAAAGCGCGGGCGGTGCGCGTCGCGGCGGGGGGCCGCCAGCGAGTACGGGTTTCCCAGGAAACCCGAACTGATGCGCTCGAAGGGGCGCGCGGCCCCGGGCAGACGCGCGGCGCTCGTGGGGGGCGCCAGCGAGCGCGGGTTTCCCAGGAAACCGGAACTGGATTCACTCGAAGGGTGCGGCGTAGGGCGTCGCGCGCCGCCGGCCGCGCAGCGCGCGTGACGCTGGGGGTCTATCGCGGCCCGGCCGCCGGCGGCTGAGCCCTAGCTGCGGGAGCTGACGCCGAGTTGTTCGCGAGCGCGGTTCAGGGCGATCTGGATCACTTCGCGCGCCGGTACGCCGTGCTGCTCGGCGCGCGCTGCGCAGATGTCGAACTCGGGTTTGATCTGGGGGCTGCCCCAGGGCCCGGTGCTCACCTTGATCGGGATGGAGCCCCAGGGGGTCTGCACCTCGATGATGCGGCGCGGGCGCTCGCCGCGCGTCACGGGCGATTTGCGGTAGCCGAGGCTGCTCGTCTCGCGCAGCAGCACCGCGCCGAGCGCGTCCGCGGCGCTCACCGGGCAGAGCGCGGAGAGGATCAAGCCGGGACGGCCCTTCTTCATCTGGATCGGGGTGAGCCAGGCGTCGAGCGCGCCGGCGCCGAGCAGCGCGCTCAGCGCATGGCCGGCGAGCTCGCCCGTGAGGTCGTCGACGTTGGCTTCCACGACCACGTGGGTCGCTGGTCCGCCCGCGGCCGCTTGCCAGGGCTGGCCCAGCACGGCGCGCACGGCGTTGGGCCGATCCGGCAGCTCGCGCGTGCCCTTGCCCCAGCCGACATGCTCGGGGATGAAGCTGGGCCAGCTCGAGAAGGAGCTGGCCACCGTGGCGATGATGGCAGCCCCGGTGGGCGTGACCAGTTCGGCAGCGATGCCGGCGTCGTAGGTGGGCACGCCGCGCAAGCAGAGCAGCGCGGCCGGCGCCGGCAGCGGCAAGACGCCGTGGCGGCACTCGACCGTGCCGCGGCCGAGCGGCATCGGGCTCGCGACGACGTCCGCGCCCAGGTAGTCGAAGCAGGCAGCCGCTCCGACGATGTCGACGATCGCGTCGACCGCGCCCACCTCGTGGAAGTGGACGTGCGCGAGGTCGACGCGGTGCACCTCGGCTTCGGCCTCCGCGAGCCGGCGGAAGATCGCGCGGGCCAGGCTCTGGGTGCGCGGCGGCAGCGCTGCGCCCAGCAGCAGCGCGTCGATCTGGGCATAGCTGCGCTCGGGCTGCCGACCGTCGACGCGTACGTCGAAGTGGCTGGCGCCGATCGCGCCCGCGAAGCCGCGGGTCAGCTCGAGCTGGAAGCCATCGAGCGGCAAGCTGCTGATCACGCGCTGCACCTCGGCAAAGGGCACGCCGAGATCCACCAGCGCGGCGATCGTCATGTCTCCAGCGAGACCGCTGGGCGCGTCGAGGAACAGGAGCTTTCCTTCGCCCGCACCGCGCTCCAGCTCGGGCCGAGCCAACGGCTCGTGCTGATGGTGGTGATGCTGGCTCTGCCCATGCTCCGCACTGCCGCCCAGGTGCGCGTGTACGTGCTCGTGATCAGGATCACCGTGGCCGTGCTCATGAGCGTGGTCGTGATCATGCTCGTGAGCATGGTCGTGATCGTGCTGATGAGCGTGGTCGTGATCATGCTCATGGTCGTGATCCGGGCCATGCTCATGGTCCTCGTCACGATGATGAGGGTGGTGATGGTGGGGAGGGGCGTCTCGAAATTTCATCGCGACTCACACTGCGTGCGGTGCACTGGGATGGCGTGTGAGCCGCACCAGGGCCATCGCAGCGCCGAAGCCATTGTCGATGTTCACGACCGTCACGCCGGCAGCGCAGCTCGACAGCATGCCGAGCAACGCGGCGATGCCGCCGAGCGAAGCGCCATAGCCGATCGAGGTGGGCACTGCGATCACGGGCACCGCGACCAGGCCGCCCACCACGCTCGCGAGCGCACCTTCCATGCCCGCGCAAACGATGATCCCCGGGGCGCGCTCCAGCGCATCCAGGTGGCTCACGATGCGGTGCAAGCCTGCGACGCCCACGTCCGCGATGCCGCGCGCGGGCACGCCGAACATGCGCAGCGTCTCCAGCGCTTCCGCGGCGACGGGCAGATCGCTCGTGCCGGCCGTGATCACCAGCACGGGCTCGCCCGGGCGCGCGGCGATCTCCCGGCTGGAGTGCGATGCCGTGCGCGAGAGCTCGTGGTAGCTGAGCTCTGGCAAGAGCAGCTTCAGCTCCTGCGCCTTGGCGGGGTCGAGCCGCGTCACCAGCACGGATTGGCCCGCCTCGATGACGGAGCGTGCCACTCCCGCGATCTGCGGGGCCGTCTTGCCTTCGCCGAAGATCACTTCGGGGACCCCCTGACGCAGCGCGCGATGGTGGTCCACGTGGGCGAAGCCCAGATCCTGGAAGGGCAGGCGACGCAGCTGCTGCAGCGCCCCCTCGACATCGGTGCTGCCGGCGCGCACCTGCTCCAGCAGCCTGCGCAGGCGCTCGGGGTCCATGGGTGCCGGTGTAGTTCGGGAACCGCGATCAGGTAAAGCCGATCCGCCCGCGCTCGGGCGCGCCCCCCTGCTCGCGAGCCGCGCAGTCGTGCGCAGGCTGGCGCAGATGCCGGCATTCCGCGCACTGCCGGCGCGATTTGCCCTGAGGGCCGGACTGTTTGGTCGGCGGCCGCGCCGCTGCACCGCTCGATCCGTCCGGCTCGATCCGTCCGGCGCTGGTCAGACTGTCCGGATCGCGGTGCTGCTCGGCACCATTTGCAGCGCGCTCGAGTGTTGCTACCTGGGGAGCATGAGCGAAACAGCTGAGGCAGAGCGCCTGCAGGGCATCGCCGCGCGCCTGGTACAGGAGGCGAGGCAAGGGGGAGCCGATGTGGCCGAGGCGAGCGCCAGCTCCGGCTGGGAACTGACCGCCAAGGTCCGGCTCGGCAAGCCCGAGCTGGTTCAGGAGGCGGGCCACCGCAACGTCGCCCTGCGCGTGATCCGTTCGCAGCGCGTGGCGATCACGTCGACCAGCGACTGGACGGAAGAGGGCTTGAAGCGCTGCGTGAGCGATGCGCTCGCGCTCGCCGAGCTGAGCGAGCCCGATGCGTTCGCCGGTCCTGCGGACCCGAGCTTGCTCGCCAAGGGGCCGTTTCCGGATCTCGACCTGTTCGATCCCGCAGTGGACGGCATCGGCGCCGATCTGGCGCTGCAGCGGGCGGAGCAGGCGGAGCGCATCGCGCTCGATCAAGACAAGCGGCTCGAGCTGAGCGAAGGCGCGACCCTGTCGCGCGTCTCGGGCTGGTCCGCGCTGGCGCTGTCCAGCGGCTTCTCGGCCGTGCGGCGCGGCTCGTTCATCTCGCTCTCGGTCGTGCCGGTGGTGGAGGATCAAGGCGGCAAGAAGCGCCGCGGCCACTACTGGACGGGGCATCGCCACCTGGCCGGGCTGGAGCCGATCGAGGTGGTGGGGCGCAAGGCGGCGGAGCGCACCTTGCGCCAGCTCGGTGCGCGCAAGGTGGCGACCTGCCAGGCGCCGATCGTGTTCGAGGCGGACGCGGCGCGCTCGCTGGTGTCGAGCTTCATCGGCTGCGTGCTGGGCGGCGCCGTGTGGCGTCGCTCCAGCTATCTGGCGGAGCGCGAAGGCAGCAAGGTCGCGAGCCCGCTGGTCGAGATCGTCGATGATCCCTTGATCCAGCGCGGGCCGGGCTCGCGAGCGTTCGACGGGGAAGGTCTGGCATCGCGCGTCAACGTGGTGGTCGAGGGCGGCGTGCTGCGCACGTTCCTGCTCGACAGCTACTCGGCGCGCAAGCTGAAGCGCGAATCGACAGCCAGCGCCGGCCGCTCCGGAGGCGGCGTCAGCGCGAGCACCAGCAACCTGATCCTGAAGGCGGGTCAGCAGACGCCCGAGCAGCTGATCGCCTCGACCCAGCGCGGTCTGTACGTGACGGAGATGATGGGCTTCGGCTTCAACGCGGTGACCGGCGACTTTTCGCGGGGCGCCTCCGGATTTTGGATCGAGGACGGCAAGCTCGCGTTTCCGGTGAGCGAGGTGACGATTTCCTCCAACCTCGACCAGATGCTCCAGAACATCGACGGTGTCGCCAACGACCTCGTGCTCAAGAGCTCGCTGGCTTGCCCGACGCTGCGCGTGTCCGAGATGACCATCGCGGGCGAAGGATGATCCTCTCCGATCGCGACATCCGGGCGCGCTTGCGCAGCGGCGAGCTCGCGATCGAGCCGCTCTCCGACGAGGACCTGCAGATCCAGCCTGCCAGCGTCGATCTGCGGCTCGGGCGCGAGTTTCTGGTCTACCGTCCCGCGCAGGTCACCGTGCTCGACCCGGGCGATCCCGCGAGCATCGCCGCCTCGATGGAGCGCGTGGTCGTCGACGAAGATCGAGCGTTCGTGCTCCATCCGGGCGAGTTCGCGCTCGGCACCAGCGTCGAGCGCGTCAAGATCCCCCACGACCTGGTGGGGATGGTGGACGGGCGGAGCAGCATCGGCCGGCTCGCGGTGGTGGTACACGCCACCGCCGGCTTCATCGATCCCGGATTCGAAGGCCAAGTCACGCTGGAGCTGTCCAACATCGGCTCGATCGCGGTGAAGCTCTATCCCGGCATGCGCATCGCGCAGATCGTGCTGCACCAGATGACCTCGGCGTCGGAGCGCCCCTACGGTCTCGAGCGGGGCAGCCAGTACCACCTGCAAACGGGTCCGCAGCTGAGCCGGATCCGCCTCGATCGCTGAGCGGCGTTTCAACGGCAGGCGAGCCAGACCAGCCACAGCAGCAGCTCGGCGGCCTGTTCTTGGGCGCCCAACAGGTCTCCCGTGATGCCACCCACGGTCTTGCGGTAGTAGCGCGCAGCGAGCACCACGAGCAGGCCGTTGCTGATGGCCATCGCGGCAGAGCACTCGAGTGGCACAGCCCCGCAGAGCACGCCGGCGGCGAGACAGAGCAGCATCCAGGCCGATGCCACCACCAGCTGCGCGCGCGCGATCGGCAGGAAGCTGGGACTCTTGGCCGTCGTCGGGTCGCTCACGTACGGCTCGCTGAGCATCAGCTGCACGGGACCGAAGCGGGCCAGGCAATGCACTGCGACCAGCGCCAGCCAGCTGCGCCCGCCCAAGGTCGCGAGCGCGCCCGCGCGGATCAGCAGGCTGAAGCCCAGCGCCAGGGCGCCGAAGGTGCCGATCCGGCTGTCCTTCAGGATCGCGAGCACGCGCTCTCGATCATGGCCGCCGCCGAGCGCGTCGGCCGAGTCGGCGAGACCGTCCTCGTGCAGCGCCCCGGTGACCAGCACGGACGTGGCCAGCGCGAGCAGCGCTGCCAGCTCGCGAGGCAGACCCAGCCAGCTCGCGGCCAGCCCCACCGCCGCACTCGAGGCGCCGACCGCCATGCCGACCAGCGGCAGGTGCGCGGGCGCCCAGCGCCATTCCTCGACGCGGTACGGATAGCCTCCCAGCGGTAGGCGCGTGAAGCTCACGAAGGCGGCGCGCACTCCGCGCAGCAGCACCGGGCGGCGGACGGGCTCATCCGCGAGCGTGTGCATCGCCCTCCGGCGCCGCGCCCTTGATGTAGCTGGGGATGCCGGCCACCATCCAGGCGACGTTCTGCGCACGGGCCGCAATGTGCTGATTGACCAGGCCCTGCAAGTCCACGAACTTGCGTCCGACTTCGGTCGGAGCGTGCAGGCTCTGCCCCAGCTCGTTCGAGACCAGCAGCAGCTGGGCTCGCCGCTCTGTCAGGCGATCGATGATGGCGCGAGCGCGCCCGAGACAACGCTCCAGGTCGGCGTCAGAGAACAGGTTCGTGAGCCAGAGCGTGACGCAGTCGATCACCGCCACCTCACCGTCCAGCGCCAGCGTGTCGAGCTCGATCTCGCACTCGACGGTACGCCACTCGGGCCCGCGCTCGCGCTGATGGCGCGCGATGCGGGCCTGATGATCGGCGTCCCACGGCCGCGAGGTGGCCACGTACAACGGGCGCTCCGAGAGCTGGCGCGCCAGCTGCTGAGCGTAGCGGCTCTTCCCGGAACGTGTCCCGCCCAGCACCAACGTGATCAAGGCACTCCTCCTGCCGGCAGCTCTGCGCGGCTGCGAAACCCGAGCCGATCGCGCGGAACCAGGTCGACACCGTAGATCTGCGCCGCGGCCTCCAAGAACTCGGCGCTGCTCGCGGAACCCGAAGCTCGGGCGCGGCCGGCCTCCAGCAGCAGAGCGTGCGTCGCGTGGCGCTGCACGTCGTCGAGATCGTGCAACACCAGCACCACGCAGTAGCCGTCGCGCGCGAGCGCACCCAGCAGCTCGAACAGCCGCAACGCGTGCCGCACGTCGAGTGACGCCGTCGGCTCGTCGAGCAGCAGGATGCGGGCGCCGGTGGCGAGCGCGCGCGCGATCAGGACCAGCCGCTGCTGCCCTCCGGAGAGCTGGGGATACGCTTGCTCGGCCAGGCCGGCGATACCGGCGCGCGCCAGCGCCTCGGCAACCTGTGCGTCATCGTGGCGCGTGCTCGCGAGCCAGCCGGGGCGGCTCGCATAGCGGCCCAGCGCCACGACCTCACGCACGCTGAGCAGAGCGCGCAAACCCGAGCTCTGGGGCAGATAAGCGATCCGCCGCGCGCGTTCGGCGGCGCGCGCCTGTGCAACGTCCAGCGTTCCCGCCCGCACGCTGCCGGAACATGGGACGAGCCCGGCCAGCGCGCGCAGCAGGCTGGTCTTGCCCGAGCCATTGGGGCCCACGATGGCGCTCACTGCCCCGGCATCGGCCCGGAAGTCCACGCCATCGACAACCCAGCGCCCGCCCAGGCGTACGCGCACGTCTCGAGCGATCAAGCTGGCCTCGCTCATGGCGCGCGCTCCGGGTAGGCGGCCCCGTGCAGCTGCTCGCTCGCTTCCAGCATGCCGAGGCCGGCGTCATTCAACAGCTGCGGGTCGAGCTCGATCACCTGTCCGCGCGGGCTGCAGGCGCGCAGCCGGCTCAGGTCGTCGCGCTCACAGAGCGCCGCGCGCGTGCCGGTCTGCCCGACGATCAGCTCCGGATCGAAGGCCAGGAGTTGCTCGGGGTCGTAGCTGGGCCAACCTTCCAGGGCGCGCGCCGCCACGTCCTCGAGTCCCGCGTAGTGCAGCACGTCGTGATAGCTCGTGCCGCGCGTGCCGCCGAACATCTGAGTGCCGTGAATGCCCAGATAGAGCGCGCTGCGGCGCTCCGCCGGCGGGATGTGACGGGCGATCGCCTCCAGCCGCGCGCGGAATTGCTGCGCCAGCGCCCGCGCGGCCGGCTCGCGCCCCACGAGCCAGCCCACGGCGAGCACGTTGCTCATGAACGTCTGCACGCCGCGCATCGGCCCCAGATCGAACACGCGCAGGCCGGCGTCGCGCAGGCGCTCGACGAACGCGTGATCGCCGAGGCTGTTGACCAGCACCAGATCCGGATGCACGCCGAGCAGGGACTCCACGCGGTGTGCGTCGACGCTGGGCTTGCCGGCGTAACGATAGGCATCCCGAGCATCCGGCGCCCGCGCCGAAAAGGACACCACCTCGTCGGGCGCGCACAGCGCCAGCACCAGCGGATCGGCGAGCAGGCTGCCCGATGCCACGCGCCGATACGGCCCCAGCGGGATCAGCGCGCCGGTGGCGTCGCTCAGCGCGCGGCCGCCGTCCGCCAGCGGCAGCGGTTGATCGAGCGGCGGCAGGCTCTCCCCCGGGCTCACTGCCCGCGCGTGCACGCGCGCAGCCGGGCGCAGCGCTGCGCCGGTGGCCGCGCCGAGCGCCAGCACCAGAGCTACGGCGTTGAGCCAGTCGACGGGGCGGGGCATGGGAGGCGGGCAGGGGCTAGAGCGCGCGAGCGGGCTCACAGGGCATAGCTGTCGCGCCGGTGCTGGAGCAAGAGCCAGAGAAAGGTGGGGGCGCCGATCAGGCCCGTGATCACGCCGAGCGGGACCTCGCTGCGGCCCGGCAGCATCCGACACAGTACGTCGCACAGCGCGACAAAGATGGCTCCGCCCAGCGCCGCGGCGGGCAGCAAGCGGCGATGCAACACGCCGACCAGGGGCCGCAACGCGTGCGGCACGATCAGCCCGACGAAGCCGACGTTGCCACCGAGCGAGACTGCCGCCGCAGTCAGCACCGCCGTCCAGACCACGACCCACAGGCGCAGCGAGCCGAGCTCGACGCCGAGGCTGCGCGCCTCGTCTTCACCGCTCAGCATCAGATCCAGCGGCGCGGCCCAGCTCCAGCCGAGCACGCAGCCCGCGATCACCAGCGGCGCCGCCAGCAGGAGCTGGCGCGCGCCCACGCCGCTCAGATCGCCGAGCGCGAAGCTGAGCAGGGCGCGCGAGAGCTCCCAGCGCTCCTGCGCCAGGCTGACGCAAAACGCTTCCAGGCTGGCGAACAGCGAGGCCAGCAGGAAGCCGGTGAGCAGGAGCACGACCAGATCGTCGCGCACGCGCGAGACCAGGAGCAGCACGCCCAGCGCGGTCAGCGCGCCCAGCACGGTGCCGACCGGTAGCGCGACATCCGGTGAGATGCCGGGCAGCTTGCCGCTGGCCAGCACGAACTGAAAACCAAGCAGCGCCAGACGCCCGCCGAGGCTCGCTCCCGCGCTCGTGCCGAGCACGGATGGGCTGGCGAGCGGGTTGCGAAACAGCCCCTGTACCAGCACGCCCGCGACCGCGAGCGCGGCACCGGCCAGCGCCGCGCCGAGCAAGCGTTGCGCGCGCAGCTCCAGCAACGCCGCGCGCAAGCTCGCGTCGTGCAGATCGCCGTGACCGACCCGCAGCGAGAGCGCGCACGCGCCGAGCAGGGCCAGGATCAGTCCGGCGTAGCTCAGCCTCCAGTCTGGCAAGCGGCCCGAGCTTGCGGAAAGTCCAGCCTGCGGTGCGGGCTCCTCTCGCAAAGACCTGTCGGGCCCGAGCGCCGTCATTCCACGGGCGGATTCTCGGGGCCCGGCGTCGCCGGCTGCTCCGGCGCCGCCGGCAGTTGCTCGTCCGGCGCGCCCGCGTTGTCGGGCGCTTCTTCTGCCGGCGCAGCTTCCTGTGGCTCGGTGGGCGCCGCTCCGGGCGCGGCAACAGGGCCGGGAGCGCCAGCGGGCGGCACCACCAGGCGCGCGAAGGACGAGCGATCGCCGCTGCGCACTCGCACAAACACGGGTTGCGCGGTCTCGAGCTGGCCCACGAAAGCGTCCAGCCCGAGCTCTTGCCCGGACCACCTGGCGGCCAGCTTGGCCCGCACCTCGTACAGGCCGGGCCGCGCGAAGCTCCGGCGCGGGCACAGCTCGAACAGCCGCACGATCGCGCGCTCGGCCCCGTGCGCCGGCACAGTCGAGAAAGAAGCGAAATCCGGCGGGCCCGTCTCCGACGCGGGGCACTCGAAGTAGCCGTCGGGGCCTTGCACGTCATATTCGAGCAGCTCGCGCCGCACGAAGATCTGCAGCGGTCGAGCCTGCGCGTTGAGCAACCCGAAGGTCACCATCGCGTTGTGCTCGTCCTCGGCGTCCGAGCCCGCCAGCAGCACGAGCTCGACATCGTGGGTGGCATCGCGCCGAGCGCTGCCCATCCAGCTGGCATAAGAGTCAGGCAGCTCCAGGCTCGCCCCCTGGATGAACTTCAGACCTTCCCTGGGCGTCTGCCACGAAGCATCGGCGCCGCTGATCTGGCCCTCGTCCGCCTCGTCCTCGAGGCCGCCGGGCTCGGCGGAGGGCGCCGCCGTGCCGCTGCTCGCCGGGCGCTCGAGCCGCCAGGCCACGAAGGGCGGTTCGTCCGGCCTCGTCGCGGCGGCGGCCGCCTTGCCCGCGCGCGGCTTGGATCTGTCGAGCACGGTCTCGCGGGGCCAGCCAAAATTCGGGGTCACCTTGGCTTGCGGCACGAGCAGCCCCTGGCCCAGCTCGGAGAAGCAGAAGAAGCGTGGGTCCAGGCGGCGGCTGTATTGCTCTCCGGGATTCAGCACGAGCACGCTCTTGCGCTGCATCGCGCTCGGGCGCAGCGGCGCGGGCAGGCGGCAGGACTGCGGGGCGCGGCCTGGCAAGGTCACGTCGAACCACAACAAGCCAGGGTCCGCGATGAACCCGAGCGGCTCGCTGCCACGGTTGGCGAGCGTGATCGTCCAGGGCTGGTTGGGGCCGTCTTCGGTCACCGTCAGCGTGAAGTCACGCGTCAGCGTGGCGAGCCCGTCTTCCCCGCCCGGAGCGGAGCTCGCTGCGCCGGCGCTGGCAGCCGGCTCGTCCGGCGCAGGCGTCAGCTGCTTGGCGGTTCGACCCAGGGCGCTCGGGCTGGAGGTCAGCCAGAGCGAGGCGAGGCCGAGGGTGGCTCCATGGATCCAGCGCTGCATGCTCCAGGGCTAGCACAGGGCCGCAGGCGATTCGACTCTGCTGCGTTCGGGAGTTCTCCAGACTATGCTCGGCCCGTGCGCGGCTTATATGCGATCGTGGATTGCGACTTTTTGGCAGCGCGGAGCTGCGAGCCGCTGCCGTTCCTGGAGCGCCTGCTGGATGCGCGCCCCGCGGCCATTCAGCTGCGCGCCAAGAGCGCTGGAGCGCGCGCGACGTTGGATACGGCGCGCCGCATGGCGGCGCTGTGCCGGGACGCGAGCGTCCCCTTTTTCGTCAACGATCGTCCCGACCTCGCCCTGCTCTCGGGCAGCCCCGGCGTACACCTGGGCCAGAGCGATCTGCCGCTCGAGGACGTGCGGCGTCTGGGCCCCGATCTGCGGCTGGGGGTCTCGACGCACCGCTACGACGAGCTGGAGCAGGCGCTCGCCGAGCGGCCCAGCTACGTGGCGTTCGGGCCCGTGTTCGCCACCCGGAGCAAGCGCGACCCGGAGCCTGTCGTGGGGCTGGAGGCCCTGGGGCGGGCGGGGGCACGCTGCCGGGAGGCTGGCGTACCGTTGGTCGCGATCGGGGGGATCGATGAAGCGCGCGCGCCGGAGGTCGCTGCGCGCGCGGACGTCGGCGCGGTGATCTCGGCGCTCTTGCCCGCGGGGGGACTGGCGCAGGTCACCGTCACCGCGCGCCGGCTTCATGCCTTGCTCGGAGGCTGAGAGCGAGCTTCGCGCCGCAGGGCGCGCTGCAGCGCCCGCTCTCCATCCCCTAAATCCTGCGTAGACGGGCGATCAGGGCCTCGAGCGTCAGCGCGGGGGGAGCGTTGCGTTCCAGGGCCTGGCGCGCGACCAGCACTTCCGCGTACCACTGCGCGGGCCGAGCGGCGCCGCGCCCATCCCCGCTGGCTCGGGCGCGCGCCTCGAACGCGAAGTGCTGGGCCAGGCCGCGCAGATCCTCGTGTAGATCGGCGCGCTCACCGGATTCGGACGCCGCCAGCTCCAACGCCGCGCCCAGATCGGGAGCGGCCATGGCGCGCAGCACCGCGGCCACGAACTCGCGCCGCCGCTCCACCCGCTCCGGATCGCAGAGCTCCAGCGCCTGGCGGGCGCTGCCAGCAGCCAGCGCCAGCGTATCGGGCGTCAGCGCCTGCCCGTGCTGGCGCGCGATCTCCAGCACGTGCTCGTCCGGCAGCGGGCCGAAGCGGATCGGCAGCGTGCGCGAGCGCACCGTGTCGATCAGTCGCCGCGGCTGATCGGTGAGCAGCACGAAGTGGACGTTGGGGCGCGGCTCCTCCAGGGTCTTCAGCAGCGCGTTGGCCGCGCTGACCGTGAGCTCGTGCGCAGCGCGGAAGATGAAGAGCAGGTTCTGCGCTTCATGTGGCGGGTACGCGGCCCGCGCGAGCACGATGCGACGGATCTGCTCCACGCCGATCCCCGTCGTCTCCGGGCTGGAGCGGCCGAGCACGCTCGCCGGATACAGACCGCGCTCGATCAGCACCACATCCGGGTGGGCCGGCACCTGCGGCGGGTCTTCGGACAGCGTGCTGGCGCGCCGGCACGCCGAGCACTGCCCGCAGCCCTCCCGGGGCCGCTCGGTGCAGACCAGCGCCTGCGCCAGCGCGAACGCGCAGGCTTGTTTGCCGACTCCATCTGGCCCCTCGAAGCGGTAGGCGTGGTGCAACCGCCCGCTCTGCAGCGCACGGCGCAACGTCTGCACCGCCGTTGGCTGGCCCAGGATTTCCCCGAAGTGCATGTGCCGAGAATGCCGCTAGCGAAGAGCCTCGGATAGCCCGCGCTCGTGCAGCCACGAGCGCGGAGCGAAACGGTCAGCTGGCAGGGGCAGGGCAGCTTCCGCCGACCGGGGCCATCCGCCGAAAGCGTCAGCTCACCGGCGCGGAGCCGGCGGACGCCTGCTGGGTGGAGTTCGAGAGCGTGCTCGGCTGCTTGCCGCCGGCGGCCAGAAGCGCGAGGAACATCTCGTAGGACTTCTGTACCTGCGCGTCGTTGCCCTCGACGTACTCCGAAACGGCCAGCCCATTCAGTACGCTCATCACGAGCGTGCTCAAGGGGCGGAGCGGTACGTTGTTGGCACCGCTCGGGCCGAGCAGAGCGCGCAGACCATCTTCGATGACCTTGCGCTTCTCCTCCTGGAGGGCCTGAGCGCGGCGGCGCAGCTCCTCATCGTTGCGCGAGGCGCTCCACACTTCGATGTTCAAGCCCACGTCGCCTTCACCGACGGCGGCCCAGAGCGCACGCATCGCGACATGAGCGGGGTCACCGCTGCTGCCGGCCGCCTGAATGGCCTCTTTCACGCGGTCCAGATACTTCTGGTACGTGTAGCTCTGCACCTCGTGGATCAGCGCTGCTTTGCTCGCGAAGTAGTAGTGCACGATGCTCTTGCGCAGACCCAGCTCCTTGCCGATCTCCGCCAGCGTCGTGGCGCTGAAGCCCTTGCGTGCAAAGCACTTTGCCGCCGCATCCAGGATGGCTGCCACGCGTGGGTTGTTCCAATCCACGCTGCGCGGCGTCGCGCCGTTGTCCTTGGGTTGCTCGGTCATGGGATGGAACTGCTGGGCAGAGGGATCTACAGTCGTCATAGGTTCTACTGGGCTGTCTCGACCGGTCGGTCGAGGGTCACATAATTCTCGAGCTCGTTCTCGAGAAGGGAGGTCGTCGAAGCTATCCGCACGGTTGTTCGGAATATCACCCCCGGTCACGATGTCGTCAACTGTCGTACGCGCAGATCCGGACGGCTCGACACGTCACTCGAGCCCCATACAACCTTTCCGAGCGGTTGAGAACCCGAACGGTCGGTCGTAGTTGCTGAAAGCCCCACTGTTCTAACGATTTCGGGTATTTCAGGACTCCAAAAATGTCTCGGAGGGTGTTGCGGCCGCGCGGCGGGTGCTCGCTCGGTTCGCCGTTTGGGTGGGGTGACCGGTTGGTCAATCGATTTTGCCCAGCCGGCAGTTGCGAACCGCCCCGGCGATCTCCGCGAGCTGAGGAGGGGCTAGCTCGGCGGGCTGGCTCAGGAAGCTAGCGGCTCTTCTTGCACTTCAGCGGCTCGCGGCGGCCGGCCAGTTTCAACGCTTGGCGTTGCCACTTCCGATTCAGGGCAGATGAGGCGTGGGCGGGATGAGAGCGACAGAGTCGTGCAGCGCGCGGAGCTCGCGTGCGCTGGCGCGGAGTGATGAGAGGCCTGGCCGCGCCGCGGCGAGATCGCGATCGCCCGCGGAACGGACCGCGTCGACGCGGCCAGCCGGGTCGGGCGCTCGGAGATCGGCGCGATGGATCGTCGTCAAGCCGCGTCGTGGGCGCTAGTCTGACCTGGCGCGACATGTCCGAGAGCGCAGCTCCCACAGAGTTCCCCGCGAACCACGAGTCTCCCGCGCGCGAGCCAGCGGCTGGCGATGCCGGCGAAGAGCTGTCGCTCCGCGCCGATGCCGAGCCTGCCGAGGGCGACGAGCTCGGTCCGGACGACGATGTTCCGGAAGCGCTGGAGCCCGTGGACGGGCCGCCGCCCGAGCTGTCGTTCCGGGCGCCGACCAGCGTGGAGCCGCCGTTTACCGCCGAGGAGCTGGAGTCGCGCCTGGCGGCCCTGCCTGCACGGCCCGGCTGCTATATCTTCCGCGATCGGCGCGGCGAAGTGCTGTACGTCGGCAAGGCCAAGAGCCTGCGCTCGCGCGTGCGCAGCTATTTTCAAGCAGGCTCGAGCGATGACCGCGCGTTCTTGCCGTTTCTCCGCAGCGCCTTCGGCCGCTTCGAGACCCTGGTCACCGAGACCGAAAAGGAAGCGGCGATCCTAGAGAACAGCCTGATCAAGGAGCAGCGACCGCGCTTCAACGTCAAGCTGCGCGATGACAAGGAGTTCCTGACCCTGCGCCTCGATCCCGCGCAGAACTGGCCGCGGCTCGACCTGGTGCGTCGCCCGGAGCCGGACAAGGCGCGCTATTTCGGTCCTTATCACTCCGCGACGGCGGCGCGCCGCACCCTGCACCTGGTGGAGAAGCACTTTCAGCTGCGGACCTGCAGCGACCGGGACTTCGAGAGCCGCAAGCGCCCCTGCCTTCAGTACCAGATCAAGCGCTGCTCGGGGCCCTGCGTCTACGACGTCGACCGCAAGCTGTACGACGAACAGGTGCGCGCCGTGAGCCTGTTCCTCGAGGGCCGGCACGACGAGCTCAGCCGCCAGCTGGATGAGCGCATGCGTTCCGCCAGCGAGCAGCTCGAGTTCGAGCTGGCGGCACTGTATCGAGACCAGATGCAGGCGATCGAGAGCGTGCGGCAGCAGCAGCGCGTGGTCGCGGTCACGGACAAGGATCAAGACGTGATCGGCCTGTATCGCGAGGGCGAGCTGGTCGAGCTCGCGGTCCTCTACGTGCGCTCCGGGCGCGTGATCGAGGCGGCCACGTTCTCGCAACCGCGGGTCGAGGTGCCCGATCGCGAGGTGATCGCGAGCTACCTGCGCGATCACTACGGGGAGGACGGCCTCGACCTGTTGATCCCGGACGAGGTGATCGTGCCCGAGCTGCCCGACGGCGCAGCGGGCGTCGCGGAGTGGCTGACGGAGCGCCGCGCTGCCAGCGCGGAGCAAACGGGCCGGCGACCGCGCAAGACGCAGCTCTTTGCCCCCGAACGCGGGGTGCGGCGGCAGCTGCTCGAGCTGGCACAGGAAAACGCGCGCCACGCGTTCGAGGAGAAGCGCCGGGCCGAGCAGGACATCGAGGAGCGGCTCGGACGTCTGCAGGCTCGCTTGCGCCTGCCGGTGCTGCCGCGGCACATCGAGTGCATCGATATCTCGCACCTGGCCGGGCAGGACACCTACGGCTCGATCGTGGCCTTGAAGGACGGACTGCCCAACAAGCGCGACTATCGCTCCTACCGGGTGAAGACGGCGGCGGCGGGCGACGACTATGCCGCCATTTACGAGGTGCTGTCGCGCCGCTTTGTACGCGGTCAGCGTGCCCGCCAGTCCACGCCGGAAGCGGAGCACTCGGAAGGGAGCGCGCGGAGCTCGGCGGATGCTTCCGAGGCCCGGGCGGCGTGGGCGCTGCCGGACCTGCTCGTGGTGGACGGGGGGCGCGGCCAGCTGGCGGTCGCGCTCGCCGCGGCGCATGACCTCGGGCTGCGCGATCTCAGCATCGTGGGCCTGGCCAAGGAAAAGGAGAACGTGCAGGGGGAGAAGCTGATCGATCGCGTGTATCTGCCCGGTCAGAAGAACCCGCTCGGGCTCAAGCCCAATGCGCCCGAGCTGTTCTGGCTGGCGCGCGCGAGAGACGAAGCGCACCGCTTTGCGAACCGCATGCGCAAGAAGGCGGGCAAGCGCCGGCGCTTCGCGTCGGCGCTGGACGGCGTGGCGGGGATCGGCCCGAAGACTCGCCAGCTGCTGTTGCAGCACGTCGGGGGGCCCGAGCGGCTGCAGGCGGCGAGCGACGAGCAGCTGCTGGCCATCGAGGGCGTCGGCGCGCGCCACGTGCGGGCTCTGCGGGCGCACTTCGCCGCGCAGGTCGCGACGCCGGCGAGCGCCGACGGCGATCCGGCCGAAGGGGGTGCATCGCAGATCGACACAAACGCCGCAGCGGATGCCTCGGATCGCGCAGCGCCAGTGTAGGAGCGCTGGGATTCGCCAGGTTGAAGCAGGCTCGGGGGCGGCATTCAGCGCGGTGCCCGCCTGGAACACGCGCGAGCGCCTCACCCCTGCGGTAATGTTCCTTCAGGGCACCTCGAGCGAGGCAACGCGCTGCGCCGAAGCTGCCGTCGAGCGGCGCCCGCGCGAGCCCGAGCCGTGCGCGGCGGGGTGCGCACCCGATCCAGGTTCATCCCGGCAGGGGCGCCTGCCGAAGCAAACGATAGCAGCCGCGAATTCGCCCGCTTGCCTACACGCAGAAGCCCGGCGCGGAGGTTGCTCCGAGTTTGTGGAGATGTTATTCCGAGGAGCGGGTACGACAGTATGAAAATAACTTCTGAGCGCGGTTTCGGACGCTGGGTGTCGTCGGGCCGGAGATTGGCACGCCAGAGCTTGCCTCGAGCGCGGGTCTGGGTCGCTTCCTTGTGGGTCGGCGCGGGCATCGCCACGGCCGCCCTCGCGTGTCTCGATCGTCCGATCGGCTCGCCGCCGCCAGTGACGACGAACATCTTCGTCGACAAGATCACGCAGACGTCCGTCGACAAGATCGACCTGCTGTTCATGATCGATAACTCGATCTCGATGAGCGACAAGCAGGCCATCCTGCGTGCCGCCGTGCCCGATCTGGTGAGCCGCCTGGTGAACCCGATCTGCGTCGATGCCCAGGGCAATCAGCACGACGCGCCTCCGGAGGGCTCCACCACCTGTCCGGACGGGCAGAGCCAGGAGTTCAACCCGATCAAGGACATCAACATCGGTATCGTGTCCTCGAGCCTGGGTGACGTGGGCGCCAACGTGGCCTGCCCTGCTGATTCCTCCTTCCCGAAGTACAAGCCCGATCAGGTCGACATGGCGCATCTCGTGGGCAGCTTGCCGCGCGGGCAGAACACGGGCGCCAACAACCGGGGCTTCCTCGAATGGCGCGCTGGCGGCGCCAATCCGACGGACCTCAGCAACTTCAACCTGAATTTCCAGCGGCAGGTGACCGCGGTGGGTGAAAACGGTTGCGGTTGGGAAGCCTCGCTGGAGAGCTGGTACCGCTTCTTGATCGACCCGGTGCCCTACCAGAAGCTGGCTCGCGTGCAGTGCCGCGGCAGCAGCTCGACGGCAGCGAACTGCGTGCAGCCGTCGACCGGTCCGGACAACCGCATCCTGCTCGACGACACGCTGCTCGCGCAGCGCGACGCATTCCTGCGCGACGACTCGCTGGTCGCGATCATCATGTTGACCGACGAGAACGACTGCTCCGCGCAGGTCGGCAACCAGACCTGGGTCGTGTTCAACATCGAGGACACGCGGCCCATGTTCAAGGGCTCGTCCAAGTGCGCCGAGGACCCGAACGACAAGTGCTGTTACTCGTGTCCGCTGACGCCGCCCGCGGGGTGTGCCGTGGATCCCGCTTGCCAGTCGGACCCCCAGAACGAGAACCGGCTGCAGCCGAGTGAAGATGGGCAGAATCTGCGCTGCTACCAGCAGAAGCGCCGCTTCGGCGTCGACTTCTTGTATCCTACGCAGCGCTACGTGAACGCGCTGACCCAGTTCGAGCTCTGCTGGAACGCGCTGGACCTGTCCACCGACGGCTGTGATCCGAACGACATCCGTGAAAATCCGCTGTTCTCGGGCGGCCGTCTGCCGTCGCTGGTGTTCCTCGGTGGCATCGTGGGTGTCCCGTGGCAAGCGATCGAGGCCAAGAAGGACGCCAACGGTCGCGACATCGCGCCCAACAACCTGCGCTTCAAGACCTACAAGGAGCTGACGGCGGACAACGTCTGGGATCAGATCCTGGGCAACCCCGGCACCCCCTGGCGCGCCGCCAGCGGCTCCCAGCCGGAGGTCCAGAGCCAGCCGGGTACCCCGCCCTCGCTGCCGTACATGGTCGAGAGCCCGCAGTTCCCGCGTCCGGGCATCGTGGCCGGCAACGCTTACAACGGCCGCGACTACGACACGACGCAGGGCACCGCGACTCAGACAGGCACTCCCGCGCGCGCGGATGACCTGCAGTACGCCTGCATCTTCCCTCTGGAGCCGACGCGCGACTGCTCCAATCTCGACCCGAACACGGCCAACTGCGACTGCTACCAGGGTGTGTTCGACCGTCCGCTCTGCGAGCAGACGCCGGGCTCCAGCGCCCCGGGCACCACGCAGTACTGGGCCAAGGCCTATCCGGGTCTGCGCGAGCTGCAGGTGCTCAAGGACTTCGGCGCGCAGTCCACGAACTCGATCGTCGCCTCGATTTGCGCGCGCAACGTCACGCGCACGGAAGATCCCGACTACGGCTATCGCCCGGCCATCGCGGCCATCGTCGACCGCTTGAAGGAGCAGCTGGGCAACCGCTGCTTGCCGCGCGCACTGACGGTGAACGCGGACGGCACCGTGCCCTGCACGCTGGTGGAGACCACGCCCCAGCCGCCGAAGGATCCCAACACCGGCGCCGCCCTGGCCTGCCCGCCCTGCGAGGCCCAGTTCGCGCGCAAGGTCCCGGATCCGCAGGTGGACGCGGTCGTGCGCGGCCAGCTGGCGAACGAGATCGGCAAGCCCTGCGGCACCGACGATCCGAACTGCCAGAGGGCGTGCCTGTGCGAAGTGCAGCAGGTGCAGCAGGTGGACCGCCCCGACGCGCAGCAGGCTCTGAGGATCTGCAAGAACGACACGGACGCGGCCGGCGTCGAGGGTTGGTGCTACGTGGATGACGATCCGACCACCAGCAACCCGGAGCTGGTCGCCAACTGCCCGGCCACGCAAAAGCGCCTGCTGCGCTTCGTGGGTCGCGGCCTCGGTGCGAACACCACGACCTTCGTGGCCTGCACCGGGTCGTCGTTCGCGGCTCGCGAGTAGCGAGCAGCTCCTCGAGCGAGGGCCCGAGAACTGGCCCCGACTGAATCCCGCCGCTGGCCCCAGCGGCGGGATTCTCGTTTTTCGGGGCAGATCTGGTCGCGTTTGGGCGCAAGGCGCAGAGGGCAGCGCGTCGCCCGCGTGCTCACCGCGCGCGGGCAAGAGGACGGCCCTCAACCCGTGATCGAGGAGGCGGCGTCTGCTGGAGGCGCCGCCGGGGAGAGCTCATCCGCGGTCGGGGCAGGGCCAGCGCCCTCGGCTTCTGCCGGGAGCTCCCGGGTTTGCCGATACAGCATGCGCGCCCCGACCAGCAGCCAGACGAGCAGCGGACCGAGCGAGCCGCCGCGGACCACTCCGAACTCGATGCCCAGGTTCGAAGCGCCGCTGAGGGCGGAGAGCTTGCCCGCAGCGAGCCGCTCGTAAATGAAGTCGCGCAGGATGTCCCCGTGCTCGGGCGCCTCCAGGCCGACAGCGGCGATGGCGATCATGTTGAACAGGGAAACCAGCGCCAGCGCGCCGCACACGGAGCGAAGCCACGCGCGCTGCCACAGCCAGGGCACGCCCAGCGCCAGCAGGCCGAGCACCGGGACCAGGTGGCGGGGGCCCGCGGCGGCGCCACCCCACCACATGTAGTAGCTCGAATTGACCAGCAGCAGCGCCACGAACGCGCAAGCGCCCGCCAGCGCCGCGCGGTCGCGGGAGCGAGCCCGCGCGACCAGCCCGACCAGCAGCGCCAGCGCCAGCGGCGCGATGTAAAACAAGCCGCGCAGGCGCCCAAACGAGAGCCCCCAGAGCGCCGCTGCGCTGGGCAAGCGAATGCCCAGCAAACCGCTGGCATGTCCTGCGGCAAACTTGGGGTCCACGACGAAGGAGTAGCCGGTGCGCCAGGGGGCGCCGAAGCAGGCCCAGTGGTAGCCGGCGATGATCAACACGGGACCGAGCGCGCCCACGCCCATCGGTACGAGCAACTCGGAAGCGCAGCGCTGCAACGCGCGGCCTCGATCCCGAGAGCTCAGCACGAATCCCAGCGCGAAGACCAGCGAGAGCGCGGCGGCCGGGACGAAGCTCAAGTACTCGCAGCCGATGCTGGTGCCGAGGCACAGGCCTGCCAGAAGCGCGCGACGGCGCGACGGCAGCTCCAGGGTGGAGCTTGGCGCTCCCGCTCCCCAGGTATCCAGCAGGGCGACCGCGATCGTCAGGAAGCCGGCAGCGACGGCGTGGCCGTAAAAGCTGGTGGCGTACGGAAAGAGGGGCGTGGCGAGTACGGCCGCTGCGGAGCCTGCCAGGGCCGTCGGGATCGACAGGCGGCGCCGCAACAGCTCGAACAGCGCCAGGCCCACCCCCACGCCTGCGAGCGCCGCCGTGGACAGCGAGCACACGTACAGCGCGCGCTGAAAGGAGCGATTCACGGTCACCCGCTGCGGAGCCTCGCCGGCCTTGGCGACGACCTGATACGCCGGCGCTTTGCCGCGCGAGCGTTCCATCCAGTGGTAGGCCTGATACGCAGGCACGGCCAACAGCGCGGCGAGAGGCGCCTTGTCGCTGTACCAGTGCTCCCCGCGATGAGCCCTGTCGCCGGTGTTGTCGACGTACGGGTCGATGGCAAACGAGCTGCGCTCCACCACCGAACGCGTCAGATCGAAGCGGGACACCGGATTCCAGGTGGCCGCCGGCAGGAAGTAACAGAAGATGCCGAAGAGCCAGGCGGCGTAGCCGATGCGCAGGCGGTGGAGTGGGTGCTCCAGGGCGCCGGAGAGCGAGTCCTTCCAGCGCGCGGGAAGGGAAGGGTTCTGTTCCATAGACGTCCTCGCGCACCCCGGCCGCGGGGGACCCCCGCCATCGTCGCAGCGCACGTTCAGCTTCAGCGCGTACCATTTGCACAGCGTGACAGCCAGATCAGGGCGGAGCGCACGTCGGTGCTGGAATCGGCGGGCTTTGTGGCCCGGCACCCTTCCTGCTGGAACAGGGCGCGGACCGCCAAGGGAGGGTCGCACTTTTCCTCCTCGCACCGCCACCTGAACGTGAAGCAAAAGCCTTGGCTCGAAGCCGTGGACCGGAGCGAGGGCGGGTCGAGGTGCTCGATGCGCAGCCTCTCGACGGTCGCTGTGCGCCCATCGTCAAAACTTGGGTCCGGCGCGAGGAAGCCCTAAACTGCGCTCACGGCGCGCCGTTCTGAAGACGCTGCTGATTGTTCGGAGGCGAGACACCTACCGAGCAACAGCCGCTGGATCAGGGGTGGGGCTTCAGACTCGATCGAGAAGCATCGAGCGGGCCGCAAGACAGAGATCGTGAAATAGACCCGAAATCAGAACTCGAGAGAGTCGCGGCCGAGAGTGCTGACGAACACGGAGCGAGGGCTGACTGACAGCATCGCTCGAGTTTCTCGAGTCAACTGTAGCTCGAAGCACCGTAGCTCGAATGACCGTCGCGAGAGCGCGCGACTCCCGTGGAACTGTGACGCTACCTTCCGTGATCTTCCCATGATGGACGACGATGCGATGAATCGAGCTGCCGTGTGTCATTGCGATGAGCGCGGCCGTGCGCGATTTCAGCGCATGGAACAGCGCTCGATGTGTGTTGCAGCGCGCTTGCGTACGTCGCCTTCGTACATGCCTCGAGGAACGAGTGTTGTTCGTTACCGAAGTGCGTGATGACAATTCTGTTGCTGTAAATTTCGTTGACCCCTCTGCTGCGTGGGCTGATAATAAAGACAGGTATCTATGGCTAAGCGTTCTTCCTTTGGTCCCCTGGTGCTCGTGATGGCAGCGCTCAGCTGCTCCTTCTATGTCGCGTGCGGTGATGATGACGTCATCATCCCAAGCCCCGGCATCGGCGGCGGCGGTGGAAGCGGTGGTGGCGGCGGCTCTTCCGGGGGCGGCACCGAGCCTGACGGCGGTCCCACGGCGGGCAGCAGCGGGAGCGGCCAGGGTGGCGCGGCGGGCGCTGCAGGTAGCGCCGGTGAAGCGGGCGCTGGCGGCGATGCCGGTGCGGAGCTGCCGGACGGCGGCGACGGCGGCCCGACGTCGAATAACTGAAGCGTTCACTGACGCCTGAGATCGGCTCGGCGTGAAACGGCCGAGTCTGTCGCGCGTCGGAGCTGGTGGCGCGGGCGCCGTGAGGGGCGCCTGCGTTGTCAGCCAGTGATGGCGGGGTCGCCTTTCGAGTGGTGCCGGCAGAGCCATAGAAATGCCAGCCGGGCTGCTGTTGGGTGAGTCGTTGTCCGAAGACGCGCGAGTGGAGTCCGGTGCTCGTCGCGAGGGGCGGGCGGTAGCTTTGGGATCGGGACGCAAAAGGCCCTGCAGGAAATCCGAAGCGCGCTTTCGAGCGTGCTTCGGATTCTGCATTCCATCTCCGCGCGGGGTGGTGCGGCCGGGAGGGCCGCGCAACGAGCGCGATTGATTCCGCGGCGCCGTGCGCCGATGGTTGCGTCCGGTGAGCGGCATTCGGCAGCTGACGAGCGGGGCCCGCGCCCTGTTGAGGTGCTCACATCGCCGCCTGCTGCAGGGCGCGCTGCTGGTGGCTTGCGTCGCGGCGCTTGCCTACGGTCCCAGCCTGGATCACGGCTTCATCTACGACGACTACTGGACCGTCGTCAGCAACCGGCATCTCGACAAGCCACTGCCCGACTTGTTGCGCGCAGCGGCATCGGGGCTGAGCGTGGAGTGGAAGATGCCCGACGCGACGCGACCCTTGATGGGGTTGTCGCTGTGGTGGGATCGCCAGCTCTTTGGTCTGTCGCCCGCGGGGTATCATCTCGATTCGCTGGCGCTGTACGCGCTGGTGAGCGTGCTGGCCTTCCTGCTCGGGTTTGCGCTGTTTCGCAGCTTCGCCGCCGCGCTGGGTACCGGGCTGGCGTTCGCGCTGATGCCGCTGCACTCGGAGGTCGTGTCCGCGGTGAACTACCGGGAGGATCTGCTCGCCAGCGCCGGCATGTTCGCGGGGGCGGCCCTGTGTTTCTGGCCCGCAGCGCGTCCTGGCCAGTGGCGCCCCTACGGGGTGGCGGCGCTCTGGTTCCTGGCGCTGGCCAGCAAGGAAAGCGCGCTGGTCGCCCCGCTCTGCGTTGCCGCCCTGGCGCTGCTGCGGCGCCCGCCGCGCTGGTGGCGGCAGGGAATGCTGGCGCTCGCCGCGGCGGTGGTCGCGCTGCTGTGGATCAACTGGCGCTTCGGGCTGTCCGCGCTGGGCGAGCAGATCCCGCGCGCTGACTATTCCTCCTGGGTTGAACGGTTGCTGCGCAGCGTGCGTTTCGAGCTGCGGAGCCTGTGGGAGTCACTGTTGCCGCTGCGCACGCGGCCCGAATACGATCCGTTACCCGAAGCGAGCTGGCTCTGGGCGCTGGCCGTGGTGCCGCTGCTCGGGCTGTGTCTCGGCGCCTGGCGCCGCGCCAACTGGCGCCGCGCCAACTGGCGCCGCGCCGCCGGGCTGCTGGGGCTAGCGCTCGCGGCGCCCGTGCTGACGTCGCCGCTGTTCGCTCCGACCAACGAGATCGCTGACCGCTACTGGTTCACTGGCAGCCTGGCGGCAGCTCTCGCCGTGGGCTGGCTGCTGCACGAGCTCGCGCGTCGCCACGCGGCCGCCGCCCTCGCGGCGCTCCTCGGGTTGGGCGCGCTCGGGGTGCCCTCGTGCTGGTCGGCGACCTCCGTGTGGGCATCGGAAACCAGCTTGTGGACCTTTGCAGCGCTGACCGCGCCCGCTTCGCCCCGTGCCTGGACATCGCTGTCGCGCGCCCACCGCATGGCAGATCAGCCGGAGCTGGCGGAGCGCACCATCCAGCGAGCGCTCGCGCTCAAACCCGACTACGTGCCGGGCCAGGTCGCGCATGCCCTCAACCTGTGCTGGGAGGGGGATCGCAGCAGCGCCCAGCGCGTGCTCGCCGCGGTCGAGCCCCGGAGCGACCTGCACCGGGACGCTTTGAACGTGGCTTCGCGCTGTGCGTATCTGCCCACGGACGCCGCCGCCATCCAGTGTGCCAAACGCGCGGTGCCCAAGGGCATGGTGCTGGGGGACCGGGAGCAGCTGCGGGCCCTGTCGGAGCGCGCGCTGGCGCGCTGAGCTCAGTAGCGGTGGCTCCAGAGCAGATCGAAAGCAGCGCCGGTCGTGCCGAGCTCGGTGCGCAGCGACCAGCGCCGCGAGATCTGGTAGTCGAGCGAGCCGGTCAGATCGCTGGTGTTCTCCTCGCGCTTGTTCTCGGACGAGGGAGGACGAAAGCTGCCTTGAAACGACAGGCGATCGGACAGGCGCACGCTGGCGCTGTAGCTCGCGCGGTCGTCGGCGGAGGTGCCGACGCTGACCGCGACGTTACCGAGCGACTGGCGAAGGACTTGATTGATGCCGAGCGAGAAGGTCTGGCCCAGGGCCGCTTCGCCTCGGCCGGTCTCGGCCAGGCTGTTGCCGGTGACGGCTGAAGCGGCGGTAGCGCCGCCCGTGAGCAGGTAGAAGCGGTCGACGTCCTGCAGACCGCGATCGTCGCGGGTCAGTACGCTCGCATCCTTGGCGTGGCCCGTGACGTCGACGAACACGGTCGTGCCGTCCGGTGCCCGCCAGCTCGCCGTGACGTCCACCTGGGGGTTGTCGGGGGCGTCCGGATCGAAGCGCACGATCCCGTGATCGATGCTGAAGTTCTGATCGAACAGCGTCAGGCGCCCGCCGGGGCGCGCGCTGACAGTGCCCGATGGTCGCACCTCGTCTTGCAGGTCGAGCTCCGGCGTGCCCGCGAGCGGGATGCTGAGATCGGCGCGTTCGACTCGGACGCCGTTGCCGAGCTCGAAGCTCATCTTCCAGAGCAGAGCATCCGACTGCCTCGGCGCCCGCGGCGCGCTCTCCTGGCCCACGTGGATCTCGCGGTTGGGGTCGAGATCGATCAGTGTACGGGTGGAGGCCGCAGGCAGCTGGACGCGCAGCTCGGGAACCTTCACCTTCAGCGCCATGTAGTCGGGTTTGCGCTCCAGCTGACCCAGCAAGCGACCGCGCGCGGTGCCGCGCACCATGCTCTTGACGCTGAGCGGTACGTCATCGAGCTCCAGCTCCGCCTCGCCGTTCACGACACGCACGCCCTCCAGCCAGAGCTCCGCCTGGCCGTGCACGTTGTCACGACGCGAGCGAGACTTGGCCTCCACCGGATCGATCACCAGCACCGTGTACTGAGGCGTGCTCCGGGCCTGCACGTGCGCCGCCAGATCGCGCAGCTGGAGCCCGAACAGATCGAGCTGCGCGCTGGCGCCGCGCAGCTCGGCCTCGCCGTTGATGCCGAGGTACCAGTCCTGGTCCTCCGAGCGCTTCAACTGGACGCGAGCGTTCGCGTCCAGCGTGCCGTCGAGATGACTCAGGATCCCGCTGACCAGCGGAGCGAGACTGGCGACCTGGAAGTCGTTCGCCTGCACGGAGCCTTCGAGCCCGGGCCGCGGCTCCTGCGCGCTGGGGGCGACGCCCGACAGGCGCGCCGCGAGCCGGTGACTGCCGCTGCCGAGCTGGAGCTCGGCACGGCTGCCGCTCGCGTCGCTGAGCAGCGACAGGCGGCCGTTGCCCAGGGCATGTCCGTTCACGCTCAGCCCCTCGATCTCGATCTGCGCGCTACGGCGTTGTTCGGCGCCTCGCTGCTCCAGCGACACGCTGCCATACAGCTGGGCGTCGGCGCGCTCACGGGCCGCCGCCGGCCACAGCTCGAGCGGTACGCCGTTGAGCATGGCGGCCGCGCGTAGCTCGCTGGGCCGCCAGGAGGCGAGGGACAGCAGGTCGTCCGCCCCCGTGGCGGCGGGCGCGTGCAGCCGCCCTTCCAGGCGCGCGCTGATCAGGCTCTTGTTGCCGCGCGCAGCTTCGGCGCGCCCGCTGAGCTGGCCGCCGGCGGGCGTGAAGTGCAACAACCCGGTCACGTCGAGCGGCTCCGTCCCTGCGCTGGAGCCGTTCAAGAGGTCGCGACCTGCGAACGCCAGCTCCAGTGTCGGCTGTGCAAGACTGCCGCTCAGCTGAAGGCTGCCCTCCACGCTGCCGCCCACGCCTGCCACCGAGAGGGGCCCGGGCAGCTGCGACAGCGGCCGGGCGTGCAAGCGCATCAGGGCGTTCAACGGCGCGCGCCAGAGCTGCTCCAGGGCCCTGCCCGGGTCGTCGAGCAGCTGGGCCAGGTCGAGCTGCAGCGAGCCGCTGGTGGTCACCAGGGCGCCGTGCGGATCGGTCAGCAGCACCGTGGCGGCGCCGTGCCCGCTCGCGCCATCGAGGCTGGCACTGGCGTGCAGCGTGAATTGATCGAACGTGGTCTCGGCGCGCGCCTCGGCCACGCTGAAGCTCAGCTCGCGCGTGCTCGCCTGCAGAAAGGCGCTGGGTGGAGCCTTGGCCTCGGCGCGCTCCAGCTGCAGCGCGAGGTCGAGCTGGCCCGCGAGGTCGCGCACCGGACCGCTCTTGGGCAAGGCCAAGCCGACGGGCCACAGCGGGAGCTGCTTCCAGCTGACAGACGCCGAGCCGATGGCTCGCCGCCAGGCGGCCGAGTCGAGCGCGCCGCCGTCGAGCACCCCGGTCGCGCGCGCTTCGAGCTGGCCGAGCGCGGACTGTCGGGTCGTCACGCTGGCGACCAGGCGCCGCTCCTGCAGCGATCCGTGCAGGTCGAAGCTACCGAGCGCCACGTCCCGGATCCCGAGCTGCTCGAGCACGAGGTCGACGTTGGCGCGCGTATCGCGCGCCTGTGTGCTCAGCGCGACGTGTCCCGTCGCGCGGCCGCTGAGGCCGGCGCCGGCAGCGCCGAAGGTCCGGGCGAGCCGCCCGGCATCGAGCTGCTCGCTGTCCAACCGTACATCGACCGAGCCCGGCTGGATCACGCCCGACCCGCGCAGCTTGCCGACCGCGCCCGAGATCTGCACGCTCTCGATGCGCAACACCCGTTGCGCGGGAGAGAAGTAGCTCAGCTCGGCCGCGAGCTCGAGGTCGCGATCTCTCCAGCGCGCGCTCAGATCGCGAAAGCTGACGGTCTCAGCCAGACCCAGCTTGCCGCGCAGCGTGCTGTGGGCGCCGGCTCGGGTCTGGAGCGCAGCTTCGAAGCTCGACTGCAAGGGTGAGCCCCTGGCGTTCCCGCTCGCCGTCGCGAAGCTCAGTGGCCCCAGCTCGAGCTCGCGAGCGTTCAGAGCGGCGCGCAGCTCCAGGCGGCGCCAGTCGTCGAGCGCTCCGCTGACGCTGCCGTCCAGCCGCCCCTCGGCGCAGCGCACCGCGCCCGCGTCGAGCTGCGCCCATTGGCCGCGCACCGTGCCCGTGAGGCGGCCCCCGTCCAGCTCCGCGCGCGCCTCCAGCTCCGCGCGACCGCGCAGCTGCTTCTGAAGCTGGGGCCAGCGCGCCAGATCGATCTGGCTGACCTGCAGCTCCAGCTGCGCGCCGCCCGCCGCGCCCGGCGACAGCCGAGCGCTCAGGTGTCCGCGTGCATCTCCCAGCGCCAGCGAGGCCTCGGGCCGGGGCGCGAGCTGAGCAGAGAACGTGCTGCCGGGCAGCGGCACGCCCGCGATCTGGGTCGGTTGCGTGCTGCCGCTCAGCTCGCCGAGCAGGCCCGCCGGGCCCTTGCTCAGCTGCAGCGTGGCCTGCGCTTCGAGCTCTGTCGCCGGGGCGTCAGGCCAGAACAAGCGCGCGTCGAGCGCATGGCCCCGCAGCTCCAGGCGTGCCCCGGGCTGCTGGGTGAGCGCGACCGCGCCCCGGGCCTCGAAGCGGCTCGCGAGCGCGTTCAGCTGCGCCTCGACCCGCAGCGCCCGCGGCGGACCGCTCGCCACGAGCTCGGCCCCGAGCTCGCTCTGGAGAGGCCAACCGGGCCAGCGCCGCCGGAGCTGCTCCGGGCGAGCGCGCGGCACGGCGACCCGCAGCTGGAGCTCGCTCTCGGCGGGCGTCGCTCCCGGGGCGCTGGCAGCGGCGTCGAAGGTCAGCGCGGAGTCAAGCTCCGTGCCGTCGACGAAGCCGTGGAACGTGCCCTCCACGCGGCCGTGCGGCAAGAGGCGCAGCGAGCCCGTGCCGCTGAGCGGAACGTCGCCAGCGGCGACGAGCCGAAGCCCGAAGCGCTGCACGCTGACGCTCGTGTCGGCGCCGGCGATCTCGGCGCTACCCTGCAAGTGCTGCACGTTGGCGGAGATGCGCCCGACGCTCGGGTGCTCCACCGTGACGTCGACGTCTCCCAGCTCGACCTCGCTCAGCGCGAAGCGGGGCGGCGGGCGCCGCGGCTTGCCGCTCGGTGGGCGCGGGCTCTGCAGCGCCCGCTCCAGGGTCCATTTGCCGCTCTCGGCGTCGCTGGCCAGCAGCAGGCGCGCGTGCTCCACGCGCACGTGCTCGAGCCTCAACGGCGCGTCCACGCCGAACAGCAGCGGCCCGAGCCATTGCCAGACGTGGTAGCCGACGCTGACGCGCTGCAAAGACAGGACCGAGGCGCCGCGCTCGTCGAGCAGCTCGAGCCCGCTGAGCCGTGCCCGCGTGGCGCCGAGATGCTCGACGTTGCCGAGCGAGAGCTGCCCACGGAATTTGCCTTCCAGGCTGCGGTTCAACGCCTGGGCGAGCGCGACGCGAAACGCGGGGACGTCGGCGTGCAGGATCAGCCCGAGCAGCAGCGAGAGCAGGAACACGCAGCACCAGCCGAACGCGCGCACGGCGCGCAGCCAGCGCGGCGAGGGCGACAGGGGGGCGTTTCTCCGTTGCATCAGAAGGCCTGACCCACCGCGAGCTGCAGGCTCACGGGCGCGCCGAACAGGGTGGGGGACGCCCCGTTCGGTTCTTCCTTGCCGAGAACCTCCAGCACGCGCAGCCCCGCGTCGAGGCGGATGGGGCCGATCGGCGTCGGATAGCGCAAGCCCACGCCCGGCGACAGGTGCGGGGTCGCCAGGGAGTACTCGGCGCGCCCGAGCCGCACGTCGCTCGAGTCCAGGAACAAGACCGCCCCGAGCGGTGCGAGGAACTGAATGGGAAAGCGCAGCTCGAGCGAGACCTCCCAGGAGGTGAGGCGCCCCACCGGGCGCAAGCAGCGCGGGTCATTGATCGCGGTGTCCATCTCCGCAGTGCTGCAAGGTACGCCGCGATCATTGGAGGGCAGGAAGGGTTGACGGCCGCCTACACCTTGAAAAGCGTAGCCGCGATTGGAGAACGGACCACCGGAGAAGAAACCCCGGAACAACAGCACCTGCTGGTCGGCCGTGGGTACCAGACCGTTGTTGTTTGCCACGGTCTCGGCCGGGAAGTAATCGAGTGGGAAGAGCAGCCCCGTCGCGGCGCGGAATGCCAGGGTCAGCTTGCTCTTGGTCACGTAGAAGCGCGCTTCCGGATACAGGCGAAGGTCGGTGAGGCTGCCGCCCAGCGTCGGCACCGCTACCTGGAGTGAATTGGAGAGCAGCAGGCCGTTCTTGGGATCGAGCGGATCGTCGCGCAGATCGAAGCGCGTCAGCAGCTCGGGATAAACGATGTAGAGATCGCGGATCGCTCCCGGCGTCGCGGGCGGGCTGTTGCCGCCCAGCGTGAGCTGTCCGTAGTCGAGCGGCAGCTCCGCGAGCCAGTTCAGCGACAGGGTGAGGAAGAACTGGTGGGACAGGAACGGCCGTTCGAGGCCCGCGCGCGTGGCCACCTCCAGAAAACCGATCAGCGGAGCATTGACCGGTGTGTCGGAGTAGAGCAGCGGTTGCACCTCCAGCGCTACGCTGGAGAACCCCTTGATCCGGCCCTCCAGGAACGAGGGTTGGACCAGACGCGCCTCGATGGCGCCCTGCAGCAGCACGCGATCGGGCGTGGCGAGGTTGGGAAAGTCCGCCATGCGGGTCGGAAACAACACCACGCCCGGACGGGCTTCGAGCGAGAGGTGGCGCAGCCCGCCCAGGAAATTGCGGTTCTCCCAGCCCGCGGTCAGGCTGCCCGCGAGCTCGATCGCATCGAGCCGAGCCCCGCCGCCCAACCGCAGCACGCGCGGCGCCGCCTCCAGCAAGGTGACCTTCACCGGTACGACCGCGGACGCGGGCTGGCTGGTGTCGGCTTCGACGCTCACCGAGGCGAACACCCCCAGGTTCACCAGCGCGCGCCGCGCGTCTTCCAGAGCCGCGGCGGAGTAATCGTCGCCGGCGGCGATCAACAAGCTGTCGCGGACCTTGCCCTCGGGTACCTGCTCCAGCCCGGCGATCGTGATCGGGCCAAATACCGACCTGGGGCCGGGCGCCAGATCGAAGCGCAACACGGCGTCGTGCCGCCCCAGATCGACATCCGCCCGACCCGAGACGCTCGCGAACGCGTAGCCCTGGTCCGCCAGAATGCGCCGCATCGTGCGCTTTGCGCGCTCGTAGTCCGCCTCGTCAAAGATGTCGTCCGGGCGCGGGCTCGCGGCGATCAACTGAGCGATGGTGCTCGCGTCTTGCAGCGACTCGAGCCCGTTCAGCTGCACCGAGATGCGCCCCGCCCCGGCAGGCGCGATGCGCACCGGCTGTCCTTCGCTGACCACGATCTGCACGCGCACCCGATCGGTGTCGGTCCAGATCACGCGCGCCCCGACGACCTTGGCTTCATAGAAGCCGCGCGCGCGGTAGAAGCGCTCGACTCGCTCCAGATCGCGCTCGAGCAATGCTTCGTCGAGGAACTCGTACTCGCCGCTCAGGGCGCCCAGGAGCCAGCCGGGCGAGGAGCGCGTCGCCAGACCCTCGAGCAGCCGCTCCGTGTCGACGGCGTCAGCGCCGACGATCTCGACGGCATCGATGCGTGGTGCCGTGCTGAGCGGTAAGCGCCCCGACCAGCAGCTGGCTGAGCCCAGGCAAGCGCACAGCGGCAGCCAGCGCAGGGCGCCTGCCGAGCTCACCCAAGCGCGCAGCGCACGCGCAGACCCGAGCCCCATTTGCCGTCTCTGCGGTTTGCGGCGCTCCGGTCCACGGCTCTAGAACAGAGAGCGCTGCTCCAGAAGACAGAGCACCGCTCGAGCTCAAGGCTTCATGCCGGGGAGCGTGGCTAGCTCCGGCGGCGGCTCGAGATATTGAATCTCGTCATAGGTCAAGATACCCATGATCGGGTCCGCTTCGGTGCCGCTCGTGGCGCGCGTGAACGCGGTCGAGTAGTTGCCGGTGACGGTCACCTTCGCGCCAGGCCCCGGCAGCGGATTGGGGATCTTCACGCCCCAGAAGTTATCGCTCAACGGCTCGCCTTCCTTCTTGCGGGCGCGGCGCTTGCGGTACTCGTTCACCGCGTCGTAGAGCTGCGCGAAGTTGGAGGCCCAACCTTCCACCTTGATCGAGTCCTCAGGCTTGGCATCCTTGGTGTCTGCCAGCCAGAACGCGGGGATGGGCGCTTGACAGTCGGCGGGATCTTCCTTGCCGGTGGCGTGGATCGCACACTTGGGCGCTTCGGCGAGGTTGGTCGCCACGATGTAGCCGGTGATCTTCAGATCCTTGCCGGCCACGTCAGCGTGATGCACACGACTGCGCAGATAGTAGCTCGCTCCCCAGACGGTGTACGCGTCGCCGTCTTTGATCGGGGCCTTCTCGATCGAGGGCACCGCGGGCAGGTTGGCCTTGACGCCCGGGGGCGGTACCTTCGGCTGATACGGTTCGCCCTCATCTCCGCAACCCAAACCCAGCCCGACGAGCAGACCCACAAGGACGCGAGCGATCTTCATCTCAGCCGTAACGGCTATCACGCGCGGCGCCCTTGCCGCAAGAACCACAGAGCGCCGGGCCTGGGCTTCGGCAGCGGCGAGGCCTCCGGACGGCGCCCGGCCCTCGGGGCGGTGCAGGCCGCGTGCGGGGCAGGTGACCCTCGCCGAGCCGGGGAGTAAGCTGGTGACTGGATGGGACGCACCCTGATCGTCGGTGACGTTCACGGTTGCATCGCGGAGCTGACGCAGCTGCTCGACTCGCTCGCGGCGGGCCCCAGCGACCGGGTGGTTTTCGTGGGCGATCTCCTCGCCCGAGGTCCGGACAGCCGCGCCGTGCTGGACCTGTTCCGGCAGATCGGCGGGCGTTCCGTGCTGGGCAACCACGAGGCGCGGCTGCTGGAGGCGCGTCGCGCGCGCATCGGGGGCAGCAAGCGTCCGCGGCTCGCTCCACCGGACTATGCGCTGCTGCATCAGCTGCGGGACGCGGACTGGGCGCTGCTCGCGGAGCTCCCCCTGCAGCTGTCCTTGCCCGAGCACGACGCCTGCATCGTGCATGCCGGGATCGTCCCCGAGCTGCCCCTGGACGCGCAGGACCCCTGGACCCTGACCCACGTCCGTTCGCTGGACGCGGCGGGGCGCCCGAGCGAGCGCCACGATCACGAGCCCTGGGCGGCGCGCTATCGCTCGGGCCCGCACATCGTGTTCGGGCACAACTCGCGCCTGGGCTTGCAGCTGCATGCGTGCGCGACCGGGCTGGACACGGGCTGCGTGTATGGCGGGCAACTGAGCGCCCTGGTGCTGGGCCCCGGCCAGGCGATCCCCAGCGCCCTCGACGAGCGCCGCGCGCTGATTCACTCGGTGACGGCGGCGCGCCGTTACTACGCCGGCAAGAGCGCGCCCTGAGCGGCTTCCGCCGGGAGCCGCGTCAGCTCGCGCCGAGCCGGGCCGTGCGCAGGCCGCGCAGCGCATGCACCGCGGCACGCAGCGCCTGGCGGCGCTGGTCGTCCGCTTCGGACGGCTCCTCCAGCGCGGGCAGACGCTCCAGCAGTTCGCGGGCGGCCAGGCGCATCGCGTGCGCCGTGTCCGGCGCTGGCGCGGCCTCGGCCGAGCCCCGGAACGAGAGGTGCGCGTTGTAGAGCAGCTCTTCGAAGCGCCCCAGGTTCTCCAGGGCTTGCAGGCGCAGCCGCCGCCGCGCGCCCGCGTCCGGAGCGCGCGCCTCCAGGTAACGGTAGAGCGTGCGATCGTTGCGGTAGCGCGCGATCAGCGCAGCCAGGTGCGGCCGCGCCAGGGCGGTCAGGCCGGGATCCTCGAGCACGGCCACGGCCCGGAACAGAGCCGCCCCGGCGTGGAGATCGTCCGCGCCCGGCGGCTCGCTGGCGTCGCTGCCTTGCCAGGTCCGGGCGAGCTCCGCCAGCTGCTGGCGCTGCAGCAGACCCGCGCCCAGCGGAATCGGCTGTGCTCGCTGCGCGAGGGCCAGACGGCGGAGCGTGCTCTGGGCCGTCTGGGCCAGCCGCTCGCGGTACTCCGCGAGTCCGCCCAGGACGGCCAGGGAGAGCAGATCGAGGTTGTCGGGATCTTGCGGCGGCTTCAGGCCCTCCACGGGACTCGCGTAGGCGTCGAGCGCTCGTCGCACGAGGACCGAGAGCTCTTCGGTCTTCCCGCCCGGCGCGTCGAGCTTCTGCTCCAGCGGCACGCCGGACTCGAGCAGGATGGTCAGCGCCGCTGCAAACCTGCGCTGCTCCTCTGCGCTCGGCGCTGGGGCCTCCGGCGCCGGCGAAAGCCAGGCGGCCGCGCTCTCGCTACCGAGTGAGCGCGCGAGCCAGCGCTCCGCGTGCGCGCGGTCCTGGGGCGAAGGTCCCAGGCCCTGCAGGGCCAGCGCATGTTCGGACCCGCCGGCGCGTTGCTCGGCGTCCGTCAGCCAGGCCTTCAGCTGCTGGATGCCCGCGTCGATCTGCGAGCGGTTGGCTTCGAGGAGCGGCTCCCCGATCGCGCTGCGCGCGGCGTCTGCCTCCGGCAGCGGACCTTCAACGGGGCCGCGCACGAGGATCGCCAGGTTGGCCGCGGCCAGCGCGATCAGCAGCGCCACGTGAATGCGTTGTTCCGCCGGGAAGGTCACTCGACTGGATCAGAAACGCCCATTTCCGAAAAACCATCAGGGCGGGGTCGGAGCGGCTCTCACCGCGGCGCCGCTTTCAGGACACTGGTGTGGGCAAGCAACGCACGGGCGTGTAGCCTGCCGCGCCGTGTCCCGAGGCCCCGACTCCGCTTCCGCCCGCCGTGGCCGCGCGCTGCGCGTCCCGGTCGAAGGCCTCGACAGCGGGCAGCGCGAGCTGACGGGAGCGGCCGCTCGCTACATCCAGCGCGTGCACCGCCTCGGGCCGGGGGACTCTTTGCTGCTCTTCGATCCGTTGCTCGGACTGGAAGCGGAGGCCCAGATCCTGTCGAGCTCCGCGGGCGCCGTCCTCTGCCGGCTCGACGCGGCACGCCCGAGCGGCTACCGCGCCGCGCCGATCTGTCTGCTGCAGGCCCTCGCCAAGGGCGCCAAGCCGGACTCGACCATCGCCGAGGCCACTGCGCTCGGGGTCGAACGCATCGTGTTCCTGGAGAGCGAGCGCGTGGTCGTGCGCCTGGAGCAGGAGCGCGGGGCGGCGCGGCGCGCGCGCTGGCAGCGCATCGCGGTGGAAGCCGCGCGCCAGTGTGGGCGCGGCAACGTGCCCGCGATCCAGGGCCCCTTGCCGTTGCCGGATGTGCTCGCGCAGGCGACGGACGCCTGGCGCCTGCAGCTCTCGCCGCACGGAGCGCCGCTGCTCGCCGAGCTCGCGGGGTGGCGAGCGGGGCAGGGGGTGGCGCTGCTCGTGGGCCCCGAGGGCGGGCTCAGCGCGGCGGAGGTGTCCCGCGCTGAAGCAGCCGGCTTTCGTCCCGCCTCGCTGGGCCGCACCACGCTGCGCACCGAGCTCGCCGGCGTGGCGGCGCTGGGCGCGGTCGTGGCGTTCGGGGCCGTGCGCGGTATAGGATGAGGAGCGGATGTCGGATCGAGCGCGCGTGCGAATTCTGGTCGCCAAACCCGGTCTCGACGGCCATGACCGGGGCGCCAAGATCGTCGCGCGAGCGCTGCGCGACGCCGGGTTCGAGGTGATCTACACGGGCCTGCACCAGACCCCGGAGATGATCGCGCGCGCGGCCCTGCAAGAGGATGTCGACGCGGTGGGCCTCTCGATCATGAGCGGCGCGCATCTGACGCTCTTTCCCGCCGTGGTGCGTGCGCTCGCTGCCGTGGGAGCGGCCGATGTACAAGTGTTCGGCGGGGGCATCATCCCGGCGGAGGATGTGGCGGCGCTCGAGCAGCAAGGCGTGAGCAAGGTGTTCTTTCCGGGCACCCCGCTGGACGAGATCGTCGGCTGGGTAGCGGCGCACGTGCAGCCGCGCCCGCTGTCGCCTGACGCCTGACGCCCTCCGCTCATCGTCTCCATCCGACCCGGTCCGCGCGCGGGGTGCGCCCAGCGGTGGGAGAGCGTGGGAAGCCACGAGCTCCCAACGAGCCCCCGCCGGGGGAGGGAGTGGGAAGTCGCCGCCCCCATGCCCGCGGGTTCGACTCGGCGACCGGGTCCCCATGGAGTGCCTGTGGCGGCATGTAAGTGCTCGTAGTAGCGGGATTTTTTTGCCCAGCGAGCTCGGTTGACAGGGTTTGTCCCGACCCGTATCCTCTGGGCACGAGTGGGAGAAAGTGGATCACTATGGAAATTAGTGTCGAGCTTTCCCAATTCGGGGCAATGACGTGTTTCGCGGTCAGTTCACCCACAGCGTCGATGACAAAGGCAGAGTCAGCCTGCCGTCGCGCTTTCGGGACGTGCTCGCCGCGGACGGCGACAGCCGCTTCGTGCTCACGCCCGACCCGGGTTCCCCCTGCTTGCACCTCTACCCGTACCGGGCCTGGGAGGACTACGAGCGCAAGGTCTCCGAGTTGCCCACCCATGACCAGCGCATCGTGCGCTTCCGCCGGCTCTATGTGTCCGTCGCGCAAGAAGGCGAGCTCGACAAGGTCGGGCGCGTGCGCCTGCCACCGGAGTTTCGCGATCGGATCCGCGTGGAGAAGGACGTCGTGTTCGCCGGCATGGGCAAGATAATCGAGATTTGGTCCAAGGCACTTTGGGAAAAAGAACTGGAAGAAAGCGCAAGAGAGGCGCCGCAAATCCTCGCCGACGTAAGGGAGTTGATCCGCATATGACCGAAGCCGCGCTCCGCTTGACAGAGTTCGAAACCGTAACCCCCTCGCACGTCTCGGTGATGTGGCGCGAGGTCGTGGCAGCGCTGCAACCGCGCCGCGGCGACATCTTCCTCGACGCCACCGCCGGCGCGGGAGGCCACTCCGAAGCGTTGCTGGAGGCCGCCAACGAGGTCAGGGTGATCGCCTTCGACCGCGATCCCTTGGCCGTGGCGCGCACGCGCGAACGCCTTTTGCGTTTTGGAGCGCGCGCCGAGGTGGTGCATCTGGAGTTTGCGCGCATCGAGGAGTGGCTGCGCGAGCATCGCGTGCCGGCCGCCTCCGGCTTGATCGCCGACCTCGGCATCTCCTCGCCGCAGCTGAGCGAGGCGAAGCGCGGGATGAGCTTCCGGTTGGAGGGGCCGATCGACATGCGCATGGATCCGACGCGCGGCGAGACGGCGCGGGAGCTGATCGAGCGCGCGTCGCAGGATGAGCTGGCGGACTTGATCTACCTGTACGGCGGCGAGCGGCGCTCGCGCCGCGTCGCGCGCTGCCTCAAGCAAGCGCTGGAAGAGGACAAGCTGGGCAGCACGCTGGAGCTGCGCAAGGCCGTCGTGCGCGCCGTCGGCCCGCATCGCGTCGGGGGCATCGATCCGGCCACGAAGACCTTTCAGGCGCTGCGCATCGCGGTCAACGGCGAGCTGGATCAGCTCGATCGCCTGATCGACGCGCTGCCCGCGATCGTGGCGCCGGGCGGCGTGGCGGCGTTCATCAGCTTCCACTCGCTCGAGGACCGCAAGATCAAGCAGGCGTTCCTCGACGGCAGCCGCTTCGAGCGCTTGAGCAAGAAGCCGATCGTGCCGAGCAGCCAGGAGCTGGACGAGAACCCGCGCAGCCGCAGCGCCAAGCTGCGCGCGGCGCGGCTGTTGCCACCATCGTGGTCGGAAAGTGGACAGGACACGGACCCGAGCGCAGCCTGAGCCAGGCATGCGCGAATCGAACGGAGCCTTTGTCTTGTGCTGGTCGCTGGCGGTGATCGCCGCGACCGCGGCCTTCTGCGTACACCTGACCTTGCGCGTGCGCGCGATCGAGCTCGGCTACGAGATGGGGCGGATGCACGCCCAGCTCGGCCGCCTGCGCGAAGTGCGGCGGGTGCTGGAGCTCGAGGTGGCCAGCTATCAGACGCCCGAGCGTGTCGACCTGGTTGCGCGTACCCTGCTGGGGATGGCGCCGCCCGGCGTCGACCGCATGCTGCACGCCGCCGCGTTGCCCAAGGTGCTGGACGCCGAGCGCGAAGCCGGGCGCCGCAGCCCCCCGTTGACGGCCCGCCGCACTGAAGGGCCCAGCCAGCCATGAACCGCCTGCGTACCTTCGAGGGGCGCTGGGTGCGGGCCCGCATGGGCATCATCTGCGGTCTGCTCGCGCTGGCCTCGGGCCTGGTCGTGTCCGCCGGCTACTCGGTGATGGTGCGCGACGGCAACGAGTGGCGAGAGCTGGCGGAGAAGCAGCGGCAGCGGCGGCTGCGGCTCTCGCCGAAGCGGGGCAGCGTGTACGATCGCAACGGCAGCCCGCTCGCGATCAGCATCGAGGTGCCCAGCGTGAGCCTGGACGCGATCGAGCTGTTGCGCGGCGTTTCGCCGCAGGAAGTTCCGCTCTTCGCCCGGCGTGCCGCGGAGCGCATCGCGTCGGCGTTGGACCTGGAGGCGCCCGACGTGGAGCGCAAGATCCTGCGCCAGCGGCGCTTCGCCTGGCTGAAGCGCAGGATCACGCTGGCGGAGGCCGACAAGCTGCACGACCTGGAGACGGACTCCAAGTCCGGCGAAGAGCCCCTGCGCGGGCTGCTCGTCGAGGCGGAGGGGCAGCGTTATTATCCACAGCGCGCGCTCGGCGGGCCGCTGCTCGGCTTCGTGGCGCCGGACGGCAACGGCAAGGACGGGCTGGAGTTGGCGCTGGATCAGGACCTGGGCGGCCAGCGCGAGCTGCTCCAGGGCCTGCGCGATCGCTCGGGGCATCTGCTGTTCCTGGACGGCATCCAGGACGAGCGCACGCTCGCCGGTCACGACCTGTATCTGACCATCGATCAGGGCATTCAGAACCTCGCCGAGCAGGAGCTGAGCCGGGCAGCGCAGACCTTCGAGGCCCTGGGCGGATCCGTGGTGGTGATCGCGCCGCAGACGGGCGAGATCCTCGCCCTCGCCAACTGGCCCAGCTACAACCCGAACGATTACCGCTTCAGCGAGCTGGGTGCGCGCCGCCTGCGCGCCATCGCGGACCGCTTCGAGCCGGGCTCGACTGCCAAGATCTTCACGCTCGCGGCCGGGCTGGAGACGGGCGCGGTGCGCCCCAACGAGCAGCTGTTCTGCGAGCACGGCGCGATGAAGATCGACGACGTCACGATCCGCGACACGCACCCCTCGGGCTGGCTGAGCCTGTCGCAAGCCCTGGCGGTCTCGTCCAACATCTGTTTGGGCAAAGTCGGCATGAAGGTCGGCGGTCAGCGCCTGCACGACATGTTCCGGCGCTTCGGCTTCGGTCAGGAGACGGGGGTGCCTCTGCCCGGCGAGGCAGCGGGCGTGCTGTTGCCGCGCGGTCGCCCCTGGGTGCAGGTCGAGACGGCGTCGGCGGCGTTCGGACAGGGCATCAGCGTGACGAACCTGCAGATGGCGCTGGCCACCGCCGCGATCGCCAACGGCGGCAAGCTGCTGGAGCCGACGCTGGTGAAGCGGGTGCAGAGCGGCACGGGCGAGCTGGTGCGGGAAGCAGCGCCGCGCGTGCGCCGGCAGGTGGTCTCGGCCGCGGTGGCGCGCGCCGTGGCCGAGATGATGGTCGGCGTGACCGAGGGCAACGGAACGGGAGTTCAGGCGCGGGTCGACGGGTTCAGCGTGGCCGGCAAGACAGGTACGGCGCAAAAGGCGGACCCGAAGACCGGGCGCTACTCGCGAGACGGGTTCGTGGCGTCGTTTGTGGGTTTCGTTCCAGCGCGGCAGCCTGTACTGGCCATGGCAGTGACGATCGACGAGCCGATGGTGGAACACATGGGAGGCGCGGTGGCGGGGCCGGTGTTCCGGCGCATTGCCGAGGCGGCGCTCAACTATCTGGGCGTGACCCCGGAGGGCACGCGCGTCGCCGACCTGCAGAAGCTGGTGGGAGCCGCGGATCCAGCGCGCGCGGCCACCGAGATGCTGCGGCGCGCCGGCGGTCGTGAGCCGCCGGTGCAAGAGGTGCAGAACGCCAAGCTGGCGCTGAAGCCCGGCCTGGTGCGGATCCCCGATCTGACGGGGTTTCCCGTGCGCGAGGCCGTGCACAAGGGCATCGAGCTGGGTCTCCAGCCTCGAGTGGTGGGTACCGGTTTGCTGGCACGTCAGGAGCCGGGACCTGGAGCGGTGCTCGAGAAAGGCGAGACCCTCGTGCTGGTCTTCGAACCAGCGACGTGACGAACGCGAGCAGCTCAGGTCTCTCTCTCTCCGAGCTCCTCTCGGAGCTGTCCTCGTGCGAGCCGCAGCTCGACGGGGATCCGGCGGTTCGGGTCTGCGATCTGGGGCAGGATTCGCGCAGCGTGTCTCCCGGCATGCTGTTCGTGGCGCGGCCCGGCAGCAAGACGGATGGCCTGCGCTATGCGCAGGACGCCGAGCGGCGCGGCGCCGCTGCGGTGATGATCGCGGCGGATGCTGAGCCGCCGCCGCTCTCTTGCCCCGTGCTGCGAGTGAAGGAGCTGCCGCGCGCGCTCTCCCTGGCAGCAGAAGCGGTGCACCACCACCCCAGCCGCAGCTTGCGGCTCGCCGGCATCACGGGCACGAACGGCAAGACCACGGTCTCCTGGCTGGTGCAGCGCGCACTGGAAGCCATCGACGTGTGCTGTGGCCGCATCGGTACGCTCGGCATCGAGGCCGCGGGGCAGCACCAGGAGGCTCCGCTCACGACGCCGGAGGCGGACTCGGTGTCGCGCAGCCTGGCCTGGATGCGCGGACTCGGAGCGAGCCACGCGGCGATGGAAGTCTCGAGCGTGGCGCTGGTCACGGGGCGCGTGGAAGCCCTGCGCTTCGAGGTCGCCGCCTTCACCAACCTGACCCGGGATCACCTCGACTTCCACGGCAACATCGAGGCCTATCGAGCGGCAAAGGCACGGCTTTTTCTCGAGCTCGGGCCGCAGGTGTCGGTGCTGAACCAGGATGACGAGTTCGGTCGCTGGTTGGCGGAGCGCGCGCCGGGGCGAGTGATCACCGTGGGCTCGAGCGGCGAGTGCGACATCCAGGGCAGCGAGCTGGTGGCGCGCCCCGAAGGCGTGGTGGGCGAGCTGAGCGCGTTTGGGCGGCGGCTGGAGCTGCGCACGCGCCTGGTCGGGCGCCACAACGCCGAGAACCTGCTGGTCGCGTTCGGCGTGCTGGCGGCGTACGGTGCCGATCTGGCCCTCGCGGCTGCCGCTCTCTCCGAGGTCGAGCCCGTGCCCGGGCGGCTCGAGCGCTGCGACGGCTCCGACGACGACTGCGTGGTGCTGGTCGACTACGCCCACACGCCCGACGCCCTGGAACGTGTGCTCGCCGCGCTCAGCCCGGTGCGCGGAGGCAAGCTGATCTGCGTGTTCGGCTGCGGCGGGCAGCGCGATCCGGGTAAGCGCTTTCCGATGGGCAAGGCGGTCGGCGAGCGCGCCCAGCTGGCGATCTTGACCAACGACAATCCGCGCGGCGAGGCGCCCGAGGCCATCGCCGAGCAGGTCGAGGCGGGTCTGCGCTCGACCGGCGCCCGTTACGAGGTGATCCTCGACCGCGAGGCGGCGATCGAACGCGCCGTATTGGGGGCGGAGCCCGGCGATGTGATCCTGCTCGCCGGCAAAGGTCACGAGACGTACCAGCTGATCGGCTCCCAGACCTTGCCCTTCGATGATCGCGAGGTCGCCCGGCAGGCGCTGCGGCGGCGGCGTGCCTCGCTCGAGGGCGGAGTCCTGCACTGATGGCCTCGCTGATCCCCGAGAACCAGGCGCGCTTCAGCCACCGCGAGTTGATCGAGGCCACCCAGGGCAGCTGCCCGGTGTTCGAGGGGGAGATCAGCGGTATCTCGACCGACAGCCGCGCCGCGCTGGCGGGCAAGCTGTTCGTGGCGTTGCCGGGAGAGCGCTTTGACGGCCACGATTTCGTGGCCGCAGCGTCGCGGCACGGCGCGCGGGTGGTGATGGTCGAGCGCGCGTCGGGCGGCGCCGATCCAGCGCTCCAGCTCCGGGTGCGCTCGACCCTGGAGGCGCTGGGGCACCTGGCCCGCTTTCACCGCGACCGCTGGGGCGGCCGCGTGATCGGCGTCGCCGGATCGGTGGGCAAGACGACCACGCGCAGCGCCACCAGCGCCGTGGCGCTGGCCGCCGGCACTCGCGTGCACAGCCCGCCCGGCAATCTGAACAACCTGATCGGCGTGCCGATGGTGCTGCTCGGCTTGTTGGACGCGCATGCGCTGGCCGTGGTGGAGATCGGCACCAACCAGACCGGCGAGGTCGCTCGGCTCAGCCAGATGGTCCGGCCCGATCTGGCGGTGCTCACGCGCATCTCGCTCGAGCACGCCGAAGGGCTCGGCGGGCTCGACGCGATCGAGCTGGAAGAAGGAGCGGTGCTGCGCGGGCTCTCGCCGCAGGGCATTGCGGTGGTGAATGCCGACGACGAGCGCTGCCTGAGGCAGGCCGCGAGCTGTGCCGCGCGGCGCATCGTCCGCTATGGTCTGGCGCAGAGCGCCGAGCGCAGCGGCGCGGAATATCGCATCGTGAGACACCAGAGCCTCTCTCCCCAGCTCACGCGCGTGCGCATCGCGCGCCCGAGCGCGCCCGAGCTCGAGCTCGACAGCCCTTTGCTCGGGCTGCCCGGGGCCTACGCCCTGACGGCGGCCATCGCCGCCAACGAAGCGCTGCTGGAACGTCCGCTCGAAGCGGGTGAGCTCCAGAGCGCGCTCGCATCTCCGGCGCTCGGCGAACCGGGGCGGCTGAGCGCGGTCGAGCTCGGCGACGGCAGCCTGGTGCTGGACGACACCTACAACGCCAGCCCCGCTAGCGTGCGCAGCTCGGCAGCGGTGGCACGCGATCTGGCGCGCCAGCGCGGCAGCCGGCTGGTGCTCGTGATCGGCGAGATGCGCGAGCTCGGCTCCTTCTCCGGGGCGGCGCACCGCGAGCTCGGACCGGATCTGGCCGGCCTCGATCCGGACGTGTTGATCGCGTTCGGCGGAGACGCACAGGAGCTCCTGGTCGGGCTGGAGGGCGCCCGCGCCCGCACGGCGTTTGCCCTGGATGCGCCCGGCGCGCTCGAGCTGCTGGAGAGCGAGCGGCGGCCCGGCGACGTGATCCTGGTCAAGGCCTCACGGGGGCTGCGCGCGGAGCGGATCGTCGCAGGGCTCTCGGCGGGCATCGCTGTCGCAGGGGCAGAGGGCCGCCGGTCGTGATCTACGAGCTGCTCTATCCGCTGAGCACGCGCTTTGGTTGGGCCAGCGTGCTCAACGTGCTTCGCTACGTGCCGTTCCGCATCATCATGGCGACGCTGACCGCCATGCTGCTCTGCTTCTGCCTCGCGCCCTGGTTCATTCGCCAGCTGCAGAGCAAGCAGATCGGTCAGGTGATCCGCAAGGACGGGCCCGCCTCCCATCACATCAAGGCCGGTACACCCACGATGGGCGGCGCGCTGATCCTGCTGGCCCTGCTGGTCTCGACGATCTTGTGGGCCGACGTGCACAACGTGTTCGTCATGGCGACCGCGGGCGTGACGGCCGGTTACGGCCTGATCGGCTACCTCGACGATCATCTCAAAATCGTGGCGCGCAACAGCAAGGGCTTGCCCGGGCGCTACAAGATCCTCGGGCAGGTCAGCGTCGGCGGCCTGGGCCTGGCGTATACCTTCATCGACTTCGGCAACCTGCCCGAGAGCTGGCTCGAGATCCGCACGCGGCTATCGATCCCCTTCGTGGCATTCTCCAAGCATCCCGTCGAGTTGCCACTCTGGCTCTACCTTGCTTTCGCGCTGTTTGTGCTGGTCGCCTTCAGCAACGCAGTGAACCTGACCGACGGCCTCGACGGCCTGGCGATCGGTCCCGTGATGATCAACGCCGGGACCTATCTGATCTGGTCTTACGTGGCCGGTCTGGTGCTGTTCGGGCGACCCCTGGCCCAGTACCTCGATATCGCGGGCACCCCGGAGATGGGGGAACTGGCCGTATTTTCCGCGGCGGTGATCGGCGCTGGCATCGGATTCCTTTGGTACAACACCTATCCGGCCCAGGTGTTCATGGGCGATGTCGGCGCGTTGGCTCTGGGCGGCGGGCTCGGTATGCTGGCCATCCTCACCAAGAATGAGCTGCTCAGCGTGCTGGTGGGCGGCATCTTCGTGATCGAGAACGTGAGCGTGGTGACTCAGGTCATCTCTTTCAAGTTCTTCGGCAAGCGTGTGTTTTTGATGGCTCCCATCCACCACCACTTCGAAAAGAAGGGCTGGGCCGAGCCCAAGATTATTGTCCGGTTCTGGATCATTTCGATATTGCTCGCGCTGATCGGCCTGTCCTCGCTGAAACTCCGATGATCGAACTCGCGGGCAAGAACGTTTACGTCGTCGGGCTCGGCCTGAGTGGCGTGGCGGCCGTCGAGCTCTGCCTCGCCCGGGGCGCGCGCGTGGTGGGCGTGGATCGCAAGCCGCGCGAGCAGCTGGGCGATGCCGCCCGGGCGCTCGAGGTGCCCGTGCAGACCGAGACGGAGGCGGCCGCCTCGTTGGCTCGGGCGGACCTGATCGTGGTGTCGCCCGGCGTGGACGGCTTTGCCGCGCTGCGGGCGGCCGAGGCCGCCGGAGTGGCGGTGATCGGGGAGATCGAGCTCGCTGCACGCCTGCTGAGCGCGCCGCTGTGCGCCATCGGCGGCACGAACGGCAAGAGCACGACCACCGAGCTGGTGGCCGAGATGCTCCGCCGAGGCGGTCGGCGGGTCTTCTGCGGCGGCAACTTGGGAACTCCGTTGGCCGAGGCCGTCGGGGAGCGCTGGGACGCACTGGTCGTGGAGGTGTCCAGCTTTCAGCTGGAGCGGGCGCCCGAGTTTCGGCCGCGGGTCAGCGTGCTGCTGAACATCACCGATGATCACCTCGACCGGCACGGCAGCTTCGAGGCCTACGCGCAGGCCAAGGGCAACGCCTTCGCCAACCAGCAGCCCGACGACTTCGCGATCGCGCCGTTCGGCGACCCCGTGGTGGAACGCCAGGTGCGGCGGGGGCGCGGCCACGTGCTGTTCTTCGGCGGCGGCGACTACCCGTTGCGCGACGACGCGGTGATCGAGGCGAGCAGCGGCGAGACGTTCTCGCTGCGCGGCACGCAGCTCCTGGCGCGCCACAACCAGCTCAACGCCGCGGCGGCCGTGGCGGCGGCCCGGGCGCTCGGGACCTCCGTGGAGGCGGTGCGTGCCGGGCTGGCCTCGTATCGCCTGTTGCCTCACCGGCTGGCGTGGGTCCGCTCCGTCCAGGGCGTCAGCTTCTACGACGACTCCAAGGCCACCAACGTGGGCGCTGCCGTGGCGGCCATCGACAGCCTGCTGGAGCCGAAGCTGGTGCTGATCGCCGGGGGCAAGGGCAAGGATGGCTCCTACGAGCCGCTGGTGCAGGCGCTGGAGCGGCGCGCTCGCGCGGTGCTCTTGATCGGGGAAGCGGCGCCGTTGATCGCCGAGGCCGCGAAGGGCAGGGTGGAAGCGGAGCTGGCGCCCAGCCTGGACGTGGCGGTGGAACGCGCCTACCGCCGAGCGCAGCCGGGCGACGCGGTGCTCCTGGCGCCGGCCTGTGCCAGCTTCGACATGTTCCGCAGCTACGCCGATCGCGGCGAGAAGTTCGTGCAGGCCGTCGAGCGCCTCGCTGGCGCCGAGGATCGAGCAGGAGGCGTAGGCAGATGAGTCCGAGCAAGATGACCGCCGCCGGCGCGCCTTCGAGCAGGGGGAAGAATCGCCGCAAGGCCCCGGCGGAAGCCGCGGTGAGCTCAGGAAATTCGCGCAAGGAGCCGGAGCGGCCGGAGCCTGTGAAGGTCAAGGCGTCGCCGGCGCTGCCCACCCGTACGGGCCCGCTCGATCCGGTGCTCACCGCCCTGCCGATCGCGTTGCTCGGCTTCGGCGTGCTGATGGTGTTCAGCGCCAGCGCGATCGAAGCGAGCACGGTCTGGCACGACCCCTTCCACTTTCTGCGCCGCCAGGCGCTCTTTGCGCTGGTCGGGCTGGCGGTGATGCTCGGCTTCGCGCGGCTCGACTACCACAAGCTGCGCCCGCTGACGTACCCGGCGCTGCTCACCGTGACCGGACTGATGTTGCTCAGTGTGATCGGCTTCGGTCACACCGGCGGCGGCGCCGCGCGCTGGCTGCGCCTCGGGCCCATCCACATCCAGCCGTCCGAGGCGGCCAAGCTGGCGCTGGTCCTCTGGCTCGGTTACTCGCTCGACAAGAAGCAGGAGCGGGTCAAGAGCTTCTCGATCGGCTTCTTGCCGCATGTGGCCACGGCCGCCGCGCTGATGCTGCTGTGCTTGCAGCAACCCGATTTCGGGGGGGCGGTCGTGCTCTTGCTGCTCACCTTCATCCTGCTGTTCGTCGCCGGGGCACGCGTCAGCTATCTGCTCGGGCTGTCGACCCTGGGCGTGCTGATGGCGGCCTGGCTGGTGCGCTTCAAGGCCTACCGCTGGGAGCGCATGCTGGCCTGGTTGCACATGGAGGATCACCGCCAGGATCTCGCGTACCAGCCATTCCAGGCGATCATGGGCTTCGGCTCCGGCGAGTGGACGGGGATGGGCCTGGGCAAGGGCTTGCAGATCCTCTATTTGCCCAAGGCGCACACCGACTTCATCGCGGCCGTGATCGGCGAGGAGTTCGGCTTCATCGGCTTCGCCTGCCTGTGCGCGGCGTACCTCGTGATCGTGCTGCGCGGTGTGCGCGCGGCGCTGAATGCGGAAGACGAGTACGGATCGTACGTGGCCTTCGGTATCTCTGCGCTGCTGGGGCTACAGGCGCTGATCAACCTGAGCGTGGCGATGGCCATTCTGCCGACCAAGGGTCTGACCTTGCCCTTCATCAGCTACGGCGGCTCGTCCTTGATCGTGAGCTGCGCGGCGACCGGCATCTTGCTCAACATCTCGCGGCCGCGGCTGCCGCTGGAGCAGGCAGAGCCGCGGCCGGAGCCAGCCTCGCGCAAGGATCCGCTCGCCGAGGAGTCCTGGGCGTGAGCGCGGCACCGACGCTCTTGCTCGCGGGGGGGGGCACGGGCGGGCACGTCTTTCCCCTGTTGGCGGTCGCCGAGCGTCTGACCCAGGCGCTGCCCCAGCTGCAGCTGGTGTTCATCGGCACCGAGCGCGGGCTGGAGACGCGGCTGGTGCCGGCCGCCGGCTACAAGCTGGAGCTGATGTCCGCGTTGCCGTTTCGCGGTGTCGGCCTGGGCGGGGCGTCGCGCAGCCTGGTCAGTGTCGCCAAGGCGCTGCCGCGGGCGCGCGATCTGCTCCGGCGCTACCAGCCCCGCGCGGTGCTCTCGATCGGAGGCTATGCCGCCGTGCCGATCGCGCTCGGCGCCAAGCTCGGGCGCATCCCGCTGGCGTTGATGGAGCCGAATGCGCAGCCGGGGCTGGCCCAGCGCCTGGCTGGGCCGGGCGCGCAGCGCGTGTACACGGCCTTTGCGGAGACGAAGAAGTACTTTCCCAAGGGTACCGTGCTGGAGACGGGCGTGGCCTTGCGCTCCGGCTTCGTGCCGCGTCCCTATGGCTGGGCCGGCAAGGGCCAGCTGTTGCACGTGCTGGTGATCGGCGGCAGCCAGGGGGCTCGCTCGTTGAACGAGCTCGTGGCACCGGCGCTGAGCCGCGCCAAGGTGCCGCTGGCCATCGTACATCAGGTGGGCCGCGGCAACCTGGCCGCCTTGCGCCAGCGCTACGCCGAGCTCAAGCGTCCGGGAGCGAGCGTGATCGAGTTCATCGACGACATGGCCTCCGCCATCGCCAACGCGGATCTGGTGATCTCGCGCGCCGGCGCGGGCGCCATCGCCGAGCTGTGCGCGATCGGGCGCCCCAGCATCCTGGTGCCGCTGCCGCTCAGCGGAGACCATCAGCTGCACAACGCGCAGGGGCTGGAGAAGGCGGGGGGGGCCATCTGCGTGCCCTCGGCCAGCGCCACGCCGGAGCTGATCGCCGAACGCATCGCCGAGCTCGCGGCGGATCCCGAGCGCCTCGCGCGCATGGCCGAGAGCGCCCGCGGCTGGGGCCGCCCCGACGCTGCCGAGCGGATCTCCCAGGATCTGCTGCGGCTCTCGGGGCTCGGCACGGCCTCGCCGTCCGCGGGGCAGCCACCCGCGGCGGAACCCGCTGTGGAGTCCAAGCCGCCGTCCACCACGGCGGAGGCAAAATCTGAAGCCGAGCCGGCCACGCCGGCGGGAGGTGAGGCCTGATGTTCCGCGGGCGCGTGCGCAAGATCCACTTCGTCGGCGTGGGCGGCATCGGCATGAGCGGCCTGGCCGAGATCCTGCGCAGCATGGGCTTCGAGGTCTCGGGCTCCGATCTAAAGGAAGGCGATAACACCGGGCGCCTGAAGCGCCTGGGCGTGCAGATCCGTGTCGGGCACGACGCGGCGCACGTGCAGGGCGCGGACGTGGTCGTGTACTCCAGCGCGGTCGCCAAGGATAACCCCGAGGTGCGCGCCGCGCACGCGGCCGGCATCCCGCTGATCCCGCGCGGGGAGATGCTGGCGGAGCTGATGCGGGTCAAGTACGCGGTCGTGATCGCGGGCTCGCACGGCAAGACCACCACCACCTCGCTGGTGGCGACGGTGCTGCGCGCGGCGGGGCTGGATCCGACGGTGGTGGTCGGCGGACGCATGGCGTCGCTCGGCAGCAACGCTCGGCTCGGCGCCGGCGACGTGCTGGTGGCGGAGGCGGACGAGAGCGACGGCTCATTCCTGCGCCTCTCGCCCACGATCGCGGCCATCACCAACGTCGACCCCGAGCACCTCGACTTCTACGGCAGCCACGAGGCGCTCAAGCAAGCTTTCGTGCAGTTCGCCGAGAGCGTACCCTTCTACGGCCTGTCGGTGCTGTGCTTCGACCACCCGCACGTGCGCGACCTGCTGCCGAAGATCAACCGCCGCTACGTCACCTACGGCGAGTCCCGGCAGGCCGACTACGTCGCCGACTCGATCGTGTATCGCGGGCTCGAGACCTCGTTCCAGGTGCACCATCAGGGCCACGACCTCGGCGAGTTCGTGGTGCGCATGCCCGGGCAGCACAACGTGCTCAACTGCCTGGCCGTGATCGCCATCTCCGACGAGCTGGCGGTGCCGCTGGACGCCGTCAAGGAGTCGCTGGCGACGTTTCGCGGCGTGGCGCGCCGTTTCACCGTCGTCTCGGAGCCAGCGGGCGTCACCCTGGTGGATGACTACGGTCACCACCCGGTGGAGGTCCGCGCCACGCTGCTGGCCGCGCGCAACGCCTACCGGCAGCGCATCTTGGTGGCGTTTCAGCCTCACCGCTACACGCGCACCAGCGCGCTGTTCCACGAGTTCGCCCAGGCCTTCGACCACGCCGACAGCGTGTTCGTGAGCGACATCTATGCGGCAGGGGAGGCGCCGATCGCCGGCATCAACAGCGAGGCGCTGGCGCTGGAGATGACGCGCAACGGGCATCGCTCCGCGCACTACGTGGCCGACCGCGAGGAACTCTGCCAGCGCGTGGCTGCCGCCGCCCGCCCCGGAGATGTGGTGATCGCGCTGGGCGCCGGCGACATCAATCGTTCGCTGGCGCGCATCGAGCAGCTGATCACCGGGCGAGGGACCGCGACCAGTCAGGAGCAAGCGTGAACGTCAGGAAGGGCACGGCTTCGAAAGCAGCCCCGCCGCCGCGCCGATTCTGGCGCGTGCTCGGCAACGCGAGCAAGGCCGGGCTCGGGCTCGCGCTGGTGCTCGGCACGGCTGGGGCGACCGCCTGGGGCGCCTATCGCCTCGCGCTCACCAGCTCGCGTTTCTCGGTGCAAAAAGTCGAGGTAGAGACCAGCCACCGGCTGAGCGAGCGCGAGCTGGCGCGCAAGGCCGGGGTCGAGTACGGCAGCAGCTTGCTGGCGCTCGATCTACGAGCCGCGGAGCAGCGGCTGCTCGCAGACGCCTGGATCGAGAGCGTGCGCATTACGCGCAAGCTGCCGCACACGCTGCGCATCCAGCTGAAGGAGCACGAAGCAGCCGCGCTCGCCTCGCTCGACGGTCAGATGTTCCTGGTCGACGCCGAGGGGGAGCCGTTCAAGGCCTGGCAAGCGGGGGATGCGGGCGATCTGCCCGTGCTGACCGGCGTCACGCTGGAGGATCTGGCGAAGGATCGCCCGGGCTCGCTGGCGCGGCTCGCCACCGGCTTGACGGTGCTGGAGCACTACGAGCGCTTGCCGGTGAGCCGCGTGCAGCGCGCGCAGGAGGTCAACCTGGGCCCCGACGGCGCGGTCGTGCTCGTGGTTGGCAAGCGCGGAGTCTCCCTGCACCTCGGGCAAGGGCCGTGGCCGAAGAAGCTGCTGATGGTGGCCGAGGTGCTGCGCCAGTTTGAGCGCCAGAAGGAGCTGCCCGGCGTCGTGTTCCTCGACAACGAGCTGCATCCCGAGCGCGTCGTCGTGCGCATGCGCTGAGCGGCGCGTTGGGCACATGCTGGAGACGGCAGGCGACGGGCGGCGCCGAGCCCAATCGCACTGTGGGGTCCTGCGAATTTATATAAGTTGTACGTGCTCGCGAGCGCCGCGCCGGACCTTGCTATACACTGCCTGAACCTCGGCTCAGGGTCCCGTGAGCCGCAACTGCCCCATGCGCCTGGTCGTCAAATTCAACCTCGTGCTGCTCGTGATTTTCGTCGTCGGCTTCGGGGCGGCGGCGGCCTTTTCGCGCTCGCTGCTGGAGCAGAGCGCGCGCGAGGACGTGCTGCAAGACGCGCGCTTGATCATGGAGTCGGCACTGGCCTCGCGCGCCTACACCATCAATCAGGTGGCCCCGCTGCTGCACAAGCTGGGGGACGACGAGTTCCTGCCGCAGACGGTGCCCGCTTTCGCGGCCACCGAGCAGTTCGACGCGCTGCACGCCAAGCTACCCGATTTCTCCTACAAGGAGGCGACGTTGAATCCAACCAATCTGCGCGACCGCGCCGCCGATTGGGAGGTGGATATCGTCAACTCCTTCCGCCGCGCGCCGGAGTTGACCGAGATCATCGGCGAGCGCGACACGCCGCTGGGCCGCTCGCTCTATCTGGGCAGGCCGATCGTGATCCGCGACGCCGCTTGCCTGAGCTGCCACAGCACCGTGGAGGCCGCGCCGCGCTCGATGCTGCAAAAATACGGCCCCGCCAACGGCTTCGGGTGGCGGCTGAACGAGACCATCGGCGCTCAGCTGGTGAGCGTGCCGATGACGCTGCCCATCAGCCGCGCCAACCGCGCGCTGTTCACCTTCCTGGCCTTCCTGGGCGGCATCTTCCTCTTGGTGTTCGTGGCGTTGAACGTGATGTTGCGGCTGATCGTGGTACAGCGGCTGACCACGCTCTCGCAGGTGGCGGACGAGGTGAGCCTGGGCAAGATCGACGGCCCCGATTTCCCGACCAGCGGTCGGGACGAGGTGTCGCGGCTGGCGCAGTCGTTCAACCGCATGAAGAAGAGCGTCGCCCATGCCATCAAGATGCTCGAGGAATAGCGCGGCGCGATGAACGCACCGACGCCCCGCTGTTTCGGCAAGTACGAGATCCTGGAGACGATCGGCTCCGGGGCGATGGGCGTCGTGTACCTGGCGTACGATCCTGTGATCGACCGGCGCGTGGCGGTGAAGACGATCCGCAAGCACACGCTGGACGCGGTGGCGGATGCGGCGGAGCGCTTCCGGCGCGAGGCATCGGCGGCGGGGCGGCTGAATCACCCGGGCATCGTCGCCGTCTACGATTACGGCGAAGACAACGATGTCGCGTTCATCGTGATGGAGTACGCGCCGGGCCTGGAGCTCGATCTGTACGTCGCCCAGCAGCGCCCGAAGCGCCCGCAGATCGCCGCGCTGATGGCGGAGTTGCTGGATGCGCTCGGCTACGCGCACGCCGCGGGCGTGGTGCACCGCGACGTGAAGCCCGGCAACATCCTGGTCGCCGAGCGGCTGAAGATCGCGGATTTTGGCATCGCGCGTATCAACAACGTGATCCAGACGGAGACGGGCGTGGCCGTCGGCACCCCGGCGTACATGGCGCCCGAGCAGTTCATGGGCAAGGGCGTCGATCAGCGCGTCGACCTGTTCGCCGTGGGCGTGATCCTGTACGAGCTGCTGACGGGGCAGCGGCCGTTCGAAGGCCAGTCGCTGGAGGAGTTGTCGTACAAGATCTGCCACGCCGATCCGGCGCCGCCGAGCTCGCTGGTCTCGAGCCTGCCGCCCGCCATCGACGCGGTGCTGGCGCGGGCGCTGGCCAAGGACAAGGCGGGCCGCTTCGCCAGCGCGGCGGAGCTGTCGCGCGCGATCAGCGAGGCCCTGGCTCCCGCCGGCGAAGAGCACGAGGCGTCCGGCTTGCGCCGCTCGGGGATGTCCGTCACCGGCTCCAAGTCTGCCGCCAAGTCCACGTGGACCCCGGAGCTGCTGCAACAGCTGGAAGCGATTCTGACGCCGATCATCGGCTCCGTGGCGCGCGCCTCCGTGCGCCGCAGCGCCGCGCGCGCGGGCAGTCCCAGCGAGCTGTTGCGGCTGATCAGCGAGAGCCTGGAGAGCGAGCCGGCGCGCCCCTCGATCGTCGAGCGGCTGCGCGTCGCGCTCGGCGAAAAGGCCTCCTCTCCATCGGCCGCGGCGCTCCGCCCCGGGCCCGCGCCCGTCCAGCCGATCCCGATCACGCCCGAGGCGATCGCGCGCGTCACGCTGGCGCTGGCCGACTCGCTGGGCCCGATCGCAAAGGTGCTCACGCGCAAGGCTGCACAGCGCAGCAGCTCGTACCTGGATCTGTGCCTGCAGCTGAGCGAGCAGCTGGGCACGGACGAAGAAAAAGCGCGCTTCTTGAGCGAAGTCGGCGTTCCCTGAGCATCACTTCATGACATTTGTGCCTGTACCTCGCGTTGCAGGGCACTAGTGTCGGGGCCGCGCTCATGGACCTTCAGCTATCTCCTGCAACTCTGTTCTGCCAGGCGAGCGCGTTCGCCCTGGGCCTGGGCGGGCTGCTGGTCTGCTCGCGATTGGGCGACGGGGTGCTTCGCGAGCAGCCCGCTGTGCCACCGCCCGCAGCCTCGGCCGCGCCCGAGCCTGTGGTCCAGCCCGCGCTGCCCGCATCCGTGGCACCGGCAGCGCCCGAGCAAACGCTCGGGGTGCAGGATCGGGGCATCTTTTCCGATCTCGACGCACAGCTGCAGCTGACCTTGCCGGCGCGCCTCGACCCGAGCCGTGTGCGTGCCGTCTACGACCTCGTACGCGAGCTGCTCGTCGTGTACGAGGACAAGTGGCCGCTCAAGGTCTATCCGGTGCGTGCGGATGCGAGCGCGGTGCTGGAGCTCGGTGCGCTCCGGCTGGGCTTGCGTGCGGGCGACCGCGCCGAGCTCGCGGCCTTGCTCGACGAGCGCCGGGTGGAGACGCTCAACCATGGCGCTGCGCCGCCCGGCGACGCCGATGGGGACGGCATCCCGGATCCGCTGGATGTGCTGCTCGGCGCGCACAAGACGGCGCTGAATGCCGACCGCTACGATGGCCGCTACCAGAGCATCCCATATCCGCTCGGGGACGTGCCGCGCAGCATCGGTGTGTGCACGGACGTGGTGATCCGTTCGCTGCGCAATGCGGGCATCGACCTGCAGCGCGAGGTACACGAAGATATCCTGCGCGCGCCCGCGGCGTACCCGAGCGTATCGCGCCCGAACTCCAGCATCGACCACCGTCGTGTCCGATCCTTGCTGCCGTACTTCGAACGCCACTTCGAGGCGCATGCCGCCGTGGCGACCGCCGCCGACCCCTACCGCCCGGGTGACATCGTGTTCATGGACACGTTCCCGCGCCAGCCGGGGCCGGACCATGTGGGCATCATCTCCGACCAGCGGTCGCCGGAAGGAGTGCTGCTGGTGATCAACAACTGGACCACCGGCACCGTCACGGAAGCGATGGACCTGCTCAGCTACATCCCCGTGATGCAGCGATTTCGCGTGCCACCGGCGCGGCCAGCAGGCCCCGTCGCCGCGAACATCAGCCAGCTCGTGCTCGTCACATCTGATGATTTCACGGACTGGCACGGGCGCCTGCAGCGCTATGAGCGCAGTCCGGGCAAGCCGTTTCGGCGGGTGGGTGCCGCTGAGCCCGTGGTGCTGGGAGCGGCGGGCTACGGCTGGGGCGACGGCTTGCACGGGCGCGGTGCGCCTGCGCAGCGCCCGGGGCCGCTCAAGCGCGAGGGCGATCTGCGCTCTCCCGCCGGCGTATTTGCGCTGGGCACGCTGCACGGCTACGCCGCCGCGCTGCGCGGCGTGCGCTTACCGTATCAGCAGGCCAGCGCCGCTCAGCGCTGCGTGGACGATCCCGCATCGCCTCACTACAATCGCATCGTCTCGATCGACGAAACGGGAGAGCCCTGGCGCAGCGCGGAGCACATGCTGCGCGACGACGGCCTGTACGAGCTCGCGCTTGACATCGAGCACAATCGCGCCCCGGTCACGCCCGGCCACGGCAGCTGCATCTTCGCGCACGTGTGGGCGGGGCCCGACGTGCCGGTCAGCGGCTGCACGGCCCTCGCCAAGAGCGACCTGCGCCGCTTGCTCGCCTGGCTCAAACCGGACGCTGCCGTCTGGGTGGCGCTGCCCGAGCCGGAGTATCGCGCGCTGCGCGCGGAGTGGGGCCTTCCGTGAGCGCCCTCGCCCTGGAGAGGGCGAGCTGCTAGCGTCGCCAGGTGCCCGCCTCGTTCTCCAGCATCAGCGTCACGGCGAAGCTCGCGGCTTACTACCGGCAGTTTTCGGATATCCCTTTCGCGGCGGAGGCAGCGCAGCGCATCGACGCGAACGGTGCGTTCGAACAGATCCTGCGCGAACACGGCCTGGAGCGAGAGAAGCTCACCTTCTACGCTCCCATGTTCGAGGCTCGCTACAAGAGCATCACCGAGCTGATCCGCAAGTCGGGCGCGTCACAGGTCCTGGAGCTCGCGAGCGGCTACTCGCTGCGCGGGCTCGATCTCACGCGGACCGCCTCGATCCGCTATGTCGAAACGGACTTGCTCGATGTCATCGAGGCCAAGCGCGGGCTGCTCGATGAGCTTCGCCAGCAGCACGCGCTGGCCCCCAGCCCCGGGCACATCGTGGCCGTCGCCGACGCACTCGAGCTCGAGCAGGTTCGAGCGGCGGCCGCGGTCCTCGACCGTGCCCGGCCGTTGGTCGTGCTCTGCGAGGGGCTGATTCAGTACCTTTCGCAGCGAGAGGTCGAGCTCCTCGCCGCGAACCTTCGCCGCTTGCTGGGCGAGTTCGCGGGCGGCTGCTGGATGACCCCGGACTTTGCGTTCCGGGCGGAGGCGCGGGGCCTGCCGCCCGAGCGGGTCCGGCTGCGGGAGGCGGTCGCCGGCGTCACGCAGCGCCAGCTCGAGAGCGCGGCCTTCGAGGACGCGGGCGAGCTCTCGGCCTTCCTCCGTCGCAGGGGGTTTCAGGTCGAGGTTCGCAGCCAGATCGATGAGACTCCAGCCTTCGCATCGCTCGCCGCGCTCGGCCTCTCCCCCGTGCTGCTCGATCGCTTCCGCCCCGTGCTGCGCGTGTGGGTCATGACCCCCGCGCTGCAGGCCTGAACCCCGGATCGAGACTGGACGGGGAGCCAGCGGAGGTCGACATCCGCGCCACGCCTTTTCTCGTCCGCCCGCGTTGCACGAAATTTGTCCGTGCCTACGCGCTTGTGTCAGCGTCCCCCAAGGTCAGGCCACCACCCCTGAGGACGAGAGCAAAACGAGCCCACAAACAGCGAAAACGCGCCGGAAATCGTAGTCGGACTCGATCTCGGCACCACCAAGGTATCGGCTGTGGTGGGTGAGGTCGATGGCGACGGGATCACGGTGCTGGGGGTGGGTAACGTCCCTTGCCGCGGGTTGCGCAAGGGCGTGGTCTCCAACATCGAGTGGACGGTACGCGCAATCCGCGAGGCGATCAGCGCGGCGCAAGCCATGGCGGGCGTGGAGATCACCACGGTCTACGTCGGGGTCGGGGGCAGCCACGTGCGCGGGCAGGTCTCGGACGGCGTGGCCGCCGTGGCCGGGCGCGAGGTGACGCAGGCCGACTTGGAGCGCGTACTCGAGGGAGCTCGCGCCATCCCGGTCGATGCCGACCGCATGATCCTGCACGCGCTGCCCCGCGAGTACATCGTCGACAACCAGGACGGCGTGCGCGACCCGATCGGCATGAGCGGCGTGCGGCTCCAGGTGCGGGTGAACCTGGTCACGGCTGCGACCTCCTGCGTGCAGAACGCGATCCGCTGCGTGGAACGCGCGCAGCTGGAAGTCGCCGACGTGGTGCTCGGCTCGCTGGCGAGCGCGGAAGCCGTGCTCAGCGAGGACGAGAAGGAGATCGGCGGCGGAGTGATCGACATGGGTGGCGGCACCACCGACCTGCTGCTGTACGCCGACGGCGGCATCGCCCACGCCAGCACCATCCCCGCCGGTGGCAACAACGTGACCAGCGACGTCGCCGCAGGCCTGCGCACCCCGGTGGCGGAAGCCGATCGCCTCAAGCGCAACTACGGCTGCGCCCTGGGCCGCATGATCGCCGACGATGAGGAGATCGAGGTGCCGGGCGTGGGCGGTCACGAGCCGCGCAAGGTGCCGCGTCGCGTGCTGGGCGACATCATCGAGCCGCGCATCGAGGAGCTGTTCAGCGAGGTGCGCCGGCGCATGGAAGAGTCGGGGCTGATCGATCACCTGAGCGCCGGCATGGTGCTGACCGGCGGCGCGGTGCAGATGGATGGCATCGTGGAGGCGGCCGAGGAGATCCTGGGCATGCCGGTGCGCCTGGGCGTGCCGGTGGGCGTGAAGGGCATCGTGCAGCTGATCCAGGGCCCGCAGTGGGCGACCGGCGTCGGCCTCGTGCACTACGGCGCGCAGCGCCTGGCGGAGGCGCGCCACTATTCGGTGGAAGAAGCGCCCGCGGCGGCGCGCGCGGAAGAGTCGGCGCGGCCCCGCCCTCAGAGCGGCCTCGGGCGCGGCGTGCTCGGCTGGCTGCGGGCAGCGTTCTGAGTTGGGGCGCGGGGGCGCGCAGTTTCGGCGGGCTCGGGAGTGGGCCCGGACAGCAGGATCAATCTCGCGGGAAGACGCGGAAGGACTAGGGACACATGGGATTCTCCATCGAGTTTGCGGAAGAAACGCAACAATACCAGGCTCGTATCAAGGTCGTCGGCGTGGGCGGCTCGGGCAACAACGCCATCAACACGATGATCCAGTTCGGGCTGGAGGGCGTCGAGTTCATCTCCGTGAACACCGACGCGCAGGCGCTGAACGGTAACCACGCACCGGTGAAGATCCCGATCGGCCAGGCCGTGACCAAGGGCCTGGGCGCCGGCGCTGATCCCGAGCGCGGGCGCAAGGCCGCGCTCGAGGACGTGAACCGCCTGAAGGAAGCCCTGGTCGGCGCCGACATGGTGTTCATCACCGCGGGCATGGGTGGCGGCACGGGTACGGGAGCCGCTCCGGTGATCGCGCAGCTGGCCCGTGAAGAGGGCGCGCTGACCGTGGGCGTCGTGACCAAGCCGTTCCTGTTCGAGGGCCGCCAGCGCGCGCGCCGCGCGGAGCTGGGCCTGGCCACGCTGGGCGATCAGGTCGACACCCTGATCACCATCCCCAACCAGAAGCTGATCTCGCTCGCCGACTGCGAGCTGACCTTTGTCGAGGCCTTCCGCAAGGCGGACGAGGTGCTGTTCCAGGCCGTGCAGGGCATCAGCGACCTGATCACGCAGGAAGGCATCGTGAACGTCGACTTCGCCGACGTGCGCACCGTGATGGACAGCATGGGCCGCGCGCTGATGGGCGTCGGCTGCGCGAAGGGCGAAGGCCGCGCGCGCCTCGCCGCGGAGCAGGCCATCACCTCGCCGCTGCTCGACGACATCTCGGTCGACGGCGCCACCGGCGTGCTGATCAACATCGTGGGCGGGCCCGATCTCAAGATGAAGGAGATCGAAGAGGCCGCGACGCTGATCCAGGAGCAGGCGCACGAGGACGCCAACATCATCTTCGGCGCCTCGATCGTCGAGAGCATGGCCGACATGGTCAAGGTCGCGGTGATCGCGACCGGCTTCAACCGCACCGAGCACGAGGCAGCGGATCTGCTGCGCCAGGCTGCGCGCCAGCCGATGGAATCCGCCGTTCCGCGCGAGGTGGTCCGCGAGGTGGTGCGTCCCACCCAGCTCCAGTCGCGCCACGACGCTGCGCCGCAGTCCCACCGCCATCACCACCCGCAGCAGGCCCCGCAGGTGAGCGTCACCGTGCCGCGCGCCCCGCTGCGTCCCTCCGCGCGCGTGCCCCACACCGTGGTGCGGCCCGGTCCGCAGGTGCGTGATCAGATCATCTTCCCGTCGCTGCCGAACGACACCGACTGGGATGTGCCCGCTTACCAGCGCCGCGGCGGCGGCTGAGTCCCGGAGGCGAGGCTCCCGCGCCTCGCCTCAGTTCCCTGCGTCCACGGGGCGGTCTTCGGACCGCCCCGCGTCGTTTGTGCTTGCGTCGCTCGCGGTCCCGGCGCTGCCGCCAGCCGGCTGCCCCGCGCTCATCGGCGGCGGTGAGGTCGTGCCCATGCCGCCGCTGCCGCCCGTCCCCGAGGCGGCACTGGGGTCGCTGGTCTCGGGCGCGGCTGCTGCATCCGGGCCGGCATCGGCCGGCTCCAGCGTGAAGATCACGACCTCGCCCGGGGCGATCTCCTCGCCCTTCGCGCAGCCCAGGAGGGGCAGAGCGACGAGTGCGAGCAGGCCGACCTGACGAAGCAAAGGGGAGGAAGCGAGGGAAGCGATGGGGCCGACTAAAGCGCACCTTTGCCCACCGAGTCAACGCTCAGCCCTCGGCCCTGCGGCAATGCCCAATTTGCCAATCTGATCGGTCACTTTCGAGCGCGGCGGGGGCCTGGAGTGGGCTGCCGCCCGCGCCCGCTGTTTCGCAATGCGACACGCCGGCGGGATTCCCCATTGGCGGCGGCCCCTGCTCGCGCAACCCTGCGGCCATGCCCGAACCCGAGTTTGCGCCGCTGTCCATTGCCGTCGTCACGGTCAGCGACACACGCGACATCTCGAGCGACACCAGCGGCGCGCTGATCATCGAGCGCATCGAGGAAGCCGGCCACCGCCTCACGGCGCGCCAGTTGATCCGCGACGACCTCGAGACCATCCGCGCGCTCTTCAGCGAGCTGCGCGACGACCCCGGCATCCAGGTGGTGATCGCCACGGGCGGCACCGGCCTCACCGCGCGCGACGTCACGCCCGAAGCGCTGGAGCCGCTGGTGAGCAAACCGATCCTGGGCTTCGGCGAGCTGTTCCGCAGCCTGAGCTACGCCGAGATCGGCGCCAGCACGATCCAGTCGCGCGCCACGGCCGCGCTCTGCGACAAGACACTGTTCTTCATTCTGCCCGGCTCGCGCAACGCCGTGCGCCTGGCGCTGGAGAAGATCATCCTGCCCCAGCTCGATCGCCGCACCAAACCCTGCAACTTCGCCGAGCTGATGCCGCGCTTCTGAGCGCGAGGCGAGAAAGGGGCTCGCCACCGAGCGTCGCTCACCGGCATCAGGATATGCCCACTGTGAACGCGAGGCGGCGCTTACTGGCTCTGGTCGTGCTCCACCCAGATGACGGTGCGACCCTGTGTCAGCGCTGCCCGATCGAAACGGCCGCGGGTCTGCGCGTCGATCTGGCCCGTGGCCTCGTCCAGCAGCAGCACCTCGCGGTTCGACGCAAAGGCCGCCGTGAGCAGGATCAGCTGACGCTGCCCGGAGGAGAGATTTTGACCCTGCGCTGCCACCCGAGTCTCTTCGCCCATCGGCAGGCTCTGCAGCATGCGGGAGAGACCGGTTTGCTGCGCCACTTGCAGGATGCGCTCGCGTGGGGCGCAGCTCAAGAGCTCCAGGTTGTGGCGGATCGAGGTCTCGAAAAGCTCGCAGCTCTGCGGCAAGTACAGCACCATCTCGGAGGCTTCCGCCGGGGTCATTCCGAACACCGAGATGTTGCCCTGGGTGGGCTCCAGGAGGCCAGCGATCAGGCGCAGCAGCGTGCTCTTACCCGAGCCCGAAGGCGCTCGCAGGTGCACCATCTCTCCGCGCCGGACCTCGAAGTCGTGGTTCTGGAGGATCCAGCGGTCGTCGCGCGAATAACGAAACCAGGCGTGGTCGACGATGATGCGCTCGCCGGTGGCGACTTCTGACGTCTGTGGTCGGGGCCGCGACAGCTGGACCAGCGCATCGACCCGGCCAGCGTAGGGCCCTAGCGCCTTCAGGCCCAGCCCGGCTTGCATCGTGCCGCCGAGGGTGGCGGAGAGCCCCCCCGCCGCAGTCAGCAAGAACATCATCTCGCCCAGAGTGAGGCTGCCGCCGAAGCACTGGTAGCTGGCCCACACCGAAATCCCGGTCGAGAGGGCTGTCGTTCCGACCACGTCCACGGTGCCCATGAGCAGGCCGACCTTGCCGCTCTCCAGCTGAGCTTCTGCCGTATGGTCCACCTGCATTGACCAGCGTTGCGCCAGGCGCTCGGTGGCGAACAGACCGCGCAGCGAGTCGATGCGGCTCAAGAGCAAATGTAGGTACTGCTGTTGCATGCTGCTGCATTCCAGGCTGCGCTGAACATGGCCGGCCTCGAAGCGCACGACCTTCAGACCCAGATAGAACACGGCGCAATTGACGCCGAGCACGATCAGGGCCGCTCCGGGTGAGAATTGCGAGAGCGAAATCAGGTAACCCGCGCAGGCCATCCCCTGGCCGAGCAGCGTCACGACACTGGTGGAGAAGCGCTGCGCGGCCGTGCCAGCGCCGTTGAGCGTGGTCATCGTCCAGCCGGCGTTGTTCAGCTTGCGCTGCTCCGGCTGCGCGTGCACGAGCGCGCGAACCACGCGGGTCAGCGAGCGGCGCTCCAGGTTGATCCAGAGCTGGATACTCAGCTTGGCCTGCACCCAGTCGAGCCAGGCCGAGTGCAGCGTGAGGGCGAAGGCCGCGGCGGCGGCCACCAGCATCAGGCGCGGAGAGCCGTCCGGCAGCGCGCGGTCGAAGACGAGTTGCGTGAGGCGCGGGCTGCCGAGGGAGAGCACGGCCGAGAGCGCGGAGACGAGCCCGAGACGAAACACCAGGGAGCGATCCCCGTAGGTCCACTCCGCCAGGCATGCCTGCAGCGGTCGCCGGTCAGCGGTTGGGAGATTCAGATTGGCTTGCATGAGACTCTACCTCCCGAGCGGCTCAGGCGGCGCTGGCGCCAGCTCCAAACTCTGCTCGCACGATGCGCCCAGTCAGCTGTTTCTGGCTGTTCGTAGAGCGCGCGGCCTCGCGGGTGACGCGCCCGGCTTCAATCCGGTAGACCAGGTCCGAGGTCTCGATCACCGCCGGCCGGTGTGCGACCGAGATCAGCGTGGTGCGAGCCTGGAGCGTGTTGCGAATGACGCGCGCTTCCGTCTCTGCGTCGAGGAAGCTGGTGGCTTCATCGAGCAGCAAGATGCTGGGGCGTCCGATCAGGGCTTGCGCCAGCCCGAGCCGCTGCAACTCGCCGCCGGAGAACGGCGGCGCGTGGCCGGACAGCAGCGTTCCATAGCCGCTGCGCAGACGAGCGGCGACCTCATCGAAGCAGGCGATACGCGCGGCCTCGCGCAGCTCTTCGTCGTTCGAGTTCGGGCGCCGGAGGCGCAGGTTTTCCCGCACTGTGCCGTCCACGAGCACGGGCGCGCCCACGACCGCCCCGATCTTTTCGCCGAGCGACTCGCGATCGAATTCACACAGCTCGACACCATCGAGCAAGACCTGGCCCTCGGTTGGGCTGAGCACGCCGCCCAGGATGCGCAGCAGCGTGGATTTGCCTTGCCCGGACGGGCCCACCAGCGTCACGTTCTGGCCCACCTCGATGCGCAACGAAACGCCACGAAACAGCCACGGGGAGCCGGCGCTGAAGCGGAAGCCCACGTTCTTCAACTCCAGCACTGGCGTGTTGCTGGGTGGCTTGCGGTCGCCGGATGGCTCGAGCTCCTGACGGAAAACGTCGTCGCTGCGGTGGATGACACCGCGGAATTCCAGCCAGCTCTCGAACGTGTGCACCAGCCCTGTGAGCGGCCCGCGCAGCAGGCCGCGAATCGCCAGGAAGCCAGCGAACACCCCCAGGGTTATCTCCGAGTGGATGACGCGAGCGCCGCCCAGCCCAAACACCAACCACTGTGTGATGCCATCGAAGATGCTGAGCCAGGCGCCGGTGCCGCGCACGAGCCGCGACGCGCGCACCGTCCACGACTGGCGCTCTTCGAGGCAATTCGCGTACCACTTCTCGAGTTGCTGCTCCATGCGGAAGGCCTGGACCACGTCGCCCGAGCTCGCCGCTTGCATTACAATCGACGCCTCGGCGCCCCGCGCCGTGAGCTCGCCGGCAGAGCGCTGGCGCGTCTCCTCGCGCAGGCGCCGCACGATCAGGATGTGGACCAGATCAAGGGCGAGTGCGACCGCAGCCAGCTGCGCGTCGTAAGCCAGCATGAGCGCGGCCAGCGCCGCAGCGAACAGCAGCTGAAAAACGCCCTCCACCGAGTGCGCGAGCAGATCGGCGAGCCCCGAGTAGCCGCTCACGCGTTGCAACAGATCTCCGCGACTGCGCATTTCGATGAAGGTGAGCGGCACGCGCAGGAGCTTCCGCCCCAGCTGGTTGGTGAGCCGCGCGACCAGGGCCGTTCGCAGACGCAGTAGCATCGTCTGGTGCTGCCAGCTCAGGGCCAGCATGGCGAGCACCACGCCGATCTGGACCAACAGGATCGGCATGAGCCAGTTGGCACGGCGCGGGAGGAGCACCTCGTCGACGAGGACTTGTTGCAGCGCCGGCCACAGAATCCCGAGCAACTGGCTCAGCGCCCCGGCCACGGCAAGGAACACGACCGCCCCCGTGCCGGTGCGGAGCTCGGCGAAGAAGCGACCGAACCCGGGCGAGACGCGCTTCCGCCGGCGAAGCTTCTTTGTCGGTGAAAACATCACGGCAATCCCGGAGAAGGATCGGCTCAGCTCGTCGCTCTCGACTTGCATGCGGCCGGTGGCGGGATCGACGATGCAGGCTCGGTCGCCGCGGAACCCCTCCAGCACCACGTAGTGGTTCATGCGCCAGTGCAGCAGGAGCGGGGGCTGGGCAGTCTTCAACTGCTCGATGGGCAGCTTGAGGCCGCATGCCTCGAGCCCGAGACTCTTGGCCGTGTCGATCAGCTGTCGCGCGTTATTGCCGTCGCGCGAGGTGCCGCACAGATCTCGCAGCTCATCGAGCGGGATGCTGGCGCCGAAGTAGTCGAGAACCATCGCCAGGCTGGCGACCCCGCACTCCGCGGCTTCGAGCTGTTGAACGGGGCGAATCTGGCGGCGAAACATCACTGCTCCAACAAGGTCCTGGCAAAGTCGAACATCAGGCTGATGATGCGGCGCTCGCGACGGTGGAGCCGCACGATGACGCGCTCTCCAGATCTGAGGTGGGGCGTCATCTTGACGCTCGCCGAATCGATCTCGAGCTCCACGCGCACCGTGGCGCCTGGCGTCGCTTGCCCGAGAGCGGCGGCTTGCTCCTGCGGATCGGCGATGTCTGCCGAGATGCGCCGAACGGTCGCCTGCGCCATGCCGAACTCCGATACCGGGAGCGACTCGAGCTCGACCCGGGCCGAGGTCCCGACCGCGATGAACGCCGTCTCACTGGTGGGCAGGAACGCGACGATGGAGCGCGGTGCGCCCGCCGGTACGATCTGCGCGATCAATTGCCCCGCCTGTACCACGGCACCGGGCTTGGCCAGCAAGGACTCGATGCGCCCCGCCGCGGGCGAGCGCACCTCCGCATGGGCGATCAGGGTCTCCACCTCCAGCAGGGCCGCCTGGGCGCGGGCGAGCGCGATGTCCCGTGCCAGCGCCCGCTCCGCCAATTGGTTGCGCACGTCCGCGAGTTGCACGTCGATGTCGGCGAGGTTCGATCTCAGGAGCTGCCCCGCGTCCAGGGCCTCGTGCAATGACTCACGGGAGGCCAACTCCTGGTTGAGGCTGCCAACCCCTTCGCGCACCGCTTCGTGTGTGCGCTCGAGCAAGTCGCGACGCTGAGCGCGTAGCTCCTGATTGAGCTGGCTGCGGCTCTGGAGCACTCTGCGCCGGCGCTGAAGCGCCGTGTCGATGCGCTGCGCGTAGGCCTTGTCCGAGGCTTCGCCCAGAGCATTCTGCTGCTTCAGCGCCTCGAGCTCCTGGCGCTTGGAGGTCAGACTCGCATCGAGCTGAGCGACGGCCAGCTTGGCGATCAGCTGTCCGGCGCTCACCTCGTCGCCGGCGTGCACCCTGACCTCCGCGATGGCGCCCCCGATCGCCGACTCCACCGGCCGTAGCCCCTCGGGCGCGCGCAGGGCACCGGGCGCCTTGACGGTGACCTCGACACTGGCAAAGAGCGCACCGACGAATAGGACGAGGACCAGCGAGGCGACGACCGCCAGGATTCCCCAGTTGGATCCGGTCGGTTGCGGCAGGCTCGTGCGCGGCTCGTTGCTGCCGTATTGTGCGTCCAGGGCTTCGCGACGAAACAACTTTTCGGGCGCAGGGGCTTTCGCAGGCTCACTGGGCGTCGCTGGCCGCGCTGCAGCCTCGGCCACCGGCGTCTGCGCGACGGGCGCCGGTGGGGAGCTGCGACTCGGCGCTGGCGTTTGGGAGGGCACGGCAGACAGCCGCGGGCTGGGGCCCCGCACGCTGGCAATTCGTTCCGCCCTGACGGATGGTGCCGGGGACCGCGCCATGGAGGGCGCCGCGTTCACCGGCTGTGCGTGAGGCTGTTCCACGTGCGCTTCCTGCGCTCGCAGCACGGGTCTTGCGTCAGCCGCGTCGCGCAGCGACTGCAGGCCGTTGGGCGGCAGCGCTCCCAGCCTTGCCTCGGGCGGAGCCGCGACGGCAGCTAAGCCTCCTCCGCATGCACCCTCCAGAGTCTTGCTGGAGAGAGCACGAGCGCCTCGAGGGGACGCTTCGAGCGCGATGCATCCGTGCCCCTGGATGCGGACGGATGCGCTGCGCGCGGCATTCTGCGGCGGCGTGGGTCGGCCGAGCCAGCCCATCAGCGTGTACGGCGCTGCCATGCCGAAGTGATCGGTCAGAGCAGTGGTGAGGTTGCGCGCGGAGAGCGAGGGCCTACGCTTCCGCCGCACGAACTAGCTTCAGGGCGCGCGCGAAATCCAGCAACTGCTCCTGCGAAGCGTTCGATGCTCGCGGTTGGCTCGGCTCACCGACCCTTCGCTGGAGCTTGGCGAGGCTCTCCTCACAGTACGTCGCTCGCCACGTCCATGAGCGCCCGCTCGAACGCGGGCTTCGTCGCGCTGCGGGCCGACAAGTAGTCGCGCAGCGGTTCCCGTTCCAGCTCCGCCAGCACAGCGGCAACGTGCGGTTCACCGACGTGTCGAATGAAGAGGCGGGCGTGGAAGGCAGCCAGCACGCCCAGCAAGATCTGCTCGATTCGTTTTGCGTCAGGGCTTGTCAGCAGCTGCGGATCGCCGGCGTTGCCGCCGTGCTCCAGCAGCACCTGCCGCGTCGCTGCCTGGGCCAGCGCGTACAGGGTGCCCTCGATGCCAGCGGCTCGAGCTAGGCTCGACGCGCTCTGCCGAGCGCTGTTGGAGGCGGGGCTCAGCGCGGAGTTCGCGAGTGCGTTTCGTGCCGCCGCCACCAGTTTCTGCGCCCATGCCGGCACGGTCTGCAGCAGCTCTTGCTGGATGTTGCCGACAACTTCGAGGTATCGTTGGGCCGCTTCTGTCTTCAGCCCGTCCAGCATGGCCTGCAGGCGTTCTGCGCCGAGTTGGTCGCGCAGGGCGGAAGCAAGGATGGCGCAGAACTCGGGGTAGTGAGCGTCGATGCGCTGGCGGAAGGCGGCGAACTCGGCCTCAACGTCGGCATCGGCGTGGTCCGGCACGCCCAGCCTCTGCCGGACTTCGCGCACGAAATTGGCGGCCAAATGCGCGAAGCTCGCGTCCGCGTGAGTGATCTGAGCGATGACGGCAGCCTGCATGGGTCCTCCTGGCGTGGCGGGAGCGCGCTGCTCCTCAGCGCGTCCGATCGGCCGCTGGCCAGGTCCGGTTGCAGCAATTCACTGCCGCCCATCAGCCGAGCTGGGTGCCGACTCGCAGCGGATCGGGACGGGCCCGTGGACGAGCACGCTTGCCCACAGGGGCGTGTAGAGCAGCGCAAACGTCACTGCCGCGAGGAACTAAGACAGCTTCAACGGGTGGAGCACGCCAAACAGGACACTGCTGGCTAACAAGGCCAGAACGGGATTCCAGCGCGCACGCCATCCGCGAAGAGCGTACCCCGAAACACCAATTCCTCGACCACCGGCGCCACGATGGCCAAGAAAGGAGCGCCACCAAACGCGCCGGATCAACACCCGTCAGGTGGATGGTCGAGGTCCCACCGCTGGTCGCGGCTCGCCAAAGGTCCCGAAAGTTGAGGGACAGCAGCTCGATCCAACTCAGGCAGAACACGCCCAGGAAGGCCAGCAGCGTTTGCCCCGAACCAGCGAGATGGCGCGGTCGTCCCATGATCGCGCGAATGGAACAGGGGGTGCGGCCTGCACGATTCACCGGGCTGTAGCTGCTGCAGGAAGTGAAAGTGCGTGTCGCGATGGCCGGCGAGCGCGATGTTACCGGGCAGGCCCGGGCCCGCACTGCCCGCGATGTGTCCGGGACCGAAGGCGAGGCTC
>DASTRX010000184.1:0-12598 GCA_035760985.1 Polyangiaceae bacterium
GCGCAAGTGATTGGCAACGAGGCGGCCCCACTCACCCCGCCTCTGGCCCGAGCTCTATCCGCCAGCCCTGACTCTGACTCTGCCGCTCACGTCTCCCCTGAAACAGCCAGAGTTTTCGACAGTAGAATTAGGCGCCCCCTCCCGAGCCTTCAAGCGGTTTTCGGGAAGGAAACAATCAGAAGCCGAGGCGCACGCCCGCCTTCACGCCCGCGCTGGCCTTCACGCTGCTCGAGGTCTTGCTGCTCGAGCTCTTGCTGCTCGAGGAGGCGCTGACCGACTTCTGCAGCTTCACGCTCGGCGCCTGGACGGCCGCCGCCGCCTTGGCCTTGGCGCCGCCGGCGGCCTTTGCTCCGGCCTTCACGCCCGCGGCCAGCTGCGCCTTGGCGTCGGCGGCGGCCTGCGCGCCCGCGCCGAGCGCGGCATCGATCTTCGGTGCCGGCGCATCCAGCTGCGCGCTGGCGCCCGCGTTCAGCTGCGCACGCGCATCCAGACGCGCCGCTGCCAGAGCCTTCAGAGACGCAGCCGCGCCCGTATACACCTTCCCGGACGCGGTCAGCGACAGCAGCAGCGGTTGCGCGGACAGGTCCCCGGCGAACGACGCCGCATGGCAAGCGCGCGCGGGATCCCACTTCAGCTCCAGCGTGTGCTCGGTGCCCGCGCCGAACTGCAGCTTCATCACGAAATCTGCTCCGCCCTGCGCCTTGCCCGAGGCGTCGAGCACGTGAGCGGAGATCACGCCCGCCTGCGCCAGCAGCTCCACCGCGTACGGACCCGCCGCCAGCACGCTGCCGCCGAAGCGCGCGAACGGCAGGATGGCATAGTCGCTGAGCAGCGCCTGCGCGTGCTGCCCGGAGAGATCGAGCGACACCTCGATCGGCTCCGCCGACAGGCCCGCCTCCAGCTGTGCGCGCCCTTCCAGCCGCGCGTGCGGTTCATTCCAGGCCAGCGCTGCCCGGGCCTGCCCCCCGCCCTTCGTGCGCAACGCCAGCGAAAGCTGCGGCTCGGCCCCGGCAACCAGCTGGCCTCGAGCATCGTACACCAGCCCTTGCACAAAGCCGTTCTCCGCGATCGCCAGCTCCACCGGATGGTCCCCCACCAGCACCATGGATCCTCCGAAGCTGGGCGACACGGAGAGCGCCGCCTGCGCGCCGAGCGGGGCGCTCGCGGCAGCGCCGGAGCCCTTGTCCGTATTGCAGGCGAGGCCCGCCGAGAGACACAGGAGCAACGAGAGGAGCGGCGAAGCGAAACGGCGCATGGCTAGATCTTACGGCGCTGCGGCCCGGGCACGAGAGGCACAGATCGGTACACCACGCGCATCCTGGGGCACGATACTAGAGCACGTCGCGCTTCGGGGGTGCCTCGTTGACCAGCAACCAGAACAGGCCCAGCGTCTTGGCTGCCTGCGCGAACTCGTTAAAGTCCACCGGCTTGCGCACGTAAGCGTTGGCGCCCAGATCGTAGCTCTGCACGATGTCCTTTTCCTCGCCCGACGAGGTCAACACCACGACGGGTAGCCGGCGCGTGCGCTCGTCCGCCCGGATCCGGCGCAGTACGTCGAGGCCGCCGATCTTGGGCAGGTTCAGGTCCAGCAAGACGACCGTGGGCAGCTGCGTGATGTCTCGACTGGCGTGCACGCCCGTGCCGAACAGATAGGCGAGCGCCTCCTCACCGTCGCGCACGACCTGGATCTCGTTGGCGACCTTGGCCTTCTCCAGCGCCCGGACGGTCAGCACCTCGTCGCTCTCGTTGTCCTCGATCAGCAGGATGAGTTTCATGGTGTGCATGTTTCAATCGGTGAATCGTCACCGCTCCCCTGGGAACGGCGGCAGGGTGAAGAAGAACGCCGCGCCCTCGCCTTCCCTGCCCTCCGCCCACATCCGCCCGCCGTGCCGCCCGATGATCTGTTGGCAAGCCGCCAGCCCGATGCCCACGCCCGGGAACTCGCGCGGGCCATGCAGGCGCTGGAAGGGCACGAACAGCTTGTTGGCATAGGCCATGTTGAAGCCCACGCCGTTGTCGCGCACGAAGAACACGCGCTCGCCGCGCAGCTCGCTGCAGCCGACCTCGACCCGCGCGTTCTCGACGTTGCTGGTAAATTTCCAGGCGTTGCCGAGCAAGCTGTGGAACAACATGCGCGCCAGGGTGCGGTCGATCCGGGCATGCAAGCCGTCGCGCACCACGAGCTGCACCGCGCGCTCGGGAGCCTGCGCGGCCTGTTCGGCGGCCGCGCTGCGCGCCACACTGGACAGATCGACGGCCTCCGGCTCGAGCGAGCCGCGCGCCACCCGGGCCAGCGCGAGCAAGCCGTCGATCAGCTGCCCCATCAGCACCGCGTTGCCCTGGATGCGGTGCAGGCAGTCGAGCGCCTCCTGCCCCAGCCCGGAGCTGTATTCCTCCAGCAGGATCTTGGCGAAGCCGTTCATGCCCCGCAGCGGCGCGCGCAGGCTGTGCGCCACGGAATATGTGAACTCCTCGAGCTCGCGATGGGCGACGCCGAGCTGCTGCGTGCGCTCGCTCACCAGGCGCTCCAGCGTGCCGTTCAGCTCCTGGAGCGCGAGCTCGTTGTGCTTGCGCTCGCTGATGTCCAGGTTCACGCCCAGCAAGCGCTGCGGGCGACCGGCGCCGTCGCGCAGCATGCGAAAACGCCCGAGCAGCCAGCGCACGCTGCCATCCGGCAGGAGCACGCGCCACTCGGCTTCTACCGGCTCGGAGCTCTCGAGCGCTCGCTCGACGGCAGCCAGCGCCTGAGCGCGATCGGCGGGATGCACCAGCTGCTCCCAGCTCTGCTGGGTGCGCCCGAACTGGCCCGGTGCCAGCCCGTACAGCGCCTCCAGCTCGGGCGTCCACACGTTGACTCCGGTCTGGATGTTCCACTCGAAGCTGCCCACGCGGGCAGCCTGCTGTGCCAGCCGCAAGCGCTCCTCGCTCTGGCGCAGCGCTTCCTCGCTCTGCTGGAGCGCGCGCGCGCTGGGGTCCAGCGTGGCAACTCCCAGAGATGCCGGGTCTTTTGCCGTCATGCTCGCATCGACCGCCTCACGCTCCGACCGCCGTCACGCCCCAAAGCGAAGCATCTCTCATGGGGCCGCCCGGAGCAACCTCGGAGCGGGCCAGGAACTTGTGCCAGGTGTGCCAAGCGCGTCCAGAAAGCGAACAGCAAAGGACTGTGCGATCAGCGCCACAGCGCAAATTCAGCGGTTCCAGCACAGCAACGAGCAGTTGAGCCAGCCTGGCACGCGGGTTGCTTCTGTGCCGTGCATGCAGCTACGATCGCTTCACCTGGGCCTGGGAACGCTTCTGTTTGCGCTCGTCGCGGGCGCCGCATGTAAGGACGATGAGCATGTGGTCTCACCTGCATCCGGTGGCGATGAGCGGGTCGACACCGAGACCATGGTGCCCGGCGACGGCGAGAGCGACTTCATCTCGGACGTGAGCCAGCAGAACGGCAGCAGGGGGTTCGAGGTCGATTCCGCGAACGGCGCGGCCGGAAGCGGGTCCGCGACCCCTCAGGCCACGGCGGCGCCCACGGATTCGGGCAGCGGCGACGGCGCCGCCCAGCGCGCGATTAGCGAGGCCGACATCCTGCAACTCGACGGCGATCGCCTGTACGCGCTCTCGCGCTACAGCGGCCTGTCGATCGTCGACGTATCGAACCCCGCGGCGCTGAAGCTCGAGGGCGTGTACCGCTCGGCGGCGGAACCCTTCGAGATGTACGTGCAGGACGGCATGGTGTTCGCGATGTTCAACGGCTGGTACAGCTACCACTGCGACGAGCGCCAGGTCTGCGGCTGGCAGCAGACCAGCCGCATGCAAGCCATCGACGCGCGGGACCCGGCCAACATCGAGCTGCTCGCCGACTACGAGGTGCCGGGCGGCATCGACGACTCGCGCCGCGTGGGTGACGTTCTGTATCTCGCGACCCACGAGTGGGGTGGCTGCTGGGGCTGTGGCACGCAACCGAGCACCGCCATCACCTCGTTCAACGTGGCCGATCCCAGCAAGTTCGTGCAGGTGGATCAGCTGCGGCTGCCGGCCGCGTCGGACAGCTACCTCGGCCAGCGCAGCATCACCGTCACCGATCAGCGCATCTACATCTCGGGCTGGGAGTGGAACTACGGGCTGTCCTCCAGCAGCCAGAACGCCAGCTCGATTCAGGTGGTCGACATCTCCGATCCCCAGGGCAAGCTGAAGCAAGGCGCCAAGTTCGCGATCGCCGGGCAGGTCCAGAGCCGCTGGCAGATGGACGAATATGACAGCGTGCTGCGCGTGATCAGCCAACCCAACGGTTGGGGCAGCGGCACGCCACCCGTGGTGGAGACCTTCCGCGTCAACGGAGCGGACGACGTGCAGCGCGCGGGCAGCCTGACCATCCAGCTCCCGCAGGCCAACGAGGTGCTGCAGAGCGTGCGCTTTGACGGCGCGCGCGCCTTTGCCATCACCTCCGAGCAGCGCGACCCGCTGTTCACCTTCGATCTGAGCGACCCAGCGCACCCGGTCCAGCGCGGGCAGCTGGAGATGCCCGGCTGGGTTTACCACATGGAGCCGCGCGGCGACCGCATGTACGCGCTCGGCTATGACCAGCAAAACCCCGCCGGCTCGCTGAACGTCAGCCTGTTCGACGTGAGCGATCTGGACCAGCCGCAGCTGATCCAGCGCGTCAACTTCGGCGGCGACTGGGGCAGCTTCGCCGAGGACCAGAACCGCATCCAGAAGGCGTTCTCGATCCTGGACGATGCAGGCTTGATCCTGGTGCCGTTCAGCGGCGGCAGCTACGGCAAGGACCAGTGCAGCTACGAATGGGGCAGCGGCATCCAGCTGATCGACTTCACGCCGGACACGCTGGCCAAGCGCGGCGTGGCGCCGCAGGTCGGCAACGCGCGGCGCGCGCTCTTGCACCGTGACCAGTTGTTCGGCATCGGCGACAACACCGTGCAGACCTTCGACATCTCGAACCGCGATCAGCCCATCGCCAGCGCGCGGCTGGACGTGGCACGCAACGTGAGTACAGTGCGTGTCGTCGGCGACCAGCTGATGCGCTTCGGCAATGACTGGTTCACGCAGCAGACGATCCTGGACATGACCCCGCTGGCCCAGGCCGGCGACGCCCAGCCCCACGCGGAGATCGACCTGAGCGCCGTGTTCGGCGGTGACACGTACTCCTGCGGCGGCTCCGCCTACTGGGGCGGCCAGGTCTTCACCAGGGGCGGCTACGCCTACGTGCCGCGCTACAGCTACACCTACAGCAACAACTATGGCGGCCGCTACGAGCAGACGATCACACTCTATATCGTGGACATGACCGCTCCGGGCGGACCGAAGGCCATCGGCAGCTTCGCCGTCGATCCGGCGGGGCAAAACTCCTGGTTCGCGGGCATCGTGCAGACGGAGAACTCGCTGCTGATCGGGCGCAGCACGGGCTACTGGTCGTACAGCGACGGACAGATCACCAGCAAGCCCAGCTTTTCCTACGACGTGATCGATCTCCGCGAGCCAGCGGCGCCGCGCCTGGCGACCCGCTTCGAGGTACCTTCGCTGATCGCCGGCGGCGGCTGGGGCTACTTCCCGATGGCAGGTGGCTGCTCGATCGACCTGGGCTGGGGCTGGTACGGAGGCGGCTACTACGGCCGCTATTACGGCGACTCGCTCGCGCTCACCGATGGCGATCTGGTCGTGAGCCAGCACCTGGAGCCGCTGGACGATGGCAGCGATCGCGCGCGCTACTTCCTCGACCGCATCGACGTCAGCAACCCGGATCAGCCGCGCGTGCTGCCCAAGATCAACATTCCCGGCACGCCAATCCACTTCAACGCCGAGACGGGCGAGCTGATCACGCTCGACTACAACAACAGCGTCGAGCCGGGCCAGGACTGGAACGACTGCGGCGCCCGGGGCGCGTACGGATACTTCGACGAGACGCTCCGGGCCTGCCGGGTCACCCGCCGGACCCTGAACGCGCTGGTGATTCGCGGTGACCGCGCCGTGCGCACCAGCCGGCTGTCACTCGACCAGACCCGCCGCCTGGCGAACATCGCCGTCAGCGACTCGCGCGTGTTCTTCACGACGACGGACTTCCCCTACCGCGAGGATCCCACCGCCGGCATGCGCAGCAACGACGTGCCGCCGCTCATGCCCGTCACGCTCGAGACGCTGCGGCTCGACAGCGGCCAGCTCGTTCGCCTGCCGTCCAGGGACCTGCGCGAGATGCCGAGCTCCGGCTGGTACAGCGGGCAACTGTTCGCGCGCGACCAGCGGGTGTTCGAGATCTACGACAACCGCGTGACCGTGGTCGACACTGCCGACGGCAGGAAGCCCGCGACGTTGACCCACGAGATCCCCGGCTACGGCTGCGGATCGCTGGAGGTCGCAGCGGACAGCGCCTACTGCGCCCTCGGGCAGCGCGGCGTCGAAGTGATCGACATGAGCTCGATGCGCTGAGCAGCGCGCTCAGCCGAGAGTAGTGCTTACCAATGGCGGGGGCACGCCGCTCCAGGGGCGTGCTCCCGTCAGGGCTTTCTGGAAATCTGCGGCGGGCTGGCGGGCGAGGCTTTGCCCGCGGCGAGCAGCAGCATCACGGGCACGCGCTGAGGGCGCCGCAACTCGGCCGCATCGCTGATGTGCTCCGCGCATGGCGTTGCCTCGCGCAGATCGCCGACGTCGAAGCCGTGGCGCCGCAGCAGCTGGAAGTACTGCTCGATGGTGCGCTGGTACCCGGTGAGCGCCGGGTGCTCGACGGAAAAGACCAGCCTACCATGGGGGCGTAGCGCGCGGGCCAGCCGCGCGAACACGGGCTCCAGGTCCTCGACCCAGTGCAAGGGCGAGCTCCAGCAGATCGGCGCCCGCGGCGAGCACTTTTTTCTTGCTCCGCCGGTCACGCCCGCCCGGGCTGGCGCCTAGACGATCCGTGCCCGTCCGCCACTGTTGGAATCGAGCCCAGCGCGCTAGCTTCGCGGCCCTCCCCCGCTGCTCGCATGTCTGCGCCTGCCCCGCCCGCCCAGCTCGACCCCTTGATGGCACGGCTCGCCGACGGCGATCGCTCGGTGTTCCCGCAGGTGTTCGCCTGCCTCTGGCCCCCCATTCAGCGCCTGTGTCGCAGCCTGTTGCACAACGAGGCGGACGCCGCGGACGCCGCGCAGGAAGCCTTGCACAAGATCCTGGAGCGCGCGCCCGCGGACTACGACCGCGCTCGTCCCGCGCTGCCGTGGGCGCTCGCGATCGCCGGCTGGGAGTGCCGCAGCTTGCTGCGCAAACGCCAGCGCCGGCGCGAGCTGCCCGAGCAGGAGCGCTCCGAGCCCGCCACGGATCCGGAGCAACGCTTCGTGCAACAAGATCTGAGCCGCGCGGCCCTGGAGGCGCTGGGCTCGCTCTCGGAGGCGGACCGCGAGGCGTTGTTCGCCACCTTCTGGGAGGAGGCGGGCGCGGCTCCCGGCGGCGTGCTGGCCGCCACCGCGCGCAAGCGCCGCCAGCGCGCCCTCACGCGCCTGCGCGAGGCATTTCGGAGGCTGTATGGTCTCGACTGATCTGACGCGGCTCGAACGCCAGGCGCGAGCCCGCTACGAGCTCGGCCGCTTGCGCCGCGCGCTGCTCGGAGCCCTTCCCCTGCTGCCGGTGTCGCTGATCGCGCTCTGCCTCAGCCAGCGCCCCGCTTCCACGCTCTGCCTCGGGCTGTGCAGCGCCGCGCTCTCGGTTTTCCTGCTGTGGTACGGCCGCGATCCCCAGCGCGCCGTGCTGCCCGGGCTGGCCGCGGGTCTGATCCCGCTCGCGCTGAGCCTGTGCGCAAACCAGCTGCACCAGTGCGGTCCGGACGGCTGCAGCTCGTTCTGTGCCCCGGCGTGCACGCTCGGTGGCGCCGTCGCCGGCCTGGCCGTCGCGAGCGTGGGCAAGCGCCGCAAGCTCGGGCCCTGGTTCTGGGCGTGCTCCTCGCTGCTCGCGCTGCTCACGGGCGCCATGGGCTGCTCGTGCGTGGGCTACTCCGGCGTCCTCGGTCTGGGAGTCGGCTACGGCCTCGCGCTGCTGCCGGCCTGGCTGCAGCGGCCAAAAACGACAGGCGTCGGGTCACGCTGACGAGGGCTCTCGCCTATGCGCAAAAGGATTGGATGCTCGCCCCCATGCGTCTCCAGAGCTCACTAGGATATGCCCTCTTCGCTCTCGGTTGTGTCGCGCACGACACGGCCTCGGACCGAGCCGCCGTGCGCTCGCTGGTGCGCGAGCACTCCGTCCCGGAGCTCGCGCCGGCTCCGAGCGCGCCGCTGACGCCCGGCGGTACTCCGGCTGCCACGCCGCAGGCCGCGCCCGTCGCCGCAGGCGAGTCCGATCCGCAGCGCGAGCTGGAACGGCTCGGCACGGAGCCGCTCACGCTCGACTCCGCCGTGCGCATCGCGCTCTGGAACAATCGCGAGCTGCGGGCGCAGCTGCTCGCCCTGGGAGTCGCCCGGGGGCAGCTGGTGCAAGCGAGCGTGCTGCCCAACCTCGATTTCGAAGCCGAGCTGCTGCTGCCCACCGAGCGCTCGGGTAATCGCAAATGGAGCCTGGGCGCCGGCTTCAGCCTGAGCGATCTGATCCTGCGCGGCGGGCGCAAGGGCGTGGCCGAGGAGGAGCTGAGCAGCGCGCGCATCGAAGCCGCGGGCGCGACCCTGGATCTCGCCTATCAGGTGCGCCTCGCCTACTACGATTTCCAGGCCGCCTCGCAGGAGCTCACGCTCTTGCGCACGGCGCACGACGCCTACGCCGCGAGCGTGGAGGCGGCACAGGCGCTGCATGACGCGGGCAACGTCACGGACCTCGATCTCTCGACCCAGCAGTCCGCCGAGCAAGGCGCGCAACTGCAGCTGGAGCAAGCCGAGGCGGACGCGGTCGATCTGCGCGAGCGCCTGAACGTGCTGCTCGGCCTGTTCGGGCGGGACACGGGCTGGCGCATCCAGGGTCCGCTGCCCGAGCCGACGGCGGCGATCGGGCCCCTGGAGCGGCTGGAGACACGCGCGATCCAGGCCAGCCTGGAGCTGGCGGCGGCGCGCTCCACGCTCCTGGCGGCGCAGCGCCGCTTCGGAGCCGTGCAGGCGGAGGGCTGGCTGCCGCGGCTGCACGTGGAAGCGCGCGCCGAGAACGACGGCGAGTACTGGCAGGTCGGGCCCGCGCTCAGCGGCAGCCTGCCGCTGTTCGATCGGCAGCAGGGCAGCGCCGTCTCCATCCGCGCCCAGCGCGACCAGCTGAGCGAGCGCCTGGACGGCGCGGCCATCACCATCCGCGCCGCGACGCGCGCGGCGCGGGCAAAGGCGCTCTCCGCCGAGCAGCGCGTGCGGCGCTATCGCGAGCAACTGCTGCCGCTGCGCGAGCGCATCGTCGCGCAGACGCTGCTGGAGTACAACGCGATGCAGGTCGGCGTGTTCCAGCTGCTGGAGGCGCGGCGCGAACAGCTGGATGCGCAGCGCGCGTATGTGGCCACGCTGCGCGAGTACTGGCGAGCGCGCGCCACGCTGGAGCAGCTGCTCGCGGGGCGCCTCGCCGGCACGCTGGTGCTGGCAGAAACGGCCGCCAGCAGGCCACCGGCAGCGGGCGCACGATCCAGGGAGGAGCATTGAGTCTCATGCAACGTCGACAGTTCATCGTCTCGAGCACGCTCGCGACGGGCGCGGCGCTGGTTGCCGCGGCAACCCCGGCAGCTCCGGCAGCGGCGGCGCCCCGCGGCGCGAAGGGGCGCGACGCCGTCGCGCCCGGCGGGCAACCCGCGGTGGTGACGCCCAACGGCAAGACGCTGCCCTGGCGCCGGGTCGGCAACGCGAAGGTGGGCCACCTGATCGCGCAGCCCGTCGACCACGAGTTCGCCCCCGGTCTGCGCGCGGAGTGCTGGGGTTACAACGGCGGCACGCCGGGCCCCACGATCGAAGCGGTCGAAGGCGATCGCGTGCGCATCTACGTCACCAACCGCTTGCCGGAGGCGACCAGCCTGCACTGGCACGGCGTGATCGTGCCGAGCGGCATGGACGGGGTCGCGGGCCTCACGCAGAAGGGCATCCGCCCCGGCGAGACGTACAAGTACGAGTTCACCTTCACGCGCCCGGGCACGTACATGTATCACCCGCACTGGGATGAGATGACGCAGATGGCGCTGGGCATGGTGGGCATGATCGTCGTGCATCCGCGCGCCCCGCGCGGCCCGCGCGTCGATCGCGACTTCGCGCTGATGACGCACGAGTGGAAGATCCGCCCGGGCGCGCGCCGCCCCGACCCCACGGAGATGACCGACTTCAACGTGCTCACCTTCAACAGCAAGGCCTTTCCGGGGACGGCGCCCTTGGTGGTCGGCAAGGGCGAGCGCGTGCGCATCCGCTTCGGCAACCTGAGCGCGATGGATCATCATCCGATCCACCTGCATGGCTTCTCGTTCAAGGTCACGGCCACGGACGGCGGCTACATCCCCGAGAGCGCGCAGTGGCCCGAGACGGCGGTGCTCGTCCCCGTGGGCAGCACGCGCACCATCGAGTTCGTGGCCGACAACCCGGGCGACTGGGCCATGCACTGCCACATGACTCATCACGTGATGACCCAGATGGGCCACGGCGTGCCCAACCTGGTCGGCGCGGATCCCGCACGCATCGATCGCCGCGTGCAAAAGCTGGTGCCCGGCTACATGACGATGGGGCAGGACGGAATGGGCGTGATGGCCGAGATGAACATGCCGGCCCCCCCCAACAGCCTGCCCATGCGCGGCACCCCGGGGCCGTATGGCGTGATCGACATGGGAGGGATGTTCACCATTCTGAAGGTGCGCGAGAACCCCGACGCGGAGGACGGCAGCGGCTGGTACCAACCGCCGCCGGGTACGCTCGCGGCCGTGGCCAGCCCTGGCGATCTGCAAGCCGATGGAATCGATCCCCATGCATGAGGGCCACGCTCCCCACCACGGCCTCGCGGCAGCGGACAAGACGGAGATCGACCCCGTCTGCGGCATGAAGGTCAACCCTGCCAGCGCCCGCGGCGGCAGCCACGAGCACGCGGGCAAGCGCTACTACTTCTGCAACCCCAGGTGCCGCGAACGCTTCCAGGCCAACCCGGAGCAGTACCTCGGGTCCGCCGCTCCCTCCCCCCCTCACCCCCACTCTCACTCGAGCCCTGGCCCTACCTCTGGCGCTGCCCCTGCCTCTGCCTCGCTCGCGATCTACACCTGCCCGATGCACCCCGAGGTCCGCCAGCGCGGCCCCGGCTCCTGCCCGATCTGCGGCATGGCCCTCGAGCCCGAGGCCCCCAGCGCCCTCGACGAACCCAATCCCGAGCTGATCGACATGCAACGCCGCTTCCGCTGGAGCGCGGCGCTGACCCTGCCCCTGTTCGCCCTGGCGATGAGCGAGATGCTGCCCGGGCAGCCCGTGCAACGGCTGATCCCCGCAGCGGCGTCGGTCTGGATCCAGCTCGTGCTCTCGGTGCCCGTCGTGTTCTGGGGTGGCTGGCCCTTCTTCGAGCGCGGCTGGGCCTCGATCCGCCAGCGCAGCCTGAACATGTTCACGCTGATCGCCCTCGGCACTGCCGCGGCCTTCGGCTTCAGCGTGCTGGTGCTGCTGTTCCCGGGGCTGGTCCCCGACGCCATGTCCAGCCACGGAGGCCCGCCCGTGTACTTCGAGGCCTCGGCGGTGATCATCACGCTGGTCCTGCTCGGCCAGGTGCTGGAGCTGCGCGCGCGCCACGCCACTTCGGGCGCGATCCGCGCGCTGCTCGGCCTGGCTCCGACCACGGCCCGGCGCATTGCCGACGACGGCAGCGACCACGACGTGCCGCTCGATCAGGTACACCCGGGCGACCGCCTGCGCGTGCGCCCGTCGGAGAAGGTGCCGGTCGACGGCGTGGTGCTGGAGGGCGCGAGCAGCGTCGACGAATCGATGCTCACCGGTGAATCCCTGCCGGTGGAGAAGCGAGCCGGCGAGCGCGTCCGCGCCGGCACGCTGAACGGCAGCGGCGCGCTGGTCGTGCGCGCCGAGCGCGTCGGCGCCGAGACGCTGCTGGCGCGCATCGTGCAACTGGTGGCCGAGGCGCAGCGCAGCCGCGCGCCGATCCAGCGCATGGCGGACCGCGTATCGAGCTGGTTCGTGCCCGCCGTGGTGCTGGTGGCCGTGCTCACGGCCGTGCTCTGGGGCGCGTTCGGCCCGGAGCCGCGCGTGGTGCACGCGCTGGTCAACGCCGTCGCGGTGTTGATCATCGCCTGCCCATGCGCGCTCGGGCTCGCCACGCCGATGTCGATCCTGGTGGGCACGGGCCGCGGCGCTCAGCTGGGCGTGCTGATCAAGAACGCCGAGGCGCTGGAGGTGCTGGAGCGCGTCGACACGCTGGTACTCGACAAGACGGGCACGCTCACCGAGGGCAAGCCGCGCCTGGTGCGCGTCATCCCGCACCCCGCCGGCCGCAGCGAGGCCGAGGTCTTGCGCATCGCCGCCGCCCTCGAGCTGCCCAGCGAGCATCCGCTGGCGGCAGCGATCGTGGCCGGCGCGCGCGAGCGCCAGCTGGAGCTGCCCGGCGCCGAAGACTTCGCGGCGCGCGTCGGCCGCGGTGTCACCGCGACCGTGCTGGGGCAGCCGGCGGCGCTCGGCAACGCGAGCCTGCTCGCCGAGCTGGGCAT
>DASTRX010000185.1:0-28857 GCA_035760985.1 Polyangiaceae bacterium
ACGGCCTGCCCGATGACGACTACCTGACGCTGACCACCAGCTGCGGCGTCGGCGCCTGCGCCGCCGCCGGCAGCACCAGCTGCGTGGAAGGTCAGGTGTTCGACAGCTGCCAGGCGGGCACGCCCGCTGCGGCGGACGCGACCTGCGACGGCGTCGATGACGACTGCGACGGAGCCGCGGACGAAGACTACGCGCCGCTCTCCACGCACTGCGGCGTGGGCGCCTGCTCGGCAGCGGGCTCGACCAGCTGCGTGGGGGGGCAGGTGGTCGACAGCTGCTCGCCCGGCACTCCTGCCCCGAGCGACACCAGCTGCGACGGCGTCGACGACGACTGCGACGGCCTGCCCGATGACGACTACCTGACGCTGACCACCAGCTGCGGCGTCGGCGCCTGCGCCGCGCAGGGTGCGACCAGCTGCGTCGCCGGGCAGATCCTGGACAGCTGCCAGGCGGGCGCGCCCGCGGCCAACGACGCGACCTGCGACGGCGTCGATGACGACTGCGACGGCGTGGCGGACGAAGATTACGTGCTGGTCTGCTCCGGCGCGAGCGTGCTGCACTGCGTGGCGGGCGCGCTGCAGCCGTCGGATTGCTCCGACGGCAATGCCTGCAACGGCCCCGAGGGCTGCAGCGAAGCGCACTGCGTACCCGGCACGCCGCCCGTCGTCGACGACGCCAATGCGTGCACGGCGGACAGCTGCGACCCGGCCAGCGGTGTGCAGCACGAGCCGCTCGCCGCGGGCACGGTCTGCGACGACTTCTTCGCCTGCGACGGGGCGAGCCACTGCGTGAGCTTGCTGCCGCCGGATCCGGCCAGCGTCGCGCCCGCACTGCCGGCGGGCTACGTGTCGTTGCTCGATCGCATGCGCTTCCTGTTCGAGGGCAGCGACCCGATCCAGACCGGAGTTGCTCCAAGCACGATCTCGCAGCGTTCCGCGGCCGTGCTGCGCGGCCGCGTGCTCACGGCCGCAGGGGCACCCCTGCGCGGCGTGAGCGTGCGCGTGCACGGCCACCCCGAGCTCGGCGAGACGCTGTCGCGGCTCGACGGCAACTTCGACCTGGTCGTCAACGGCGGCGGGCCGCTGACCCTGGAGTACGGGCGCGACGGCTTCCTGCCCGCGCAGCGCGCGCTGCGCGCGCGGGCGCAGGATTTCTCCTTCGCCAGCGACGTGGTGCTGCTGCACCCCGATGAAGCCGTCACCGAGCTCAGCTTCCCCAGCGTGGTCGCGCAGACGCACCTGGCCTCGACCAGCAGCGACGCCGACGGCGCGCGCAGCGCCGTGCTGCACGTCAACTCCGGCACGCTGGCGAGCTGGCGCATGCCGGACGGCTCCGCCCCGGCGGTCTCGGAGCTCTCGATCCGCGCCACCGAGTTCAGCATCGGCGCGACAGGCAAGAGCGCGTTGCCCGCCGATTTGCCTCCGACCTCCGCCTATACGTACGCCCTCGAGTTATCGGCGGACGAACAGGGCGAGGCCGGCGCGCTGGGCGTCGACTTCAGCCAACCGGTGACGGTGCTGGTCGACAACTTCCTGCAGTTCGCGACCGGGCGGAACTTGCCCCTGGGCTCCTACGACCGTGCCGGCGCGCGCTGGAGCGGTGAGCTGAACGGCCGCGTCGTGCTCGTGCTCGGCGTGGAGTCCGGGCTGGCCTCGCTCGACATCGACGGCAGCGGCACGGCCGCCACGCCCGCCCAGCTCGAGGCCCTCGGCGTCAGCAGCGAAGAGCTGCAGACCATCGCGCAGCGCTACCCGGTCGGCGCGTCGCTGTGGCGCGCTTCGCTCTCTCATCTGGGGGCCCTGACGCTGAGCCAACCGCTCAGCGGGAGCCTGGGCACGGGCGAAGTCCAGAGCGATGTCCCGCGCGCGGAGGTGCCGCTCGATCATCCCACGCTGGCGCCCGGCTCGACCATCGAGCTCGAAAACCAGCTGCTCGGTGAGCAACTGCCGCTCGCCGGCACCCCCTTCCACCTCGCCTACCGCAGTGACCGCGTGCCGGCGCTGGCGGCCCAGCACAGCATCGACATTCCGGTGACCGGTCCCAGCGTGAGCAGCACGCTCGCGGGCGAGAGCGTGGAGGTCTCGATCGCTGGCCAGCGTCATGTCTTCCAGTTCCCTCCGCAGCCCAACCAGGCCTTCACCTTTACCTGGGACGGGCTCGACGCCGAGCAGCGACCGGTCCAGGGGCGGCAGCCCGCCTACGTGCGGATCGAGTACCAGTACCCGGCGCGCTATGCGCAACCGAGCGCGTCGGAGCGCGCCTTCGGGCTCTGGGGCACCAGCAGCGCCGGCGACCCCGCCGCGCGCCAGCCGGCTCGAGTCAGCCTCGCCCAGGGCTATCAGCTCGAGCTGGGCGCCAACGATCAGTTCGACATCGGCCTGGGCGCTTGGTCGATCAGCGTGCATCATCGTTACGATCCGGTCGGGCGGATCCTGTACAAGGGCGACGGGACACGCCGCAGCGCCAACTCGATCGCCGATACCATCGAGCGCTTCGCGGGCATGCCCCACGGCATCATCGGGCTCGACAACGGGGACGGCGGCCTGGCGCGCAACGCCACCTTGAACGATCCGTCCGCCGTGGCGGTGGGCCCGGATGGCGCCGTCTACATCGGCACGCGCGCGGCGGTGCGGCGCGTCGATCCGAACACCCAGATTATCACCACCGTGGCGGGCAAGATCAGCGGCACCTGCAATCCCATCCTGACCGACGGCACCGCCACTGAGGCGTGCTTGAACGTGCACAAGCTCGACTTCGGCCCCGATGGCGCGCTCTACATCTCGGACAACCCGAACGGCAGTGGCACGGTGGACCGGCTCCGCCGGCTCGATCTGCAGACCGGGCAACTCCAGCACATCGCCGGGCGCAGCCCGGGGTCGGGCTGCGTCAACCGCGGCGACGGTGGCCTCGCGCGCGACGCGGCGCTGTGCAACCTGATCTCCCACGCCACGGGACCGGACGGCTCGATCTACGTGCTCGACCGCGGCAGCAACGGCAGCGACGCCAGCATCCGCAAGATCTCGCCCAACGGTTTCATCGATCGGATCGCCGGCGGCAGCTGGGCCGCGAACGAGGATCCCGGCGACATCGCCGTGGGGCCTGAGGGCAGCCTGTACGTGACCGGCGATCGCGTGATCCGCCGCATCCTGCCCACGGGCGAAGAGCGAGTGTTCGCCGGCACCGGCGTGAACGGCAACAGCGGGGACGGCGGGCCCGCCACCAGCGCCAGCTTCGCCTCCGGAGGTCCCTGGAGCGTCACCGCCCTGCCCGATGGCAGGGTGATGGTCGGAGACAACGGCAACCTGGTGCTGCGCCTGATCGATCCGAAGGGCATCATCCGGCGCTTCGCGGGCGCCGGCAGCAGCGTCAACGGCGCCGCCGGCGACGGCGGCGCGCCGCTCGCGGCCGGGCTCGGCGCAGGCAACCTGCGCCCGGCGTTCGGCCCCGATGGCAGCGTGTTCATCACCAGCCGCAACAATCAGACCATCCGCCGCATCCGGCCCACGCTGGACGGGAACTTCGCCGGAGAGCTGCTGGTCCCGTCGGAGGACGGCCAGGAGATCTATCGCTTCGACGCCAGCGGACGCCACCTGGAGACTCTGCACGGGCTCACCGGAGGCTTGCTCTACTCCTTCGGCTACGACGCCGAGGGGCGGCTGGCGCAGATCATCGACGGCGACGGCAACCAGACGTTGATCGAACATGACGCGGAGGGGCGGCCTGCGCACATCCTGGCGCCCTTCGGCCAGGACACGGCGCTGGAGACCGACAGCAACGGTTACCTCTCGCGCATCACGGCGCCCTCGGGAGCGCAGACGCTTTACAGCTACGACGAGCTCGGGCAGCTGCGTGCCAAGCTCGACGCGCGCGGTGGTCAGCATGCTTTCAGCTACGATGCCATGGGCCGACTGACGCGCGACGAAGGTGCGGCCGGTGGCGAGATCCAGCTGACGCGGACCGGCAAGGCGCCGCTCACCACGATCACGCGCGAGACCGCCGAAGGCCTGCAGGCGAGCCATGGCGTCCAGCTGCTCGCCACCGATGTCGAGCGCCGCACCACGCTGCGCGAAGACGGGCGCAGCCAGCGGCTCGACACCCGCCGCGATCAGCTGCAGACGCTGACGCAGTTCGACGGCACCGTGCTCACCAGCACGCCGGGCCCGGACCCCGTGTGGGGGATGGCGCGCCCGGTGCTGAGCAGCCGCAGCGAGCGCTTGCCCTCCGGCTCCACGCGCAACAGCAGCGAGGCGCGCAGCGCCGTGCTGGCCACGCCCGCGCAGCCGCTCAGCCTGCGCAGCTCCACGCAGAGCGTCACCGTCAACAGCAAGACGGCCACGCTCAGCTTCGACGCGACCGCGCACAGCCTGACCCTGCGCTCGCCGCGGGGCCGCCAGAAGGTCGCGCTGATCGACGCCCAGGGCCGCATCACGCAGCTCAGCGCCACGGGGCTCGCCAGCTCCAGCTTCGGCTACGACGGCGGCCGTCTCGTGAGCTTCACGCAAGGCAGCCATGGCGTCAGCTACGGCTACGGGCTCGACGGCGCGCTCGCTGACGTGACCGACGCGCTCGGTCAGACGCAGAGCTTCCTGCGCGATGCGGACGGCCGCGTCGTCGAGCGCCAGCGCGCGGACGGCAGCGCGATCGGCTTCGCTTACGACGAGGCGGGCAACCTGCTGTCGGTGACGCCTCCGGGCCGCCCCGCCCACGAGCTGACCTACACGCTCAGCAATCGCCTGGAGAGCTACGCGGCGCCCGACGCCGGCAGCGGACCCGACGTGACCAGCTATGCTTACGACGGCGACGATCGGCTCACGCTGATCGCTCGCCCGGATGGCGACAGCCTGCTGTTCAGCTACGACAGCGCCGGCCGCCCGAGCACGCTCACCGGGGCCAGCGGCAGCATCGCGCTCGGCTACCTCGCCACGGGTCACCTGCAGAGCGTGAATGGCCCGGCGGGCGTGAACCTGACCTTCACCCGGGACGGCTCGCTGCTCACCGGCACGCAGTGGAGCGGCCTGGTGACAGGCAGCGTCACGCAGGTGTTCGACACCTATCGCCGCGTGAGCAGCGAATCGGTCAACGGAGCCAACGTCATCAGCTTCGGCTACGACGACGACGGCCTGGTCACCAGCTGCGGCTCGCTGACGCTCGCTTACGACCCCAACCTGCCCCTGCCCACGACCAGCACCCAGGGCCAGGTCAGCGACACGCGCAGCTACGACAGCTACGGGCAGCTCTCCAGCTACTCCGCGCGCTTCGGCGGCAGCGAGTTCTTCGCCCAGAGCCTGATCCGCGACGCGCTCGGCCGCGTGCAGCAGAAGACGGAGACGCTGGCCGGCATCAGCATCATCACGGCGTACGGATACGACGATCTCGGTCAACTGGAGAGCGTCAGCGTCGACGGCGTGTTGGTCCGCGAGTACTCCTATGACGCGAATGGAAACCGCATCAGCGTCAGCTCCGGCGGCCAGACGAGCAACGCCAGCTACGACGCCCAGGATCGGCTGCTCAGCTCCGGCGACTTCGAGTACACGTACACGCGCGCCGGAGCACTGCTCACCAGCACCAACCTGGTGACGGGCGGCATCACCGCGTACGAGTACGACTCTTTCGGCAACCTGCTGTCGGTCGAGCTGCCCGATGGACGCCTGGTCGAGTACGTGGTGGACGGCCTGGGCCGCCGCGTCGGCAAGAAGATCGACGGTGTGTTCGTGCAAAAATGGCTGTACCGCGACGGCCAGCATCCGATCGCCGAGCTGAACGCGGCCGGCAGCGTGGTGCAACGCTTCGTGTACGGCAGCCGGGCGAATGTGCCGGAGTACATCGTGCGGGGCGCAGCCAGCTATCGCGTGCTGGTCGACGACGTGGGCAGCGTGCGCCGCATCGTCAACGTCGCGAACAGCGCCGATGTGCTCACCAGCGCGAGCTATGACGAGTTCGGTGTCGCGATCGGCACGGGCCTGGGCGCGACTCCCTTCGGATTCGCGGGCGCTCTCTATGACGCCGATACAGGCCTGGCTCAGCTCGCGGGGCGCGACTATGACGCGAGCACCGGGCGCTGGCTCCAACCGGATCCGCAGCGCTGGCACGGCGCACAGACCAACCTGTACGTCTATCGCAACAACGATCCGGTGAACGAGCAGCCGCAGCAGCAAGACCCGTTGCAGCGCGCGCAGCTCGAGCTGAGCCTCGCGCCCTGGCGTGCCCAGCCGGAAGCGATCGAGCCCCGCCTGGCGCTGGGCAGTGGCCGGCTGGCGCTGGAGCTGGAGCAACTCGAAAGCACTGCTCGAGGTCGCTGAGAACCAGCCTGACGTCCCCGCAAATTTTGCGCCGGGACAGCTCCCGCTCCCGAGGGGTGGCACGCCTCCTGTCGTCCGTGCTTGACGGCGCCGCGATAACAAGTATTTTCGGCGCAGGTTTCGGAACGACAGGAGGCGAAAGCGAATGGCGGAGAAGTCACTCTATGAGAGCCTGGGCGGTGAAGCGGCGGTGAACGCTGCCGTGGATATCTTCTATCGCAAGGTCCTCGGCGACGATCGCATCGCTCATCATTTCGAGCACATCGACATGGATCTGCAGCGTGAGAAGCAGAAGGCGTTTCTCACGGTCGCCTTCGGTGGCCCCAACCGCTACTCGGGCAGCGACATGCGCGCGGCCCACAAGCACCTGAAGCTGACCGAAGGCGACTTCAACGCCGTGATGGAGCACCTGGGCGCCACGCTGAAGGAGCTGCAGGTACCGGATCCGCTGATCGCCCAGGCAGCGGGCATCGCGCTCAGCGTGAAGAACGAAGTGCTCGACCGCTAGCGCTCCTGCCGAACCGCGAAGGAGCGCACTGGATGGCGATTCGCTTCGAGGGCCAGGAGATCGAGCTCCTACCCGATGAGACAGTGCTGGAAGGCCTGGAGCGGCGAGGCTGGACCCTGCCGGCGTTCTGCCGGCAGGGGGTCTGTCAGTGTTGCCTGATGAAGGCCAAGAGCGGGTCCGTGCCGCCGGCGGCACAGAAGGGCCTGAAAGACGGGCAGCGCCTGCAGTCGCTGTTCCTGGCCTGCGTCTGCCGGCCCACGGGGGATCAGCAACTGGAGCTGGAGCGCTACGGCAGCTCCGAGGAGTTCGCGGCCCGCATCGAGCGCGTGGAGCAGCTCACGGAGCAGGTGCTGCGGGTCTCGCTGGCGCTGCCCCCGGGCTTCGTCCACCGCGCCGGGCAATACCTGCAGCTGGTGCGGCCCAGCGACGGCCTGATGCGGCCCTACTCGATCGCGTCCTTGCCCGGCGAGGCTCTGGAGCTGCACGTGGCCCTGATGCCGGGCGGCGCCATGAGCGGCTGGCTGCGCGGCGCCGTCGGTGAGCCCGTCACGCTGCGCGGGCCGTTCGGCGACTGCTTCTATTTCGAGGGCGAACCCGAGCGACCGCTGTGCCTGGCGGGCAACGGCACCGGGCTGGCTCCCTTGCTGGGCGTGCTGCGCGCCGCCCTGGCCGCAGGGCACCGCGGCCCGTTGCGGCTGTACCACGGCAGCCCGCGCCCGGAAGGACTGTACCTGTGGCACGAGCTGCGCGCGCTGGCGCGCCAAGCTCCGCAGCTGAAGCTGATCGGCAGCTTGCTGGAGGGCGCTGCGGACGCGGACGAGAGCCTCGGTGAGCGCTGCGCGCTGCGCCTGGTGGCGCTCGATCAGGCGGTGCTGCAAGACGGCGTGCTCAGCGAAGAGCGCGTGTACCTGTGCGGCAACCCGGAGCTGGTGCGCAAGCTCCAGCGCAAGCTGTACCTGGCGGGCGTGCCGCTGGCCCGCATCCACGCCGACCCGTTCGTGGGCCCCCCGAGCCGGAGCTGACATGCAGCTCACCGTCTTCACGGACTATGCGCTGCGCACTCTGATCGGCCTGGGCTGCGTCGCGCCGGACAAGCTGACCGTGGCCCAGCTGAGCTCTGCCTACGGCATCTCAGCCCACCACTTGCTCAAGGTCGTCGGCGAGCTGTCCGTGCTCGGCTACGTCGAGACCATCCGCGGCAAGGCGGGCGGCGCGCGGCTGGCCAAGGCCCCCCAGGAGATCTGCGTCGGCACGGTCGTGCGGCAGATAGAGCCCGGCCTCGGCCTGGTGCCGTGCTTGCGCGGCGGGGAGCAGCCGTGCGTGATCGTGCCGAGCTGCCGGCTGAAACACCTGCTGGCGACGGCCACCGAACGCCTGCTGGACGAGCTCGATCAGCACACCCTCGCCGACCTGCTCGAGCCCCGCCGCCAGCTGCAGCAATTGCTGCAGCTGAGCTGAGCACCCAGACTGCTGACCGGGATTTAGAGCAGGAAGGGTCGCGGCTTGCGCTCGGGCACCTCGAGGCCCAGGCGGTCCGTGATCTCGCCGGCCAGGGTGTCGAAGAGCCAGCTGACGGCAGGCGGATTCTCTTCGTCGAGCAGGCGCAGCGGCACGCCCTCTTCGGTCGCGTCCAGGAAGGCGTCGCTGCGCGGGATGGCCGTGTCGAGCAGCCAGCCGCGAGGCAGATGCGCGCAGGCCTCCTGCAGGACCTTCACCGACGCGCCGTGGCGGGTCTGCAGCATGTTCAGCACGATGCCGACCACCTGCGGCCGCTCCGCCGGCGGCGTCAGCTCCAGCGCGCGCTCCAGCGTCGCAAAGGAGCGGCTCGCGATCAGCTCGGCCTGCAGCACGCCGAGCACGTGCGTGCAGCTGCCGAGGAACTGCCGCGTGCCGCCGAACATGCCCGCGGGTCCGTCCACGATCACGATCTCGGACTCCTCGGACAGCCGCCGTAGCAGCTTCTGCCAGCCCTTGCTGTGATCTTGCAGCAACGCCGCCGTGTCCGGCAGCTGCTCCCCGAGCGCGGGCATGATGCGCAGATGCGGCAGCACCGTCTTGAGCAACGCCGCGTCGGGGCTGACCTTGTCCATCAGAACATCGATCGCGCCGAACGTGGCGCGCTGGCGCGAGGCGATGGCGGACAGCACGTCACCATTGGTGTCGCCGTCCACCAGCGTCACCGAGCGGTCCTGGCGCGCGAAGCTCAGCGCCAGGTTGAGCGCGATGGTGGTCTTGCCGGAGCCGCCCTTGGGGCTGACCACGCCCAGCACCACGTGCGACTTGCCCCCGCCCCCGCGCTCGCGCGCGGAGCTGCCGTCGGAGTCGGTGCCGGAGAGCTTGCCGGGCAGTGCCATGCGCCGCGCCGGCGCGACGGGCGGCGTGCCCTGGCGCGCGACGATCTCGGTGCTGGACGGCTGCCGCGCAGCGGGACTCGCCGGCTCCGCGGCGCCCGCTCGCACCGCGGGCGCGCCCGCCAGGCTCGGCCTGCGCTGCGAGGGCGGCGCCGGTTGCCGCGCGGACTGCGGCGCGGCTTCGGCAGGCGGGTGCTTCGCCGTCTCGTTGTCGTTGCGCACGACAGTGGGCCGCGGCATCACGCCCGAGGACGTCTTCTGAGGCGTACCCCCGTTCTTGGAGCGCGCGAGCGCCTCCAGCATCAGATTGCCCAGCGATCCCACGGGTTCGGGCAGATCGCGCGGCGTCTCCATGCGAAACACGTGAAAAAACTTGCGGGATTCCGTGGCCACCTGCGCGAACAGCGCGAAGAAGGCCTCGCGCCCCCGGGCTTGGCCCGCCACGGCGCTGACCACCTTGCCCGCCTTGATGAACACGGTTCCGAACGGCGTCTGGTCCGCCTTGCGTAGCTCCACCCCGGTGTACTGGCGGCCGATACCGACGACCTGCAAGACTTCGACGAGGTCGATGCCCTCGAGCTCGCCCTCCATCACCGCGATACGTTCTGCCGCGCTCATCGCGCCGCTCCTTTGCTGACGGGATCCGCGCTGGACGTGGCGCCCGGCTTGATTTCTTCCATGCCGATCACCTTGAGTCTGGACTCGATGGCGGCCTGGCCAGCGCCGAAGGCCGAGTCGAGCGAGCGATCCGGTTCGCTCGCGTTGCTGCTGAGGATCATGGTCGTGGAGACCGCTTTGTAGACGGAGGTCCAGGCCGCGCGCACCGGCGGCGAGAACGCTTCACCCAGCCCGTAGTCGAGCGTCCAGAGCAAGGCCTCTCCGACGCTGCCGTAGGCCTCGCGCGGCACGCGATAGAGCGCCTGGTGGCGCCGGCCGAGCGCCAGCAACACCAGCAGCAGGTCCTCCGCTTCGGCCACTTCCTCGCGCCATGCGGACTCTGGAAAGTCGAGCGCTTTGACGATGAACGCCAGCATGCGCACGAGCTTGCTTTTCTGCCCGGCCAGGTTCTCGGGGAACAGCGCCCGATACTCGGGCTTCAACTCGAACAATCGCTTGTAAAAAAGGTCTGCAGCCGTCTCCGCGATCGGGATGACGAGCTTCCAGGTACGACGGATGTGCTCTTTGTCTTCTTCGGTGATCATGGGCGCAAAACGTTCGGAGAGTGGCCTCCGATTTCCCCTCCAGAGCTGGTGACGACGCACGCTGAAGGCCGGATAACCCCCAGGTAGCCGGTTTCCGGAACAGTCGGACCTCGGGTTTGCCCGCGCAGATGTGCGAAGGCCTCGAACGTGCGCGGCGCACAGTGTCGGCTCCACCCGCTGGAATTCCTGCATCTTGCAATAGTTTCCAGCCAACGGAACACCTGCGACGACGTGTCTGCGTTAGCGTCCATTTACTCGGAGTCACAACCGAGGCGGAGGCTGCAATGACTGCATCATCACGGTCCCCAAGCATCGCAAAGTTCCTGCCGGGCGTGGCCGGTGCGCTGGCGCTGGTCGCGCTCTCCGGCTGCAGCGAGGTGGCGTCCTCGTCGGACATCACGCGCCTCCAGGCGCCGGCAGGTGCGCTCGAAAGCAGCGTGGGCGAGACGGCGCAACCGCAGGAGGACGCTCGCGCCGCGGCGCTCTCGCCCGCCGAGCGTGCCATCGCGCTGCGCTTTCGCGCGGGCCAAGAGATCTTCCGCTACGAGACGTTCGGGGATGAAGCGTTCTGGGGCGGCCAGCTCGGTCTCCATCAGGCCATCGCCGGCGAGGCCAACGGCGGCGTGGGAGCCGGCGTGAGCCCGGCGACCGCGCTGGCACTCGGTTTGCGCGTGGACTCGGAGGCGTTGCCGCGCTCTCTGCAGCGGTCGATGCGGCGTGGCGAGGTGGATCTGGACGATCCAGCCGTGACGCTCGCACTGCTGAAGCTGGACGCGGTGATTGGTCTGACCGGAGCCTTCGACGCGGAGGGGAAGCTCCAGAGCGTCGGGATCCAATGTGCGCTCTGCCACTCCACGGTCGACGACAGCTTCGCGCCCGGCATCGGCCGCCGCCGCGATGGCTGGCCCAACCGCGATCTGGATATCGGCACGATCGTGTCCGTCGCGCCGGACCTGTCGGTGTTTGCTGATCTATTGGGCGTCTCACAGGACGCGGTGCGCGGCGTGCTGAAGAGCTGGGGCCCCGGCAAGTTCGATGCCTTCATGCACCTGGACGGCAAGACGGCGCGCCCGGATGGCAAGCCCGCGGCCGTGCTGATCCCTCCCCTGTTCGGCTTGCAGGGCGTGGGGCTGATGACCTGGAATGGCTTCAGCGGCATCAACTCCTGGGTCCCGCTGGTGATCAACCTGGAGATGTTCGGACAGGGCATCTTCTCCGATCGCCGGCTGGGCAACGCGGAGCAGTACCCGATCGCAGCAGCGAATGGTTTCGCGCGGATACGCAACACTCCGGACCTGGTCACCGACAAGCTCGGGCCGCTGCTCACGTACGTGGAGTCGATCGACACCCCGGCCGCGCCCGAGGGCAGCTTCGATGCGGCCGCGGCCGCGCGCGGGGAAGCGCTCTTCACCGGCAAGGCGCGCTGCAACAACTGCCACGTTCCACCTCTGTACACGCTGCCCGGCTTCAACAGTGTGCCGGCGACCGCCATCGGCATCGACTCATTCCAAGCCGATCGCTCCCCCAATCTCGGCTATCGCCCGCCACCGCTGCGCGGCGTCTTCACCCGCCAGAAGGGTGGGTTCTTCCATGATGGGAGATTTGCTACGGTCAATGACGTGGTCGCGCACTTCAACGCCCAGTTCAGCCTCAGCCTGACCTCCGACGAAGCCAGTGACCTCGCGGAGTTCGTCAAATCCTTGTGAGCCGTGAGCAGCAGCTGCTAAACCAAGCTTAACGGGAACCCTGCGCCCCGGGCCTCACTCGCTCACCCCGCGAGTCCGCCCGGGAGCGCAGAAAATCCAGGTTTCAGGCTAGAAGGCAGCGACCGTCGCGCCGTTCAGTGACGGGGAGGAACGGCGAGGAGTGCCATCTGCTTCTGAACGTGTACCGGCATCAGAATCGTTTCTAGAGCCGGGGGATGAGTACGCGGCCGAGCTGGTCCGCCGCGTACTGCTGGGCGAGCTCAGCCCGGAACAAGCCTGCGAGCAGGGGCAGATCAGCCCGGAGCAGCTGACGGAGTGGATACGGGTGCACCGCCGCGCGGTGCGGCGCGCGATCGACGAGCAGATCTCCTCCACGCTCTCCGCGCAGGGCCTGCAGCGCGAGGATTTCACGCTCTCCGGTAATCTCGAGACCATGGCGCTCGCGGATCTCCTGGAGACGGTACAGCTCGGAAGAAAAGACGCCTACATCCGCATTGAGCACGACGGAGACTTCGCGCACCTGTGGTGCATCGACGGCGACGTGATCGACGCCCGCATCGGTCTGGCGGTGGGCAGCCCTGCCGTCTACGAGCTGCTGGCCCTGACGGAAGGGCGCCTGCAGGTGGACTTCTCCCCGGTGGCGCACGAGCGAACGATCCTGGCGACCACCCAGGAGCTGCTCGTGGAGCATGCCCGGCGCAGCGACGAGCTGGAGCGCGTGCGCGGCCAGCTCGGTGATCCAGCGCGCGTGCTGTGGCAGAGCACCGGTGAAAACACCGTGAGCGGACTCGCCCCGCGCGAGCTCGCCGCGCTGCGGGCCTTCGACGGCCGGCGCAGCATCGCCGATGTGGTCGCGACGCTCCGTCGCCCGGAGCTGGAGACGCTGACGGCGATCCATCGGCTGCTGCAGAGCGGCGCGCTGCTCGCCGCGCCTGCGCAGCCCGCCGAGGCGGACGCAGCGGAGTCGGCGCCCGCCGTGCAACGCGCGGCGCGGCCCGGCTATGCATCGCGGGCGCCCGCCAGCCGCGAAGCGCCGCCGTCCCGCGCGAGCTTACCCGCCTCCTCTCGCGCCAGCGTGCCGCCGATCGCGCCGTCCGTGGTGACCCGGCGCAGCGTGCCGGCGCCAGCGCGGCGCTACGCTCCGTTCGCGCTCGGCGCAGCCGGCATGCTGGCGGCCTTTGCGGCGGGGCTCTGGGTCGCCCGCCCCGCGCCCGCTCCCGCGCCGCAACCCGCGGCAGCGGCGCGCCCGTCTCTCGAGGCCCTGGAGACGGCGCTGTGCGGCTCCGGCATGAAGCTGTTCACCTCCGCGACGCCGCCCCGCCCGGGCACGGCTGCGGCGCGCGCGCCGATCGCGCCCTTCTGCCTGGCGCGCAGCTCGGTCACGGCCGACGAATATCGCGCCTGCGTGAGCAGCCAGAACTGCGCGCCCGCACAGACGGAGACGCAGGCCGAGAACACTGGCGGCCGCGAGGCTCCACGCTGCAGCTTCGGCGCGCCCGGCCGCGGCACGTCTCCGATCAACTGCATCACTCAGCGCCAGGCCGAGCAGTACTGCGAGTGGCGCGGGCAGCGCTTGCCGATGCCCGACGAGTGGGAGGTCGCCTGGCAGTCCGCGCATGCCGCGCCCGGCGCCGGCAGCGGGGCGAGCTGGATCGGCGACCTCTCCGAGTGGACGAAGGACCGCGCCGATCGCCCGCAGCGCGCCAATGCCGCCGGCCAGGAGCCACAGCTCTACGCCGTGATGCGCGTGGACAACGCCGTCAATTCGGGCTCCAACACGGCGGCCCCGAGCCGCCTGTACGTGGCCGCCAGCGCCCACGCGCGCGGCATCGGTTTTCGCTGCGCGCTGAGCCTGCAGACCTCGCCCACTCGCTAGTGCCGAGTCACCGGGCTGCGCCGTCGCGGCCCAGGGCGTGGTCCAGCTGCACGCGGGCCACGCGCAGCGCGATGTGCGCATCGATCAGGTTCAGGCGCGCTTGCACCTGGGCCGTCTGAGCCTGGATCAGCTCCAGCGTGGTGCCCATCCCCTGCTCTTCCAGCCGGGTTCGCGCCTCGAGCGCCGCGACCGCGGCGCGCTCGCCCTGCTCGGCGGTACCCACGTTCACCCGCGCTTGCGCGAGCGCACGGTACGCGCTCGCAATGTCGATGCGCATCGCCTCCAGGGCCAGCGTGCGCTGGTGCTGCAGCTGCTCCCGCTGCGAGCGCGCCGATTCCGCCCCGGTCAGGCCCGTGCCGATGTCACTCGGGGACCAGCTCAAGGTCACGCCCACCTGCCAGGAGTCATCCCAGTGGTTGGTCTGCGGAAACGCCCGCGGGTTGGGATTCGCATAGGAGTAATTGCCGAAGCCCTCCAGGCGCGGCAACGCGCGCGTGTTCGCGATGGTCTGCAGGCGCTCGAGCGCCGCGCTGCCCTTGTCGAACGCCCTGAGCTCCAGCCGCTGGCTCTCCGCCTCGCGGTAGAGCTCGTCCAGGCTGCGCGCCTCGTCCGCGCCGGGGAACGGCGCCAGCACGTTCTCTCCCACGCGCAGCTGCTCCTCCGGCGGCGCGTGAACGGCCGTGCGCAAGCGCTGCTCGGCGATGACTTGCAGCGTGTCCGCCTGCGAGACCGTCAGCTCCGCGTCCGCCTGGAACGCCAGCGCCTGCTGCAGGTCCGCCTCGGCAGCCCGCCCCGCCGAGCGCAGTGACTCCACGCGAACCCGCTGCGCCCGCGCCTGGTCGAGCGCTTGCTCCGCCAGCACGCGCTGCAGGCGCGCGCGCACCCAGTCGTAATAGGCGAGCTTCGCGCCCGCGCCGGCGGCCGCGCGCGTGGCCTGCTCGGTGAGCGCGGCCGCGTCCTCGCTATCCCCTGCGCCGCGCAGCGCGTGCGCCATGCGCAGCAGATAGTCGGTGAACGGCACGTTGACGCTCGCGCTGAGCACGTAGGAGTTGACCGGCGTCGGGTCCAGGCACTGCTGGCCCCCCATCGTGTCCGGAAAACAGATCTGCGGGATGGAAGAGAAGCGCGTGTACGTGCCGCTCAAGCTCAGCCTGGGCAGCGCGTCCCAGATCACCTTCGAGCGGTCGTTCTTGGCGCTGAGCACCTTCTCGCGCTCCAGCGCCGCCTGCACGCTGGTCTCGGCGGCGCGGCGCCCGGCATCCTGCGCCGTGATGCCCCCGCTCTGGCCCAGCACGTCTTCCAGGCGCAAGCCGCGGGTGCTGCCCGCGGTGCTCGGCGCTGCAACACCCGGCGTGGCACTCGGTGCAACAGGGGCGGGAGGGCTCGCCGTGGCCGCGCCCGGCGCTGCGTCGGGTGTTGCTGCCTCCGGTGCTACAGCGCCAGCGGCCTGAGCGCCTGCGTCCACTCCCCAGAACAGGCAGCCCAGGGCCGAAAGCAGGTAACCCCGCCAGTGGAGCTGAGAGCGGAGTCGAGACGGCGATGGGGTAGACACCAGATTTCCCTTTCCTTGCTTCTTGGACAATTGGGGTACGCGCGGAGGGACCATTTGGTCGCAGCACCGCCCGCGGCAAGACGCTTCTCGGGCCAACGGCCGCTCGAGCCGGAACCCTGACGGCGGAGCTCAGCCCCCCGTCACCGGTGGGATCAGCGCCACGACATCGCCCTCGCCGAGGGGCGCGGCGAGATCGACGAAGGCCTCGTTCAGCGCGAAGCGCACGCTGCTGAAATGCGGCACGAGCGCCGGGTGCCGCTGCGCCAGGAACTCGGCCAGATCGCGCACGGACGCCACCGCGGCTGGCAGCTCCAATCGCTCCTCGTGCAGGCCGAGCAGCTCACGCAGCGCGGCAAAGTAAAGCACCACGACCTTCACGCCCGATGCACCATCGGCCGTGGACGTAGCACGTTTTGCGAGCATCGGCTGGGCCGCGGAGCACAGCGCGCCGGCTCCGCGGATCCGACCGGAAGAATGAGGTGGCCGGGCCTCCGCCGTCCGGCGGCGCCCGGCACCTCGGGATGCTCGGCGACCCTGCTCGGCCCACGCGCGGTGGGCCTATTCTGGTGAGGGACGGCGCGCTACGGCGCCGAGCTCACTTGATTTCGGCGCAGCCGATGCGGCCGCCGGCGTTGCCTACGGGCTGCCCGCCGTCGTCCTGCTTTTCGTGCACGATGATGGCCTTGCCCAGGAAGGAGTTCGGGTCGCCGTCCTTCAGGTTGGCGCCCGGTGCCACGATCTCCAGCGTGCCCTTGCCGTCCGGGCTGATGGCGATGTTGCCGAGATCACCCAGATGGCGCGGCGTGCCCGTGGGCAGTGCGTGCGGGTTGTTCGCCGGGTTGAAGTGGCCGCCCGCGCTGGACCCGTCTTCCGCGCTGCAGTCCCCCTTCTCGTGCACGTGAGCGCCGTGCTCACCCGGCGGCAAGCCCTCGAGCGAAAGCTCCACCTTCACTCCCTCCGGCGTCTCGGTGAGGGTGCCTTTGCCGGAGAGGTTGGAGCCGCTCTTGGGCTGGAAGGTGACCTCCACCGTCTTGCCGGCTTCGGCCCCGGCCGGAGCCGCCGCAGACGCAGCATCCGCCGCCGTCGCGGGCGCGGGGGCATTTTCCGTGGAGCCACCGCAGGCCAGCAGCAACAGCGCACCGAGCGACGAAACACCGAGAACGCGGAACCCGAAGCCAAGCTTTTGCATCGCTACCTCCGAAAGAACTGTCAGCAATCGCGCACATTCGCCCACCCGGCGAGGGGGAAGTCAATAGTCATTCTATCGCAGCGATCACGCGGGTCTTCTCAGCGCCGCGCGGCTGAGGAAGACCGCAGCGCTATGGCTTTCGTGTCTCGGCGCGGCCTGGCTCGCGCGGATCGTCCTCTCCAGCAGCTGCTGGTCTACCCGTGGCAAGCTGCCGGAGCACCTCCCCCGAGATGCGCCGCCCGCGTTCCTGCTGGTCGCGAGCGACGACGAGTACGGCTGCGATCAGACGACGCTGGAGCTGTTCAGCAAGCTGCACGCGGCCCATGTGCCCGTCGAGGCGCGCTTTCTGGCGCGCGGCAAGCACGCCTCCAACATGGGCGACCGCTCCTCGTTCGTCTCGGTGCGCGGCTGGCCCGAGCGCATGGCGGACTGGCTGAAGGACAGCGGCTATCTCCCGCCGGCGAGCACCGGCAGCCCGCCGAAGCGGTGACCGGAGCCCGTCACGGGCCGCAGGGGACCGGCTCCTGGCCGACCGCGACGTCATCGTGCCAGACGGAGCCCGCGGCGCTCTCGCCGTACGCGGCGCGCCCGACCTTCAGGTACCAGTCGCGGTCGTTCCAGTTGGGTCCGAGCCGCACCCCGGACGCGCTGAGCACGCCCGCGCCGTCCACCGACAGCTCATAGTCGAGGTTGCGTGCCTGCCGCTTCACGTGCGCCTGCAAGCAGTACCAGCGCTCGGGCTCGAGCGCGAAGCCAGAGCACCCGGTAGCAGACCCGCTCTGCAGACCGCTCACGCTGACATCCAGGCCGGGCGCGCTGGCGCACAGACTGCCGCCCGCCGGGCGCAGCCCGATGCGCAGCTCCGGGTCGTCCTGCGCCGCGCGCGCTCCGAGCTCGATCAGGGTCAGGTAGTTCTCCAGCAACTCCGGCTCCGGACCGAGCCGGACCCACGAGCGCACGTATACTTCGTCGCGTTGCTCCAGCATCCCGGCGGGTGACATCCCGGCGGGCAATCGAGCGTGCAGCATGCACTCCGGATATCCGCCGGGAGTGGCGAGCAGGGCTTGGCTGCCGGAGACGCTGACGCCCGAGGCATCCACCCGGTGCGTGCCGCAACCGGACAGCTCCGGCAGCCAGGGCGCGAGCGCCGGAAACGCTCCGCTGGCTTCGTCCTCGAAGGTGTCGCAGAGCAGCAGACCAGGGCTCGCGCAAGGCTCGAAGGCGGGCGGCGCCGGCGGCGGCGGAGCCTCGGGCAGCGCTGCTGCTGCGGGCGGGGGCTGCGCCGGGAGGGGAGCCAGCTCCAGCACTTGCTGCGAAGGCTCCGCGCCCTCCCCGGCGTTCGCGGCCCCCTCGGCGCCCGGGATCACGGGCGCAGCGGTTTGCACGGTGCTTTCGACCGCGTCATCGGGGCGCAGATCCGGGACATCGGCCCCACCGAACAAAGACTCGTCGGTGGATACGCACCCGACCGCGAACAGCAAGACCAGAGCTGAACCGCCGGGGTACGCCTTGTACCCGCAGGACCTGTAGCGCCCATTCTCACGAATGATCGCCATGGCAGCGTGTGTATAGCGAGCAGCGCCGCAGCGCGCCACGAGAAGGAATTTGCGAGCTAGGCTGCAGAGTCGAACTGCGCCCGTTTGAGCCAAATCGCCACAACCACGGGTTCCGGAACGTTCGGGAAGGGACTAGCGCTGCTGTGCCGCCAGCTCGGCCTTCAAGGACAGGGCATTGATGGCCGCCGCCCCGAGCGCGGTATTGTCGAAGAAACAGTAGAGATCGGCTCGCGAACGCGCCGCCCCCAGCCTGCGGATCTGGCGGGCGAGCGCCGCGAGCGCCTCGGGAGAATACGAGGAGAAGTACCTGCGCGGCGAGCCGTGCCAGCGGAAGTAGGCGAAATCCTTGCAGCCCGCCGGCTGCAGCGGGTCGCCGCCGCGCGCGGGGTCCGCCGCCGCGCGAGCCACCCGGTGCCGGATCAGGAGCTCCTCCGTCTGCGCCGAGAACCAGCTCGGATGGCGCGGTTCGAGCACCACTTGCCCCGCTCCGGCGCGGGCGAGCTGCGTGAACAGGCGGCGCGCCAGGGCGGCGTCGAAGCTCAGGCTGGGCGGCAGCTGCACCAGAAGGGGCCCCAGCTTGGGCTCGAGCCGCCCCATCAGCTGGCAGAACTCTCGCACTTCGCGCGCGCTGACCTCGAGCGCCGCCTCATGGGTGAGCACGCGCGGCAGCTTGGCGGCGAAGCGAAAGCCCGCGGGCGTGCTGTCGCGCCAGCGCTCCAGCGTGCTGGGCCGTGGCGAGCGGTAGAAGGTGGAGTTGATCTCGACCGCGTTGAAGTACTCGGCGTAGCGCTCGAGGCCCGTCAGCTCAGGCGAGGAGCCCGGCGCCACCGAGCGCGCCAGCGACCAGCCCGACGTCCCCACGTAGGTGCGTCGGGAGAGCGGCGACAAGCTGTTGCTCCTCCTAGCGAACGCCCTTGATCAGCTCGATCAGATGCTGAAGGTCGGGCGGCTTCACTAACTGGTGATGAAATCCCGCCTCCTTCATGCGCCGCTTGTCCTCGGGCATGCTCCTGCCCGTGAGCGCGATGAAGCGCGTGCTGCGCAGGTCCTCGATCGCCTGCAGGTGCTCGAGCACCGCGTAGCCGTCCATATCCGGCAAGCCGAGGTCGAGCACGACGACCTGCGGTCGCGTGGCTCGGGCGCGCTCCACGGCCTCCGCTCCGCTCTTGGCGGTGATCGCCTCGAGGTCGTGACTGTCGAGCAAGACGGACAGGAGCTCGGTCGCGTCGGGGTTGTCGTCCACGATCAGCACGCGCTGCCGGAACGATCGCGCCGCCGGCGGCACGGGCACATCGGCGCCGGCCGCTGGCGGCGCGCTCGCCAGCTCGCCGCCACCCTTGCCCTGCGCGAGCAGATGCAGCAGCCTGAGGCGATCGACGGGCTTGGAGAGATACTCGTCACAGCCCACGGACAGGCAGCGCTCCGCGTCGCCCTTCATGGCGTTGGCCGTCAGGGCGATGATCAGGCCGGTGTGCCCCGCCGCGCGCAGCGCGGGCGCAGCCCGGAAGCCATCCATGACCGGCATCTGCATGTCGAGCACGATCGCGTCAAAGGCCTGACCGTGTGCTCGAGCTTGCTGCACGCGCTCGATGGCCACGGCTCCGTCGCCGGCGCTCTCGGCGCTCGCCCCGGCCTCCTCGACGTAGGTCTGGATCAGATAGCGCATGTCGCGGCGGTCATCGACGATCAGCACCCGCTTGCCGTCGAGCCGCGAGAGGGGCGGCAACGCGACCACCGGCGGAGGCACGGCTTCTTCCTGCAGCGGAACCTCGTCCAGCGGACCCGTGCTGACCGTGAACGTGAAGGTGCTGCCCTGCCCCTCCGCGCTCTGGACCGAGATGCTGCCACCCAGCATCTCGACCAGGCGCCGGCAGATGGCCAGGCCCAAGCCCGTGCCGCCGTAGCGGCGGTTGATCGAGCTGTCCGCCTGGGTGAAGGGCGCGAACAGGTGGCTCAGGCGCTCCGGGCTGATGCCGATGCCGGTGTCCTTGACCGCCACCTGCAGCAAGCGCTCGCTCTCGAGCAGGCGCGCGCTGACCAGCACACGGCCCTGCTCGGTGAACTTGATCGCGTTGCTGAGCAGGTTCAGCAGCACCTGGCGCAGGCGCGTGGGATCGCTCTCGATCGTGGCCGGCAGCGGCCCTTCATGGATGATGTCCAGCGTCAGGCCCTTCTCGGCGGCGCGCACCCGCAAGCTGTCGACCACGTCTCGCAGCACGCCGCCGGGCGAGACGCGCACCAGCTCGGTGTGCAGCATGCCCGCTTCGATCTTGGACAGATCCAGGATGTCGTTGATGATTTCGATCAGGTACTTGCCGTTGCGACGGATCGCGTCGATGCAGGCCAGGTTGTCTGGATCCGTGGTGTGCGACTGCAACAGCTCGCCGTAGCCCAGGATGGACGTGAGCGGCGTCCGGATCTCGTGGCTCATGTTGGCGAGGAAGTCGCTCTTGGCCAGGTTGGCTTGCTCGGCCGCCACCTTCGCTTCCGCCAGGCTCTGCGCGAGCCGGCGCTCCTCGCTCACATCGTACTTGAGCGAGACGTAGCCGCGGACCTGCCCCTGCTCGTCCAGATCCGGCACGTATTCTGCGCGGATCATGCGCCGGCCGTCCCGGAACGGCAGCTCGCCCTCGTAGCCGATGGGCTCGCCGCTGAGCGCCCGGGCGATGTTGGGCGCCGCCGTCTGATACGCTGACTCGCCGATCACCTCGCGCACCTGGCGCCCGCGCAGCGAGTCTCGCGGCAGCCCGAACCAGCGCTCGTAGGCCAGGTTGTTGAACACGTAGCGTTGCTGCGGGTCCACATACGAGATCAACACGGGCAGCGCGTCGGTGATCAGCTGCAGCTGGCGCTCGTGCTGGCGAGACAGCTCGCGCGCGCGCTTGATCTGCGTCACGTCCAGGAACGTGACCACCAGCCCTTCCGCCTTGCCTTCGTGCGTTTGATAGGGGTGGCAGCGCCGCAGGTAGCAGCTGCCATCGTCGGTCACCAGCTCGTCCTCACGGGGCTCCGCGCAGCCGCGCAGCTCGGCCGGCGTGGGCAGCGGCGGCATCTGCTCGCAGCGATGGGTGATGTGCGCGAGCGGCCTGCCGATGTCCGAGGGCATCACGTTGTAGACGTTGGCCACGGCGGGCGTGAAGCTCTGGATGTTGAGCGCGTCATCCAGGAAGATGGTGGCGATCATGGTGCTGGTGAGCAGGTTGGCCAGGTTGGCGTGGGCCCGGGCCAGCGCCTCATTGCTGGCCTGAACCTCTTCCTTCGAGGTCTCCAGCTCCTCGTTTGCCGATTGCAGCTCCTCGTTCATCGAGAGCAGCTCTTCGTTGGAGCTCTTCAGCTCCTCGTTGGCCGCCTCGAGATCCTGGATCGTCTTCTCCAGGTCGTCGCGCGTGTTGGCCAGCTCGCGTTCCAGCTGCTCGATCAGCGAGTCCGCCTCGGCGCTGAGCGCGGTATCCCCGCCCTCCTCGCGCGGCAGAAGCGCCCCCAGGTCCTGAAAGACCACCAGGAACAGCTCGACCTCCTGGCCCAGGCGCGGCATGGGCTGCACCGTCACGCTCACGCGCTGGATCCCGGAATCGACCTGCACGGACACCTTGTCATGCACGACCTTGCGCCGACTCTTGATGGCCTCGCTGAGCGCGGCGCGCAAGCCGACGCGCAGGCCCGGTCGCGCCAGGCGGATCACGTTGTTCTGAAACGTGCCCTCGGTGACGCTCAGATACTGATCCATTGCGCCGGACGCGGACAGGATCTGCCCCTCCTCCGTCACGATCAGCGCCTTGGGCGCGAACTCATCGAGCAGCATGCGCTGCATCAGCTGATACAGGTCCGGCTGGACGATGCCGCCCGCGGGCTGCACGCGCGGCCCGCCGCGCGAGCTACCGTCGGGGCTGATCATCGCCGAGGCGTTGATCGGCGTCGCCTTGCGCTGCGAGATGCGATACTTGGCGTTGACCGGGGAGAACAGCTCCTTGTGCGTGCTGATGTTCTCCGACGGACCCAGGAACAGGTAGCCGTTCTGGCGCAGCGCATAGTGAAAGAGCGGGATCACCTTCTGCTGCAGGTGCGGACCGAAGTAGATCAGCAGATTTCTGCAGGAGATCAGGTCGAGCCGGGAGAACGGCGGATCGCCGATCAAGTTGTGCGGAGAGAACATGCACAGCTCGCGCACCTCCTTCGCGATCTGGTAACGCTTGCCTTTCTTGGCGAAGAAGCGCTCCAGCCGCTCGGCGCTCACGTCCCCGGCGATGCTCGCCGGATAGATGCCCTGGCGCGCGACGGAGAGCGCGCGCTCGTCGATGTCGGTGGCAAAGATCTGCAGCGAGGGCGGGTCGGTCAGGCCCGCCATGGCTTCCAGCGCCACCATGGCGAGCGAGTAGGCCTCCTCGCCGCTGGCACAGCCCGGCACCCAAAAGCGCAAGGAGTCATGGCGCCGCTGGCTCAGGAGCGGCTTCACGACCTCGCTGGCCAGCACGTCGAATGCCGCCGGGTCGCGGAAGAATGCCGTGACGCCGACCAGGAGCTCGCGGAACAGCTGCGTGAGCTCGTCCGTGTCCTGGCGCAGGCGATCGAGGTAGCTCTCGGCGGCATCGATGCGCAGCACCTGCATGCGGCGCTGGATGCGACGGACCAGGGTGCTGGTCTTGTAGTGCTTGAAATTGTGCTCGCAGGTCTTGTGCAGCAGGTCGCAGATCTCGGGCAGCGTCTGCAGCACCGCTTCGTAGCCCTCGAGCGCGCCTTCTTCCGCGATCCCCTCGCGCAGGTGCCCGGCGTACGCGAGCAGCTCGCCGGCCATCTCGTTCGCGTCGAGCACGTGATCGACCACCCCCGTGGCGATGGCGCTGCGGGGCATGCCGTCATGGCGCGCGTGCTCCGGGCGCTGCGCCAGCGTCATCCCGCCCTCATGGGCGATCTGCTGGGTGCCGACCATGCCATCGGTGCCGCTCCCCGACAGGATGACGCCCACGCTGCGCGTGCCGAACGCGCTGGCGAGCGAGCGAAAGAAGGTGTCGATCGGGGCGCGCCGCTGCTCCGGTCCCAGCGCCTGACTCACCCGAAACGTCAAGCGATCGAGCTCCACGCTGGCGTTGGCCGGAGCCACGAAGATCTGATCCGGCGCAAGCACTTGGCCCTCGCTGATCTCCTGGACCGGGATCGAGGTGAACTGGCGCAGCACCGAGGGCAGCAGACTCCGGGATACGCCCTCCGTGTGCTCGATCACGACGAATGCCATGCCCACCGATCCGGCGAGCGAGTCGAACAGCTCGCGCAGCGCGTCGAGCCCGCCGGCGGAAGCTCCGATGGCAACGACGAGCAGGGGGGCTTCGGCGCTCCGAGCCCCTTCGTACGTGCGGATCGAGGGCTGCTCCTCTTCGAGCATGATGATCCGCCGGTTGTACGTGCCCGCCCCCGAACTCACAAGGCGCATCCCTGCCCGCAGGTCGACGAGCAGTGTGGCAAATTGGCGATTTCAGCGCGCCGAGGCCGGCAAAAGGCTCATGCTCGACAGCCAGCCGCTGCGCACCAGCAGGCTCTCGACGCTCATCGGCTCGGGCTGGCCGTCAACAAAGCTACTCACCACGACGACTCCCGGTGGGACATTCACGAAGCCGGCCAGGCCTTGCTCGCTGGTCACGTCCTGGTTGACCACGGGCAGGTCATCGACGAAGGCATAGGGCACCGCGCCGGTACCGAGCTCCAGCCTCACGCCGGGCGCTGCGCTGCCAGCGCAGTCGTAGGCATACAAGCCGAGCACGCCGCTCGCTGGATCGAGCTGCAGGCGAGCCGTGCTGCCCAGCGCCTGCAGCGAGGGCAACGGCAAGAGCGGCAGGGGCTTGCGTTCCAGCTGCTGCAGCAGCTGCGAGGACCACGGCGCCGAGAAGAAGAGCAGCGTCGGCACCATGCCCGGGGCCTCGATCTCGAGATAGCCGTTGAAGCCTGGATCGGCGCTGATCTGCACGCGCCCCTCGTCGTCTGGCTCCGGCGGATCGCCGAGCGGGCTCGCGCAGTCCACGTCGGCGCGGTAACACGCGCGCACGCGCAGCGCCTCGACCGGGGCCGCGGTCACGAAGTCCACGGCAGACAAGCGCCAGCTCAGCGGGCTGCCCGGCGCGGGTTCGTCCGCGGCCGAAGCGAGGCCGGAACCGGGCGTGGCCGCCGCTCCCTCGCCCGCCGCGCAGGACCAGTCCCTGCCCGCGGCCGCCGGCGCCGAGCCGAGTCCGCTGCGCTCGCTCTCCAGCACGTCCAGCTCGCTGGCGAAGCGCACGCAGGAGGCCAGCGGCACTGCCAGCGCGCAGACGCTGGCTGCGCGCCTCAGAAGGAACCGGAGCACACGCCTCCCAGTGGACCCAGGCGACAGCTCGCGAGCTCCGGCCCTGGCGCTCCGCGCTCGTCCAGCGCCCAGCTGAGCACGGCGCCCGCCGCGAACAGCACCGCGCCGGCGCCGCTGACGAAGGCGAGGCGCTCGGCGTCTCTCCCGGCGTCCAGCTCATCGGGGCACACCTCGCCGCGCCGCCGCCCGCCATCGAGGCAGGCCGCGCTGTTCCAGCGCGCGGCGTGCTGGTTGCGCACCCCGAGCGCGACGGCGCTGGTCACGGCGGCGCCCGCGGCCAGCCCGCTCAGCGACCAGGACAGCCAGCGCGGGCTCCCGGCGGCGCGCTCGATGCGCGGCGCGGCGGCGACCTCCGCGCTCAGGCGGGGCGGCAGCGGCGTGAGCTCCACCGCTTCGCGCAGCACCGCGCCGGGATCGATGCGGATCGGACGGCGCACGGGGTAGTAGCCGCTGCGCGAGACTTCCAGCTGCTGGGAGCCGATCGGCAAGCGCGCTCCGGCCGTGAGCGGCAAGCTGCCGAGCGGGCGCCCATTCACCAGCACCGCGGCCCCCTCCGGGGCGCCATCCACGATCAAGGTGCCCAGGTGTTGCGCCGCGAACTCCGCGGCGCGCTCCAGCGTCGCGAGGTGGCGTCGCACGTACGGGTCCTCGGGCTCACCCAGCAGCTCGCGCAGCAAGGCATCCGCCTCCAGCCAGTGCCCGAGCGACTGGTGCACCGCGGCCAGATGCACGCGGGCGCGCGCGGAACGCGGCTGCAGCGCCACCGCTTCTTCCAGCACAGTCAGCGCTTCTTGATCCTTGCCCAGCCTGCGCAGCTCCACTCCCTGCTCCAGCAGCGCCTCGGCGCGCGCGCCGGCCCCGGCCGGAGCACTCTCGGCGGCCTGGGCGCCGGCAGACAGCGCGCAGCCGAGCAGCGCGGCGAGCAAGCGCGCTGCCAGGGCCCGACGCGAGCGCGGGGCGAGCCCCAGTAGCTCAGTCGAAGAGCGGCGCCTCATTGCTCACCGGCGAGCGTCCGTCGTTCCTGCCCCCTGGGCCCCTGCCGGAGCGCTCGTGGCGCGACCGCGCCGGCTGGGCGCCGGCGCTGGCGGCGCCGGAGAAAAAGAGCCTGCTCAGCTCGCTCTCGCTGTCCGCGTCGCCCCCGCGGGCTCGGCGGCTCGCGTGTGCGCCCGCACGCTCGCTTCTGGCGGCGGGTGCCGCTGCTCTCGAATCGGCAGCTCTCGATGCGACGCGCGGCTCGGCGCTCTCCACGCTCGAGCTGGCCACGCTCGAGCTGGCCACGCTCGAGCTGCCCAGATGGGAGCTCTCCAGACTCGAGCCAGCCAGGCTCGAGCCAGCCAGACTCGGGCCAGGCGGCGCCAGCGAGCCTCCGCCAGCTTCCGGGATGGCCCCGTCGAACGCCTGTGACAGCACGACCTCCTGCATGCGCACGCGGGCAGCCGGCGCCGAGGCGCGGACGTGCGCGATGCCCAGCGCCAGCAGCGTGACGCCCACGGCGAGCAGCGTCAGCGGCCCCCAGAGGCGCCAGCGGCGCTCCTCACGCAACGCCGCGAAGGCGCGCGCAGCGCGAGCACCGAGCGCCCCCGGCCGATGAGTGGATGGAATCGCCGCGCCGGAGGCAAGCGTGTCGGTGACCGTCGCGCTGACGCCTTCGGCGACAGCGCCGCCAGCGACGGCGCACCCAGCGACAGCGCCTTCTGCAACAGCGCTGCCGCCGGAGAACGCCTCGGGCGCGAAGACCGGCGCCCAGATGTGCTGGCTGCGCAGATCGGCGAGCGGCAAGAGCGCGCGGCCCAGCTCGCGGATGTTGGCGAAGCGCTGGCTCGGGTCCACGCTCATGGCGCGGCGGATCGCGCTGTCGAGCGCGGGCGGCGTCTCGGGCCGCAAGCTGCGCGGCGAAGGGCAAGCGCCCTCGACGATGGCGTTGAGCAGCGGCACCAACCCCTCGCGGAAAAACGGCGCCTGGCCGGTGATGCACTCGTACAGCACGACGCCCAGCGAATACTGATCCGAGCGCGCCGTGAGCTCGCGCGAGCCTTGCAGCGACTCGGGCGGCAGGTAGAGCGGCGACCCCATCAGCTGATCGAAGGCGGTCATGGCCAGGTTGGCGGGGCCGCTGGCGCTCGCGAACTTGGAGATGCCGAAGTCGAGCAACTTCGGCACGAGCTGCCCGTCGGGAGTGCGCGCGAGAAAGATGTTGCCCGGCTTGAGGTCGCGATGGATCACCCCGGCGTCGTGGGCGGCGGCGAGCGCCGCCACGATCGGCAAGGCGAGCGTGGCCAGCGCCTGGCCGCTGAACGGACCGCGGCGCTCGAGGTGCTGCTCGAGATCCTCTCCCTGGAGCAGCTCCATCACCAGATAGGGAGTGCTGCCCATCAAGCCCGCGTCCGAGATGCTGACCACGTGAGGATGGACGATCGCCGCCACGGCGCGCGCCTCGCGCAGGAAGCGCTGGCGCGCCTCCACGCTGGCATGCAAGCTCGCCGCCATGACCTTGAGCGCCACGCGCTTGTTCAAGACGCGGTGCTCGGCCCGGTACACGGTCGCCATGGCGCCGCGGCCGATGCACGCCTCCACCACGTAGTTGCCGAGCCGGCTGCCCGCGGGCAGCTCCAGCGCTTCGGTCAACGCGCCCTCCAGAGCAAGCTCGCGCTCTGCGACCCCGAGCATGCGCTCCTGCTCAGTCCTTTGAGTCGACTCGCTGACGGCGCTGGCCGGCGCCGGTTCGTCCAGAACGAGTCGGCTCGTTGCTGACTCGGGCGTGCGATCGCGCGAGATGCTGGAAGACACCGTACTGTACCCTTTTGTAAAGCCTTCGCGAATGCCGAGATCGGATCGACACCGCGCGGGCCCCCTCGCAGGGGCCCGGAGCCGATCGTGCCGCTCGCTGTTCGAGCCGCCGCCGCGCTCCGATCAGACTGGCTGGCGATCCACTTTGTTGCGACGAACGTTTGCGACGAATCCTGCCGGCGAATGCTACCGATGAGACTGACTGGCGATCAAGCTGGGCTGACGATCAAGCTGGGCTGACGATCAAGCTGGGCTGGCGATCAAACTGGCTGTTTTTCTGCCGCGCGGACTCGCAGCCACGCGGTGATCAACGTCGTGACGATGGCGCCGCCGAGGCAGCGTTGCCACAATCTCCTACCTTTGACCGTCACCCATGAGAAGCAAAAAGTCGCAGTGCGTCGATCTTTTGCAGCAGCTCGACCGAACTGCCAGTTGCGGGAAAGCCCGTGGTTTTCGCGTTTGTGTCAGCACTTGGTCATGTGACGCGCGAGGCACACGGCGCTAGTCTGCTCGCGTGACGAAGCTGCGGGTGTCGAGCCGCAATGCGCTCTTCCAGCAATGGCTCGCGCTCAAGACCAACCGCTCCAAGCGGCATCGCATGGGCCTGTTCCTGGTGGAAGGGACGAGCGCGATCGACTCCGCGGTGCGCCATGGCTGGCCACTTCAGGACCTCCTGTACCCTGCGGGCCGCCGCCTCTCCAGCTGGGCGGAGGCACACCTCGCGAGCGGAGTCGCCGAGCGCCGTGTCGAGATCGAGCCGGAGCTGCTGTCCGAGCTGAGCGAGCGTCACGAAGGGACGGAGCTGGTGGCGGTCGCCCGGCGCCGGGATGCGGCACTCGCCGAGCTGGCGCTGGCGCCGCCCTGGCTGGTGCTGGTGCTGGACCGCCCGAAGAGCCCCGGTAACGTGGGCAGCATCATCCGCACCGCGGTCTCTTTCGACGCAGCGGCGCTGGTCATCACCGGGCACGCCGCGGACCCCTTCGATCCCGCCAGCGTGCGAGCCAGCGTCGGCACGTTGTTCGACCTGCCGATCGTGCAGCTGCCCAGCCACGAGCCCTTGCTGGCCTGGGCGGCAGAGCGCCGCCGCCGCGAGCCCCTGTGCTTGCTCGGCACCGGACAGGACGGCTCCGCGCTGCTCGCTGACGCGGACCTCTCGCGCAATCTGCTGCTGGTGCTCGGCAACGAGACCCACGGCATCTCGCGCGCGTACGTCGACGCTTGCGACAGCTTCGTGCGCTTGCCCACCAGCGCGCGCCAGAGCTCGCTCAACGTGTGCGCCGCGGCGGCCATCCTGCTCTACGAAGCGCAGCGCCAGCGCGCTTGCTGAACGGCATCGGGCCGCGCGCTCGCGGCTCCCGCAAGGCCGCCTCCACCGCTCAGAGCTCGGTCTGCGCTCCGCTCACGATGGCGGGATCGCGCCGGCCCGAAGCGCTCGCTGCGTTGGGCAGGCTGCTCGAGCTGTGGCGCGCGGGATCGCCCATGTCACTGCTCGCCGTAGACCTC
>DASTRX010000186.1:0-18461 GCA_035760985.1 Polyangiaceae bacterium
TTCTACGATGTGAGCAGCGGTCGGATCCTGGTCGACGGCGTCGACCTGCGCCGCTACGACAGCGGCCAGTACCGCCGGCACGTGGGCATGGTGTTGCAGGACCCGTACCTGTTTCACGGCAGCGTGCTGGACAACATCCGCTACGGCCTGCCGGAGGCGACCTTCGCCGAGGTGGTCCGGGCCGCGCGCGTCGCCAACGCGCACGACTTCGTGTGCAAGCTGCCGCACGGCTACGACACGCTGGTCGGCGAGCGCGGCCACACCCTCTCGGGCGGCGAGCGCCAGCGCATCAGCATCGCGCGCGCCGTGCTCAGCAACCCGCGCATCCTGATCCTGGACGAGGCGACCAGCGCCGTGGACACCGAGACCGAGCAGAAGATCCAGGAGGCGATGGACCGGCTGGCGCAGGGCCGCACGGTGTTCGCGATCGCGCACCGCCTGTCCACGTTACGGCGAGCTTCGCGCCTGTTCGTGATCGAGGAGGGCGAGCTCACGGAGTGCGGCACACACCCGGAGCTGATCCAGCGGCCAGGCGGCACGTACCGCCGCCTGTATCAGCTGCAACAACAGCTCCATGATGGCATCCAGAGTGGCAGCCAGACGGGCGTCTGAAACGAGGACCTCATGCTCGAACACACCACCACCACTCCCCCGAACCAGCAGAGTCAGACGCGCCGGCGCAGCTCGCCGCGGCTCTCATTGGGCCCCGATCAGCGGCTGTGGCTCGATCGCGCCGGCCGCACCGTGAGCGTGCAGCCGGTGCGCTGCTTTCCCTGGAGCGCGCCGGGCGAGCTGATCTCGCTGCGCGACGCCGACGACGAGGAGCTGCACCTGGTCGAGTCACTGGACGACCTCGACCCCGCCTCGCGCGCGGCGCTAGCCAGCGCGATGCTCAGCGCCGGCTTCGTGCTGGAGATCGAGGCGATCCTCTCCGTGGAAGAGGACTACGAGGTGCGGGTCTGGAAGGCCCGCACGCGGCACGGGCTGCGCACCTTCCAGACCCGCCTCGACGAGTGGCCCTGGGTCGCGCCCGACGGGGCTCACCTGATCCGCGATCTGTGCGGTGATCTGTTCCGGCTGCCGCCGCTGGAGCGCATGGACGGCAAGAGCCGCCGCTGGCTTTGGGCATACGTCGGCTAAAAAGCGTCTAGACTGGCAGGATGAAGACTTTCCTGCGCTACTTCGCCCAGGGCGTGCTGATCGCGGCGCCCATGCTGCTCACCCTGTACCTGGTGATCACGCTGATGGCGGCCATCGATGGGCTGATGCACATCCCCATCCCTGGGCTCGGGTTGGTCCTCACCCTGCTGCTCTTGACGGTGCTGGGCTGGGTCGCCTCCAGCGTGATCGGTACGCGGCTCGTGGCGCAGGCGGACGTGTTCCTGCGTGGCGTGCCGCTGGTGAAGATCCTGTACCGCGCGCTCAAGGATCTGGTGAGCGCCTTCGTGGGCGATCGCAAGGGATTCGATCGGCCGGTGGCGGTCCAGCTGCCGGGCGGGGAAGGCCGCCTGCTGGGCTTCGTCACGCGCGAGGCGGTGCCGATCGCGGGCTTCGAGCAGCACGTCGCGGTGTACTTCCCCCAGGCCTACAACTTTGCGGGCAACCTGGTCTTCGTGCCCCGCGCCAGCGTTCAGCCGCTCGACATCAAGAGCTCCGAGCTGATGAGCTTCATCATTTCCGGGGGGATTGCCGGCTTGCAGCCTGCCTCTGAAGCGCCGCCGCGGAGCATCTGAGCGCAGCGTTCCGCCTCGAGCGCCGTTGCCCACCCCGCCAAAACCGGTTACGCCGGAGGGCGGAAACGGAGCTCACCGATGAAATACCTGCACACGATGGTTCGCGTCACCGATCTCGAGACCTCGCTCGACTTCTATTGCAAAAAGCTCGGCCTGCGCGAGCTGAAGCGCCACGTGAACGAGGGCGGGCGCTTCACCCTGGTGTTCCTGGCCGCCCCGGGGGACGACGAGGCGCAGGTGGAGCTGACCTACAACTGGGATCCGGAGAAGCTGACCGGCGGTCGCAACTTCGGCCACCTCGCGTACGAGGTCGAGAACATCTACGAGACCTGCCAGAAGCTGATGGACGCCGGGGTCACCATCAACCGCCCGCCGCGCGACGGACGCATGGCCTTCGTCCGCTCGCCCGACGAGATCAGCGTGGAGCTGCTGCAAGCGGGCGAGGCTCTGCCGCCCGCGGAGCCGTGGAAGTCGATGCCCAACACCGGCAAGTGGTGAGGCCCGGGCGCGCTCGCGCACCGGGCATATCCTGGGGTCGCCAAGAGTGCCCGGCGCCGAGCCCTCCTGCTCTGCGGGGAGACTGCGCACCCCCGGATCGAGACGTCTCGGTGCGACACGGCGCAGACAGCGCAGCGCTAATTTTTCTACAGGATCGTTAACGACTTCCGTTCCCGGGGGGGTGCAAGCGACATCCGAACGGCATGTCTCGCAACGGGTGGGGATCCGGACGTCATGATCAAGTTGAATGCTCTGCGCTGGCTGTTGCCGATGACCGCCTTGGCCTGTGTGGGCCGAGGCGAGACGATGCTCGAGCTCAACTATGATTACGAGACACTCGACACGTTCCGGAGCGCCCTACCGACCGAAGAGCGGCTGGTAACAGGGCTGCCGGCGGGCACCGACAGCGCGGCGCCCGGAACCGACTCGGCGGCGGTGCTCGCGCAGCAAGGTGTGCAGCTCGCGCGCGGCATCAACCGGAACGCCCGCGACCTGGCGCGCACCCTGCAGCAGATCGCCAGCGAGGATCCGGATCACTTCAATCCCGAGCGCGAAGAGTTCGTTTGGGGCCCATGGCAGAGCCCCTCGGGGCCGGGCGAGCTGACGCTCAGCATCCAGCGGCACCCCTCGGTCACCGACTTCGAGTACTCGTACGCTCTGATCCGTCACATGCCCGGCGACGAGCACTCCGGAAGGCCGGTGATCTGGGGCGGCGCGAGCCTGAACCCCGAGCAGCCCGACCACGGTACGGGCCTGACGGCGGTCGATCTGGACGCCAACGCCGCCTTTGAGGCCGAGTACGGAGAGGAAGCCGAGCTGGACCCCGCGGTGGGCCAGGGGCGCTTCGCGATGGTGCACGGCTACGCGCAGCACGGCGCCGATTCGGTGCTCTTCAACCGGGCCTCGTTCCGCGCCTACGTTCCTCCAGCGGACAATCGCGCCACGATGTTGGCGCCGGCGACCGTCGAACACTTCTACGGGCGGGTGGCGGAGCCGTCGGGCGCTGTGGTCGACTTCCTGCAATCGGAGATCGACAGCGATCTGTGCGGCGCGGACCCCAGCAGCTGCTTCGGTGCCGCCCGGGGACAGGGGCACCCCGAGCGCTTCGCGTTCGGTGAGTTCGTGCTGGACAGCGGGCTCGGCCGTGCGGACGTGAAGCTCTCGGGCGGCGATCTGGCCAGCCAGGTCGCGATGACGGAGTGCTGGAACGCCTCGCGCGTGCGCACCTCGTACGAGCTCACCACCGACGGCGGTACCGTGCAGATGATGCCGAGCCCATCGTGCCCGGGGCGGGCTGCTCAGTCCTCCGAAGAGCTCGGGCTCCCGACCGCCGACGACGTCCAGCCCTGGTTGCTGAACGCGCTCGGTTGCGCCGTGGAGTCGAACTGCTCCGGAGGCTGATGCGGGAATCAGCCGCCCTTGGCGGCGAGCTTCTCCTTCTTCTTCTGCTTCTTGTCCTTCACGGAGAGCTTGGGCTTGTTGCCCTTGTTCGGCTTTTCCTGACCTTTACCCATTGCCGACATCCTCCTGGATGAGTGTGACTACGGTCACAACATAGCTCTCTTTGACAGCAAAGACCAGTTGACCGGCGGCACTTGCTGCGGCTCGTGCTCCACCGCCGGCGCGCTCAGCGTGGCCCCGGCGCTCCGCGCTGACTGCGGTCGCAGCGCTCCCACCAACACGGCTCGCTCTGGGCGAAGTCGCGCAGCGCGCGGTACTTCGGGTGCGAGAGGTCCTTCAGGTTGTCGGTGTTGGCCCAGGAGTCGTTCGGGCCCACCCAGCCCCAGGCGTTGATGATCGTGCCGCCCGCCTCCTTGTAGCCCTCGAGGTTGCGGCGGTAGAGCTTGGCCATCCGCTCGTCGTGCGCGGCGGCCACGAACAGCCCCTCGACGCCCTGATCCTTGCCGTCGTAGTCGAAGTGCGTGCCGCTCTCGTACACGTACAGGTCGAGCCCGCGGGCGCGCGCCATGAAGGCGTACTTTTGATACAGGCGCAGGGTGTCGACCAGCGAGTTCTTCGCGCCCTCCTCGGAGCACTGCAGCAGATCGCCATTCTCGAGCTGCTCGAAGAACTGGTCGAGCGCATAGCCCTTGCCCTTGGCCAGCCAGGCGCGCAGCTTGGGCTCGTTCTGCTTTTGCTGCAGGCACCCGGAAAAATAGCCGGTGATGGCGAGCGCGTCCGCGCCCTGATGACAGGGGCCGAGCTCGGGGTGCTGGGCAGCCCAGGCGGGGCAATCGAGCATGGCCTCCGACATCTCCGGCCACCCCGTCTGCGGGCTGATCAGGCAGCGCACGCGCTCCGGATGGTCTTTGAACACCTTTTTCCAGAGCTGACACAGGTGCTGCATGCGGCTGCCCGCGTACTGCACCCACGCCGACCCCTCCTGCGGCCAGAGCTGCCGGCCCTTGACGTTGACGTAGTTGGCCTGGGGGAACGCCCAGTTCCAGGTCTCATTCGCATATTCGACGCTGGCGCGCAGGTTGGGCGCCAGGTGCTGGGAGACGTAGCGCGCGAACTCGCGCACGTATTCATCCGTGTAGAGCGCGGGCAGGTTGAAATGCGGATCGGCGCCGACCTCGTTGGCCAGCGCGACCATCATCTCGACGGGGTACCCCCCGACCCTCACCCCGAGCCCCGGCTGCTTGTTATCCAGGAACTGGCTGCGCGCGAGCAGGCTCGGCTGGTCCATGGTGGGCCGCTCAGACCAGACGCCTGCCATGACGCAGCGGCCCGCACCACAGCCTTTGCCTTTCAGCTCGGGGTAGCAATCCTGCCCCTGCTTGGGGCCACCGCTGCACAGCCCCTCCTGGTTCGCCTCCATCCAGTCCATGAAGCGCAGCGACCCGAACGGCGCGAGGTAGGCGACCAGGTCCGGGTTGAATAGCTCGCCCTGCTCCAGCGCTCGCGCCTGGTCGGCGCGAAATACCCGGATGTTCCTCAGATAGTCCCCGTTACCGCCCGGGTCTGTGGCGGTGATGCGCAAAAAAATGGAGCCTGGTTGAGCGCGGAAGACGAGCTTGTGCTGAGCCGGGTCGCGCGAGACCAGGTCGACATTGGTCAGATCGAGCTCGCCCTGGCCCTCGTAGGTCAGCCAGAGCTCGCCATCGAGCCCGGGCTGCCCCTTGAACGTGAGCAGCACCTTCTCGACGTAGGGATAGGACTGGTCTGGGTGATCCTTGTAACGCAGGCTCCGCACCCAGCCGTGCTCGTCGAGGCTCAGCTGGGAGATGCCGTCGCAGTGCCGATCGGACTCGCGACAGCCCGCTGCCCAGGCGCGCGCGTTCTTCATCAGATCGATGAACGGGGGCTGCCAGGTCCAGTCACCGGGGAAATCCATGTTGTAGCCCACCGCGGAGCGCGCGTTCGGCAGACCGGGCCTGGACGAGGCTTCCCCCTCGCCGCCCGCCCCACCCGCCGAGGGCGGGATCCAGCCTTCCGGGCGCGGCGGCGGCGTGTCGGGCGGTACCGGCATGTAGACGGTGCGCGTGCACGAGCCCAGCTGCAGCCAGGCGGCGAGAAAGATGGCGAGGCCGCCGCCCGTGACGGCGAGCGCGCGGAGCGCGAAGCGGCTGCGGCGGGGGCGTCTACGGGGCCGGGGCATGGTTATTATCTAGCTCGCCCGCTCCCGAGGTGTCGAGGGCGCCCCTCGTCGCTTGCGCGCGTGGACTGCTGCAACACTACTCCGTATGATGTCGCGCGCGGCGCACAGGGGTCGAAGGAGTTCTCATGGCCAGCAAGAAGGCATCCAAGAAGTCGGCACGGCGTTCCCCCGCGGCAGAGAGCACTGCGGCAGCGAAGCGGGCGGCTGCCCCGCGCGGCGGCAAGAAGAAGCAGGTCACGGCCCGCCGCAGCTCCTCTGCTGCGGCCCCTGCCCGGAGTGAGCGCGCTTCCGCTGCGCGGGCATCCCGCACCCCGAATCAGCCCGGCGCACGCAAGAGCAAGAAGGTGCAGGCCATCCCGGAGGCGTATGGCTCGGTCACGCCGCAGCTGGTGGTGAGCCCCTGTGCCGAGGCGCTCGAGTTCTATGAGCGCGCGTTCGGCGCGCAGGTGCTGATGCGCATGCCGGGCCCCGACGGGCTGTTGATGCACGCCGAGATGAAGATCGGCGGCTCGATCATCATGCTGGCGGACGAGGTGAGCATGCCGGGCGAGGTGGTGCGCAAGTCGCCCAAGAATGCGGGCGCGATCACCGGCGGCGTGATGTTATACGTCGAGGACGTGGACACAGCGTATCAGCGAGCGCTCGACGAGGGCGCCAAGTCCGTGCGCGAGCCGCGGGATGAGTTCTGGGGCGACCGCTTCGCGCAGCTGGAGGATCCGTTCGGGCACGTGTGGAGCATGGCCACCCACGTGCGCGACGTATCGCCGGAAGAGATGCAAGCCGCGCTCTCCCAGATGCCGGGTGAGGGCTGAGTGAGGCTCGAGCGCGCGCTGGCCCTGTTCTTGGGCCTGGGTTGTGGCAAGGCGGTGATGGCGCCGGCCAAGATGAGCGAGGGTTCGAAGCCCGCGGCGGAGGTGAGCGCGGCGGCGTCCACGGCCGAGTACCCGAAGACCCCGACGCGGCCGCCGCCGGTCCCGTCGCCTGCCGGGCAAGGCGCGAGCGTCCCGTTGCAGCGCTACATCGCGCTGGATCAGTTCGGCTATCGGCCGGAGATGACCAAGATCGCCGTGCTGGTGGACCCCGAGCAGGGCTGGAACGCCGCCGACAGCTACCAGCCCGAGGGCGAGTTCCAGGTGCGCCGCTGGGAGGACGGCAGCGTCGCGTTCAGCGCGCGCATCACGGCCTGGAATGACGGCAAGCTGGACGCGAACTCGGGGGACCGCGGCTCCTGGTTCAACTTCACGCGCCTGAAGGACCCGGGCCTCTACTACGTCTACGACCCGCAGCATCAGGTCCGTTCGCACCCCTTCGAGATCGCCGAAGACGTCTACGACAAGGTGTTGAAGACGGCGCTGCGCATGTTCTATTTCAACCGCGCCAACTTCGAAAAGAAGAAGCCGTTCGCGTGCCAGGGCGAGCGCTGCTGGCTGCAGGGGGTGGACAACGTCGGGCCCCATCAGGACAAGGAGGCGCGCAGCGTCACCGATCGTAACAACAAGAAGACCGAGCGCGACCTGAGCGGTGGCTGGTGGGACGCGGGCGACACCAACAAGTACGTCACCTTCTCGGCCGAGCCGGTGCACCAGCTGCTCACCGCCTACGAGGAGCGCCCGGAGGTGTTCAGCGACGACTTCGGCATCCCCGAGTCCCAGAACGGCTTGCCCGATCTGATCGACGAGCTGCTGGTCGAGATCAGCTGGCTGGAGAAGATGCAGCCGAAGGACCTCGAAGGCGGCGTGTTGCTCAAAGAGGGCGACATCGAGCACGGCGAGCCCATCCCGGAGAAGAGCGACTTCCCTCGCTACTACTACCCCGAGCCCTGCTCCTCCGCCGCGATCGTCGCCGCGGGCGAGTTCGCGCACGCGGCGCTCGTGCTGCGAGACTTTCCGCAGCTGCGCCAGCGCGCGGCGGAGCTCGGTGAGCGCGCCGAGCGCGCGTACGCCTACTATCACGCTCACCCGAAGAGCGACGCCTGTGACGACGGCACGATCAAGGCGGGCGACGCCGACAAGCCGCTGGCCGAGCAGGATCAGAACGCGGTCGTGGCCGCGGTGTACCTGTTCGCCCTGACGGGCAAGCAGGACTACGACGACTACGTCGTGGAGCACTACGCCAGCACCGAGCCGTTCCAGTCGGATCAGTGGTCGCTGTACCGGCAGCACCAGGGCGATGCGCTGCTCTATTACACCCACCTGGAGAAGGCGAACGGCTCAGCCAGGAACGCGATCCTGCAGCGCAAGCTCGAGCTGAGCCAGAGCATCGACATCTTCCGCATGCGCCCGCAGTTCGATCTGTACCGAGCGTTCATGCGGCCCGTGACCTACCACTGGGGCAGCAACAACCAGCGCGCCGCCACCGGCAACACCAACTACGATCTGATCCAGCACAAGCTGGCGAAGAGCCCGGAAGACCGGCAGAGCTTCTACGATCGCGCCGCGGGCATGCTGCACTCGTTCCACGGCTTGAACCCGATGCAGCTCGTCTACCTGACGAATATGTACGCGGTCGGCGGCGATGCTTGCGCGGACGAGGCCTATCACACCTGGTTCCGCGACAAAGATCCCAAGTGGGACAACGCGCGCGAGTCCGAGCTGGGGCCGGCGCCGGGCTACGTCACGGGCGGCCCCAACAAGGAGTACTGCAAGGGCGCGCCGCCGGACCACGCCTGCACGCATTCGCCCGTGCGCGACCAGCCCCCCGGCAAGGCCTACGTCGATACCAACACCGGCTGGGAGCCGACGAACCCCTACGATAAGTCCTGGGAGATGACCGAGCCGGCCATCTACTACCAGGCCTCGTACGTGCGGCTGCTCTCCAAGTTTGCGAAATGACTTTGATCTGAGCAAACGCCGGCGCCGGGCGGCTGGCGCCGTTGACTGAACGGAGTTTCAGCACCAGACTCCGTGCATGCTGCGGCGCCTGCCCCTCGCCAATCCCATCCAGCGCTGGCAGCGCGCTCACATCGAGTACGACCCGGGTGAGGTGCCGGAGGTCGGGCTGGAGATCTACGAGGACGAGACCAAGAACATCCTCTCCGAGAACGACAGCCCGGACCTGCCGTTCCGCTTCAGCCTCAACCCCTACCGGGGCTGCGCTCATGGCTGCGCGTACTGCTACGCGCGGCCCTCCCACGAGTACTGGGGCTTCGGCAGCGGCAGCGACTTCGAGCGCAAGCTGCTGGTGAAACGCCGCGCGCCGGAGCTGCTCGCGGCGGCCTTCGAGCGCAAGAGCTGGCGGGGCGATCTGCTGGTGCTGAGCGGCAACACCGACTGCTACCAGCCGATCGAGTCCCGCTACGAGCTGACCCGCCGCTGCCTCGAGGTGTGCCGCGACTATCGCAACCCGGTCCACCTGATCACCAAGAGCACGCTGATCGAGCGCGACATCGACGTGCTCTGCGAGCTGCATGCGGTCGCCTCCGTCGGCATCTCCGTCTCGGTGACGTTCTGGGACGCCGGCGTGGCGCGCGCCATCGAACCCTACGTGCCGACCCCGCGCCGGCGTATCGAGACCATCCGCCGGCTCACCCAGGCGGGCCTGCCGGTGATGGTCCATGTGGCCCCCGTCATCGTCGGCCTCTCCGATCGCGACATGATCCCGATCCTCGAGGCAGCGCGGGAAGCCGGCGCCCTCTCGGCCCTGATGATGCCGGTCCGCTTGCCCGGCAGCGTCGCGGAGGTCTTCGAGGCTCGCCTGCGCGAAGCCCTGCCCTTGCGCGCCGATCGCGTGATGGCGCGCCTGCGCGAGATGCACGATGGCAAGCTCAACGACCCTCGCTTCGGCTACCGCCAACGCGGCCAGGGGCGCTACGCCGAGGCCCTGCAACAAAGCTTCGAGGCCACCTGCCGCCGGCTGGGCTTCGGCGAGCTCCCGGAGCCCCGAACCGGCACCTTCCTGCGCAAGTCCGCCGCGACGTCCGCTGCGGGGGCGACGCCAGCGGGGGCGCAGCTGAAGCTGTTCTGAGTTGGTGCCGGACCGCCGGGGTTGCTGGGGCGGGCGACGCCTGCTGGGTCTGCCGGGTCACGCCTCTCGCCGGCCCAGCACGACCGGTCACGTCTCGTGGCACGCGGACGGGAGCTGGCGAGCGACCTCTCACCGAGCGCGCGCAGGCGCAGGATGGAGGCGCCTCAATGCTTCGCGGCCGCGCAGCGCAGGGTCTGTATCCGGCGTTGCGCTCGGGCGCAGTCAGCCCTGGGCCCAGAGCCAGCGCAGGGATTCCGGCAGGATGGCGCCGCCGTGGTCGCCGTCGTGGCCGCCTTTGCCGCCCACGAACCGGTAGTCGTATTTGCGCCACTCGAGCGCTTTGGCCATTTGCAGGTTGCAGATCCACCAGCTGCCGAACTGGGTCTCGAGGTCGTTCTCGCCGCTCTGGAGGAAGACTCTGATGTCGCGCTGGGGCCACTGGCGAATCCAGAACGGATACTGGTGGCCACCGCGGATGTCGCAGAAGCTGCCGACGTGGCTCAGCACCTTGTGGAAGCAATCCGGGCGGTGCCAGGCGACGGTGAAGGCGCAGATCGCGCCCGATGACATGCCAGCAATGGCGCGTTGCTTGGGGTCACTGGAGATGCGGTGGGTCTTCTCGACCTCGGGGATCATCTCTTCGATGATGAAGCGCGAGTACTTTTCCGTGAGCGAGTCGTATTCGTAGCTGCGCTGGTCGCTTTGCCACGGGCTCTCCGGCGGGGCCTTGCCGGCATGTCCGGGGTTGATGAACAGGCCGATCGTGACGGGCATCGCGCGCTGGTGGATCAGGTTGTCGAAGACGATGGGGGTGCGAAATGGGCCGTCTTCTGCCACGTAGTGGTGGCCATCTTGAAAGACCATGAGCGCCGCGGGGCTGTTCGCCCGGTATTGCGCCGGTACATAGAGCCAGTAGTCTCGCGCCGTACCGCCGAAGATCTGGCTGCGAAATTGCTGGCGGGTCACGCTGCCACGCGGCGTGTCCTGCCGTTCCGAGTCCTTCGTGTAGGGGTACTTCATGCGCCGGGCGTAGCATGACCGCTGCAATTTCGGCAGTGCCCAAGCGCTCGTGCTTCGGATAGCGTCACTCACAGGCTCGCTGTGCGTACGTTGCTCTGGTTCCGTGGCAAGGATCTACGGCTGGCCGATCATCTCGCGCTGCGCTCCGCCACCGATCAGGGTGAGCTGATCCCGCTGTTCGTTCTGGATCCTTTCTTTTTTGCCCCTGCGCGAGCACAAGCGACTCCGTATCGCATCCAGTTCCTGCTGGACTCGCTGCGCGAGCTGGAGCTGGCGCTCGCACAGCGGGGCTCGCGTCTGGTGCTGGCCGAGGGCAAGAGTCACGAGCTCGTGCCGCGTCTGGCGCGGCAGTGGCAGGTGGATCGCGTGGTCGCGCAGCGCTGGTGCGCGCCGCTGGGGCGCGAGCGCGATCGCAGGGTGGCAGAAGCCTTGGAGGTGCCGTTCGAGCTGTTCGAGGGCGAGACGCTGCACGTGCCGGGTACGCTGCGCACGACGCAGGGCAAGCCGTTCGCGGTGTTCAGCGCGTTCGCGCGCGCCTTCTCCGCCGGCCCAACGCCGCCGGCGCCGCTGCCCGCGCCGGAGCGCTTGCCCGCGCTGCCGCGCGGTGTGTCGCTGCCTTCCTCGCTGCCGGGTCTACAGCAGCTCGGCCTGCAGCGGAATGAGCTGGTGCTGACGGGCGGCGAGCAGCGCGCAAGGGAACGGTTGGCGGCGTTTCTGCAGGGCCCCGCTCGCAACTATCACGAGGCGCGCGACCGGCTCGACCTCGATGCCACGAGCCGGCTCTCCGCCGATCTGAAATTCGGCACCCTGTCGGCGCGCGAAGTGTGGACGGAGGCGCGCGCCGCCCTCTCGCGGCGCGCCAGGCCGGCGGTGACTTCGTTTCTGAACGAGCTCGTCTGGCGCGAGTTCGCCCACGCGCTGCTCTGGGAGCACCCGACTCTGCTCGAGGAGCCCGCGCGCGCGGAGTGGGAGCGCTTTCCCTGGCGCGGCGAGGGCACGGAGTGGCAAGCCTGGGTGGCAGGGCAGACCGGCTACCCCGTGGTCGACGCTGCCGCGCGCCAGCTGCTCGCGAGCGGCTTCGTGCCGAACCGCGCGCGCATGATCGCGGCGAGCTTTCTCACCAAGCACCTGCTGGTGGACTACCGCCTCGGTGAGGCGCACTACCAGCGCTGGCTCACCGATGGCGACTGGGCCAACAACAACCTGGGCTGGCAGTGGTGCGCCGGCTGCGGCTCGGATGCCCAGCCCTACTTTCGCGTGTTCAATCCCACGCTGCAGGCGCAGAAGTTCGATCCGGAGGGGCGCTACGTGCGGCGCTGGGTGCCGGAGCTCGCGCGCTTGCCGGCGGCGCATCTCCACACCCCTTGGCTGGCTCCGGCGAGCGCGCTCCAGGCGGCCGGAGTTCGTCTGGGCCGCGACTACCCGGCCCCGATCGTCGATCACGCTGCCGCGCGCCAGCGCTTTCTGGAAGTCGCCAAGAAGCACTTCGGAGTCGGGCGTGCGCCCTCCGCCTGAACCTCGCTGCGGCCGGGCACCAAATAGCGGACACCCCAGACCTTTCGATCTGGGGTGTCCCATTTGCCGGATCTACGACGACCCGGCTCTCGGTGCACTCAGGCCAGCTCTGTGAAGACGGGGCTTCCCTCGCGCAGAAGCGCGAGGGAGCCGCTGCGCGGGGGTACCTCTAACCCGGCGCAGCTTTCCTCTCGGCGCGTCAGCGGCCGAGCGCGTCGTCGCACAGCGCCTGATCCGGCGCGTTCTCGTTCGCTTCCGTCATCACGCACAGCGCCGCGAAGAACTGTGCCGTGAAGTCGTCGCGGTCGATAGTGCCGCCGTCGGGAGTGGCGCGCGACGTGCCGAGCACGGCCAGTCGCGGGTCGAGCAGCCCGAGCGAGCGGTCCAGATCGTCCGCGGTGACGCCCAGGTCACCCGCCGCATCGTGCAGCGTGATGTCCTGATCGAAGCGCAGGAACGTGTTGGCGACCGGATCGCCACCCTGGATGGGCAGCTCCGCGCTCTGCAGCGCGCGCTGGTAGAAGCCCTCCGAGTCCGCCTTGGCGACGCTGGCAAACTCGGCCGGCTTCACGTAGATGGCTTCGATCTGCTCGACCTCGTCGCGGTTCAGGCCGATGTCGCGCGCGTTGGCCAGGGTCACGTCGCGCACCTCGTCCACGACGGGGATGAAGCCGGTGTTGTGGCAGTTGGAGCACGACACGGCCGTGATCGCCTTGAAGTTGTTCTGGCTCGTGTCCAGCAGGATGTCCGAGTCCTGAACGATGTTGCCATTGGCATCGGCGATGATGAAGGCGAGCATGCCGTTGGGCAGCGTGAAGATCGCCTCCGTGCCACCCGGGGTGAACCCGAACGGATCCTCGAAGATGCTCTCATTGCCCTGGTCGGCTTGGAAGTCGAAGCTCTGCCAGAACGCGCCGTTGCGGACCACGATGTCATGGCGCTCGACCAGGCGATCCTGGCGCGAGATGCGCGACTTGGTGGTACCGGCGCGGATCGTTCCACTCTCCTCGTTGGCGATGTTCTCGTCCACGTCGATACCCAGCTTCTGGCTGATGAAGGTGTCCAGGCTCTGGGTCACGTCGATATCGACGATCGCGTAGTAGAGGTTGCCGATGATGGCGGTGTCCATCATCTGGTCGGCAAACATCACCGGGAAGGCGGTCTGCGCGTCGTCCTTGGCGTCATCGGCGTCGTCACCGAAGAACTCGACGGCGTACGGGTTGTTCTGGGCGATCGCTTCCCACACGTCGTCGAAGGGAGTGCCGTTGACGGTGATCGGCCGGTCCCAGTCGAAGTCGCGCAGGTCGACGCGGTACAGCGTCTCCTCGCTGTTGACGGGAACGACCTCGCCCGTGTTGGCCTTGATCGACAGCATGTTCATCATCTTGACCAAGCCCTGGCGATCCTTGTCCAGCGCCTCCTTGCACACGCCCGCCGTGAAGCGGTTGGTGAGCGAGATGTAGCGGAAGAACGGCGCGTCCTTGTTGTCCGCGTCGCTCAGGTCGTCGTTGACCTCCTGGAACACGTCGTCGAAGGTCACCAGCTGGTCCTTGTCGCTGCAGTCAGCGGGCCTGTAGTCGGGCCAGTAGCGCGGGTTGTCGATGAAGGAGACGACCTTGTCCACGTCGGCATCCGTGAGCTGCGGATAGCTGGACGAGGCCGGGGGCATCTCGCCCTTCTTGATGCGCTGGACGAGCGGTGAGCCGCTGCTGTTCAGCGGGACGATCTTGCCGGTCTTGACCAGCTGATCGATGTCATCGATGTAGTTCATTCCCGCCTGAGCTTGGGCGGGAGTGAGCTTCGGGCCGTGGCAGTAGCCGCAGTTGGACTGCAGGATGTTCTCGACCGTCGCCTTGTCGAGCTCTTGCTGCGACTTGGCCTTGGGGGGAGTGCTGGTTCCGCCACCGCCACCGCCACCGCCACCGGGGTCGGTGTCGGTCTTGGTGTCGTCTGGCTCAGTGACCTTGGTCGGGCAGGTCGCGGAGAGCGGATTGGCGCAGGGATCCTCCGCCGGCGGTCGGATCGGGTCTTCGTTCGTGGGGGTGTTGCTATCAGAGCCGCACGCGAGAGCGAGCGCGGCGGCGCTGAATCCGATGCTGAGAGAGCGAATCGTCAGCAGCTTGTTCTTCTTTGTCACAGAGTCCTCCATTACTTATTCTCTGGTCCTTTGTTCGCACGAGTAAGCTGTGTCTCGGGGCGAATGCGGGGCATGCTCCGAGGTCGAGAAGCAAGCCCCTGGCCCTGGTGAGACACAAAGCAGGCAGCGGACGAATCCGCCGCCGAATGACAAAGTGTAAGAAGCCGCTCGGACTTGGTCAGAAGCCGCGCGCGCGGAAACCCGCTCCCGCGCCCGTGCGACGCGCACAAAAGCCAAGCATTCAAGGCACTTGGTGACGGTCCGCAGGCCGCTGCTCAGATTTCAGTGAGGGCACCATCGCGCGCTCAGATCGCACGACCGTTCGGAAATGTGCGCGTGCCGGCTTGGTTGCGGAGTGTTGCGGTTTTTGCATCGTGCAACGCGGAACACAGCTACTTTCGCGCCGAATCTCGCAGGTCCGGCAGCCTGTGTCACCGAGCGCCGCTCCAGACCGACACCGTCCCCGGCGCGGCCTTGATCACAATTTGGTGTCCGCTATATGGACATCAAATGAACCCGCGCGAAGGCTCACGACCGAGGCGGCGCTATCACATGACGGCGCGAGCGCTCGCGGCGGCGGCCACCCGCCAGCGCATCCTGAATGCTGCGCGCGAGCTCTTGCTCGCGGCGCCGGGCTTCGATGACGTGAGCTTGGAACAGATCGCGGAGCGCGCAGGGGTGGCCTTGAAGACGGTGCAGCGCCGCTTCGGCTCGAAGCGCGCGCTGCTGATCGAGTGCGGGCCCACGGAGCGCGGCGAGCGCAAGGTCACGCCCGGCGACATCGCAGGCATCGCGCACGCGCTCGCGAGCCGGCACGAGGCGACCATGGACGTGGTCGTGCGCTACCTCGCGGTGGAGGCGCGCGTGCCGGAGCTCGCACGGCGCTTCAGCGACACACGCGCGGGCCACTGGCGCTGGCTGGAGGAGGTGTTTGCACCGCACCTGCCGGCTCGGCGCAGCCGCCTGCAGCGCCAGCGCGTCGCCGAGTTGTTCGCGGCGACGGAGCTGTACACCTGGCACAGCTGGCGCCGCCGCTTCGGCATCAGCCGCGATCAGGCGGAACGTGCGCTCACGGAGATGCTCGAGGCGCTGGTGGCTCGCTGGCAAACCAGCGGCGACAGCGCAGGCAGGGCGGCTTCCCAGACGCGAAGCGCTGAGGCCGCTCCAGGGTGAGACATTTTTGCGTGCCCAGCAGGAGCGATGCCGCGGCGCGGTAACACTTCTGGAACGTTCGGCCTCCTCGCGGAGCGGCGCCGCTGAGCGCGAGGCGGAATGAAACACGCCAGCCCTGTCGTCGTAGAAAAAAACGTCGCCGCAGCGCCGGCTCGGCAAAAGAGAGTCTCGCCAGACGCGCGCTCAGCGGCTAGAACCCGCTGCGTGAGCCGAACAGCATCCCTGGCCGCGCTGGAGCGTTTGCGCGAAGGCAACCGGCGTTTCATCGCAAATGTTCGTGGCATCGAGGCGCTGCTTTCGCAGCAGCGCCGGGCGGAGCTGGCGAGCAAACCGCAGCCCTTCGCGATCGTGCTCGGTTGCTCGGACTCGCGCGCGCCGGCGGAGATCCTCTTCGATCAGGGCCTGGGGGACCTGTTCGTGATCCGCGTGGCGGGCAATATCGTGGCACCATCGCAGATCGCCAGCGTGGAGTTCGCGGCGCAGCGCTTCGGCGTGCCGCTGGTGGTACTGATGGGCCACACCCGCTGCGGCGCCATCGAAGCCACGCTGGAAGCCATCGACCGACCGCACGATGAGTCGCTGCATCCGCTGCGCTCGATCGTCGATCGAGTGCGACCGGCGATCGAGCCGCTCACGCGCACCGAGCTGGCTCGGGATCCGCAGGAGCTGCGCCGCCACTGCGTGCGCGCCAACGTGCGCTCCTGCGCCAACCACCTGCGGCACGGCTCTCCGGCGCTGGAGCGCATGGTGATCGAGGGCCGCGTCAGCGTGGTCGGTGCGGAATATGACGTGGAGACCGGCCTGGTCGACTTCTTCGACGGCGTACCAACACCCACGAATCCTCCGTCCTCACCCTGAGCCGTCCGCCCCCCGAGCGCCGGACCTCGCCAGCCGGTAATACCCCAAAAATCCTGGCCTTTCTGGGCAATCCGCAACTGGTTCGGGCAGCGCTGTCCCCCGCCCCGCCCGCCGTTGCCCCGCGATGATGGGCCGACGGCTTTCGGATCCGGTAGCATATACGGGTGGAGCGGCAGGAAGGGGAAGGCGCTGAGGAGCCGATCCGAACGGCAGCCGCCGACGTGTGGGTCGAGGAGGACGGCACGCTGGTGCTCCGCTTTCGACAACAGACGAATCTGGTCGGGGAACGGGGCGCTGAAGTAGCGCGCGCCCACGTGGCCGCCGCGAAGGGCCGCAAGCTCCGAACCCTGGCCGATGTGCGCGGCATCGTGGCCAATGATCGCCAGACCCGACAGCTGGCAGCAGGCCCCGCGATCGCCGCCGTCACGCTGCGCATGGCCGTTCTGGTCGGCGATCCCCTGAGCCGCACGCTGGGCAACTTCTTCCTGCGCGTGAGCCGCCCCGCATACCCAACGCGGATCTTCACCGACGAGGCGGCGGCGCGGCGCTGGCTCGCCGAGGAGCCAAGCAAGTGAACAGAGCTGTCGAGCTGGAGCACCGACTCGAGGCGGCCGCGGATCTGGCGATGCGGATCGCCTCGGGCGATCTGCAGGCGCGCGCGCCCACCTCCGAGCACGCCGACAGCGTCGATGCCGTGGTGGCGGCGCTCAACATGCTGGCGGAGGAGCTGCTGGAGGAGCGGCAATCCCGCCAGCGCGCGGAGGCGCTGTTGCAGGACGAGCTGGACGGCTACGAACACGCGCCGGCCCTGTTCTGCTCGCTGGATGCCGAGAGCCTGGTCGTCGATAAGTGCAACCAGACGCTGGCGAGCGCGCTCGGTCGCTCCAAGGCCAGCATCCTCGGTCGCTCGGTGCTGGAGCTGTACGTTCCGGAGCAGCGCGCCTCCGCCGAGCGCGCCCTGCGCGAGGGCACGCTGGAGACCGGGGTCGAGCACGGCGACGCTCAGCTGCTGTGCGCCACGGGCGGGCCGCTGGTGGTCAGCACCAGCGCCACTCGTGTCGCCGGCCCCGACGATCGGCAGCGGGTGCGCATCGTCTGGCGCGATGTGACCAAGGAGCGGAGCCTCGAGGCCCAGCTGCTCGAGACGCAGAAGCTGGAGGCAGTGGGCCGCCTGTGCGGCGGCGTGGCGCACGACTTCAACAACATCCTGGCGGTCATCTCCGGCGCCGCCAGCCTCACGCGCGACGTGCTCGGGCAGCACGGCCTCAACGACGAGGACATGATCCTGGTGCAACAAGCGGTCTCGCGCGGCGCCGCTCTGGTCAACGACCTGCTGGCGTTCTCGCGACGGCAGGTGGTCAAGCCCATCGCGACCAACGTGGGCGGGATCCTGGAAGAGGCGGGGCGCATGGTGAGCCGGCTCGTGGGCGCGCAGATCGAGGTGCAGACCGAGGTCCAGGACGCCGCGCTCACGGTGGTGATCGATCCCTCGCAGCTGTCCCAGGTGCTGATCAACCTGGCGATCAACGCGCGCGACGCGATGCCCAACGGCGGCACCTTGCGCCTGCAGGCGCGGCGGCTCGACGTACGGCGCAACAATACGCCGCGCAGCCCGATGCCCGTCGGCTCGAACGAACACCTGGCGCTGAGCGCGGGCTCCTACGCCGTGATCGAGGTCAGCGACACGGGCACGGGCATGTCGCCGAACGTGCTGGCCCGCGCCTTCGAGCCCTTCTTCACCACCAAACCCGTGGGCAGCGGCTCGGGCCTCGGGCTCTCGATGTGCTACGGCATCATCCAGCAGGCGGGCGGCCGCATCGGCATCGAGTCGCAGCCGGGCACCGGCACGACGGTCCACGTATACCTGCCGCGCAGCAGCCTGGCCTCGCGCCCCCCGCCCCGACCGGATCAGCACGCTTCCGCCGATGCGGGGCGCGAGTTGCTGCTGGTGGTGGAGGACGAT
>DASTRX010000187.1:0-12088 GCA_035760985.1 Polyangiaceae bacterium
AGAGCAAGCCGTGAGCCCTTACGACAAGTGCGCGTTCTGCGGAGGCGAGCTGACGACCGGCGGATGCGTCAACTTCGCGTGTTCCAGCAAGGTGATTCTGACTCTGCCCATGACGACGGCCGAGCGCTCGCTGTTGCAGGACACCGAGGAACTCGAATCCCGCATCGCCGCCCTGACCGCGGAGCTGGAGCAGAGCAAGGCAGACTTCGACAGCGTGGCAGAACTGAAGGCCATCGCAGAGGCCGAGTTCGCTCGGCTGCGGGAGTACGCAGCTGGGTGCGAGAAGACCGCTGTGCTGAACCAGATGGAGAACGTGCAGCTGAAGCTGGACCTCGCCACCGAACGCGCCGCCCGCGAGCAGGCGGAGAAAGAGCGCGATTACTGGCGCAATGGCTGTGAATCAGAGCAAGAGGGCAAGGCTGTTCTCGTGGACGATTTGGAGCAAGCCGAGCGCAAGCGGGACGAGTGCAAAGCCGCCCGCGAGAAGGCGGAGGAATGCGCTACCGAGTTGCGCGGCCAGTATGCGGAGAAGTCAGAGGCGTTGATACTGACCGAGCGCGAGCGGGACGCGGCGCTGGCGCGGGTGGAGGAGCTGACTGTCAAGCATGACCTGTTGGCAGAGCGCAGCATCCACACCGAATCCGCCCTGGCCTCCGCGCTCAGCCTGTTGGGCAGAGCACACCAATTCGGCATCTCGCATCCAGCCATCAGACGAGATGTGGGGGCATTTCTCTCCTCCGCCCCATCCCCCGCCCCGTGCTACGGGTGCGCGGCGGCGCGGGAGTTGCTGGTGACAGCAGACGAACCGTATAGCGTGGTTCAGTGGCGTATCGAGCGAGACTCCTGGCTGAAGGAGCATGGCAATGGCTGAACCAAGCAAAGAGCGCATCGCCGCCGCGCTGGCGTTGGCGGAGGCGGATTGCGCGCTCGCAACGGCAGTGGATGGCGAGGGCCGAGTGCCTCCCGAGCTGCTGCAGGCGCGTCAGGACGCTATCCGCGCCTACCGCGCCACGGCGCCGAAGCTCCGCACGCGGGCCGAGGTCGATGCGGAGATCGCCAAGTTGACCCGCGAATGCGTCGAGAACGAGTGGGCCGGCGGAGAAGACGGCTACAAGCGATGGGAGCGGGTGACAGCGCTCTGCGGCGAAGAGACCGCGCCGGAGCCCACCGAGCTCGGCGCCTGCCCTCCGGACTGCGTAGCGTGCAACCCGTTGCCCGATCCGCTCGTCCAGCAGACGCTCGCGGCGGACGAGTCCGAGGCCTGTAGCTGCGAGGAGGCCGAGGCGCTGAAGGCCCAGTTCGACCGCTGCCGCGCCATCGTGCGCGCGGCGCGCCTGGGTGAGGTCAACGGTGAGGCCGCCGCGCGCGCCCTCGAGCGGGAGCTCGGGCGGTGAGGGCTCGCCTCGAGCTCCATGAGCATTGCTACATCAGCGGGCCCAACGCCCGCTGCGCGGGCACCGATCGCGGGCGGCTCATCCACTCCCATGAGGGTGGCGACCGGCCGCACGTCCATGAGGACGAGATCCATCGGACCGGGCCTGGTAGCTACACCATCGACAGCATGCAGTGGGCGCGCGCCACTGGCATGCGGGGCGGCGGCAAGAAGCGCTTCACGGGCGAGCCGACAGGACCTCAGCTGCCGCTCCAGGAAGTCGAGCCTCCGCAGATCCGCGTGGTAATCGTGGGCGACGGCGGAGCCTCCGTCGCAGGTGAGAATGCGGGTGCCGGCGAGGCGCCCCTACTCAGGATGATGCTGGGCATGAAGGCGCAGGTCGCCAGCGTCGAGCATTGCCCAGCAAGGAGGCGGCGTGGGTGATCGACTACGACGATCGGACGGAGGCCGAGCAGGAGATGCGCGACATCCTGAGTCCCGAGGGCAAGGTAGCCATCGCGGAGTGCGAAAACCGGCGCGGCGAGGTGCGGCGACGCGTGGCGGGCGAGGCCGGCCCGGCAAAGAGCTGAGGCGCAGCCAGGCCGAGCGGAACTTCGAGCTGGCCTGGGAGATGTTCGGCCCCATTGGTCCGGACCCGCAGAGCGAGTTCCGCTTCCACCCGACGCGCGGCTGGAAGTTCGACTTCGCCTTCCCCTCCCACAAGCTCGCGATCGAGATCCAGGGACGCGCCCGGGGCAACCCCGATGCTCCAGGCCGGCATCAGACGGTCGACGGCATCCGCCGCGACTGCGAGAAGAACAACGCCGCGGTCGCCCTTGGCTGGCGCGTCCTGTACTTTCCCGCCACCGACAAGCAGAAGGCCCGTCAGTGGGTCGAACTCGTGCAGGAGACGCTCATCGCCCTGCCCCTGGTGCCCGACGAGTGCGCGGTCTGCGGCTGCACGGAGGAGGACTGCAGCCAGTGCGTCGAGAAGACCGGCGAGCCCTGTAGCTGGGTCGCGCCGGGACTCTGCTCCGCCTGCGCCGATCAGAAAGTGGGCCAGCGATGAGCGAGTCGGATACGCCTCGGAGACAAGCGCGAGAGCCGCGCCCGCAAGCGCAAGCCGCTGCCCACCGACCCGGAGGAGCTGTGAGAGACGCCGTCCACCGCTACCTCGCCCGTGGCTTTCGCCCGATGCCCATGTGGGGGGTCGATGACCAGGGCCGGTGCCTCTGCGGTGGCATCGACCCGCGCACGCGGAAATCCTGCAACGCCGGCAAGCACAGCCGCGATGAGGAGAGCTGGAAGAACGGGCGAGAGTACGGCCCGAGTGATTTCACCGAGCAGGACAACATCGCCCTCGCCCTCGGGCCCTGGCGCCCCGGCGACTGGCTCGTGTGCCTGGACCTGGACGGCGCCCGCCCCGAGCTCCTGTCGCGAGCGCTCGGCCTCACCCTGCCGCCGACGCTGATCCAGCACTCGCCCCGCGGCGCGCACCTGTTCTTCGCCGTGCCGGAGTACGAGCCGCTGGGAAATTGGAACGACGTGTTTGTCACCAAGCACCGGGAGGGCTGGGCCGTCGATGTCCGCTACGCCCGAGGACGCGTGAACGTGGCCCCCTCTCGTTCGGCCTTCGGGGAGTACCGCTGGGTGGACGAGAGCGCGCCGATCGCGCACCTGCCGCGGCAGTTCGTCCACCGGGTACTCGATGACCGGGAGCGCCGAGGCCTCGAGGTGCAACGGCGGTGGGAGCGCAGCGGCAAACGGCCCTGAATGCTCGAGACCGACTGAGGCTCGCGCGCGCGCGTCATGGCCGCTGCACGGTCACCACGCGATCGGGTCGTCCCTGCGAGGCGCAGGCCGCAGCCGGCGGCGTGTGCCTGCGCCACGGCATCCGGAGCCGCCAGCCGCACACGCTGACCGCCGTGGGAGCCCAGCTTTACATCTTCCCCCACGGGGAAAGGAACTTACGCCGGGGGAAGAATCGTTCCCTCATCGGCTTCGCCGCGGTCGAGCTCGCCCGGCGCGGGGTCATCGTCCGGGCCATGTTCACCGCGCAGGGCGGGCGGCGCATCCTCAGGCGCATCGCGGCGGCGGGCGTGACGGTCGTGCCGGAGATCGAAACGCGGGGCCTCCGGGTCTATCGGTTGGAGCGCTCGAGCGCCTCGCAGAGCGCTCGGACCTCGGCGTCGGAGTCCTCGGAGCGGGAGCGCGCGGGGGCCTGCGGGGCGACCCGCCGGGGACCCTCCCGGAGCGGCTGCAGCGGGCGCACGGACGGGGCGGGCTCGGGCGACCGGCGCCGGGACGCGGCTCCCAAGGCAAAGGCCCCATAGAGCGCCGCCCCACCGAGTACGACCCAGCCGGCGGGGCCCGCGATGAGCAGCAGGGCGACGGCGATGAGCCAGAGTGCGGGCTTCATTGGCCGCTCGCGCTGGTCCGCTCAGAAAGCCCGAGCACCGGCAGCGCTGAGCCGTAGGCCACGCTGAGCGTCACGTCCGGACCCGGCTCGACCGCCTCGAAACGGAGCGCGCCATCGTGGCAGCTCACCGCGATGCGGCCCTCGATGCTCTGCGCCTGGCGGATCTGCTCAGCGGCGGAGTCGCAGGATTGCGCAGAGCCGTCAAACACGGTCCGGAATGGCGTCAGGGCCGTCGAGTCGTCGATGCTCAGCACCAGCGACAGCCCGTCGAGGGACTGCGCGGGCGGGTCGATGGAGGCCTGCGCGTCGATGCGCGCAGGAGCTTCTGCGGGCGAGCCGACGGCGCCAGCGCAAGCAGTGGACAGGAGCAGGGCAGCAACAGCGACGAGCTTCATGCGCCGTCGGATCGGCAGGGCAGAGCCATCCTGAAGGCGTAGGAGATACACACCACCGCAGTTTCGGCGAGGTCGCTGTCGCGCAGGCGCTACCGCTGGCGCTCAGCTTCCGTTCCGGCCCACGGGATTGCAAGTCTAGAGTGTGCCAATTGGCTCAGTCTGAGCCTTGACCTGGCACGGCCAGTGAGTCAGCCTGTGCCGGGATGGCGCGAGGCGATGCATCGTGCGCCACGGCAGTCGGCACTGTGGCGCACTCTGGCACGGCTGGCATTGGGTCCATTTGGACCCAGGGTCGGCGCTGACCCATGCCGCTGTCGCTCATCCCCTTCGCGGGTGGCCTGCAGGGCGGCATCGATCCACGCCTGCTGCCGGACGGGGCGCTCTCGGATGCCGTCAACTGTGAGCTCGACCGGCAGGGGCGCCTCGTTGGGCGCGCGGGCTTCACCGCCGCCGGCACGGGCGTGCTCTCGACCGGGGCCGGGGCGCTGGTCGCCTATGACGTCGTCCACTACCAGGGCCGGCTCTTCGCGCTCGGCGATGACACGCGGCTGAGCGTACCGGCGAACCTGTACGAGTACCTGGGCAGCGGGGTTGCGAGCCCCTGGCGCCCCACCAGTCCGGTGCTCGGCAAGGAGCCGCGTCTGCCTCAGGCCACGCGAGTACGGGACATTTGCCGCCCACCAGATCAGCCGAGCGGCGTTACGCACATGCACGGCGCGGCCCTCGGCGGCTTCGCGGCGCTCGTCTGGAATAATGCCGACGACGAGACCGCCTCGACCCTGATGGTGGTCCGTGCCGCGGACGACCAAGCGGTGCTCATCGCGAGCCTCAGCACGAGCAGCGATCGACCCTGCCAGAGCGTGCGGCTCGTCGCTCTCAGCGATCGATTCATGATCGTCGGGATCAACGCCAGCACGAACAATGTGAGCATCGCGAGTTTCACGCCGGCCTCCGACACGGCCGTGACGCAGCTCGTTCAGAATGTCTTCACCTTCGGCGCCAACGTGCTGCGAATCGCCACCTGCAAGGTGTCGGGCTCGGACGAGTTCATGGTGCTCGCGAGCGATCTCGCCTCGACGGTTCAGCTGAAGCGCTTCAGCAACGCAGGCGTGGACTCCGGCGTGACCTATACGGTGAGCGCCAGCGGCACGTACACCTTTCTCGCAGTCGAAGCGAGCGCAACTGCCAACCAGATCACCATCGCGCTCGTCAAGAGCGGGAGTAATCCGGTCGAGATCTACAGCTACAACCTCACGACCGGAGCCGAGATCGGCACGGGACCGCATTCTCCGTTCAGCACCGATGCCGCGGACCAGGTGGCCCTCGTGCGTGAAAGCTCGACGCAGCTGCAAGTCCTAGCCACGCTCACCGGCGGCACCGAGGACGTGATCAAGGCGAACCGTTATACGGTGAGCACGAACACATTTGCCGGCGCCATCGCCGCCATGACCGACGCGGTCCTCGCGACGGACGCGCTAGTCACGGGCTGGGGTGAGATGTTCGGGGTTCGCATCGGCGACGGTTCGGTGGCCAACACCCCCAACTGTCTCGTGAGTTGGGCCCTCACGAGCACCGGAATGCGGTTCGAAATCAGCAAAGACCTGGAGACGGCAGGGACCATGTCCCTCGTCACGGCGCTCGTACAAGACAGCTCCACCGGCAAATACTACTGGTGCAACGCGGCGGCGAACCCGGACGGCTCGCTGCTGCCCATGCTCACGGAGTTCGAGTTCGGCTCCACGGATCGGCGGCAAGCGGCGGAGTTCGGCGGGCACCTGTACCTAGGCGGCGGCGCTATCAGCGTCTTTGACGGCATCTCACTCGCAGAAAGTGGCTTCCAAGAGCGCCCGCGCATCATCAGTCTCACCGCGAGCAACGGCGCAGGGTCACTCACCAACTCTGGCGAGTACGACTATCGCGTGCACTGGGAATGGATCGACAGCAAGGGCGAGCTGCACCTCTCTGCCCCGAGTGTCATCGAGACGGTCACGCTCGGCGCCAGCGATGACACCGTGACCGCGGTCGTGAGCAGCCCGCACAGTCTCCGTCGCAGCACGGGGAAGGTCGACGGAACGAGTGTCGCGTGCGTGCTCAGTCGCACGCTCTATTCCGGCGGAACCAAAGGCGAGAACTTTCAGCGCGCAGCGGTCGAATATGTAGGCCTTTCCGACGATGTCGCCGAATACGTGACCATCGTGGACATCCGCAAAGACCAATCCTCCCCCATCGTCGACAGCGACCTCATCCGCCAACAGGTCCTCTACAGCCAGGGTGTCGCCAGTGGCGCTCACCACGCGCCGCCGCCCGGCGATTACCTCGCCGCGGGCCGCGAGCGCTTGCATGTGTCGGGGCAGCCGAAGCGCAACCGCTCGACCGCCTCCAAGCTGCTCGTCGCGGGTGAGCCCGCCGAGTTCGCCTTCGAGGGCTTCCTGCAGTTCCAGAGCCTGCTCGGCGAGGACATTCTCGCAACCCACGTGCTCGGTGACAGCGTCCTGCACTGGACGCGGGGCAGCATCTGGGAAGTGACGGGCTCGGGTCCGGCGCGCAACGGGCAGGGCGAGTTCTTTGCCGCGCGCCGCGTCGCCAACAGCACTGGCCTCATCGACGAGGACGGCTGGCGGAGCCTGTGCGAGACGGACCGGGGCATCTTCTTCCAGGAAAGCGCGACGCGCCTCGTCGAGCTCACCAAGGCCGGCACCGTGCAGTGGACGGGCCGCCCCGTGCAGGAGTATCTCGAGCTCTACCCGGTCGTGACGGCGGCGGTGCAGGTGCCGGCGCGGCACTCCGTCGCGTTCGCTGTCACCAACGCGGCAGGCAACGCGGGCGGCATCCTGCGCTACGACCTCGAGAACGACGCCTGGTTCTTCGACGACGTGGGCGCGGTCCAGAGCCTGTGCGAGTACCAGGGCCGGCTCGTCTACCTGCAGGGCGGGGTCGTCTACCTCGAGAACGCGACCCGAGGCACAGGCACATTCGTCGGCTACTCGGTGTCAACCGGCATGTTCCAGGGCTTCCAGGCGCTCGGCTGGGGGCAAGTGAACGAGGTCGGCTTTCTCGGCACCTTCCGCGGCAACTGCACGGTCACCATCACGGCGAGTGCGAACGGGACGAGCTTCAGCGAGACACTCGCCAGCTGGTCGCTCAGCTCGAGCGAGTATTCCGTAGGCCAGCGCGTGACCCTGCTCAAGGCGCCGGCCGTGCAGATGCGCGACAGCTTCGCGCTGAGATACGCCGTGACCGGCACGAGCGATTCAGAGGGCGTGTGGCTGCACGCCGCCGCGCTCGACACCGACCGCGCCCCCCACTTCTCGCGGCAAGGGGCCGCGCACCGAGCCTGAGAGGATCCATGCCCATCAACGCCCCACGCATTCACACCACGCTGCCCGCCGACGCCTGGCTGCACATCGCGGACATCACGAACGGCGACCAAGATCTCACGAGCGTGAGCGGCGCCGGCAAATTCGCAGCCCAGCGCGTGCGGCTGTTCAACGACACGGCGGGGGCGCTCGTCGCCGTGCTGATCCCCGAGCAGCGACGCGACAGTAACGGCAGCGAAGGGGTCGCTTCGCAGACCATCAGCGTGCCGGCGGGGGAGGCGTACGACGTGCCCGTGCCAATCAAAAAGATTGTGGCGTCGGGCTCAGGTGCCCTGCAGGCCGATGCCTTCTGGTGGTTCGGCAATTCCCTCGAGATCAACAAGTAAGCGGGGCGCGAATGGCGAGCTTCGACTCAGCGCTCGGGATGTGGAAGGCCAAAAACGGCGCGTACTACGCGACGAAAGAGGAGGCGCTGAACGCCGACAGCAACACGCTCGACGACGGGGATTTCTTTCTCGGCTCGGGCGGCATCGATGCGGCCGCGCCCGAGGCGCGCGCTCCTGCCGCCGATCCGCGCGACGCGCCCAACCCCAATAACCCGGGCGGCATCAGCGACAACGAACTCGCCCGACGCCAGACCGCGATCCAGAGCTCGGGGCGCGCCACGGCCAACACCAACGCCGCCTACTACGACCGCACTGCGAGCCAAGCGAGCAGCCCCGAGCAGCAGGCTGCTGCCGCCGGCAGCGGCAATCTCGGCGGAGCCGCGGGCGCCTACAACGCGGGCAACGCCAACAGCCGCGCCGCATACGACTACATGCACGAACTCGGGAGCAGCGACCCGTTCCTGTCGGCGCGACAGACGCTGAACCGCATCGGCGAGCGCGCCGGCATCAGCCACGCGGGCGATGTGGCCAATCCCCTCGATACCTTCAGCGTGGTTTCGACGCCCCAGCAGCTCATCGAGCGCCAGGTGGCGCGCGGCACGAACCCCGTGAGCGGCCTCGGTACCACCCTCGACGACGGCCGCGGCATGGGCGGATTGCCCGTCGGGCGCCGCGCCGAGTTCAGCGCCAGCCGCGGCGCAACCGCCGCGCCGGCGGCGGCGCCCGGGACGGCGCCGAGCACGAGCGCGAACCCGAACGCGCCCGCGAGCACCGGCGCGCTCGAAGAAGCGCACGATCAGTCGCAGAACACGGACCGCGAGACCAAGAACGAGGACGAGACTCTCTTCCAGGAGAATCTCGACCAGCTCCGGGATCTGACCGGCGGCAACTACGCCATGAGCGACGAGGCGCGGGCTTATCAAAAAGAAGGCCTGCAGATGCAACGGGACTTGCTCGAGAAGCTGCTCGGCTTCGATCCAAACGCCTACGCAAGCTCCTTTGCCGACCAGGCCCTCGCCCGCCAGATCGCCGCGGGACGGAGCGCGGGCGGGGGAGCCGCGGCGCAACAGGCGGGCATGTTTGCGGCGATGGAACAGGCGCCCGCGCTCTACGCCGAGGGCCAGCAACAGGCCGACGCGCTCGAAAACCAACGCCTCGCGCAGGCGGAAGCCACGATCAACAACTTTGGCCAGCTCGGCACGAGCACCCGCGGCCAGGACGAGGCACGCCAGCAGTTCGAGAGCCAACTCCAGCTCAGCATCGGCAAGACCTTCAGCGACGCCGTGCAGGGCAAGATGCAGCTGAACGAAGAAGAGCGGCAGCGCATGAGCCAGGTCTACGTGGACTTTGCGCAGCTGCAGAGCGTCTACGACAAGATGAGCAGCGACGAGCAGCTCGCCGAGCTCGACCGGCAGATGCAGCAGCAGGGCCTCGACCAGCAATGGAAGATGTTCAAGGAGCAACTGAAGGCGGACGGCAAGATCAAGCCCAGGGACATCGTCAACGGCTTCTTCCAGCTCGGCGGCGGGGCCATCGGCGCCGCCGGCACCATCCTCGCCGCGCGCGCGGGGAGAAAAACCTGAGCCATGCCGAATCTCACCGGTTTCACGCCGCAGAGCAATCCCGAGTGGATCACGCTGCAGTTTGACGACGGCAGCGAGAGCCACCCAATCCACGACCCGACCGAGCAGTACCGGCAAGAGGTCGGAGCGATCGCGAGCCGCGTGATGGGCGCGCCACCGCCGAATCCGATGGCAGGGGCGCTCGCGCAGAATGACTTGGGCGTGACCAGCGTCGGCCCGGTGAACGCGACAGACGCGCTGCCACCGCCCGCGGTCGCATCCACACCAGCAGCGCCCGCGCCGGCGCCCGCCAGCGACCTCGGCGGCATCAGCCTCGTCGGCCCCGCCGCGCGCCCCGGGCAGACCCTCGCGGACGCGGCGCCAGCGGCTCCTCACGCGCCAGGCCCGGTCGTGGGTGATCCGACGCGCGCCATCGGTAGCGCCCTCGTTACCCAGGGCGCGCCCGCGGCATTTGCTCCACCGGCGCCGCCCTCGCGCGTCAAACCCGCGCCCGCCCCGAGCGAGAGCTCGGGCGCCTCGCCCCGACCCGACCCGTACGCGCCGCGTTACCTGCAGATGGGCGGCACGGTGGGCCCGAGCGTCACGCGCAGCGAGCAGCGCACGACCGAGGGGCTCACCGATGCAGACAAGAAGCGAGTCGATGCGGCGAACGCGAAGGCGAGCGAGCAGGCGGCCCTCGCCAACCAGGAAGAGTACGTCGCCAAGGCGAACCAGTTCTTCAGCGACTGGCAGCGGCTCGGCGAAACCGCCAAGCAGCAGCTCGCTGAAAAGAACGCGGCGCAGGAGCAGGAGCGCCAGTTCACCCAGCGGGTAGAGGCGCAGCGGCAGAAAAACCAGGAGATCGCGAGACGTCCCATCGACCCGAGCGAGGCCTTCGCGGGAGATGCCGGCGCGTTCGCCTTCATGGCCGCGTTCGGCGATGCCTTGCAGAACTTTGGCTCCGCGCTCGCCGGCCGCGGCCCCGTCGCCGATCCATCCGCGCGCATCGAAAGCATCATCAACCGCTCGGTGCAGCTGCAGACCCAGCAGAAGCAACGCGAGCTCGAAGAGGGCCGCATCACCGCCGACCAGCTCGAGGCCGACCGCGAGCACGTCCGGTTCAAGCTCGCGACGGCCGCCAAGCAGCTCATCGAGACCGAGGAAGCGCGCGCGCACACCGCCGACGAATACAAGGCGCTCGGGGCCTTCAAGCAGCGCATGAATGCCCTGCAGGCGGACGCGGACGCGAAGAACGCCCTGGCCACGGCGCGCAAGGAAAGCGTCGGCTTCAGTCGAAGTATCACGCCGGGCGCGCAGGTGCAGGGCGGCGTCGACTACTTCCTCGGCGAGGACCAGGCCAAGAACGGCGGCTGGAAGGCGGTCGAGGGCTATACGCAGCGGCAGGCGGGCGGCGACCAGATCGAAAACGCGGTCGCGCGCTTCAGCCGCGCCACCGGCTACAACTGGGACCCGCAGGCGCTCGGCGGCCAGGGCGCGTTCCGCGACAAGAACGGCAAGGTCGTCACGGCCGACCACGCCGACGTGCCCGGCACGACCGCGCTCGGCAGTAACCTCGGCTTTCTCTCGGGCGAGATGGGCCGCGAGGTGCAAGGGGCGCTCGGGGATCTGGCCGCCGGCCGCGCGAAAATCGCCGATCCGGTGGGCGCGGTCAGCGACAAGAGCATCGAGGCGCAGCGCGAGCAGATGGCCGCCGGCACAGACGAGGGTGCCTTCCGGGCGATGGAAAGTGCCGCGCGCCAGCTCCGGACCATGCGCGCCAAGGTCGATGCCTCGGTGAGCCCCGGCGTCGCCAATGCCGCGCGGCTGCGCCGGCAGGAGGAGCAGGGCTTCCAGGCGACGAGACCCGGGCTGCCCGCGTCCCGACCGGCAACGCCCGAGGAACTCCGGCGCACCGGCAATGCCCCCCGCCCGGCGGAACCAGCGCTCCCGGCAGCGCCCTCACCGAGCCTCGGCCAGCACTACTCCTACAGCTCCACGGCGCCCTCGGCGGCCAGCAAGGGGCGCCGGCACTGATGGCCGACATCGCCGTCCAGAACCCCGTCACGGGCGAGCTCCGCATGGTGGCGGAGGCGGACGCGCCCGCGTTCGTCGAGCAAACGGGCTGGGTGCTGCCCGACCAGGCGGAGCGGGAGCGGGGCGCGCGCATCCTCGAATCGGGCGGCGCCGGGCAGCAGGCGCTCGCGGGCGTCGAGACCGCCGTGCGCACGGGCACGCTCGGTCTCGTGCCGGGCCTGGTGGGTGGCTGGCAGCAGCGCGCGGAGGTGCAAGCGGAGGAGCACCCCTACGTGCGGATGGCCGCCACGGGCGTCGGCGCGCTCGCGCCGGCCCTCGCCACGGGCGGTCTCGCGGGCGCGGCGGCAGGAGCGGCGGGGCTCGGCGCGGGGGCCACCACGGCGCTCACCGCGGGCGTGGAGGGCCTCGCGGGAGGCTACGCACAAGAGGTCGAGGATGCCCGGAGCGAGATGCGCGACGTGTCGGCGGGCAACGTGCTGCTCTACGGCCTGGGCGGCGAGGTCGTGGGCAGGGCTCTGCCGGCGGCGCTGCGCATGGGAGCGGGCCGGGTCCGGAGCGCGCTCACGGCGGCGGAAGAGATCGCGGGCGAGGGCGTGCCGAGCA
>DASTRX010000188.1:0-6504 GCA_035760985.1 Polyangiaceae bacterium
GGCCGGAGTCGCAGGTGCCGACGCTCGGGGTCTGGAGCGATCAGGACGAGTATCTCGTCGAGGAGTTCGTTGCCGGCTCCGAACGTTGGATGCGCGCGGATTGGCAGTACGAGCGGCTGGCGGGCGCGAGCCACTGGATGATGCTGGACCAACCCGCGCGCGTCGCGGGTCTGGTGCTCGACTGGCTCGGCCGTTGACGACGCGGCGCACGCGTCGGCGAGGCCGCCTTGTGCCCGGACGTGGGAGGCGCCTATGCTTCCCATCATGACCACGGAGGGGACCAGGGTCGCGGCCTCAGTGCAACGAAAGCCTGTATGCGTGCTTGAAGCACACCTACCTCGAACCGGCACCGACGCAGGACATTGCCGCGGAGATCGTCGGCCTGCCCTTCTCCACCTTCCGCCGCCGTTTGGCGGCCGCCCTGGCGCAGCTGGGCGGCTGGCTCTGGGAGCGCGAGCTCGAGGACGGCAGCTGATCCTTGCATGCGCGCGCCGCCCATCACGCGAGCGGCAATCGGGCTCATCCTGATGAGCCCCAGCTCGCCCGTCGCCGAAGCCATTCTTCGTCGCAGCCTCGCAGGCTCGGACCGTGGCGCTCTACAGGCAAAGCCCTGACGCCCGCTGGCGCGCGCGGCAGGCGCTCGGTTCACAAAGTATACGGCACGTGCACGAAAGCGTAGCACTCGGGAGGGAAGTCTGTCGTGTTGCGCGTGGCAAGTCGCAGGCCATGCTGGCGAGCAGCTGCTGCCTGCAGCGCGTCCGGGAGCTTCCAGCGATGTTCGCGCCGCAACTGCGCCGCGAGGTCCGCCACGGCCGCGTCGATCGCGAGCAGGCGATATCGATCGAGCAGGGCCTTCGCCAGGGGAGGTTCACACTATCGAAGCCGGTGAGAACCTCGGCCCGAGTGATCGCGGTGATGGACGCGCGCTCCCCGACCTGCTGCAGGTAGTCGGTTGCCTGATCCAACGAGTGAAGTGGTCGATCAGGATTACCGAGTCGATCACGACATCACCATTCATCGCGCAGCGTCGTCTGGTACTCGAGGCCGTCGCCGGCTTGCCAGAGCCCGCGCGTGCGTTGCAGCACGTCAGCGAATGGTTGCTCCTGAAGGGAGCGCCGCTCGCGCAGCAGCTGTACGGCACGCCGCACCAGCTCGGTGGCAGGCGCGCCCTCGCGTGCGGCCGCTTCGGCCAACCAGGCCTTGTCCCCTTCCGCCAGTGATATCACTGTCCGCTTCATGGCATCATGCTATCATAATCAGTTCGCGATACCCTGAATTGGCCAGACGGTACAGTGGAGCCAACTATGCGAAGTTACATTTTCTCTATTGCTGCTCAGGAGAACATGGCAGGCGTCTTTTGACGGCTGCGCGGACCACAGCTCCTCACAATCGGCCTCAGCCAGCAGGGTCAGCTGATCGTCACGCTACCCCCGCCCTTTGCGCAAGCCCTCCGCCATCTGGATCAACTCTGTGGCGTCGATCCGGCGCCGGAACCGGAGCACGGCGCCGGGCACCTCGCCGTCGGCGCAGGCGAGCGCCTCGTCGATGCACACGATCAGCGGCTCGTTTGACGCCGCCTGAAGCGCCTCGAGCTTCGAGCGCAGATACTCCGGCGTGTAGAAACCGACCACCTCTACGAGGATGGTGAAACCGCCGGCGTGGCGCAGCGAAAAATCGGGGAACACGGCGCGAGCGCCGAGAGTCAGCATGTGCGCCTCGCGCAACAGGCTCCACTCGGTGCCGAGGCGCCGGACGTCGCGCGCCAGCGCACGTTCAACGGCGCTGTCTGCCTCACGCGGCAGGCGGTGTGTCCTCGCGATCCGATCGGAGGCGTCGATCTCCAAATGGACCGGCTCCCCCCCGAGGACGCACAGCGCTTGCATCCGGAAGCCGGGCGTCGCTACCACAGCCGGGAAGAACGAAGCCAGCGCGAAGCCGTACTTGGTGGTATGGCGCAAGATCGATAGCGGCCCGGAAAGCTCCAGCCGCGTGCCGCGCTCACCGAACGCACACGTGCAGAGCAGCCCTGACAGCTTCGCGAAGCGCACGACCGCTCGAACGTGCTCACGGAGCTCCACGCGGACCCGCTCGCTCCTTTGCAGCAGCCCCTGCACGAGCGCCAGATTGTAGAGCTCCACCGCGGTCGCGGCCGAAGGAGACGCGGCCGGCGCGCTGATGCGGCGCCTCGTGGCTCGATCGGCGAAGAGCGCCCGTGACAGCTCTTCCGGGCTCGCCGACAGCCGCGCCGCGGCGCGCGCCAAGGACGCCTCGCGATCGAACGGATCCTCGCGGCTGGCCTCTTCGAAGACGACGGCGCGAACGCGCGCGGGGACGAGCGGCGTCTCCAGCTCCGTCTTGAAATTGCGCGCGAGGACGTGGGCCACGCCGTCGGCCGCGCGCGCGGAGATGCCGTGCACTCGCGCGATGGCTCGGACGCGCTCCGGCAGCTCCGCGTTGCGCTCGCCGACGGTGCGCCCCACGTAGCCATCAAAGACGTCCAGCACCGAGCGCACCCAGACCTCGTCGCGCTGCCCGAGGTAACGAGGCGCGACGCGACCCGTGCCGGGTTCACGCGCGGCAACCAGCAGTAACGCGGCTGGCAACAAGCGACCTCCTTCGCGCGCGCACGCGCAGCTCATCGATCGTATCCAGCGTGACGAGCTCGTACGCTATCGCGCGCTTGCCTTCTCCAGGACGCAGGATGCGGCCGATGCGCTGCACATGCTCCCGAGCGCCCAGCGCTCCGGCGATGATGATGGCGACGTTCGCGTCCGGGACGTCCAGCCCCTCGTTCAGCACCCGTGCGCTGCAGATCGCGCGCACCCTCCGCTCGCGAAACGCCGCCAAGATCGCGTCACGCTCGCGCCGCGCCACTTCGGCGGTGATGACCGGGATCAGCTCTTGCTCCGCGAGCGCGTAGGCGTGCGCGGCGGCCGCCGTGAACAGCAGCGCCCGGTCCGATCGATGGCGGGCCAGCAGCGCCCGAACGCAGGCGCGCTTGGCCGTCGGAAATGCCGCCAGATCCCGTGCTCGATGCATCCGAGCCAGCACCTCCGCCCCGCCGGGCACGCGGGCGATCGCCTGGACGCAGCTGAGCCAATCGGCGTCGGGGTTGGCGCGCCGCAGCTCGCGACGCCAGCTCGTAAACGGGGCGATATCATCGTCATACGCAGCCCGCTCCGCCGGCGTGAGCGCAACAGGCAAACGAACGAGCTCGAGCGCGGCCAGATCGCGGCCGGCGAGATCGGCGATCTCCAGCTGAAAGACCACGGGCCCGATCAGCTCGCGCAGCCGCTCCGCGCCCGCGCTGCCGGGCACAGGGGGCGTCGCGCTGAGCCCCAGCCGCATGGGCGCCGGGCACATCTCCAGCGCCTCCGCGCGCGCGCCGCCGGCGAAATGGTGCGCCTCGTCGACCACCACCATCGCGAAGCGGTCCCCGAAGCGGTCGAGACAGCGGTAGGCGCTCTCGAACGTCATGACGGTGAGGCGCGAGACGCTCCGCATGCCGTCCCCAAACGCGCCGATGGGATCGCCGAACTGAGCGCGCAGCACGGAAATCCACTGATCGAGGAGCACGCGCGTCGGCACCAGGACCACCGCGCTCTGGCCGCTGCGAGCCAGGGCCGCGCAGGCCGTTCGCGTCTTGCCGCTGCCCGTCGGCAGCGCGATCACGCCGCGACGGCCCAGACGCTCGAACGCCGCGAGCGCTTGCTCCTGATAGGGCCGCAGCTCGGGCGGCGCGCTCGGAGCTCGAGCGACGCACCACGCGGCGCGGACGCGATCGTCGACCTCCAGCCCCCGCTCGCGCGCGTGCTCGAGCAGCGCCGTGTAGAGATGGCTCGATGCGCGATGAAAGCCGGCGCGCGCGTCGAAGCGGATCGCATCGTCCGCTGCAGCACCCAGCGCCCCGACATCGCCATCGAGCCGCAGCGTGCCGCGATCGAAGGACACTCGTAGCTGGCCCATGCGGCTCCACGAAGCAACGGCCATGCCAGCAGGATCGATGCGCACTTCAACGCGCCACGGCTGCGCGCTGCGCTGGCGCTCGACAGGCAGCGCCGCGGAGCGGCCGGGGCGGCCCGAGTGGTCGCGGTGATCGACGCGCAGCGGGCACATCCTGGAGCGCTCCGTGCCGGGCGACACGAGCCCCCCCTGCAATGCCGCAGGAGATTTCGCGCAACGCGCAGCAGGGATGAGCCGATGCTAGCTCCCGCCAGCTTGCTGCGAGCCGTGAAGCCATGTTACGCGCCGCAGCAGGTGAATTGATCGCGGAGAGCACTCACATGAATGACGGGAAGCGGAGGGGCATCGGTGCGACGATCCGGACCTGCGGAGCGATCTTCTGGACGCTAGCCCTGGGTTCGGCCTGTGAGGGCGAGGTTCGACCGTACAAGCCCAATTTCGCTGCGGCCGGATCGGGGGCCACGGCCATGGCGCCGGCACCGACCGTTGGAGCCGCGGGTGCCGCGCCCAACCCAGCGGTGAGCGCCGCCCCAGACGACGGTTCCGAATCGACCAACATCAACCAGCTTCAGCCAGCTCCGGCAGAGAGTGCCGCCAACGCGCCAGCGTCCTGCGCCGACGGCAGCAGCGAATCGTGCGGCCCCGAGCAACAACAAGGCCTCTGCAAATTCGGAATACGCACCTGCAGCAACGGCGCATGGGGCTCGTGTGTCGGCGCCGTATTGCCGGCGGCCCGGGACTGCTCGTCCTCCGAAGACAACGACTGTGACGGCCTGCCCGATAACCGCCAGGACGACGTGTGCCGGTGCGCGCCCAACGCCAAGCAGGCGTGTGATGAGCACCCGGGGCTGGACGGCAAAGGTCCATGCCACGCGGGTGAACAGTCCTGCGTCCTCGGCCCCGACAATTCCAGCAGCGACTGGGGTCCCTGCACTGGCGCTGTCGCGCCGAGCGCGGCAGACTCCTGCAGCGTCGCCGGGGACGATTCAACCTGCAACGGCACCCCCAACGACGGTTGCCCTTGTGTCGAGGGGCAGATGCTCGCCTGCGGCCCACAGACGGACAACGGCATCTGCCAGCTCGGCACCAGCACCTGTCAGAACGGCGCCTTCACGCCCTGCCAAGGAGCGGTATTCCCCGCGCGCCGCGACTGCAGCTCGCCTCAGGACAACGACTGCGACGGACTCGCGGACAACACGATCGATGCCACCTGCCAGTGCATACCCGGCCAGGGCAACGGTCCCTGCAGCGCTGACCCCACTCGTTCACGCTGCACGGCCCAGGGCACGTGTGCGGCGTGTCAGGGCGATGGCGATTGCTCACTGGTGAGCGGAGGGCGCAATCTGTGCCGGGCGGGGGTGTGTACCGCACCGCGCTGTGGGGATGGGATCGTGCAGGCGGAGCGGGGGGAGGAGTGCGACGATGGCGGCATCGCACCAGGAGATGGATGCACGCCCGATTGCAGGGTGGCGCATGCTCCCGTGGGGGCCAACGCCTACGGCGGAACTCACGTGTGTATGCTCCAACCCAGCGGCGAGATCATCTGCTGGGGAACAAATGAATCCGGTGAACTGGGCAACGGCACTACAAGTCCAGGAACTCTGGGACCCATCAGTCCATTCGGCATCTCTGACGCAATCCAGGTCGCGGTCGCACCGGAGACCACCTGCGCCGTGCGCCGAAGCGGGCGCCTGGCGTGCTGGGGGCTTCGTTTCACTCCCACGCCGACTGACGTCGCCGGCCTAACCGGCGTAACCCAAGTGGCCCTGGGATCGGTACAACACTGCGTCATTCGCGGTTCGCGGGTGAGCTGCGCCAGCAATGATAACCCCGGCCGCGCCTTTGGCGCATTCACCGACATGGGCCTGGATTCTGTCACCCAGATCAGTGCGGGCAACGGGCAGATCTGCGCGTTGCGCTCTGATGGCAGCCTGCTCTGTTGGGGTTCCAACAATGTCGGCCATCTGGGCATCGGACAGACGAGCAATCCCAGCCCTACCCCGGTCCTCTCGCAGGCTACCAGCGTAGCGGAAGTCTCTGCAGGTGGCGACACGACCTGTGTCCGCCTCAGAAGCGGAAGCACGCAATGTTTCGGCAGTGGGCCGCTCGGATCGCGTACAGCCCCGAGTTCCTCTGCAACACCGCAGCAAGTCGTGAGTCTTCCCAACCCCGTGCGGCTCGCGTCGCTGACGAATAGCCGATGTGCTCTGCTTGCCGATCAGAGCGTGCGTTGCTGGGGCGCGCAGCTCGGTGATGCCAGCGGCCTGCCGGTTACCATTGCTCTGCCAGGCCGCGCCGTGGAGCTGGGCGCGGGTTCGGAGGTGGCGTGCGCAATATTGGAGGATCTCTCGACCTATTGCTGGGGCACCGGGAATGCACTCCCCTTGCTTGGTCTCACCCCAAGCCCCGCCGGGGAACAGGTACCGATCCAGCTTCGAGTTCGCTGACGTCACTTCGCCAATAGGTTCGCCCACCGGGCGGCGCGTGAGGTAGCCGCAGAGGAGACTGCCGTGCTTTACGACAAGGTCAACATCACACGCT
>DASTRX010000189.1:0-2028 GCA_035760985.1 Polyangiaceae bacterium
CCGAGTACCGCGCCGCGTGCGACGCCGTGCGCGCCGGCGGTGAGCGGCTCGGGCTCGTGCCGACCATGGGCGCGCTGCATCCTGCTCACCAGTCGCTGATGCGCGTGGCGCGCCAGCACAGCCAGCGCGTGGTGGTCACGATCTTCGTCAACCCCACGCAGTTTGGCCCCAACGAAGACTTCGAGCGTTACCCGCGCGATCTGAGCGGCGATCTGCAAGCTTGCGCCGCGGCCGGCGTGGACCTGGTGTTCGCGCCCGAGCGCGCCGAGATGTACCCTCCGGCGGAGGCGACGCGCGTCAGCGTCGCCGGGCTCACCGACGGCCTGTGTGGTCCGTTTCGGCCCGGGCACTTCACCGGCGTGGCCACGGTCGTGACCAAGCTGTTCGCGGCGACGGGCCCGTGCGTGGCGGTGTTCGGGCGCAAGGACTACCAGCAGCTGCAGGTGATCCACAGGCTGACGCGCGACTTGCTGTTGCCCGTACAGATCGTGGAACACGCCACCGAGCGCGATCCCGACGGCCTCGCCACCAGCTCGCGCAACCGCTACCTGAGCCCGGCGGAGCGCGGCCGAGCGCTGGCCATCCCGCGAGCGCTGAGCGCTGTCTGCGAGCGCTTCGCCGCCGGCGAGCGCGACGCTGCGCGCCTGACGGCGCTGCTTGGCGCCGAGCTCGGCCGCGCCGAGCTGAGCATCGAATACGCGGAGCTGGCTGGCGCGCGCGACTTGCAGCGCGTCGCCCAGGGCGAGATCCAGCCGGGGCAGGTTGGCGCCTTCATCGCGGCGCGGGTCGGCAGCACGCGGCTGATCGACAATGTCATTCTGGGCGAGGATCGCGCGCCGATCGCAGCGGAGCCGGCGTGAGCGGCTCCGGGCGTTTCATCGTGCTGGAAGGCATCGACGGTTCCGGCACCACCACACAAGCGCAGCGTCTGGTCGCTGCGCTGCAGCAGCAGGGGCGGCAGGCGGTCTTCACCTGCGAGCCCTCCAGCGGCCCGATCGGCAAGCAGATCCGCCAGCTGCTCGGCGCCCAGGGAGACGAGGCGAGCCGCGCATGGGACACGCTGGCGCTGCTCTTCGCCGCCGATCGCCTCGACCATGTCGAGCGCGAGCTCCGCCCCGCGCTGGCGGCGGGCAGCATCGTCGTCTGCGACCGCTACGATCTGTCGAGCTACGCCTACCAGTCCGCGACGGCGGCGCCGGGCACGGACCCGCTGCCGTGGATCCGCGCGCTCAACCAGCGCGCCCTGCGCCCCGATCTCACCCTGGTGCTCGATGTCGACCCGGCCGTCGCCGAGCAGCGGCGCATCGCGCGCGGGCTCCCGGCGGAGCTGTTCGAGCGGCGAGGCCTCCAGCGCCGTCTGGCGCAGCTCTACGCCCGCGCCGAGCAGCTGGTGCCGGGGGATCGCGTCGTCCACATTGCGGCGGACGAGCCTCTGCCCGAGGTCGCGGAGCGCGTCTGGCAAGCCGTCGCCGGGAGCCTCGCTGCCGACAAGTTGCAGCCGGCAAACGTTTCGGAATAATCTGGGTCCGTGGCCTGGATATCTGCGCGTTTCGCCCCGTTTTGCGTCGGCGCTGCCGTGGCGTGCGGTCCGTCGTACTCGGGGCCCGAGTACCCGAGCAAGCCGCCCGCCGGCGTGAACCTGGCGACGGACGATCTCACGCCCGCGCCGCCTGGAGTGCTCTGGCGGCGGGACGTGAACGCGGCGCTGGACGCGGGCCTCGGGCGCTTCCTGCAGCACGCCGACCTGGAGCCGGTGATGCAGGCGGGGGCCTTCGTCGGCTTCAAGGTGGTCGAGCTGAAGCCCCCCTCCTGGTGGGCGGGCGTGGATCTGATGCCGGGCGACATCGTGACACAGGTCAACGGCATGCCCATCGAGCAACCGACGGAAGCTCATGCCGCCTTCGAGTCCCTGCGCACGGCGGACAAGCTCACCGTGAAGCTGATCCGCAAGGGCGAGCCGCGCGAGCTCAGCTTTTCCATCCTGGAAAAGGCCCCACCGGCACCGACCGGCCACTAGCCGTCGAATGG
>DASTRX010000190.1:0-14969 GCA_035760985.1 Polyangiaceae bacterium
GCCGGCTCGGGGCTGTGAAACGGCGTGTGGTTGCTGATCGAGGACAGCGAGGCGAAGAAGGGGGCGCGCTCGCGGCCCAGCTCGCGCAGCCGCTGCGCCGCGCGCTGAAAGGTGGCTCGGTCGCGCTCGGCGTCGGCGGCTCGATAATCGATCTCGTCGTACCAGCGGCGGAGCCACACGCGCTGGCTGTCCCAGTCCGGGTCGCTGCCGGTGAAGTGCGCCGTGTAGTAGCCGTGGCGCCGCAGCGCCTCGGGGAAGCCCTCGATGGTCTGCGTGGTGGCCTCCGCGACCAGGTTGCGCGCCGGGTGCATCAAGAGCCCGGTGTGAATGGACATGAACGCATACACGGTGGGTACGCCGCTCGAGTAGTAGCGAGGATAGAACGCGCTGTCCGGCGCCAGCGCCAGCTGGTCGAGGAAGGGGGTCGCGCTCGGCTGCGGTGCCGCCGCATGGAAGCTCGCCATGTCCCTGGCGCGGAAGGTCTCCAGCGAGAGCAGGATGAAGTTGGGCTGCGCGGCGCTCGCCGGCTCGCGGCCGATGAAGTGCTTGCGCATCGGAAACAGCGCGTCGTCGAACGCCCAGGCGTGGCTCGCGTCGCCGGCCAACCACTCCCGGCGATAGGTCGCCACCGCCTCGTCCAGCTCGGTTGCCGGCGGCGTGCGGATCGGCGCGCGCGCGAGCTCGGCGAGCAACGTCAACAGGACCGGGCGGACCTTGTTTTGGCGCTGGATGCCGCCGGGGATGAAGTTCCAGAGCACGGTCGGCCAGATCAAGAGCGCGAACAGCGCGCCGGCGCTGCGCCCGCGCGTGGCGAGCCAGCGCGCCGGGAGGGGCCAGCGGCTCACGCAGCAGGCGATGGGTAGATAGGCGCACGCAACCAGCAAGCCCACGCTTGCCGACCAGGAGCCGCCGCGATCTTCGGCGAGCGCGCGCCAGACCACGCCCGGCGTGTGATCGACGGCCGCGTAGGTCGTCAGCCACGCGGCGGAGATGTGCGAGCCCAGAAAGCGCTGGAACTCGCGATCGAGGCCGCCCGCGAGCAGCAATGCAGCGCACACCGCGAGTTGCAGCGCGCCCAGGCCCCGGTGGGCTTCCTGGTGAGCTCGGGCGCGCCACAGCCCGAGCCCCACAAACGGCGCAGCGACGATCGCGTGGCCCCAGAAGCCGTAGTAGACGGCGCGCAACAGGTACGGGCCGGGGCGCAGCGCGAAGTCACCGCCCAGCGGGCTGGGCCGCAGGTACAGGTGAGCGTTGAGCAGCGCGTCCAGTGTTGCAGCCGTGAAGGAGAGCCAGAGCGGGCGCGCGATCGCGGACGGCAAGGCGCCGCCGGACGCGCGCACCCGCGCCGGCACGGGGCGGTCGGGGCACACGCCGGGCAGCAATGCGAGACTCGTGCCGGCGCGGCAAAATGGCCGCGCAGGGCCAAATCCCCTCCGGGATCAGGCGCCGGCGCTGTGGCGGCGCATCCACAGCGGGAGCGCGCGGCACACCCGGCGCCTCCCTGTATCAAGCGTGCAACACGTGACGCCGGGATCGTCCGCGCTCAGGTGGCGCCGTAGTCGTCGGCTCCGTCCGGATGAGAACCCGCGAACGCCGGCGTGGAGCGCGCGGGCTCGGGCCCCAGCCAGGCCTGGAGCAGCGCGAAGGCGGAGCTCGGGTCGTCGGCGAAAGCGAACAGCTGCAGATCCTCCGGGCTGATCATGCCGTGGCGGGCCAGGGCGTCGAAATTCAGGATCTCCCTCCAGTAGCTGGAGCCGTACATCAGGATGCGGATCGGGCAGTCGAGCTTCTCGGTCTGTTCCAGGGTGAGCATCTCGGTGAGCTCGTCCAGGGTGCCGAAGCCACCGGGAAAGACCACCAGCGCGCGCGCCAGGTGCGCGAACCAGAGCTTGCGCATGAAGAAGTAGCGAAACTCGAACGAGAGCTCGGGCGTGATGTAGGGGTTGGGGTGTTGCTCGCGCGGCAACGAGATGTTGAGCCCGATGGTCTTGCCCCCGGCCTCCGCGGCGCCGCGGTTGGCCGCTTCCATGATGCCGGGGCCGCCGCCGGTGCAGACGATGTAGCGGTTCGCTGCCGAGGAGAGCCCGCGCGACCAGCTGGTGAGCAGGCGAGCCAGCTCGCGCGCCTCGCGGTAGTAGCGGCCCAGGGGGCCGTCGGGCGTGATGCGCGCGGAGCCGAAGAACACGATTGTCTCCTGGATGTTATGCCGGCAGAAGGCGGAGAGCGGCTCCAGGTACTCGGCCAGGATGCGCAGCGGGCGCGCGGCTTCGCTGCGCAGGAACTCCGGGTTCTCGTAGGCGAGGGGCGGAGCGGGGACGAGCGGGATCGAGGGCGGGGTGCTCGTGGCGCGGCGCGGGACGCGGCGCTTCGGGTCGCGGGGGCTCATGGTGTCACCCGGCATACTGCCGGCGCGCGGCGCCGTCAAAAAGCGGATTCGCGCGCGACCAGCGCCAGCAACTCCGGCAGCTCGGCGATCATGTAGTCCGGGATCAGCTGCTGGGGCCGGGGCTTGCCCTCCGGATTGAACCAGCAGGTGGTGACAGTTTCGCTCCGCCGGGCGCCGTGCGATAAGCGGCCATGGCGCGCGTCGAGCCCACCCTGTCCTGCCCGTACTGCGGCGAAGCGATCGAGGTCTACGTCGACCCGGGCGGCGGCGAGCAACAGGAGTACATCGAGGATTGCTCGGTGTGCTGCCGGCCGATCCGGCTGCGCGCCAGCTGGCGCGAGGAAGAGAACGACTACGAGGTCGAAGCGTTCGCGGAGGACGACTGAATGCCAGCGCTCGAAGCGTCGATCGCCGCCTTGCATGCGCGCGTGCCGCAGATGATCCAGCTGACTCGCTCCTGGGTGGAGGTGAACAGCTACTCGGGCAATCTCTCCGGTCTGAACGCGCTCGCCGACCTGTTGGCAGCGGCGTTCCGCTTGCCCGGGCTCGAGCTGCGGCGCGAGCCGGGCGGGGCAGGCTCCGGGGATCACCTGTTCTGGTCGAGCCGCGCGGCGGCCAGCGCGGCGCCCATGCTCTTGATCGGTCATCACGACACGGTCTTCCCGCCGGGCCACTTCGAGGGCTGGCGTGAGCAAGGCACCCGCGCGCAGGGGCCCGGTTGCCTGGACATGAAGGGCGGGCTGGCCCTGATCTGGGGCGTGCTCAGCACGCTCTCGGAGGCGGGGCTGCTCGATCGGCTGCCGCTGGTGGCGATCAGCGTCGCGGACGAGGAGGTGAGCTCGCTCGATTCGCGCCCGCACCTCGAGGCCTGGGCGCGGCGCGCGGAGTGCGCGCTGGTGTTCGAGTCGGGGCGGGCGCGCGACCAGATCGTGACCCGGCGCCGGGGCGTGGGCGGAGTGCGCGCGATCGCGACCGGCAGGGCGGCGCACGCGGGCAACGCCCACCGCGACGGCGCCAATGCCATCTGGTCGCTCGCGCGCTTCATTGACGCCGCCCAGGCGCAGACGGACTACGCGCGCGGCGTGACCGTGAACGCGGGCACCATCAGCGGCGGCACCGCGTCCAACACGGTGCCCGAGCGCGCCGAGGCCGCGTTCGACCTGCGCTTCGACACGGTGGCGGACGCGGAGGCGCTGATCCAGGCGCTCGAACGCGCCGCCCGTGACTGCGCCTCACCCGGCACGCAGCTCCAGCTCGAGGGCGGCGTCCGGCGCTTGCCGATGGCGAAGACCGCGGCGTCCGATGCGCTGTATCGAGCCTACGCCGCCTGCCAGCGCGCCGCGGGGCTGGGCGACGGCGAGCACCCGCTGGTCGGCGGTGGCAGCGACGGCAACACCGTCGCGGGCGTGGGGCTGCCGGTGATCGACGGCCTCGGCCCGCGCGGGCACGGCGTGCACACCAGCGACGAGACGGTGGAGCTCGATAGCTTCGGGCCCAAGGCGGAGGCCTTGTTGCGCTTCCTGTGGAGCCGGCTCGGGTAGCGCACGAGCTGCTACCAGAGGCGCGGCACCAGGCGATACCGCACGCGCTCTCGATAGTTGTCGTAACCGGGCAGATCCTGCACCAGCAGCGTCTCTTCGTCGATCAGCCGCCAGACGAGCAGGGCGACGAACAGCGGCAGCACGCACAGGCCCCAGAGCGAGCCCAGCGCCAGGGGGATGCCGGCGAGCATCACCAGCGCGCCGCCGTACATGGGGTGGCGCACCAGAGCGTAGGGCCCGGTATCGATCACCCGCTGCTCGCTGCCGACCTCGATCAACGCCGAGGCAAAGCTGTTTTCCTCGAGGACGCGCAGCACCGCCAGGTAGCCGAGCGCGACCATGACGTTGCCCAGCACCACGCCGGCGAGCGACACGTGGGACCAGCCGAAGCGGTGGTCGAGCGCGGGCACCACCATCGCGACGGCGAACGCCAGGCTGGCCAGGCCCTGGACGAGCTTCTGCCGCGGGCGCTGCTCCGCGCGAAATCCTGCCTTCAGGCGCCGCTCCAGGAGCGCCGGGTCATGGCGCTGGATGTACAGAGTGGTGAGTGCCGAGCTGAGCAGGAACACGGCCAGGAACACCCAGCCTTCGATCCAGCCGAAGCCGCCGGGCAAGAACAGCGCGAGCGCCATTCCGGCTGCCAGCTGAGCGAGGCCCACCAGCGCCCGCCGGCGCAGCCCCAGAGCGGTCTGGCGAGTGGCGGCGGTGGGCATGGCTCACCGAGCATAGCGCCCGGCGTGCGCGACGGCAGGGGCGCCGGAATGCACGCTCCCTGCGGCGCGCTTTGCCCTGGCGCTGTGTTCAGGCGAGCTCGGGATAGTGGCGCTGCAGGAGCGCGTCCAGGAACGCATGCTGCGCTGCGATCGACGCCTCCGCGCCGCGCCAGACGGCCGCGCGGCTCTCCGCGCTCGACCCGATCAGCTGGCTCAAGCGCGAGGAGTCCAGCGCGTGGTCGGGTTCGACCTGCGCGTGCACCGTGTACCAGGCGAGCTCGCTGGGCTGCACTTCGCTCTGGCGCGAGAGCTGGTGGCCCAGCCAGCGGATGTGCTGGTCGGCGGAGATCTCTCCGGAGATGACCACGCCGATCCCCTCATAGGGGCTGTCGGCGTCGAAGGTGCGCGCCGCTCGCGCGCGCAGCTCGCGGCCGGGAGCCAGCGCCTGATCGGCAGGCAGATCGGGGCGCCAGCGGCCGAGCACCCGCAGCAGCTGATCGAACAGGTCGACGTGGATCTGCTCGGGGTCACCGTCGCCGTATTCGTCGTTGACCAGCTTGAACAAGATGGCGCGAACCTTCTTGTCCGGCATGCGCTCGCACAGCGAGGAGAGCCAGCCCGGGTAAGCGGAGGTCGCCTGGTTCAGGTTGGACATGAAGTCGTACAGCACGGTCATGTCGAGCGGTAGCTCGGCCGTCAGGCGCAAGAACGGGTGCTGCCCCATGCCCTTTTCGCGGCAGAGGCGCACCAGTGCCTCCATCGATTGGCTTTCAACGCTGTGTTCCACGTGTTCCTCCTTCGGCAGCTCGCCGGATGGTGTGCAGGGCGATCTGGGCCCATGCGCTGGTGACGCGCCCGCGATCCCGGCAGTGAAAGAACAGCTTCTGTCCGGGGCTGAGCTCGAACCAGTAGTAGAGCAGCGGCTCCCCCGACCAACCCCCGCCGGAGCGGCGCGCCTCCAGCCAGGCCAGGGCGCGCGGAATGCCGGCGCGCTCGCACAGCAGATCGAGAGCCAACACGGCCGCCGACGTCTCGATCACCGACTGCGACCAGCTCCCGTCGTGCGCCTGGCCGCGCAGGAGGAAGCCGAGCGCCCGCTGCAGGCTCTGCTCGTGGGCGGGCGCGAGCGCCGCCAGCAAGCGCACGGCGTGCCAGGTCGTGAGCAGCGTGCTCGGAAACCACAGCCCGGAGAAGCCGCCGTCCGGGCGCTGCGCGCGCGCGACGTAGCGCCCGCACGCTTCGACCACGGCGCGCTGCTCGCCGGGCAGCACGCGCTCGAGCAGCCAGGCCGCCTGCGCCGTCGCGTCCAGCGAGGCTCCGAACCAGTACTCGGCGCGGCCCTGCGCGCAGGCCTTGATCGTTTTGCACTGGTGCGACAGCGCGAGAAACGCTCCCTGCTGCCGATCGTAGAACAGCTCCACCAGGCGGCGCAGGCTCGGGCCCAGCGTCTCGGCGCCTTCGCCCGCGGCGAGCAGGCCTTCACAGGCGAGCACGCTGTCATCCGCGGTCACCCCGAAGCCGGTCTGGTACTCCCACAGCCCTTCGCGGGTGCTCTGCAGCAAGTACCGCCGCAGCGCCGGATCGGGCTCGGCCTGCAGCGCCTGCGCCTGCAGCGCCTCCGCCTGCAAGACCGTGCCCCAGTAGGACAGATTGCACTCCTGCTTGGTCTGCAGCGCCTGTGGGCGCTCGCCCGAGAGCTGATAGATCGTGCACTCGACCAGATACTCCGACCGGTAACGCTCGACCGCGGAGGGCACGTCCAGATAGCGCGCCACGCGCTCGGCCGCGCGCGCGCCGGAGGCCAGCGCCTGGTCGATGCCGAACGGCAGCACGTTGTCGCGCTCCACCCAGGTGTAGTCGCCAGCGAGGAAGACGCGCTCGCAGGCGCGCGCCTCCCACTCGTCGAAAGCGCCATAGCTCGCGGGCGAGATCACCGGGCCCACGGCGTCCCAGCGCCGCACGTCGCTGAACACGACCTGCTCGGCGCGCAGCGCGCCCAGCTTCAGCGAGCGCAGCTCGGCGAGCGTCTGCTCGAGACGGGGCGAGGGCGGAGGGCTGCCCACGTAGTACACGAACAGCAGATCGGGCTGGCCCTGGCGGCCGCGCTGCAGCAGCACCGTGTTGAAGCTGCAGTCGGGCGTCACCAGATAGCTGAAGTCAGGCAGGTCCGCGCCCGCGAGCGCCAGCACCACGACCGTGCCGCCGCCCCAGCGCAGGCCTTCGAGGAACACGCGGCAGCGGTCGTTGGTGAGCGAGGTGATCAGCCGCGGCGCCGCCGCTCCGGGCGTCGCGCAGATCACGGCGCGCGCGGCGATCACCTCCGTGCCCGCGGCGGAGCGCAGCGTGAGCTCGACCAGGCCGCTCTTCTCCTCGATGCGCGACACCTCGCTCGACAGCCGCAGCCGGGGTCCCAGCGCCTGCGCGAGCGCGTCCACCAGCTGCCCGTTGCCGGCCGCGTGGTGGGGGGTGGGGAAGCGGATCAGGGCATCGCGCTGGCGCTGCGGCAGAGCTTCGGCCAGAGCGCTCGGGTGGATCACGCGGAAGAACGCGCCCAGCGCGCGGGCCAGGCGCGGCGGCAGGGCCGCGGCGTCCAGCGTGCCGGCGGCGAATGCCGCGAGGGCGCCGTGCTCCTCGCTGCTGAGCCCGAGCTGCGCGATGCAAGCCTCGACCGAACCGCCCCAGACGGTCGCGCCGTCCTGATGCAGCCCCACCCGCTCGCTCTCCCGGAGCGCGGAAGGCAGCTGGAGCGGCACGGGCGAACGCGCTGGATCGAACGCGAACACCGCGCCCAGATCGTACGGAACATCGCAGCGCGAGCAGGTGAGCACGCGCCCGCCGGCGCGCTGTTCGCGCTCCAGCACCACGATACGCCGGTCGCGCAGCGCGCAGCCCGCTGCCAGCCCCGCCAGCCCCGCGCCCACGATCGCGACATCGTAGCTCGCGCTCGGTTCCATCACTTCGGACACATCGACTCCTCTCTCGACGGCTCACTGGAAGAACAGCACGGCCAGCGTCAGCGTCGTGAGCAAGCGGCTGCCCCAGAACACCGCGTCGGGCAGCGTCGAGCGCAGCGCGTGATCGCGCTTCAGCTCCAGGGCGAGCAGCACGGCGGTCAGGCCACGTACCAGCAAGGCAGGGCCAAACGCGATCAGCACGCGCTCGCGCGGCCCGGGCCCGAGCCACGCGGCGGCATAGGCGGCCAGCGCTCCGCTCGCGGCGAGCCACACCGCGAGCGCCGCGAGGCTGCTGCCGCGCCGCCCGAGCAGGTGAGCGGCCGTCGCCAGCCCGTGGCGGCGCTCCTCCTCGGTATCGATCGCGCTCTCGGCCAGAAACAGCGAGTACTCGGAGAGTGCTGCGCAGCAGAAGACCGGCAGCCAGCTGCCGAGATCGGCCTGCGCGGGCTGCCCGGCGCTGCAATAGCCCACCACCCAGAGCGACAGATAGGCGCCGAAGCACACGGCGAAGTGCCCCAGCCAGTGCGCCTTGAGCCGGCTCGCGACCGCGCGGGCGGGGCGCAGGAAATTGTACGAGTACAGGACCGTCAGCAGCGTGAACAGCCCGAGCCCGAGCGCTGGCAGCGGCGCGAACAGGGCCAGCACGGCCACGCCGCCCAGCACCACGCCCAGCTCCAGCCCCAACAGGCCCAGCATCAGCTCCGGATCCGTGCTGAGCCAGCGCCAGAGCTGCGGCTTCTTTTCCCGATCCAGCTCCACGTCGGTCAGGATGTTCAGGTGCGTCATGAACGCGCTGGAGACCAGCGCCAGCGCCAGGCTGGCGCCGAGCAGGCCCCAGTTCCAGCGCGGCGCCAGGAGCGCTCCCGCCAGCACCAGGAGCAGCAGCGGCAGATTCTTCCGCAGGCGCGCCGCGCGCAGCAGATTGCGCGCGGCCTCTCGGCGCCGGGCCGGCGCGCCTCGCACCGGCGGGAGCTGAGTGCGCGATGGCGGCGCCGGCGTTACGAGCGATGTTTCACCCTGCGATACAGCGCTCACCCGGTTCAGCTTAGGTGAAGGAAGTCGGCGCCCGGAACGTCAGAACTCCGATCTAGACACGACGTCGTGAGACACCGGGCGACGCGCACAGGGTGCGATGATGGATCGCTGCACAGCTGCCCTGTCCTGCGACCCGCGCTCGCCGCCGGCATCGAGGGGCACGATGATTCACTACGATTATCAGGGCAGGGTCGTCTTCATCACCGGTGGCAGCTCGGGGATTGGTCTCGCCAGCGCTCGCGCGTTCGCCCGCGCGGGCGCGCGCGTGGTGCTCGCCGCGCGCGACCAAGAGCGAGGGCGCCTCGCCGGCGAGTCGCTGCAACGCGATGGGGCCACCGCGCTGTTCATTGCCACCGATTGCCGGGACGAACGAAGAGCGAGGAGGAGATCGCCGGCGCTGTGTTGTGGCTGTGCTCGGAGGCGGCCGGCTACGTCACCGGCGCGTCGATCGCCGTCGACGGTGGGTTCCTGGCGGCGTGACGCTTGCCCCGGGCCCACCACGCTGCCGAAGCCAGCACCAGCGCGATCGCCAGCGGCAGGCACCAGGGCGCGATCGCGCTGGCGGCCGCCATGCCCAGGCCGAACACCGAGAGATACGCCGCGAGGCACATCGGACATTTCGGGGCCAGCGCCAGGCCCAGCCCCAGCGCGAGCGTGAGGGCCGAGCCCGCTCGCCCGCGCCCCCGACCACGGCAGCACTCAGTGGCCATAGCGATCCCGATGTTGGACCCAGGACATCGGCTGCGAGCCTTCATCGCGCCCCTGGGGCGTCAGGTCGAGGTAGTTGTACGTGGTGTTCAGCAGATCGATGCCGCGGGCGTAGGTCGAGTAGGTGTGAAACACCTGCTCGCCGTCGCGGAAGAACACGCTGATGCCGGGCATGTCGGCGCCGTACGCGGGGAACTTCCCGAAGTTGTAGTCGATGCTGCCGGTGGCTCGCTCTTCGGGCGTGAACGAAGTGCCGAAGTCATGGTTGAAGCCGTTCTCGCCGCAGGACAGCCACTTGAAGCGCCAGCCCAGCTCCTGCGCCATGCGCTGCAGCTTCGGCAGCGGCGCGCGCGAGATGGCCGCGAAGGTGGTGTCGCGCTGCTTCAGGTGCGCCTCGATGCCGTCGAAGTGGTCCGCCCAGAACGAGCAGTTCTTGCAGGCGCGCTCGTTCTCCGGCGCGAACATCAGGTGATAGACGATCAGCTGGTGCCGGCCCTCGAACAGCTGAGCCAGCGTCTCCGGGCCGTTCGCGCCCTGGAAGGTGTACGCTCGCTCCACCTTCACCCAGGGCAGCTGCCGGCGCTGCTCGCTCAGCTGGTCGCGCAGCTGGGTGAATTGTTTCTCCTTGGTCAGCAGCTCGCGGCGCGCCGCCAGCCACTGCTCCTGCGATGTGATGGGATGGTCTGTCATGAGCTGGATCTAGCTCCGGGCCGGCTTCACCGGGGAGTGACAAGCGTGGCGCGATTTGGGCCCGGGTTGGCGCTTGTGCCCGGGACAGCGCGAATCTACCGTCGATCCGCGCATGGACTCCCAGATCAACGCTGCTGCGCTGGCGCTCGCCGGCGGCGACCCGCTGGCTGCGCTGAAGCGCGTGGCGTTGCGAGAGGATCCGTCGGCGCTGGCCCTGCGCGGCATCGCCATGGCGCAGCTGGGCGAGCTCGCGCGTGCTCGCGAGTTGCTGCGCAAGGCAGGGCGCGGCTTCAGCGCGCGGGAGCCCCGCGCCCGCGCGCGCTGCCTGCTGGCGGAGGCGGAGGTCGCGCTGGCGGCGCGCGACTTCGGCGGCTCCAGTCTGGAGCGCTCGCTGGCGCGCGCCCGCGAGACGCTCGCCGCGCACGGCGACGCGCACAACGCGATCCAGGCGCGCCTGATCGAGGTCCGGCACTGGTTGCTGCTCGGGCGCATCGCGCGCGCGGAGGCGGCGCTGAGCGCGCTCGACCTGAGCGGCGCCCCGCCACGGCTGTCGGCCACCGGCGAGCTGCTGCGTGCCGACGTCGCGCTGCGCAGTCTGCGATCGAGCACCGCCCGCGCCGCCCTGGAACGCGCCCGCGCCGCTGCCCGGAGCGCGGGCATCCCGGCGTTGCTCGCCGAGGTCGCGGCCGCCGAGCACGCGCTCTCGCAGCCGGCGGCGCGCCGGCTCTCGGCGCAGGGAGTGGAGCCCCTGCTGCTGGAGCAGGTCGAGGCGCTGCTGGCATCGCCGGCGTTGATCGTCGACGCCTGCCGGCGCGTGGTGCGCGGCGCCGGCGCGCTGGTGTCGCTGCGGCGCCGCCCGGTGCTGTTCGCGCTGGCGCGCGCGCTCGCGGAAGCCTGGCCTGCGGACGTGGCGCGCCAGGAGCTGATGGCGCGCGCGTTCGAGATCCAGCGCGCCAACGACTCGCACCGCGCGCGCCTGCGCGTCGAGATCGGCCGCTTGCGCCGCGCACTGCGCCCGCTCGCGGCGCTGCAGGCGACGCCCGCCGGCTTCCAGCTTCAGCCTCGCGCTGCCGCCAGCGTGTGCGTGCTGGCTCCGCCCTTCGATCACCAGCACGCGAGCGTGCTGGCGCTGCTCTCGGACGGAGAGGCCTGGTCCAGCTCGGCGCTCGCGCTGGCCCTCGGCGCGAGCCAGCGTACGGTGCAGCGCGCGCTGCTCGAGTTGGAGAGCCACGGTACGGCGCGCAGCCTGGGCCGTGGCCGCGCGCAGCGCTGGCTCGCGCCGCCGATCGCCGGATTCACGACGAGCTTGTTACTCCCTGCCGCTCTGCCGCTGGATTAGCTTTACCGCATGACACACCAACCCGACAGTGCCTCCCCAGCCACCGCCGCAGCAGACATCGTGCGCGAGTACGGCCCCTTCCCGGATGCCGGCCGCGTCAACGGCGTCACCTTTGACGGCCAGCACGTCTGGTTTGCCTCCGGCGATCGCCTGAGCGCCTTCGAGCCCCGCAGCGGTGAGCCGGTGCGCGCCATCGACGTCGCGGCGCACGCCGGCACCGCCTTCGACGGCCGCCACCTATATCAACTCGCCGACGATCGCATCCAGAAGATCGATGCGCAGACCGGTAAGGTCATCCACACCATCCCCGCTCCGGGCCAGGGCCGCGACTCGGGCATGGCCTGGGCCGAGGGCACGCTCTGGGTCGGGGAATACCGCAGCCGCAAGATCCACCAGGTCGATCCCGAGACCGGCAAGATCCTGCGCAGCATCGCCTCCGACCGCTTCGTCACCGGCGTCAGCTGGGTCGAAGGCGAGCTCTGGCACGGCACGTGGGAGAATGAGGAGAGCGAGCTGCGCCGCATCGATCCCGGAACGGGAGCGGTGCAGGAGCGCCTGCAGATGCCCGCGGGCACCGGCATCTCGGGGCTGGAGTCCGATGGCGGCGAGCTCTTCTATTGCGGCGGCGGCGACAGCGGCAAGGTGCGCGCCGTGCGCCGCCCGCGAGCGAAGTCGCGCCGCGGTTGAGCCGGTGGCGCCGAGGTCAGCTCGCCTGCGCCGTCACCTGCAGCGCCGCGAGCACGTCCTCTTCGCACAACGTCTCCTGCCCGTCGGAGGCCGCCATCAACGCCAGGCTGTACAGCGCCTGCTCGGCGAGCGCTCCGATGCCGGCGTCGGCCAGCGCGTGCGCCAGGTAGTCCTCATCCAGGCGCGTGTTCCCGGCCGCATCCGTGCGGCGCGCGCGGGCATAGACCTGCTGGCACTCGAGGGCGAATGCGAGCAGCGGATCTCCGGCGCTCAGCGGAGCGGAACGAACACCTCCCCGCAGATGGAAGCCGCTGCGGGGCTGCTCGCGACCGCTCGGAACGACCTCGCTCGAGAGCGCGCTCGGAGCGCTCGACACCGGGCTGCTGGCGGGAGCCTCGGAGGGGGCGCTCGGGATGTGCAGAAGCTGTGGAGAAGCGCTGGCAGGGGCGGCTCGTGACGCGCGCTGTGAGGAGCTGGAGCCGTTCTTCGCCTTCTTCTGCTTCTTCATGATGATTCGCACAGCCCTTTCTAGTTCGAGGCCGAGTCCCAACGGGAGAGACCGCCGCGCCACGGTGCGCGATGAGCAAGCGTGGTGCCAGCCACCCACATGAGGTCCTGCAACGCGCCGCCGCCAGAATGCCGCAGCGCGCGACACTGGGCCAAGCGACCCGACGTCGCGCAGATCCACGGCTGTTGCACTGAAACGCCACGATCGGGGCATTCAGGCCAGGAACACTGGACTCGGCCAGCTCACGAAGCCCGCGCGGCCAGCTCGGGAGCAGCGGGCTGCTCGCGGGCCGTGAGGTCGAGCGCCAGCGTCTGACTGATGCTCGGCGGGGGTTCGGAAACCGGAGTGCTGTGCGAGCGCGTGCGCCACCAGTCGATGGAGCGCTCGGTGGTCCAGGGCTGCTCCAGCGCGCAGGCCTCCAGCAGGCGGCGCAGCTCGCGCGCGCTCCGAGGCCGATCTTCTGGCCGCTTCTCCAGACAGGCAAGCACGATGTCCTCCAGATCGCTCGGCACGGAGGCGCGCAGCGCGACCGACGGCCGGCGCGGGGCGGTGTGCAGGTGTTGCCCGCAGATCTCGATGATGCTGTTCGCTTCGAAGGGCGGATGCCCGACGAGCAGGTACCAGGCGACCACGCCCAGCGCGTACAGATCGCTGCGCGCATCGACGCTTTCGGGTGCCTGGATCGCTTCCGGTGACATGTAGAGCGGGGTGCCCGCCAGCGTGTTCACGCCGGTGAGCGCCGCCTCGGTGAGGCCGCTCTCGGGGTGCGGGTGCAGCGTCTTCACCAGGCCGAAGTCGAGCAGCTTGGTGTACTCCTGGTCGTTCTTGCGGGGGCAGAGCAGCACGTTCTGCGGCTTGATGTCCCGGTGCACCAGCCCCAGCTCGTGCGCCTCCGCGAGCGCGCCGCACAGCTGCAGGAGCAGGTGAATCACGCGCTCCGCCGGCTGCGGACCGTGCTCCCGCACCAGCTGCTCGAGGTCGATGCCGTCGAGCAGCTCCATCGCGTAGTAGAACACCCCGTCGCGCGTGCGCCCGAAATCGTAGATCGAGACCGTGTTGGGATGGGTGAGGCGCGCGGTCAGCTGCACCTCGCGCTCGAAGCGCGCGATCGCCTTGTCGTCGAGCCGCCCCGGGCGCAGCAGCTTGATCGCTGTCGGGCGCCGCAAGAGCGCGTGGCTCGCGCGCCACACGTCGCCCATGCCGCCCGAGCCGATCTTCACCTCCAGCGTATACTGGCCCAGCACGCGCGCCTTCTGCACCTCGCGCCGCAGCCCGAAGATCGTGTGCGACGCCAGGGTCGCGATCGCCGTCGCCGACAGTGCCCAGCAGCTCGTGGCGATCGCGCCGCCCAGCACGCTGCGCGACGGCCCGTTGTGCCAGACGGTGAACAGCACCAGCATGCCCGCGCCCACCACCCCGATCGCCAGCGTGCGCCAGGCCGTGCTCGGCACGACGATGGCACGCGCCAGCGTGCCCAGCGTGAACGAGAGCAGCGCCACGAAGGCGCCGATCGGCGCCGGCAGGCTCGCGCCGGCCAGCCCCCACACGGCGACCAGCGCCAGCGCCGCGCCGGCATCGAGCGCGTGCAGCTGCAGGCCCGTCCGCTTCTCGCGCCGCGTGGCCCACCACAGCCCGCCCGCGACCAGCGCGTTCGTCAGGTGCAACAACCCGCCCGCGGTGAACGGGCCGTGCTCATCCAGGCCCGAGCCGAACCAGTACGCGAAGGCGAGCAGCAGCCAGCTGCCCCCGGCCAGCACCAAGAGACACAGCCCAAAGATCGCGAGCCGCTCCTGAAAGAAGGCCCGCCCCTCCTCGGTCCCCGTCACCGTGCTGGCGGCTCCCGGCGGTCGGATGCTCCGTGGTAGCTCCAAGTGCATGGCCTCCGAGTATACGACCGCCTGGAGGCGCCGGCAGAGCCTCGGCCCCCAAGCTGAGGCGCCTCAACGCACGGCGGCAGAGCCCAAGAGCCATTCCATCGGGCTCGAGAGAGCAGTACTGGACCGGCCAGGCCTCGGGAAACGCCACATTTCGCAGCGCGCGCCGCTGGCGCCGAGATCGGCGGCGGGAGGGTGGCCGGGCCTCATCCCCACGGCGCTGCTCGAAGCCTCGGGGCACCGGGTGCCAGCACGAAGCCGGGCGACGCTGGATCTTGCGCGCGGCGTCGGGGCGCACCGCGCCCGCGGTATCGGAGCGCCCCGCGCACCGCGGCGGGGTCGCGGGAGCAAAACTCTCCTACCGATCGGTAGCAGCCGCTACCAACCGGTCATAAGTGATCCCTTTAGGCGACGCCCCCCCCCAGATAGACCGACCGGGTCGATCCCGATGGCAAGGCGACCGCGGCGACGCTCGCGGCGGAGATGGGAGCGTCGGGCATTGGGGGGACAGGAAGCGAAAGCGAGCAGAAAGCG
>DASTRX010000191.1:0-55878 GCA_035760985.1 Polyangiaceae bacterium
AGACCGAGCAGCGCAAGCTGGACACCGAGCTCAAGAAGCTCCGCCAGAAAGAGATCCGCACCAAGCGCGAGATAGAAGCGCTGGGTACCCTGATCTCGATGCAAGAGACCGAGGGCGGCAGCGAAGAAGGCACCTGAGCGCGCGGTCCGCGGCTCCTCCCGGCCCGGGCCGCTGTAGATTCGGGCCGCTGTAGATTCGGACCGCTGTAGATTCGGGCCGCTGTAGATGGCCGCCGTCGCTCCGGGTGGCCCTCGCTGTGGCGGCCCTGCTCAGAGCAAGCGCAGCCCGAGCGGTAGATCCTCCCCGAACTGCTCGACTCGGTCGGCCTCGCTCAGCGGAGTGAGCTCCAGCACAGCGCGTTGCCAGGCTTCGGGTGCGCCCACCTTGCCCAGCGCGGCCGCCACCTCGCTGCGCCAGCGCAGCGCCAGATCGCGCACTTGGTCTCCGGTGAGCCGCGCCAGGCTCAACCCGCACGCGGCCGCCGTGTTCACCTCGGACCAGCGCTCGCGCAGCAGTTGTTCGACCCAGCGCTCCACGGTGCCGCCTTTCAGCGCGTAGTGAGCGCTGGCATACGCCGGGACGCGCGCCCCGAGGCGGCCGAGGTAAGCCCAGAGCCGCGGGTCGCGATCGTGCCAGGTGCGCTCCAGCAGCCAGCGGCCGAGTTCGCTCTTCGCCTCCGGCTCCACCCGCTCCAGCTGGCTCGCCAGCGCCAGGAGCTCATCCAGCGCCAGTGGGCGGAAGCCCTTCGGCTTCTTCAGCTTCAGCTCGGCAGGGGCCAGGAACGGATCCGCCAGCTCGCGAATCCTGTGCTGCATCCCTTCGTCGAGGCCCCCCGCCAGGCGCCGCCAGGCGATCCAGTATTGTTGCCAGTTGCGCTCCGATTCCCGGTGCGACAACCCGGCGTCAAATGCCGGCCAGAGCTGCGCGATGCGCTGCGCATCCAGGGCGTGACCGAAGCCGGGCCGCAGACAGTAGCCCAGCAGCATCCAGAAGCCCCGCTCGTGCTCCTCGGAGCGGGTGCGGCCCTTCTGGAGCGAAAGCAGGCGATCAGCGAGCCGCCGGCTGAGCTCCAGGTCCCAGTTCTTGCGCGGCCCCAGCGTGCGTTCGAGCGAGTTGCGCAGGTCCTTCACCTCGCGCTCGGGCACGTCCTTGCGACCCTTGCCGAAGACGCGCGCCAGGCTCTCCTCTGCCTCCTGGAAGCGGACCGTATCAGCGGACGGGGCGCCGCGGCTGCTCGGCGCGCGCTTCGCGACCGGCGCCGACGGGGCCGGGGAGAGCTCGAACGCCAGCGAGAAGCGCCGCGGCGCGGCTCCCTCTCCCGCCGCGCCGAGCAGCGTGCAGCCCAGCTCCAGCGTGCCCACGGCGCTCAGCTCTCCATCCAGCTGCACCTCGGCGCGCGCCTCGGTGGCGCCCGCCGGGAGCGCCAGCTCGGCGGTGACCGGTGGCAGGCGCTGATAGTCCGCGTCGATCTCCACTCGCTCCCCGGGAGCATGCAAGGCCGTATCCGAGGCGTAGACCTCGAAGCGGGCGGGACGCCCGAGCAGCAGCTCGAAGCGCTGCTCGCCGAGCTGGTGGCGCTCTCCTTCCTTCGAGCCGCGCGGGACCAAGCAGAGCGCCTGCCGCTCCCCCGCCGCCGACGCGACCCCGATGTAATAGCCATGGGCAGCCCCCCCGACGATGCGCGGCCCCTGACCGAGCAGGGCCAGACCGAAACGCACGGCACCTCGGCACACGGCCAGCATCGGGTCCGGCGCCGAGAGCAGCGTCAGGTCGCGCGCGCCCCAGCGCTGGAAGACCTCGAGCAGGCGCTGCTGCACCAGCTCGGACTGCATCACGCCGCCGTTCAGGAGTAGCGCGTCCGGCAGCTGCCCACCCGCCTGTCGCGCGATGAACTCGGCGATGTGGCGCGTGATGGCCGGGTCGCGCTCGTAGGGCAGCCCGAAGGCCGTGATGCCGGAACGGCGCCCGCTCGGCAGCTCTCCGGCCGCGGTCAGCGGGAAAAAGCCGTCGAGCACCAGCTCTTGTACCTCGCCGCGCGCCAGCTCCGTGGACCAGCCGCCGGCGAACAGCTCGGCGCCCGCTCCCAGCAAGCGGATCGGCAGCGTCGCGGGCGCCTGGGCCGCGAGCAGCTGCTCCTTGGCGCTGCGCGCCGCGAGCAACAGCTGCCCAAAGCGCTCCGGCTCCAGCGGGGTCCCGCCCGCCTTGCTCTCCGCGCGGCGCGCCACGGCCAGGTCCATGTTGTCCCCGCCGAGCAGCAGATGCCGCCCCACGGCGCTGCGCCGGAACTCGAGCTCGCCCGCGCGCGGGGTGACCTCGATCAGGCTGAGATCGGTGGTACCGCCACCGACGTCGCAGATCAGCACGCGCAGCGGACCTCGCCAGCGAGCCAGCGACTCGATCTCGGCCAGCGAGCGCCCGATGTACTCGTAAAAGGCGGCCTGAGGCTCCTCGAGCAAGCGCACGCGCAGCTGCGCTCGCTCGGCGGCGAGCAGCGTGAGCTTGCGAGCCGTTTGATCGAACGAGGCGGGCACCGTGAGCACCACGCTCAGCCGCGCCAGCTCCAGCTCCGGATGTTGCGCCTGCAGTTGTGCCCGCACGTACTCCAGCAGCCGGCGGCTCGCCTCCACCGGCGAGAGCTTGGGCGCCGTGCCGAGCTCGCTGGCCCCCCACGGCAAGATCGGCCCCAGCCGATCGACGCCCGGATGGCACAGCCAGCTCTTGGCGGAGGTGATGGCGCGCCCGCGGGTCTCTTGGCTGCGGACCCGCGCGTACTCACCCACCAGCCAATCCGGCTGCGCGCCTCCCTCCTCCTCGGGCATCTCGCCGGGCACCGGCGCATACAGTACCGAAGGCAGGAGCGGCTGCGCCGCGCGACGGCGTCCCGCCACCCATTGCGCGATCTGCAGCTGGATGGGGCCTGCCGCCGCTCCTACCGGCGACCAACCGAGCGCCGTGTGACTCGTCCCCAGATCGATGCCGACGACGCCGAGGGGGAGCGAGCTCGGCGCGCCGCTCACGACGTGGCGGCTCCCTTGCGCACGCTGAGCTCGACCTTCCAGTGCTCGTCGGCGACGCGCGGCTCGAGCGGTCGGGCAAAGAGCGCCAGGGTGCCCACCTCGGTGATCACGGCCTCCAGGGTCACCGCCACCAGATCGCCGGCGCTGCGGCCCTGGGTCGGCAAGGTGATCGAGATCGGCGCCAGCTCTTCCAGCTCGCGCTCTGGAGACTCCAGCAGCGTGCCGGCGACGTCATCGCGCCGCGTGCTGGAACCAAAGAACCGGAACGTCACCGACTCACCGACGACCACGGCCAGCTCGGCCTGCGGCAGCACCACCCGGCTGCCTTCCTCCATGCCGAAGGGCGCCACGCACAGAGCGTTGATCGGTGGCTCCATGCCCGGCACGGCCGGGGTCGGGCTCTCGATCCCCACGTAGAACGCCTGTGCCGTGCCGCCGCGGACGCGAATGCCGCGCCCGTGGCGCACCAGGCCGTAGTAGCTGGCGCCGCGCGCCACCGCCAAGTCGTAGTCGGTGTTGCTGAGCGCGCGCGCCGGCGGCGCGCCCAGCGCCGCGAGCCAGGAGTTGAGCGTGTCGAGCAAGCGCTGGCGCAGCAGCTCCGAACGGAACACGCCTCCGTTGAACAATACGTGGCTGGGGACGAGCAGCCCCGGCTGGCGCGCGCTTTCTGCTCCCACTGCGGCGTGCCCGCGCAGGAATGCCGCCAGCTGCGTGGTGATCGCCGGGTCCTCCGCATAGGGCAAGCCGCGCTGGCGCAGCGCGGTCCGCGCCCGCTGCCGCGGCTCCTGCTGCCAGGGCACGGTGGGAAAGAAGCCGTCCAGCACGTAACGCTCGACCTCCGCGCGCGTCAGCGTGGAGCGCAGCGAGCCGCCCAAGAGTTGCGAACCGCGGCTCGGCACGACCACGTTCACGCTCTCGGGAGCACCGGGCGCAAGCAGCGCTTCCTTCGCCTCGCGCGCGGCATGCGTGAGGGCGGTGAGCTGCCAGGCGTCGATCGCGGAGCCCTGAGCCTCGAGCTTCTGCCGCACCAGATGGGCGAGAGCCAGATCCATGTTGTCACCGCCGAGCAGCAGGTGCTGCCCCACGGCCACGCGCCGCGGCTCCAGGTTGCCGTCCTGCTCGCCCAGCTGGATCGCTGCAAAGTCCGTCGTGCCGCCGCCGACGTCCACGACCAGGACCAGATCGCCCACGCGCAGATCCGTGCGCCAGGCGTCACCGCGCTGATCGAGCCAGGCGTAAAACGCTGCCTGGGGCTCCTCGAGCAGCGTGAGCTGGTCGAGCCCGGCGGCGAGCGCTGCTTCCACCGTGCACTCGCGCGCCGCGGCATCGAAGGAGGCCGGCACGGTCAGCACCACCTCTTGATCGCCGAGGCGCAGGCCATCGCTGCGCGCGTGCCAGGCCTCGCTCATGTGATCGAGCAGCCGATATGCTGCTTCGACGGGAGAGAGCGTCGTGATGTCCTCCGCCGCATTCACTGGCAGCACCGGCGCGCGCCGATCGATCGCGGGATGAGACAGCCAGCTCTTCGAGCTCGCCACGACTCGGCCGGGGGACTCCGCCGCGCGCCGCCGCGCGTATTGGCCCACGGCGAGCGGAGCATTGGCATCCCAGGGCAGCGCCAGCCCGCCCTCGGTGGGCGGCGGGAAATACAGGAAGGAGGGCAGCAGCAGCGCCGCATCGACACGATCGCGAGCCACCAGCTGCAAGAGCGGCTGCGTGTGCGGGCTCTCCGGCTCGCCCTCGAGCGGCGCCTGCGCCAGGGCGCAGTGCGTGGTGCCGAGATCGATGCCTACGGAAAATCGAGCGCTCAAACAGACCTCCTGGTGCCTGTAACGCAAGTTACAGGCACAAATGTCCTCGTGCCATCGGCGACAGCTCGCTCACATCTCGACTTCCGCCGGGCAGAGCACGCGGCTTCCTGCGGGGTCCACGAGCAGCGGCAAATGCACGTCCGACGCTTGCCAGCCGCGGTGCCGCAGCACTCCCTGGACCCGGCTCTGCGCGCCGACATTGCCCGTCAGCTTGACCCGACTGGGGTCGAAGCCGGCCTCGAGGGTGACCGGCTGTCCCTCCGACTCGGAGCGGATCGGCTCGATCTGTAAGTGCGCGCGCAGAACCTTGCGACACCCCGCGTGCACGACCCGCGCCACCGCGCCGACCTCGGCGTCGGGAAAGGCGGCGATGTCCTGCTGGACGAAGTCGACGAAACGCCCCTCCCCTTGCAGCAAGCTCAGCAGCAGCAGCGCCGAGTCCGGTGAGGCTCCGGTCCCCATGCCCTCGTCCTGCGCACTGGGGACGTCCGCCGAGCCCACGCCGGTCGATGCTACAGCCGGTGAGCTCGAAAATCGGTGCCACGCTGCAGCGAGCCGGCGGTCGAAGAGGATGCGAAAGAACGCGCTGAAGGCCATGCCCACGCGACTCCACCAGGTCAGAATCTGTGCATTCACGCGAGGTTTATACAACCCTCGCCGGCTCGGAAGCGGAGAAATCCCCCCGGGACGGCGAGCAGGCCTGGCGCGACGGGCGCCTGCGGGTGAGAATGCGGCAACACCATGAGCCGCGCCATCCCTCCGGAGGTCGACCTCAGCTTGCCGGATCTGGAGCTGGAGCTGGTGGAGGATATCTCGCCGATCGCACCGCCAGGTTTTCTGCGCCTGATCCGGCGCCGACTGCGGCTGCGCTCCGCGGATGGCAAACGCAGCGAGCCCTTCGTCTACGACGAGATCGACCGGCGCGCGATCGACGCCGTGGTGATCGCCGCGCACTACGTCGCGCCTGCGCCGGGGGCTCAGGGGGCGCAGCGCTGGGTCTATCTGCGGAGCGCGCTGCGCCCGCCGTTGCGTTTCCGTGACCCGGCGCGCTCTCCGGGCGGCGCGCGCGAGACCGGCGGGCTCTGGGAGTTGCCTGCCGGGTTGATCGAGCCCGGAGAGCAGAGCACCGGCGGCATCCTGCGCGCGGGTTGCCGCGAGCTGCGCGAGGAGCTCGGCTTCCTGGCGCTGGAGACGGACTTCCAGTGGCTGGGCCCGCCCACCTGGCCCGCCCCCGGGATCATCAGCGAGCGCCTGTTCTTCGTCCACCTGGAGGTCAAGCCGGAGCGCCGCGGAGAGCCGAGCCTGGACGGGTCCGCGCTCGAGCGCGACGGGCGCGTCATCGCCGTACCGCTCGAACACGCGCTGCATCTGTGCCGCACGGGGCGCATTGAAGACGCGAAGACCGAGCTGGGCCTGCGCCGCCTCGCGGAGAACCTGCCCAGTGTTGCCCCGGGCCTGAGTCCCGATGCGCGGTCGAACGAGTGAACCGGCCGCTCGTCGTCGTGGTGGCGAAGCGCTCGATGTACGAGCGCTTCATCCAGGAGCGCAGCGACCCGAAGGCGGTCGCCCTGTTCCAGCGCCACGACATCAGCGTGGCGCGCTGGCGGCAGGCGCACCTCGGCCACCAGCGCACGCTGAAGCAGGTGCAAGTGATCCTGCGCTCGCTCGGGGCCCGGTTGATGGTGCTGCGCAGCCCGGGCGTGGTGTTCGACGCCTCGGATGCCACACTGGTCGTGACCGTCGGTGGCGACGGCACGCTGCTCGCGGCGTCTCACCACGTCGGCTCGATCCCGATCCTGGGCGTCAACAGCTCCCCCGTACACAGCGTGGGCTTCTTCTGTCCGGCGCACCTGGGCAACCTCGCGGCCACGCTGCAAGGCGCGCTCGAGGGTTCGCTGCCCAGCGTGCGGCTCGCGCGCATGCAGGTCAGCGTGAACGGGCGCATCTGCTCCCGGCGCGTCCTGAACGAGGCCTTGTTCTGCCACGCCATTCCGGCCGCCACCTCCCGCTACCTGGTGACCTTCGACGGACGTACCGAGGAGCAGCGCTCCAGCGGGGTCTGGGTGTGCACCGCGGCGGGCTCCACCGGCGCCGCGCGCTCGGCAGGGGGCCGCGTGCTGCCCTTCGCGTCCGACAAGCTGCAACTGGTCGTCCGTGAGCCTTATCTGGAGCTCCGGCGCCAGCCGCCGCCCGCTCCGCTGGAGCTGGCGCGACTGGTCTTCGAACCGCCGCAGAGCCTGCTCTTGACGAGCAAGATGGCCGATGCGCGGCTGTATCTCGACGGACCCTACCGGCAGATGCCGGTAGGCTTGGGGGATCGCGTGGTGTGCAGCGTCTCGGATGAGCCGCTGACCATTTTCGGGCTGGGCCGCCGCCGCGGCGACGCTGCGCCGCGCAGCTTCGTGCCCGGGCCCGCGCGCCAACGTAAAGCCCCCAGCCCCCGCAAGAAAACGCGGCGGCGTCCCGTTTGAGCCCGAGAGTGACGAAGCGAGCCCCCCCGACGCTGACGGTCTGGTCACTCGCCGCCCGAGCCCGGCTGCTGCTGCTCTCCTGCTTGCTGGCGCTTGCCCCGTCCGTGGCTGCGCAGACCAGCAGCGACCGATCGATCGCGAACCGCCGCTTCTCCCCGCTGGAGGAAGAGCGCATCCGGCGCGCGCTGGCACGCCAGCACGGCAAGCTGGACCTGCACCCGGAAGGCAAGCGCATCGAGTCGATCGAGATCGTCGCGCTGGAGGTGTTCGAACCGGAAGACCCCATCCCACAGTTCATCAACTGGTTCCACCCGACCACGCAGAAGCGCGTGATCGAGCGTGAGATCCTGATGCGCGTGGGCTCGCGCTACGACCAGGCGATCTCCGACGAGACCGAGCGCAATCTGCGCGGGCTGGGCCTGTTCTCGGTGGTGCTGGCGCTGCCCATGCGAGGCAGCAGCGAAGCGAGCGTGCGCTACCTGGTCATCACCAAGGACCTGTGGAGCCTGCGCGTGGGCTGGGATGGACGCATCAACGACGGCGTCGTGGACTACCTCGCGCTCTCGCCGACCGAGTTCAACCTGCTGGGCACCGGCCGCCGCCTGTTCGGTTCGGCCGTATTCAATCGCCGCACATATACCCTCGGTGCCGGCTTCATCGAGCCTCGCCTGGCGGATGCCCACCTTTATTTGAGCGCGCGCTTCGACGCGACGTTCGACTGTGGCTCGGGCAAGCTGCAAGGCACGCAGGGCAGCTTCGACTATGAGCACCCACTCTACTCCAGCCGTTCCAAATGGTCTTACGGGACCAGCGTGGCCTGGCGCAACGGGCAATCGCCGTTCGACGTGACGAGCAACCTGGTGGGCTCGATCTGCTCCGTGAACGCGCCGGACTATTCGCTGGTCACGATCCAGAGCAGCGGCAAGAACGCCTACTATCCCAACCTCTTCATCTACGACAGCCAGTCCTTCACCCAGAACTTCACGCGCTCTTACGGTATCCGCTACAAGACGGACCTCAGCTTCGGCCTGGAGGCGACGCGCTTCGCTTCGCGCGCCGTCGACCTGTCCGGCATCAGCGCCGCGCCCTCTGAGGTGCCGGGCGATCTGACGGACTACGAGCGAAGCCGGGTCGAGCGCTACTACTACGGCCTGCTGCCGAGGAGCAGCCGGCGCATCAGCCCGTACTTCCAGGTCACCTCGTACACCACGCAATACCACGTCGATCTCAACGCCGACACGCTGGCCCTGCAGGAGGCCTACCGCCTCGGCCAGATCGCCAACCTGAAGATCTATCCGGCGCTGAAAGATCTCGGCTCGAGCCGCAACCTGCTGGGCGTATCGGCCTCGCTCAGCTACGCGACGGCGGTCGACACCGGCTACCTGAAGCTCAGCGCGGGCCAGGTGATCGAGCTCAGCAAGCTGAACCAGAGCGACGCGCGGCTCACCCTCGGCCTGCACTTCAACTCCCCCCGGCTCCTGCCGGGTCGCTTCGTCTACGACGCGCGCGTCGTGGACACCTATCGCAACTTCTCCAACGGCTTTCAGACGCTGGGCGGCACGGGGCGTCTGCGTGGCTACATCGCCCTGGCGGCGTCGGGCCGGAATGCTGTGGTGAGCAACCTGGAGTTCCGGACCCGCCCCCTGCAGCTCTGGTCTGCGCAGCTGGCGGCGGTGGTCTTCCACGACATGGGCGATGCGTTCAACCGCATCGGGGATATGCACTTGCTGCACGGCGTGGGCATGGGGCTGCGCTTCTTGCTACCGGAGCTCGACCGTGACGTGTTCCGTGTGGACGTTGGCGTTCCGGTCCCTGCCGACGCCCCCGGCGGTCACATCAGCGTCATCGCCACCTTCGGCCAGGCCTTCAATACCTTGTGACGCGAATCACCCTTTACGGGGCGAGCCTGACGTGACAACCAAGGTGCGAGACCTTGGCGCAGACTCCCGACATCTCCATCGTGGTTCCGACCTTCCGCGAGGCGGAATCCCTGCCCTCGCTGATCGACCGGGTCGCTCAGCTGCGGGAACGCGCGGGCCTCGCGCTCGAGCTGTTGATCGTCGACGATGACAGCCGTGATGGTACCGAGGCGCTGATCGCCGCTCGCAAGGAGCCCTGGCTGCAGCTGTTCGTGCGGCGCGAGGATCGCGGCCTGAGCCAAGCTGTGCTGTTCGGCCTGGCGCGCGCTCAGGGCGAGACGCTGGTGGTGATGGACGCGGACCTGAGCCATCCCCCGGAGGTGATCCCGGACATGCTCGCCGCGCTGGGCGCTGGCGCGGACTTCGTGCTCGGCTCGCGCTACGTCAGCGGCGGCACGACCGCGGAGGGCTGGGGCCTGTTCCGCTTCCTGAACAGCAAGGTGGCCACGGTGCTGGCGCGCCCCCTGACCGATGTTTCGGATCCGATGAGCGGCTTCTTTGCGTTGCCGCGCGCGGTCTTCGCCCGAGCCGAGAACCCGAGCCCGCTCGGTTACAAGATCGGGCTCGAGCTCCTGGTGCGGTGCCGCTGCCGCAATGTGCGCGAGGTGCCCATCCACTTCGCCAACCGCGAGCACGGCGAGAGCAAGCTGACGCTGCAGCAGCAGCTGCTGTACCTGCGGCACCTAGCTCGGCTGTATCGCTTTCGATTCGATCGCTTTCGATTCGATCGCTTTCGATTCGGGCCGAGCTGAGCGCCGCGGGCCTCAGCCGCGCCGGTACGGCGTCTTGCCCGCGTACAGCTGGCCGTCGTCGAGCTCCTCGGCGATGCGCAGCAGCTGGTTGTACTTGGCGACGCGATCGCTGCGGCTCAAGCTGCCCGTCTTGATCTGCCCCGCGTTGGTGGCGACGGCCAGATCGGCGATGAAAGAATCCTCGGTCTCGCCCGAGCGGTGCGAGATGATCGAGTTGTAGCCGGCAAAGCGGGCCGTGCCGATCGCGTCCAGCGTCTCGGACAGGGTGCCGATCTGGTTGAGCTTGATCAGGATCGCGTTGGCGACGCCCGCCTCGATCCCGCGCTCCAGGCGCTGCTTGTTGGTCACGAACAGATCGTCGCCGACCAGCTGCACGCGCTGACCCAGCTTCTCGGTCAGCTGCTTCCAGCCGTTCCAGTCGTTCTGATCGAGGCCATCCTCGATGCTCACGATCGGGTAGCGCTCGCACAGCTCGACGTACAAGTCGACGAGCTGGCTGGAGTTGTAGGGCTTCTTGTCGAAGGTGTAGACGCCATCCTTGTGGAACTCGCTGGCGGCCACGTCCAGCGCCACACCGACCTGCTTGCCGGGCTCATAGCCAGCGGCCTGAATCGCCGCGACCACCTGATCGAGCGCGGCGCGGTTGGAGGCCAGCCGCGGAGCAAACCCGCCCTCATCGCCCACCGACGTGGTGAGCCCCTGCTTCTTCAGGGCGGCCTTCAGCGCGTGAAAGATCTCCACGCCGGCGCGCAGCGCTTCCGCGTAGGTCGGCAGGCCCAGCGGCACCACCATGAACTCCTGCACTTCCAGCCCGCTGTCGGCGTGCACGCCGCCGTTGATGATGTTCATCATCGGGGTTGGCAGCACCCGCGCCTGCACGCCGCCGAGGTAGCGCCACAGCGGCAGCTCCAGCGTGTCCGCGGCAGCGCGCGCCGCCGCCATCGACACGGCCAGGATCGCGTTGGCGCCGAGCTTGCCCTTGTTGGCCGTGCCGTCGAGATCGATCAGCCGGGCATCGATGCCCGCCTGGTCCGCCGCGGACATGCCGACGATCTCGGGGCCGAGCACGGCGTTGACGTTGTCGACCGCCTTCTGCACACCTTTGCCGAGATAGTGGGTCTTGTCACCATCGCGCAGCTCGATGGCCTCGTGCTCACCCGTGGACGCTCCACTCGGCACGGCGCCTCGCCCCACGCCGCCGTTGGTGTGAACCTCCGCCTCGAGCGTCGGGTTGCCCCGTGAATCCAGAATCTGCCGCGCACGCACATCGATAATTTCGAGCATGCCTGCGCCGATAACACGAACGTTGAAGAGCTGTCAGGCCGAACTGTCTCCGAGCTCGTTCTCATCGCGCGCCTCGTGAGCGGCTTCTGATACGTCCGCGTTACTGCGCCGTTCGTTGCGGGCATCGTCGCCCCGCCCGGTCTGGCCTCGGCGATCGCGAGGCTCCGCGCGCCGCTGGTCGCTGCGCTCGTAGGCGACGACGATCTTCTGGACCAGCGGGTGCCGCACCACGTCCGCGTCGGTAAAGCGGCAGCAGCTGATGCCCTCGATCCCGGACAACAACTCTTCGGCTTCTTTCAAGCCGGGTCGGGCTCCGGGCGGAAGATCCGTCTGCGTAACGTCACCGGTCACTACAGCCTTGGATCCAAACCCCAGCCGAGTCAGGAACATGCGCATCTGCTCGCTGGTGGCGTTCTGCGCCTCGTCGAGGATCACGAAGGCGTTGTTCAGCGTGCGGCCGCGCATGAACGCGAGCGGCGCCACTTCGATCTGACCCCGCTCGCGCAGCTGCTCGACCTTGTCGAACTCCAGCATGTCATTGAGCGCGTCATAGAGCGGACGCAGATAGGGGCTCACCTTCTCCGCCAGATCGCCCGGCAAGAAGCCGAGCCGCTCGCCCGCTTCCACTGCCGGGCGCGTCAACACCACGCGCTTGACCAGGCGCTGCGTGAGAGCAGACGCCGCCATCGCCATCGCCAGGTACGTCTTGCCCGTGCCCGCTGGACCGATCCCGAAGGTGAGGTCTGACTCGCGAATGCAGCGCACATAGTCGCGCTGCGCGCGGCTCTTGGGCACCACGGCGCGACGGCGCGCCCCGACCAGGATCGAGTCCTCGAGCAGCGACGTGAGCGTCGAAGCGGGATCGTCGCGCAGCGAGCGGATCGCGCTGGCCACGTCCTGTGGCCCGACGGGCACACCCTTGGCGATCAGCTCCGCGGCGTCGGCGAGAAAGCGCCGCGCCAGCTCCACGTTCGGCTCCTCCCCGGAGACCAGGATCTTGTTGCCGCGGAAGTCCACCTGCGCCCGCGCGCAACGCGAGACCTCTTCGAGCAGTCGCCCGTTGGGGGTAGTGAGCGACATCAGGACAGACGTATCGTGAACCTCCAGCTCTGCGCTCTGCCTCATCTTTATGTCACGCTACCTACTACAGATTCCGGACCCTCCCCAGGTTCCTCGGCGCCCGCCTTCGGCGAGCACAGGCGGCCAACCGGACGCACACCGGTAACTATTCGGCTTTTTTGCCCATTTGGTGGCCCCGCAGATACGTCGACAAGAACATGGAAGGCTGGCACAGGTGGTTGGGGCTGGGGGCGGGGCTGGGTGTCATCTATGCGCTCCTCCCGGACGCGATCGAGCAACAGCAGGCACAGCCGGCGGCCGTCCCGGCGCTGGAACGCCTGAGCGAAGCTCCTGCTCCCACTCCGGAGCTCCCGGCAGAGCCCGATTTCAGCGGACTCGACCTGTTGCGGCTCGACCTGGAGGGCGATCGCGTGACCAGCCCGCTCTCGCGCGGCCGCAGCGCTGAGCTCACGCTGGACCCCAAGCTGCAGCGTGAGACGCTGAGCGTGATGAAGCGCTACGCGCTGCCGGAGGCGGGCGCGGTGCTCATGGACACCCGCACCGGCAATCTGCTCGTCTACGCGAGCCAGGTGCGCGAGGGCCAGCCCTTCGACGTCAACGTGCGCGCGGAAGCCCCCGCGGCCAGCGTGTTCAAGATCGTGACCGCTGCGTCGCTGCTGCAGACGCCCACGCTCAACGCCCAGACCGAGCAGTGCTATCGCGGGGGCGGACAGAGTCGAATCAATGCGGCGGACCTGCGCGAGGATCCGAGCCGCGACCACGTCTGTGCCAGCATGGCGGAGGCCCTCGGCCGCAGCTTGAACATCGTCTTCGCGCGCCTGGCGCGGCGTTATCTGACCCCGCGCTCGCTGCATGAGACAGCGACCGCCTTCGGCTTTGGCGCTGCCACACCGTTCGATGTGCCGAGCGAAGCGCCCAGCATCGAGCTGCCCAGCGATCCGCTGGAGTTCGCGCGCGCCGCGGCCGGCTTCTGGCACACCACGCTTTCGCCGCTGGGAGCCGTCTCGATCGCGCAGACCGTCGCTTCGGGCGGCGTCGCGCTGCGCCCGCGCATCGTGCGCGCCGTGTATTCCGGCGAGCGCCTCGAGTGGCAGTCGAGCAGCGAGCCCGTACGCTTGCGGCGCGTCGTGCCGGAGGCACGTGCGCACGAGCTGAACAAGATGATGCGCGAAACGGTGGCGAGCGGCTCCGCCACCAAGTCCTTCCGCGGCCCGGGAGGCAGACCCTACCTGGGCGATGTGCGGGTGGCGGGCAAGACGGGCACGCTCACGCGCAACGAGCAGAACCGCTTCTACACCTGGTTCGTCGGTTTCGCGCCCGCGGACCGTCCGGAGGTGGCTGTGGCCGCGCTGATCGTCAACACGCCGATCTGGCGCATGAAGGCGCCGCAACTGGCGCGCGATGTGCTGCGCGCCTACTTCGCGGAGCGGGGTGAAGCCGGCGTGACGGCGCCCTGAGCGCTGGGGCGTGACAGAACAGCCAGCGCGCCCCGTCGCACGACGGGGCACCATTGACCGGGAGCTGGCGAAGCCGCGGCAAGCTGCGTCACCCCCGCTTCCCGGAAGCCTGCCCTGCGCCGCCGGCCGGGCTCCCCAAAAGGCTCCAACGTGAGACAAAAAATGGGGACCGGGCCGGGAAGTGAGTGCGCGGCTGCCCGACGGTTGCTAGAGTCAAAATCGTGCAGGTCGTTCTACGCAAGCTCGGGCGAGGTTCGCGAGCGGTCTCGGGTCGGCTGGTTCGCGCACCCCGCAAGGGCTCAGTGGTCGTCATCGAGTTCCCCGATGGGATGCACGAATACGTGACGACGCCGGTCAAGCGCGTGCTGCGCATGGCCGCGCGCGACGTCTTCTACATCGAGACCGTGAACAGCCGCTACCGCCTCGAGATCCGCGATCGCGAGCGCACGCTCGAAGACGCATCGACTGGTTGATTTCGGGGGTCTGTGTTTTTGTTGGGGGTCTGAGGCAGACCCCCGGTCCCGCAGCTTCGCTGCGGGTTCCCTCCCCCGCCTCCGCTCGCGGCTGCGCGCGGGGCCCCAACCCCGCTTGCCCCCCCGGTGTTGGAGTGAGCTCGTGTTTGGTAGGTGGGCTCCCCGCGAAGGGTTACTTTGCTCGGCGTTGCGTGGGGTTTTGCTAGCGGGCTTGGTTCCGGCTCGATCTGGCGAGGGGGTGGCTGTTTGGGGTTTGTTTTTGGGCCGGGCCTCATCTGCGCGGCTCTGCGCGGCACCTCGGGGCGCTGGCGGCGGGGCGCACGGTGGGCGCGGTCCTGGGGTCGCGCAGGGTCCGCTCGTGACCGAGCCCTGAACTCGATGACGAGGCCTGACCCTGGAGCCGGTGGAACTTGGCCCATTGGCTTACAAAGCTGCACATCCCGCCGCGATGTGCTAAGGGGGCCGTCCCTTTTTCTCCGGAGATACGGACATGGGTCGATTCGACAGCCGCAACACCAACAAGACTCGCCGGCGCAAGGCGCAGGCCAAGAAGAAGGCGCGTGAGGCGCGTCGCGCCGAAGAGACGCGCACCGCTCGTCAGGGCGCCTCCTGAGCGTCGGGCTCCGGAGCTACCGGAGCCCTCCGATACTCTCTTCCACGAGTCTGGCTCCGAGCTGGCGGCGCTCCGAGCTGGCGGCGCTCCGAGGCAACAGCGTGCCGCGCCGGAGCTCAGTTGCTGGTTTGCCCGAGCGTCTTGACGGGGAAGTGCACGTCGCGCGGAGCGTCGGGCCGTAGCACCACGACGTTTTCTCCCAGCAGCCCGATGTCACCGCTGGAGCGCTCCTCGGCGTCGATCTGCCAATCGTCTCCGTTGTTCACCCAGTGCTGCTTCACGCGCGTCGAGCGCAGCACGCCCTCGTTCATGCGCATCCAGCTCACGTCGACCAGGACCTCGGCGGAGTCGGGCTTCTGCAGCTCCAGCTTGCTCAGCTCCACGTCGAGCACGCGGATGTCCTTGCCCCAGTCGGCGCGCGTGCGCATGAATTCGCCGCGATGTGACTGGCTGGTGTGCTCCATCGCCACGTCCATGCGCCCGAAACGCGTGGCCACGTTCACGTCCCGCGCGACGTCGTTGATCTGCTGAGCCGGCGCCCCCATCGGCATGCACCCACACAGGACGCCTGCCACCAGCCAAAGGCTAGAGATCCGCATCATCATCTGCGCCTAGCACCTCGAGCAGCCCCGGGCAACTTGTTGCGTGCTCAGGCGTCATCGTAGAAGAGCGGCTCGCGGTTGCGCACGTAGCGCTGGATCAAGCCGCGCCCCTCGTCGCTGATCTCGCTGAACTGCGCGCCGAAGCCCGGTGTTTCGCCGGGAGAGGTCGAGGACACCTGCACATCGCGACGCCAGGCCACGACGCCCTTGGCCTCAAATGCATAGCCGCCGGGCATCGTGATTTTGAGCAGCAAGGGCTCGCCGACCTCCGGGACCTGGTAGGTCGCCACGAACAATCCGCCCGACGCGACGACGTCCCCCGGCGCGAGGCCCTTGTAGAAATTGGTGGCGCTGTGCGCGCCGAGCGCGGCCTCCACCGCGCGCAGCGGAACCTCCAGCTCTCGTTGCAGCGCCTCGGGCGTGGGTTCCGCGGGCGCAGCGGGCGGCGCTGGCGCGGCCGGGGCGGCGACGGGCGTGCCCGCCAGCTGCGTGGAGGCCAGCTGCGTCTTGCCGCCCATCGCGGGCGCAGCATCGTCCGTGCTCTCGAAGATCTGCTTCACGAGTCCGAGCGCCTCGGCGACCGAGCCCATGCCCGCTTCCGCCGCCGGCAACTGGGCGTTCTGCGGCAGCTGCAACAGCCCCAGTGCCTCGCGCAGCGCAGCGAGCACGGACTCGGAGGCTTTGCGCGCGAGCGCGGGCGACGCAGCTTCGATCTCCACGAGCGTGCCCATCGCCTTGGCGAGCGGCTGCGCCACGGCCAACATCCGCTCCGGCGCGTCTCCTGCTTGTAGAGCTGCGAGCCCCTTACCCAGGCTCTCTCTCGCCTGGCGAGCCAACGCTGCGATCTTCATTCTTCCTCCTACCCAGGCATCAACGGCGATCTCGGCGCCGCCACTAAAAAAACTTGGTCGGGTTTCCGCGCCGCTGCTTTACTCACGAGCATGGGCGCGGAATCGAAGAATCGTACATTGGGCGCTTTTCTGCGCTCAGGTAAGCGTTTTGACGCTTCGGCGGCGCGCCGGCCCCTGGTGGTCTTCGAGAACGTCTACAAAGCATTTCGCGAGCGCTCCACGGTCTTCCGCAACCTCAACCTGCAGATCGAGCGCGGCGAGTTCGTGTTCGTGACCGGGCCGTCCGGCGCGGGCAAGAGCACGCTGCTGCGCCTGATCTACGCCGACCAGACCGTCGACGCGGGGCGCGTGCTGTTCATGGGGCGCGAGGTGGGTAATCTGACGCAGGACTCGGTGCCGTACTTGCGGCGCAACATCGGCGTGGTGTTTCAGGACTTCCGGCTCGTCCCGAACTGGACCATCGCCGAGAATCTGACGCCGCCGCTGGAGGTGCTCAGCGTACCTCGCCGCCTGATCCAGAGCCGCATCGTCGAGGTGCTGGACCGAGTGGGGCTGTCGGGGCGCGGGCAGGAGCTGGCGGGGACACTGTCGGGTGGCGAGCAACAGCGAGTGGCGGTCGCCCGCGCGATCGTGGGGGAGCCCGCGCTGATCCTCGCCGATGAGCCGACCGGCAACCTCGATCCGCAGCTGGCGGTCGATATTTTGGGGCTGTTCGAGGATATCAACGACACGGGGGTGACCGTATTGTTTGCTACGCACGATCGCAGCCTGCTCGACATACGACCACGCCGGGTCATCGTGCTCGATGACGGTCAGGCGCTGGACGTACCGGGAGGCTTGGGCGTGAGCGACAACCGTTGAAGCCTGACAACAGTCCGAAAAACCTATGAATGCGTGGCAGCGAGCTCTGCGAGGAGGACGTCACGACTGGCAGCTCCAGCTGTCGAGCGTGTTCAGCGTGGGGGTGGCATTCATCTGCCTGGCCACCGCCCTGCTCGTCGTGGCCAATGTACAAGATCTGCGCGCGCGCTGGTCGCACAACGGCAGAGCCTCCGTGTACCTGCAAGCCAACGCGGAGCCGGCCGAGGTCGACGCGATCGCGCAGGCGCTGCAGAAGACGCGCGGCGTGGTGCGCGTCGATCGCGTGTCGAGCGAAGCCGCGCGCGAAGAGCTGCTGCAGACCGGTGACGAGATCCTCGCCGCCTTGCCGCCCGAGGCGTTCCCGGCCTCGCTCGAGGTGCGCGTGCAGGATCCCGAGCACTCCGGCGCGCTGAGCCGGATGGCGGAGAAGCTGCGCTTCTTGCCCAAGGTGGAGGCAGTCGAAACCTACGAAGCCTGGGGTGAGAAGCTGGCCTCGGTGCTGAGCTCGGCGTTGACCGCGGCGGCCGTGCTCTCGCTGGTCGTGCTCGGCACGGTGGTGAGCGTGGTGGGTTCGACCATCCGTCTCAGCTTGCAGCGCCGGCGCATCGAGGTGCAGGTGCTGAAGGTGGTCGGTGCCACCGACGATTACGTGCGCCGCCCGTTCGTGATCGAGGGGGCCGCGCAAGGCATGCTCGGCGCCACCGGCGCACTGCTGGTGGTGATCGTGCTCTTTCTGGCGGCACACGCCCGCTTCGATAGCGAGCTGTCGCTGTTGCTCGGGGCGCCGCCGCGCTTCTTGCCCTGGTACGCCATGCTGGGGTTGATCGGCCTGGGCGGCTTGCTGGGCGCGTTCTCGGCACATCTCAACCTCAAGCGGCTGCTGGCGGCCTGAGTCGACGCGATGAGGCAGCTGCCATGAAGCCGAGTCAGCGCTGGGTGATCGCTTGTGGGCTGCTCGCGGGCAGCGCGCTCGGCGCACCCGCCAACGAGCTCGGTCGAGCAGCGCTCCCGCCCGAGTCCGCCGGAGCGAGCGACCTGAACGACGACACCGAACAGCTGCGCGAGGAGCTGGCGGCTCTGCAGAAGGAGTCGAGCCAGCGGCGCGCGCTGACGATCGCCCGCGGGCGCGCGTACGTGCGCCTGGCTCGCGCCGGTCTGATGCCGCTGAGCGAGGGCATCGAGGCGTTCAGCGCGCACACCTCGCGCCTGGAGCGTTTGCGCCGCTCGCTTGCTCGCGACCTGCAGCGTGAAAAGCAGATCACGGCGCGCGAGATCGAGCTGGGCCGCGCGCTGAAGTCGCTGGCCGAGATCCCCCCGAGCGAGCGCAACGCCGCGGCGCGTGCTCGCGCTGCCATCCTGGCCGCGGAAGAGCGCGACCAGGCCTTCGAGCGCGCGTTTCAGGGCCAGTGGAGCGCCTCCTCGACGACGGCGGTCTACGCGGCGCGCGTCGCGCAGAAGGAGCCGCCACGCGGTGGCTTCGCCACCCAGAAGGGTCGGCTACCCTTCCCCATGGCCGGCCGTTCCGAGCTCCAGTCGGTGCGCAGTCCCTCCGGCAACGGCAAGGCGCTGCTCATGACGGGGACATGGGGGGCGGCCGTCCGAGCCGTCTATCCCGGGCGGGTCGCGTTTGCCGACGACTACCCCGACCTGGGAAAGACCGTGATCCTGGATCACGGCGGCCGCTTCTATACGGTGAGCGCCCATCTCCAGCGCATCAGCGTCCAGGTGGGCGACGAGCTCTCTGCCGGGCAACGGATTGGCACCGTTGGTACCTATGATCAAAAGCCGGCCTTGCTGTTCGAGGTTCGCGACGGGCAGAATACCCTCAACACTCCGGAGTGGTTCGGGATCTAGCCCGCTTCGTGGCGCCTGCAACTTTGCTGTTCGACTGTCCCGCCGCTCCGAGGGCGCCGTTTTTTTCGCAACTCGCGCCATGGCGGCCCGATTCAGCCGTGTGTACGTGGAGCGGTGAACCGGCTCGGCGGAAGGCTTGGAAATGGGTATCGACGGCATTGGTAAGGGCGGCGACGTTCCGAAAGTAGACCCGAGCGGTGGCTCCACTTCGGTAGGGCGGGTGGAGGGTGAACGTTTCGAGCTCTCCACCGAGAGCATCGACCGCAGCCAGGGCGTGGGCCTGCTGGAGCAGGTGCAGCGCGGCGAGGTCGGCTTGGATGCCTATCTCGACGTGCGCGTGAACGACGCCGTGGGGCACCTCGAAGGGCGCCTGTCACCGGAGCAGCTCGAGTTCGTGAAGGAAGAGCTACGGGCGCAGCTGCAGAGCGACCCCGTGCTGATCGAGCTGGTGCGGCGCGCCACGGGTCAGTCGCCGGAAGTGCCGAGTTCCTGAGGGCCCGGGCTGCCTTTCGCGGCCCTTGCTTCCGGAGTAGCGTGCTCGCGGATTGTCGCCTTCGCACCGAACCCTGATTCGCGCGCTCGCCTGTAGCTTCGTCGGGCTTGGCTGCGGCGTGTTCGGCCCTCCCGGCGGCGATGCCCAGTATCCGGCGGTTGCCGTGCCCACCAATCTGGGCTCGGGGCACAACGCGCCCGCGTCGGCGACGCCAGCGGCGTCGGCTCCCGCCGCGACCACGCCCGGTAGCGCGAGCAGCGAGGATTCCACTGCCGCCCCGGTCTCGCGAGTGCGGCTGGTCCGGCCCGGCACGGATGCAGGGGCGCCGCCCGGGCCTCCCGAGCACGGTTACTTACCGGATCCCGCACCGCTCTCGGAGCGAGCGCGCTGGTTGTACGAGATCCGTTACGATCGCGGCGTGGTGCAGGCGGGGACGCCCGAGCTCGAGTGCCTGGATCACCCCGAGCCGAGCGCGCGGCGCATCGGTCGCTTCGCCTTCGAGCTCTGGATCGGTGCCGCGCTGCTCGAGCGGATCCGTTTCGACTTCCCATTGCTCGCGGCCGAGGTGCCGCGCAGCGGCACGCGCCGCCCCTTGCACGAGGACCCGAGTTTCGCTCCGGGAGCGCGCGTGTCCATCCGGTTACAGGTGCCGGCGAGCAGCCGCGCCACACGCGCGCAGATCCTCGATCGTGCCACGGGGCAAGTCACGCCTGTCGATTGGCCTCCGCGCGAAGGGACCTCTGCCCAGCTCTGTGCCAAGGGCCCGAGCGCACCTACACCCTCCGCTCACTGACAGCCGCCGGGGCAGCCAAAACTCTCGGCGTGCGCCGGATGGTAGCCTTTCTCCCCCGCTCCGTGCGACGCTGATCCGAGACGTTATGACCTGCGAGAACTGCGGACACGAAAACCAGGCAGGCGCGCGTTTCTGCGCGGGCTGCGGCGGTCCCCTGCCCTCGGGCGAGACGGATCCGACCTATCCCTTGATCGGTCAGGTCGTGGGCGGGCGCTACCACATCGTGGGGCTGATCGGCGAAGGGGGCATGGGCGTGGTGTACAAGGCCGAGCAGCGGCTGGGCTCCACGGTGCGCAAGGTCGCCGTGAAGACGCTGCATGCGGACCTGTCCCGCGATCCGGCGATCACGGCCCGCTTCCATCGCGAGGTGGGCACGATCGCGCAGCTCGAGCACCCGAACACGGTCAAGGTCTATGATTTCGGCTCCACCGATGACGGCACTCTGTACATCGCCATGGAGTTCCTGGACGGGAAGCCCCTGAACCGCGTGATCCAGGCGGAGGGCGCGCTGGAGCCGCGGCGCGTCGGCAACCTCTTGCGGCAGATCGCAGGCTCGCTCGATGAGGCGCATCGCCAGGGCATCGTGCATCGCGATCTGAAGCCCGAGAACGTGATCCTGATCGAGCGCGCCGGTGAGAAGGACGTCGTCAAGCTGGTCGACTTCGGGATCGCGGCCCGCACCGAGTCCGCCGATCGCGCCAAGGAACAGAAGCTGACTCAGCAGGGCATGGTGCTCGGCACCCCGCCGTACATGAGCCCGGAACAGTTCACGGGCAAGGCGCTGGACGCTCGCACCGACGTCTACTCTCTCGGCATCATGACCTACGAGATGCTGACGGGGCAGCTGCCGTTCCAGGCGGATACGCCCTGGCAGTGGGCAACCCATCACATGACGAGCCAGCCCCGGCCGTTCGAGGAGCTGCCCGCGGGCAGTCGCTTGCCGGAAGGGCTGCGCAAGGCGGTCCTGCGCTCGCTGGCCAAGGATCCCAACGAGCGGCAGAGCGGTGCCGGGCAGTTTCAGTCCGAGTTCATGGCGGGCTTGAGCGGCGTCGCGACGGCGCCGCCGCGCGCTCCGGTCAACCCGTCCGGCAAGACGGAAGCCATGCCCGAAATGGCGCTGCCGCTCGGCATCGCGGCGACCCAGGCCATGCCCGAAGCTTCGCCGTTCGCGGCACCCAAGGTGGCCATCCCCACCCCACCGGGCGCCGTGGCCCTGCCTCCCTCGCCGGCTCGGGAGGGCGGGCCTGGCAACAAGAAGCTGGTCTACGGGCTGGGGGCGGCCGCGGGCGTCCTGGGCATTGCCCTGGTCGCGGCCGCTCTGTCGAGCCGCGGCGGGGGCTCGGATTCTCCGCCGGTGGCGCTTCAGCCCATCCCCGAGCAACCCGCGACGAACGCACCGGCGGCGTCGGGCAGTGCTGCCGAGCCAACGACGGTGGAACCGGATCCGATCCCTCCTTCGACTCCCCCCCGCGAGCAACCAGCGGCGCCCAAGCCGGCGAGCTCGACGACCAAGCCGGCGAGCACGAAGCCATCCACGCCCGCTACCTCTCCGAGCACACCGGCCAAGCCGACCGGGACGACGCCGCAGGCCCCGCCGACGACCCAAGTGCCAACGGGCACCCCGACCCCCCCCGTGGTGACGCCGCCCGTCACGACTCCGCCGGTTACCGCACCGCCGGCCGGCGACGCTTGTGCCACCTGCCAAAAGGCGGCCCAGAGCGGTGACATTGCCGCTGCGGCCCAGGCCTACGCCCAGTGCACAAACCCGGGGGCCAAGACGGCCTGTCAGTCGCGCGTCGGCCAAAAAGCCGGCGATGCCGCCGTGTTCGCGGCAAACAACGGCAAGTGTGCTGAAGCCCGGGCTATCTTGCTGGCCGCCCAGCAGATGGGCGTGGCCGCAGGCCGGTTAGCCAAGGCGCAGACCGCTGTCGCAGGGTGTAAGTAGCTCAAAATTTGCCCGAACGGCGCGGAACAAATATGGCCCCATGCGCGTACCCTAGCTGTCAAGCCACCGGGTGGAGAGCTTGACTGCCGCAGGCGTGCACGAGTAGATCGCGCCTGATGTCGAGCAACTCAGCCGCGAGGTGGCCACAGGTCTCCCGCACCGAACGCTTCAGGGGCCTATGGGTGGCCCTCGACAACTGTCGGTATGATCAGGTGACACGCCAGCCCACTGAGGGGGATGTCGTGGATTCAGACCGTGATCTCGCGGATCTTTGCCGGCGCATGCGCGAAAGCGGGCGCAGCTCGTGCTCGGTGCTGTTCTGCTCGGGAGACGTCTTCGTCGAGCAGACTGCTTCCCCCGCTGCACGCGCCAATGGCCAGGCCGCAAGCAACCAGACCGGGTTGCCGCGCAATCCGGGAATGAGCGGACAGCGCTGAGCGTTTCGGCGCCCGCGCCGAAGCTGCGCGCGGTGGAAGCTCAGCCGGCGTGTGCGCCCCTGGTTGCACCGAGGCGTGGCGGAGAACCAGCTGTGCTCGCTGGCGCTCCGTCATGCGTTGGCGCTCCGAAACGCCACGGCGCGGACGATCGGCTCGCTTCAGGCCTCCGGAAGCAGCCCACACACGGCGCGGAGCCGGTCGCATTACGTGCATGTCTAGTCAGAGGCAGAGCCTGAAAAAAAGGGTCATCCGACGATCGGTTTGACCATCGCCTTGCCATTTTTCACGACCACGTGAAAGTCGATGTTCTTGCCGCTGTGTTCCTTGCGTAGCTTGGACTCGGTCTCACGCAAGCTGGACGCGAGCGTCTCGACGGATACCTTCCCTGGCTGGTTCAGGCGGCGGCGTTCGGCGACCAGCGCGTCGTGCAATTGCTTGACGCGCTGATCGTCGAGGCGAGAGGCGGCTGCTTCGCGCGCCTGGCTGCGCGCCTCCGCGGCGCGCGCTGCAGCAGCGCGGCCAGCGGCTGCGGCCGCGCCTCGCGACTCGGGGATGTCGCGCTCGGCAGCCGATACCGCTGCTGCGCGTTCCGGTGGTGTGACGGCAGGCTCGGGGCGCTCGGGTCGCGCTGCCGGCTCGGGGCGTTCGGGGCGTGCTGCCGGCTCGGGGCGCGCTGCCGGCTCGGGGCGTTCGGGGCGTGCTGCCGGCTCGGGGCGCTCCTGGCGCGCCGCTGGTTCGGAGACCGCCGCGGCGGGCTGCGCTGCCGGGCGAGTCACCGCGGGTGCCGGCCGTGCCGCGGGTGCCGGCGCCGCGGGTGCCGGCGGCTCGGGGGGCGGACGAGCGGCAGGAGCCCGTGGCGCGGGAGCTTCTGCCGGGGATCGGGCTGACGCGAGCTCGGGCGCGGGACGCACCGCTGAAGCAGGGGCAGCCGCTGCTGGAGTACGCGCGGGCGGCGCGGCGGCGGGGCTGGGCTCGGGAGCCGCAGCGCGGTTCGCGCCGGGGCTGACCGGAGGGGCAGCTGCCGCCGGGCGGTTCACGGCGGCCGCTGCCGCGGGTGCCGCTGCGGATGCTGCTGCTGGCTCGGGCTTCGGCGCCGCGCGCTGCTTCGCCGCCGCGTCCGCTTGTGCCGCAGCGCGCTTCGCCACATCCGCCGGCTTGGGCATCGCGACGCGGCGAGCCGGCGTCGCGGCGACTCCCGGCGCTGCGGACACCGCCGGGGCGACGGCCGCTGTCGGAGCGGCAGTGGCCGGGGGCCCCGCCGCGCTGGATGCCGCGTTGGCGGTCGCCGCGGGGTGAGCGCTCGCTGGCTTGGCAGGCTTGGCCGCCGACTGCGACGCCTGGGGCGAGAGCAAGGCGGACCACGAGTTGCGACGCCCTTCTTTCTTCGCCGAGCCCGGAGGGCGCTTGGAGTTGGAGCGCTTGGCCTTGGCGGCGTCGGGCTTGGCGGGCCCGGTCGATTTCCTGCCCGCCGCCGGAGCGGGAACCGACGCAGCAGGCGTGGCGGGCGCAGGGGCGGGGGCCGCCACGGGTGCCGCCGCTGCCGCAGGAGCAGGCGCAGCTGCCCCCGCCGGAACGGGTGCGGGGGCTGCGGCCGCCTTCTCCGGACGCTCCGCTGGCGCCGGCGGCTTCGGCGCGGGCCTGGCGGCGGGGGCAGCGGAGACTCGCCGGGGCGCCGCCGGGGCGCTGACGGCGGGAGCTGCCGCAGCGCTTTGCTCGGCGGCAGCGGCGGCAGCGGCTTCGGCGCTCGCAGCCGCGGGCGGCGCGGTCGGCGCCGGTGCGGGCCCGGCAGGCGCTGCTGGTGGCGCCACGGCGGCGCGGTGGCGCGGCGGAGGTTTGGGCCGTTGCGGAGCGGCGGCGGCCGGAAGCGGAGGAGCCTCGGGCGCCTGCGCCGGTGCCGCCAGTTCGGGCGGGGCGCCGCCTGCTGCAGCCGGCGCCACCGCGGGGGGCTGCGAGCGCCGCGCACGCGACGCCGGAGCGCGCGAGGACTTGCGCGGTCCCGGAGCGCGCGAGGATTTTCTCGGCGCGGTGGCCTCCGAGCGAGCAGCCGCAGCCACCGCTCCTTCTGGCTCTGCGCCAGCGCCCGTGCTGGCGGGAGGGACCGCGTGCGCGGGGCTGGCCTCCAGGGCCGCCGCATCGGCCAGCGCCTTCTCCAGCGCCAGCTCGGGATCCTCCGCCAGCAGCGCGTCGAGATCGTCCTCCGCGGCGCGGGTGGCGCGCTCCTTCTGATCGGCGGCCGCTTGCTCCTCGGCGCCCTTCTGCAGGCGCGCACGGCGCCGCGCTGCCGCGCTCATCGGCACATCGCCGAAGCGGTTCTGCGCGCGCGCGACGTGACGGTGATAGGTCCCGTTCTCGATCTCGCGGCAGGTGCGCAGCCAGTACTGCTGGAATGCGTTGTAGCGCTGGATGATGTTCTGCAGCTTGAAGCGCTTGGCGGTGTTGCGGATCTGCGTCTTGCGCAGCGCATGAATGCGCCGGTCGACGTCCTGGCGCGGCACCGAGGGTTCGAGCTTCTCGATGCCGATGAAGTATTGTTCGTACAGCGAGCGGAGCCGTTCGAGGCGCTTCTCGAGCTCTTCCAGCGCTACGTCGATTTCGTTGCTCGCGGCTGCCATCGCTTCAGTCTGGCAAGGGAGTCACGCGCAAGTTGTCGAAGCAGACGCGCACCTGCCAATCGTTGAACCCAAAGTGTTCGTGACCGGCGCCGCGCAACGGTTGTGGGTCGGGGTAAGTCAGCAACTCCACGCCATCCACTCGCCAGTGCACGGTCCGGCCGTCACGCCGCTCGACCTCGAACTGGTAGGCGCGATCTGGAACCACAGTACTTCTCGTGAAATCGGCTTCTCCCGGCGTGAGCTTAATCTCTCGGCGATCACTCGCGTGTTCGTCGATGCGCGCCAGCACGTGGAAGCGGTTTTGCCAGCCCCCGAAGATCGTCAGATAACTGGTGGCGTCGGTGTAGGACACGCCCGACGCCGCACTGCGGCCATCTCCCCAGAACTCCGCCTTGAGATCGCCATCGGGAGAGTGCGAGATGGCCTGAAATTCGACGCGCGCGTTGCTGGGCAGGCGCCGCGCCAACCAGACCGGATGGTTTCGAGCATTCTGCCCACATAGGCGCCCCTCGGAGAGCGTCCACACGGGGCTGGTGGCTCGCCAAGCCGGCCCCAGGTCGGCACGATCGAAGTCATCCGTGAAGGGGCCGGACAGCGCGGGATCGTCCGAGGTCGGTTGGGGTGGGATGTTGGGCTGATCCGGCTCCGCCGGCGCCACCGGCTGCGCGGTTACCGTGGGCTCCGGCGGCGCTGGGCGAACAGCGGCCTGGCTTTTCGCCGCTGGCTCGGCTTCCGCTCGAGAGTGGCTCGAGCGCTCGCGCGGCACGCATGCCGCTCCCGCGATGATGCTGACACAGACGCTGGTGCAGAGCAGACGCATGCCGGCAAGAGAAGCCCCGATCCGCGCGTCACCACAAGCCCGAAGCAACCTGGCCCTCGCGCGCGGATCGTTCGCTAAGTGTCGTGGCGAGCGGTGCGATCCGCACACAGCCCTTCAGCTGTTCTGTGGCGTCCTGGTCGGTTGGAGCAAAGGCTTTACCTGGTGACGCATCTGATCGTAATTTCCGTGCCACTCGTGCTGCGGTTCGGCACACGCCGGACGTGAACGAAGCAGCGGAGCACAACACAGGAGTAGAAGCGGCGATGGCTCTTACCTCTTTCTTACGACGGCCCGGGCTGCTGACCGTGGGTATCGCTCTGCTGAGCGGCGTCGCACTGCCGAGCTGCAGCAAGCAGTCGGAACCGCAGACTCCTCAGCAGCCGTACCCGCAACAGCCGGGCGTTTACCCGGAGCAGCAGTACCCCGGTACGCAGCAACCCTATCCGCAGCAGCAACAGCCCTATCCGCAGCAGCAGCAACCCTATCCGCAGCAGCAGCCCTACCCGCAGCAGCAGCCCTACCCTCCGGCGACCGATCCCAACGCGGTTCCCGGCGCGATGCCGCCGGGCGGAGCGCCGCCCGCGGGGCTGCCGCCGACGCAGCCCTCCGCGCCGCTCGCCACGCCCATCGATCCCAGCGCCGCCGCGGCAGTTCAGCCCATCTTGAGCCAGCTCGCCTCGACCAAGGCCCCCGCCGGAGCGAAGCCGATCGGATCGGTGATGGCGGCGAACTTCCAGACGGGTCAGGCGCTCGAGGCTCAGGTGCAGATGGAGCCGGGCAAGTGCTACACGGTCGTGGGCGCGGGCGTGCCGCCGGTCACCGAGCTCGATCTGAAGCTCGTGGCGATCACGCCCATGGCAGGCATGGCGCCGATCCTCGCGGTGGACAACACCACGGGGCTGCAGGCGGTGCTCGGAGAGAAGCCCAACTGCTTCAAGTGGGCTTGGCCGATCCCGGCTCCCGTGAAGGTGGTGGTCACGGTCACCGCCGGCTCGGGCCTGGCGGCGGCGCAGCTGTTCGGCAAGTAAGTTGACGCTCAGCGCGGGTTGCGCTCGTGGATCGTGCGCAACCCGTGCAACGTCAGGTCCGGTTCCACGCGGCGCAAGGTCTCGGTCAGGGGCGCGATCAAGGCGGCGTAGCCGCCGGTCGCGATCACCTGACACTCCGCTCCGCCGCCCGGGTCGCCGGAGAGCTCGCGGCGCAAGCGGCTCACCATGCCATCGACCAGGCTGGCGTGGCCATGTAGCAAGCCCGATTGCACGCACTCGATCGTGCTGCGTCCGAGCACGCGCTCGGGCGCGCGCAGCTCCACCGCCCGCAAGCGCGCCGCTCGCGCCACCAGCGCGTCGAGGCTGACGGATACGCCGGGAGCGATCACGCCACCCAGGAACTCGCCCTGCGCGGAGACGCAATCGAGCTTGGTGGCGGTGCCCAGATCGACCACGATGCTGCTGGACGCGGGCCCACCCTGGGCTCGCGCGAGCTGCAGCTCGGCCCAGGCCGCGGCGCCGTTCACCAGGCGATCGGCGCCCAGCTCGCGCGGATCGGGGCCGCGCAGCGTGATCCCGGTGTCGAGCTCGGCTCGTACCACCAGCGCCTGGACCGAGAAGGCGTTGCGCAGAGCGGCCTCGATCGCCGGCGTCAACTGCGGCACCACGCTGGCGATGATCGCCGCATCGATCTGCGCGCTCGACACGCCTTGCTGCTGCAACCAACCGAGGAACAGCTGCTCGAGCTGCGCGGCGCCGGCAGCGGGCACCGTCGCAGTGCGCAGCCGATGCAGCAAGACCCGCTCGCGAAACAGCGCGCACTTCAGCTGCGTGTTGCCGACGTCGAGCGCGAGCAGCACGGCGCTCTATTGACCCGCGTCGCCGCTGCCGAGCAGCTGCATGGTCCCGATCTGTTCCGGCTTGTTGGCATAGTTGGGGCCCGGATCGACCCAGAAGATCTGCGACTGGCGCTGGATGCCGTTGGGATCGGAGATCGGCGCATCCCAGTCATTCAGCGCGATGTCGAAGCCGTAGGTATTGCCCGGCGCGGCCGGGAAGTGTTCTGGATCGGCAGGCTGGTTCTTGACGCTGGTGATGTAGCCCCAGTCGATCTGCGCCTCGATGCGATAGCAGCGGTTGCCCTGCCGCTCGCTCTTGATCTCCACGTCGCCCGGGGCAGGCTGGCCTTGCCCGGGGGCGCCGAAGCGCTCCGAGAGCCCCAGGAACACGCGCTGATTGTCGTTGAAGTAGCCGTTCGTGAAATTCTCTCGGCCAGCAAAGAACACCTGTACCGCGTCTTCGCAGTCCGCGGCCTGCTGGCAGCCGTTGCCTTCCGCGCCCGCGTCGTACGGCTGGTTGTCGAACGCTTCCACCAGCACGTAGAACTTGTCGCCGTCCCAGGCCACGCGAAAGCGAGCGTCCAGATCCTCGCGCGGCGGCACGGTGGCATCCGCGCTGATCGGCGGGGTCTGCTGATCGCGACAGTCGTTGCAGGTCTTGTCGAACGTGTACGACGCCACGCCGCTCCAGTCGTCCCGCTTGCCGTCGACGGTGATGTGGTGGAGCGGCACGCTCAGGCTCGCCACCGACGGCGCTGGTGTGCCGAGTGAATATTCGCAGCCCGTGCCCTCGGCGACTCCAGCCTTGCCCAGCGTGTCGCCATCGCAGTCGGCGAAGCCCGCGTCGCAGCTCAGCACGGCGCATTGCCCCTCCTGGCAGCCGACGAGGGCGTGCTGGGCGCCGGGGCACGGTTCGCAACTGGTACTGGCGCAGCCGTTTTCGGGGGAGGCCGCCACGCACTCGCCGCCGCAGAGCTTCTGATCTGCGGGGCAGCCCGTCGATCCCGCATTACCGGCCGACCCACCGGTACCCGTGGACCCGCCTGGCTCGCCCGAGGACCCGGCCGTCGGGAGGCTTCCGCCCACGTTTTCTAGTCCCGCCGAGCCCCCGATGCCGTCGCCGAGACCTTTGGCGACCGGCGGAAGATCGAACATGCAGCTGCCGGAGAGCAGCGCGAACAGGATGGCGCACCACGCCCCTCCGCCCCGCAGGGGCGTCACCCGGCGCGGCGGCTCGAGGGATCGGTCGATCGACATGCGCGGAAAAACGACTTCGGAGTAAGCATGCACGCTCTTGCACCTGGCGTGCAACCTCGGCGGAACTACATCTGGAACGCCTGTACCAGGACGGGGGGGCCTGGCGCTTTGGCGAGCACCCTGCTAGAGCGATTCAGGCGAAACCAACCAGTTGGCCAGTCGCCATTGCTTCCTGCGGGGCTCTTCTCCGGATGCTGCGGAAAACGGCCGCGCCCCGAGCCTGCCTCGGGTGAATCTTTCTCTCCCTCCCGCTGTTCCATTGGTACCTCGAGATAGATCCGCCGACCTCGGCGACAGCTCATCGCGAAACAACGCTGGCTCCGCGATCGTCGAGCCCACCGTCGTCGACAACGAGGTGCGCGCCGAACCGATCGAAGAGGAGCGCGCTGAAGGCCGCCCCACGCGCTACGCGTGCGCGCTCGACCCGCGCAAGATCGATCCCGACGCGGCCAAGGTCGTGCGGCGCCTGGTGCGCCACGGCTACGAAGCCTACCTGGTCGGCGGCTGCGTGCGAGACTCGCTGCTCGGTCGCAGTCCCAAGGATTTCGACGTCGCCACCAACGCCCAGCCGGACGATGTGCAGCGGCTGTTCCGCAACTGCCGCATCATCGGCCGCCGCTTCCGTCTGGCGCACGTCTTCTTCAGCGGCGGAAAGGTGATCGAGACGGCCACCTTCCGGCGCAACCCGACCTCGGAAGAGAAGACCGGCGACCAGCTGCTGATCCGCCGCGACAATTTCTTCGGGCGCGCCGACGAGGACGCGCTGCGCCGCGATTTCACCATCAACGCGCTGTTCTACGATCTCGAGGCCAAGCAGGTCATCGACTGGTGCGGTGGCGTGGAAGACTTGCAGCGCCGCTCGGTGCGCACCATCGGCGATCCGATCGTGCGCTTCCTCGAGGATCCGGTGCGCATGTTGCGCGCGATCAAGTTCTCGAGCCGGCTCAACCTGGGCATGACGCCCAACGTCTATCACGCCATCGTGCAGTGCCGCGGCGCGCTGGCCATGGCGGCGCGGCCGCGCCTGTTCGAAGAGGTGATGCGGCTGCTGCGCGAAGGCGCCTCGCAGACCTGCATCTGGCTCGCCTGGGAGACCGGCGTGCTGGACGTGCTGCTGCCCGAGGTGTCGACGTACCTGTACGACCGCCCGCCGGAGGACGGCACCTTCTGGGAGCTGCTGCGCGAGCTCGATCGCTTCACGGAGGAGCGCGGTGAAGCGCCCGACGACATCGTGCTCTGGACCTGCCTGCTGTTCGAGCCGCTGCTCGAGGCGTGCCTGAGCGACGCAGACAGCGCCAACGCGGCCACCGACTTCCTGGAGCCGGTGATCGAGCGGCTCAACGTGCCACGGCGAGTGGCCGACGCCGTGCGCCGGATCGTGGCGCAGCTGCCGCGCATGTACGCGGGGCGCCCGGGTCGCTTCTCCCGCACACCGCTCTACGCGCCGGCCTGCGAGGTCCTGGCGCTGCTCGGCAAGTCGCACCCCAAGCTGGATGCTTTCCTGGACGCGGCGCCGCGCAAGAAGCGCCGTCGCAAGCACCAGCGGGCTTGACGCGCGCCGGCTGGAGCGCGCTCAGCGCAGGCTGTTGCTGGAGGAGCTGCCTTGCCGGAGATTCGTGTTCTCTCGGATGAGATCGCCAGCCAGATAGCGGCGGGCGAGGTCGTGGAGCGCCCGGCGAGCGCGCTCAAGGAGCTGCTGGAGAACGCGCTCGACTCGGGCGCGACCCGCTGCGGAGTGGAGATCGAGGGCGGCGGGCTGACGCGCATCGCGGTGCTCGACGACGGCTGCGGGATGAGCGAAGAAGACGCGCGGCTGAGCCTGAAGCGCCACGCGACCAGCAAGCTGCGCGCGTTCGCCGACCTGGAGCAGCTGACCAGCTACGGCTTTCGCGGCGAAGCGCTGCCCAGCATCGCCTCCGTCAGCCGCCTGCTGCTGCGCACCCGCCGCGCCGACTCCAGCTCTGGTGTGGAGCTGTCGCTGGAGGGCGGGCTGGAGCCCGAGGTGCGCCCCGCTGGCTGTGCGCCGGGCACGCTGGTCGAGGTGCGCGATCTGTTCTTTAACGTGCCGGCGCGGCGCAAGTTCCTGCGCTCGGCGGGCACCGAGTCGGGCCACCTCGCAGACGTGGTCGAGGCCGTCGCGCTGTCGCGCCCGGACCTCGCGGTCACGTTGAAGCGCGACGGACGGATGCTGCGGCAGTGGCTGCGCGTCAGCGACCGCCGGCAGCGCGTGCTGACCGCCTTCGAGGAGGAGCTGGCGGAGTGTCAGGGCGAGCGCGGGCCGCTGCGGGTCGAGGCCTACCTCACGCGGCCCGAGCGCGCTCGCACCGGCGCCGGGGGACTGCACCTGTTCGTCAACAATCGTCCGATCCGCGATCGCGCGCTGGCCGTCGCGGCGGCCCAGGCCTACGGCAGCGTGCTGGAGCGCGGCCGCTACCCGCGCGGCGTGATCTACCTCGATCTGCCGCCGCGCCTGGTCGACTTCAACGTGCATCCGCAGAAGATCGAGCTGCGCTTTGCCGAGCCGCGCGCGGTGAGCGACGCCCTGTACCAGGTGCTGAGCTCGAAGCTCGCGCGCGGCTTCTCCGCCCCTGCCCCGCTGGGCGCGCCGGCGCCCGGGCGCGCCGCTCCCCCGGTGCTGCGCGACGTGACGGCCGAGCGGGCAGCGCCCGAGCCGCCGCCGCTGCAGCAGCAGGGAGTGCTCGAGCCGCCGCGGGCAGCGCCGCCGGCGGCAGCTTCCTCCGTGCCACCGGCTCCCGACCTGCGGTCGTGGCTGGAATCACCGCGTGCGGCCTGGGCGCGCGCGCAGCAGGGCCACACGCTCGATGCGCGCCCGCCGGGCGCGCCACGCCCTCCAGCCCCCCCCACCCCGCCCGCGCAGGAGGGGCCGAGCACGGCCGACGACGAGCCCAGCTCGGAGCCCGCGCTCACCGAGCGCAGCCTGCGCGGGCCCGCCCAGCTGGGCGAGCACGTGGAGTGGGCCAACCTGACCTTCCTCGCGCAGCTCAAGCAGACGTTCCTGATCTGCGAGGGCCCCGCCGGTCTGTACGTCCTGGATCAGCACGCCGCCGCCGAGCGCGTCACCTTCGATCGGCTGCGCCGTCAGTATCGCGAACGCACCGTCGCCAGCCAGGCGTTGCTGTTCCCGGTCGAGGTCGAGCTCGGCGCGGACGAGACGGAATTTCTGGAGCAGCACGCCGCCGAGTTCGGCGCGCTGGGCATGGATCTGCGCCTGCGCGGCACGCAATGGGTGAGTGTCCACGGCGTGCCGCGGCTCTTGGAGCGGCTCAGCCCGGAGCGCCTGCTCCGGGACCTGCTGGCGGAGACGATGCGCCAGGGCGGCCGTGGCTTCTCCGGTGCCGTCGATCTGGCGCTGGCCACGCTCGCCTGCCACGCCTCGCTGCGCGCCGGCGATCCGATCGCTCCGGCCGAGGCCACGGCGCTGCTCGCGGCCCTCGACGGCACGGATTTCGCCGGCCACTGCCCCCACGGGCGCCCGATCGTCTCGTTCACCTCCTACGCGGAGCTGGAGCGCAAAGTGGGCCGGCGATGAGCGTTCCCGAGTTCCGCGAGCCCGTGCTCGCGGTGGTCGGACCGAGCGCGTCCGGCAAGAGCGAGCTCGCCGTGCGGCTGTGCCAGCGGATCGACGGCGAGCTGGTGAGCGCCGACAGCGTGCAGATCTATCGCCGCTTCGACATCGGCTCCGCCAAGCCGAGCGCGGCCGAGCGCGCGCTCGTGAAGCACCACCTGATCGATGAGCTCGACCCGCTGGACGCTGCCGACGCGGCGCGCTTCGTGCGCCTGGCGGAGGAGCGCCTCCGCGACATCCTGGCGCGCGGCAAGCGGCCGGTGCTGTGCGGCGGCACCTTCCTGTGGGTGCGCGCGCTGCACTACGGGCTCGCGCCCGCGCCGCCCGCCGACCCGGCGATCCGCGCGCGGCATCGCGAGCAGGCAGAGCGCCTGGGGCGCGCCGCGCTCCATGCGCGCTTGGCCGCCATCGATCCGCAGAGCCATGCCCGGCTGGCGCCCAACGATCTGCTGCGCGTGAGCCGCGCGCTCGAGGTCCACGAGCTCACCGGCAAGAGCTTGAGCGAGCTGCAGGCCGAGCACGGCTTTCGCACGCCGCGCGTGCCGCTGCGCCTGGTCGGCATCGCGCACGAGCGGGCGCTGTTGCATGAGCGCATCCAGCGACGCGTGCGCAGCATGTTCGAGCAAGGCTGGCTGGACGAGGTGCGCGGCTTGCTGCGCGACGGCTACGGCAGCGCCCGCGCGCTGCGCTCGGTCGGCTATCGCCAGGTGGCGGAGGCGCTGAGCTCGGGCGCAGCGCTGGACCTGCCTGCGCTCAGCGAGCGCGTGGTGCAGGCCACGCGCCAGTTCGTGCGCCATCAGCTCACCTGGCTGCGCGAGGAGCCGGTGCAGTGGCTGGCGCCGGACGCGCTGGACGCCTTCTGCCGCGAGCTCTAGCGCTCAGCTCTGGGCGCTGAGCGCCAGACCGGGGATGCGCCGCAGCTCGCTGGAGATCTGTCCGCTGATCTCGCGCAGCAAGCCCACACGCTCCCGCACCAGCTCGGTCTGCGTCATCTTCTTCGAATGGCTCGAGCTGTTCAGGGCGGCCACGACGCGCCCCGACTCGTCGAACACCGGCACGGCCACCGCCACCACCCCGTAGGCGAGCTCATCCGAGACCGCCGCGTAGCCCAGGCGCCGGCACTCCTCGATGCGGCGTGCCAGCTTGCCGCGCTGGATCACCGTGTGCTCGGTGAGCTGTGCGAAGTCCGCCGCGGCTAAGTAGCGGCGCAGGCCCTCCGAGCTGAGGCCCGCCAGGAGCACGCGCCCCATGGAGGTGGGATAAGCAGGGAAGCGGCTGCCGACGTGGGCCTCGAGCCGGAGCAGAGTGCGCGCCGAAGCGCGCGCGATGTACACGATGTCGACGCCGTCGAGCACGCTGAGCGCCGCCGAGTCTCCCGTTTTCTGCGCCAGATCCGCGAGGTGGGTCTTGGTGAGTGTATCGACGTCGATTGCGTCGAGGTACGCCGCACCCAGCTCCAGCACCTTGGGGCGCAGCAGAAACGCGCGGCCCGATCGCGTGACGTAGCCCAGCTCCTCCAGCGTGTGCAGGCAGCGCCGCGCCGTGGCCGCAGGCAACTTGGCGATGGCGGCGACTTCGCTCAGCGTCAGCCCGCGCGACTCGCGCCCCAGCGCCCGCAACACGAACAAACCCTTGGCGAGCCCACCCATGACTTCCCGACGAGCCGCGGCGGCCTCTCGAGCAGGCATGGAGCGCAAGTGTATTTCCATTCGCGCTTCGGAACAACCCCGCGGCAACTCCGGACTGCGTTGGCGTGTCCCCTTGACAGTGCGGCCTCGCTCACCGAGCATGCTCTCGATTCGCATACCGAAGAGATTTTCGCTATGCGAAAAGGGGCGAACACCCTCGTCCCGCGCACACGAGACGAAGGCAGCATGAAGATCGGTTCGCAGACACATCGCTCATCGGGCATCTCCTCCTCCAACGAGAGCGTCATCCTGGTGCGCGGCAAGGACCTGTGCGCGGACCTGATCGGCTCGGTGAGCTTCACCGATCACATCTGGCTGCTGGTGGTCGGGCAGTTGCCCAGCGCGGGGCAGCGCGCCGTGCTGGACGCGACGCTGGTCGCGATCGCCGAGCACGGGCTGGTGCCCAGCGTCCAGGCGAGCCGCTTGACGTTGGCAGCTGCCCCGGAGGCGCTGCAGGGTGCCGTCGCGGCGGGCATCCTGGGCTGCGGCTCGGTGATCCTGGGCGCGGCGGAAGCGTCCGGTCGACTGCTGTCGGAGGTGGTCGCGAGCGCCGCCCAGGGCGCGACGCTGGACGAGGCGGCGGGCGCGCGCGTGCGCGAAGAGCGCGCCGCGAAACGCCCGGTGGCAGGCTACGGCCATCCGCTGCACAAGGCGCGCGACCCGCGCGTGGATCGCCTGCTGGACGTGGCAGCGCGGGCGGGCTGCGCCGGCCGGCACATCGAGGCCGCGCGCGCGATCGAGCGCGCCTTGCCCGGGATCATCGGCAAGCCGCTGGCCATGAACGTGTCGTCCGCCATCGCCGCGGTGCTGCTCGACGTCGGGTATCCCTTGCTGGCGCTCAAGGGCGTGCCGATGCTCGCCCGCACCGCGAGCCTGATCGCGCACCTGCTGGAAGAACAGCAACGGCCGATCGGCTTCGTGCTCTCGCACGCGGCGGCCGCCGCGATCGAGTATGATGGTCCGGCCCCCGCGGGCTTCGTACCGGGAGACCACTGAACATGGGCCCCCTGAGCGGCATTCGCATCGTCGAACAAGGCACCTTCATCACGGGCCCGTGCGCGGGCATGATGCTCGCCGATCTGGGCGCGGACGTGATCAAGGTCGAGAGCCCCACGGGCGATCCCTACCGCAGCTATCAGGGCGAGCTGTTCTCGCCGCACTTCCAGGCCTACAACCGCAACAAGCGCAGCATCGCGCTGGACCTGGGCGCGGACGGGGACCGCGCGCTGTTCGATCAGCTGATCGAGAACGCCGACGTCTACATCCAGAACTTCCGCCCCGGCACGGCGGAGCGGCTCGGCGCCGGCGTGGCCCGGCTGACGCAGCTCAACCCGCGCCTGGTGTACGGCTCGATCAGCGGCTTCGGCGCGCGCGGGCCGTACGCGGAGCGGCCCAGCTATGACTCGGTGGCGCAGGCGCTCAGCGGCTTTCTGAGCGTGGTGGTGGATCCGGAACGACCGCGCTTCATGGGCCCGGCGCTGGCCGACGCGATCACCGGCATCTACGCCGCCTATGGCATCCTGGCGGCCCTGGTGGCGCGCGGGCGCGACGGCCGCGGCAGCCTGGTGGAGGTATCGATGCTGGAGGCCATGGCCCACTTCGCGGTCGAGCCGTTCGCCGCGTTCTTCGCGCTCGGGCGCGCGCCTCGCTTCAGCGACCGGCCGCGGCTCGCCCAGGCGCACATCCTGCGCACGCAGGACGGGGGCATGATCGCCCTGCATCTCTCGTCGCTGGAGAAGTTCTGGCAGGAGCTGACCGCGGCGCTCGGCTCCGCCGAGCTCACGCAGGATCCGCGCTTTTCGACCCGCCAAGCGCGCATCGACAACTACGAGGCACTGGGCGCGGCGCTCGACGCGCTGCTCTCCCGGCGGCCGCTGAAGGAGTGGCTCGAGATCCTGGGCCGTCACGACGTCCCGTTTGCGCCGATCCAGGGCCTGCCGGAGGTCGTGGCGGACCCGCAGGTGCGCGAGATCGGCCTGATCGTGCCGGTCCGAGACGCGCACGGCGGCCAGAGCGCCGTGCGCCCCGCGGTCCAGTTTGACGGCCAGCGCGCGGACCACGTGCGCACGGCGCCTTTGCTCGACGAGCACGGCGCGAGCATCCGCCAGGCGCTCGCGGGCGAACGCGGCTGGCCCGCGCTCACTCTCGCAAACACTGCCCGCTAAACGTCGCCCGATATCCCGATGGAGGCAAACAACATGACCGCTGCCCAGCTCCCTTCCCGACTTCATCACACCGCGTACGTCACCAAGGACCTGGAGCAGACCCGGGCCTTTTACGAGGACCTGATCGGGCTGCCCCTGCTCGCCACCTGGTGCGAGGCAGACGAGCTGTTCGGCGCGGTGCGCACGTACTGTCACTGCTTCTTTGGTCTGGCCGACGGGGGCGCGCTCGCCTTCTTTCAGTTCGCGGACAAGGCCGACGGAGAGCTGTTCGGGCCCAAGATGCCCGCAACTCCGTTCCATCACATCGCGCTCAAGGTGGACGCGGAGGTCCAGGCCGGCATCGAGCGGCGCCTGAAGGCGGCCGGCTACGAGCCGCCGCGCATGTACGTGCTGGAGCACGGGTACTGCCGCTCGCTGTACGCGGAGGACCCGAACGGCATGGTCGTCGAGTTCACCGTCGACCACCCCGAGGTCGAGCAGATCAACGCCAAGCGCCGCGGCAGCGCGCACGCCGATCTGAAGCGCTGGCTGGCGGGCGATCACACCTCCAACAACACCTATCGCTGAGCAGGAGCCTTTACATGCCCCATTGGAACGTCAGTGTGCTGGTCGGCAGCTTGCGCCAGAAGTCGGTATCGAAGAAGGTGGCGCGCGCGCTGGTGAAGCTCGCGCCCGCGGAGCTGCGCTGCTCCTTCATCGAGATCGGCGATCTGCCGCTCTACAACGAAGACCTGGAGGCAGACCCGCCGGCGGCGTTCACGCGCTTCCGCGGCGCGATCGCGCCCTCGGATGCGCTCTTGTTCGTGACCCCGGAGTTCAACCGCGGCATCCCCGGCCTGCTCAAGAACGCGATCGACGTCGGCTCGCGCCCCTGGGGCAAGAGCGTATGGTCCGGCAAGCCCGGCGCCGTGATCAGCCAGTCCTACGGCGCGCTCGGCGGCTTCGGAGCGCATCACCAGCTGCGCCAGGTGCTGGCGGGCGTGAACGTGGCGGTGATGGCCCACCCAGAAGCGTACCTGAGCACGGCGGGCGCGCTGTTCGATGAGGCCGGTGAGCTCGTCAACGACTCCTCCAGGGAGTTCCTGAGCGGGTTCATGCTAGCGTTCAAGGCCTGGATCGAACAGCAGCGGCGGCCCGCCGCGGGCTGAGGCTCGGGGGTTGCTCGAGGAGGCACGGCATGTCTGCAGCAGTCGCGACGCAGGAGTTGCTTCAGGTTCCCCTGTTGATCGGCGGAGAGCCGGTGGTCACGGGGCAATGGCTGGACGTGATGGATCCGGCGGCGCCGGAGCGCCTCGTCGGGCAGGCAGCGCTGGCGGATGAGGCGCTGGCACGCCGGGCGGTGGGTCGGGCGCAGGTCGCCGCCGAGAGCTGGGCGCGGCTCGAGCCAGAGCGGCGCGCGGAGCTGCTGCTCGCGGCGCTGGGCGCGGTGGAGGCGCAGCGCGCATCCGTCGCGGAGCTGCTGGTGCAGGAAAACGGCAAGGTGCGGCGCGAGGCCGAGGCCGATCTGGGCGGCTTCCTCGGCCGCTGCCGGCTCGCCGCCGGGCTCGCGAGCGAGCTCGCCCAGCCTCAGCACTATCCGCGCGCCGAGCCGCTGAACGACGCGCAGCGCGCGGCGGGCGCGCCGCCGTTCCGCACCGAGGTGAGGCAGCTGCCGCTGGGCGTCGTCACCATCATCGTGCCCTTCAACTGGCCGCTGGCGATCCTGGCCGCGAGCTTGCCCTACGCGCTGATCGCGGGCAACGCCGTGATCGTCAAGCCCCCGCCCACGGCGCCCTTGGCCGTGACGAGCGTGCTGCACGCGCTGGCGTCGCAGCTGCCGCCCGGGCTGCTGAGCGTGGTCAGCGGCGCGAACGCCGCAGTGGCGCCGCTGATCGCCGATCCGCGCATCGGGCGCGTGGTGTTCACGGGCAGCGTGGCGGGCGGCAAGGCGGTGATGCAGCTCGCCACGCAGAACCTGGCGCGGGTCACGCTGGAGCTCGGCGGCAACGATCCGGCGTTGATCTTGGACGACGCGCAGCTCGATCGCTCGTCGCTGGAGCGGCTCTCGCTGGCCTGCTTCCTGACGACGGGTCAGGTCTGCATGGCGGTCAAGCGCATCTATGTCGCGCGTTCGCGCTATGACGAGCTCGTCGCGGGCCTGTCCGAGCTGCTCTCGGCGCAGCGCGCGGGACCCGGGCTGGCGGCGAGCTCGACCATGGGCCCGTTGAACAGCAAGCGCCAGAAGGACTTCGTGAGCGCGCTGGTCGGCGAGGCCCGCGCCGCCGGCCATGAAGTGCGCGAGCTCGGCAGCGTGGACGAGGCGGGGCTCGCGGCGGGCGGGCACTTCCTGCGCCCCGCGCTGGTGCTGAACCCGTCGCCGAGCGCGCGCATCGTCACCGAGGAGCAGTTCGGGCCCGCCGTGCCGATCCTGCACTTCGAGGACGTCGACGCGGTGATCGCCCAGGTCAATCGCGAGTGGGCGGGGCTGGGTTCCTCGGTCTGGTCGGCGGATCTACAGCGCGCGGCCGCCGTGGCGGCGCGCTTGCACGCGGGCTCCACCTGGATCAACAACGCCAGCGCGATGGCGATGGACAACCGCGCGCCCTTCGGCGGCTTCCGTCAGAGCGGCATCGGGCGCGAGCTGGGGCGCGAAGGCTTGCACGAGTTCACCGAGCCGCACACCATCACCTTCCCCGCCTGAGTCCTCGCTGCATCTGCATGGAGCGCCTCGAGACCGACGTCTGCATCGTGGGAGCGGGCCCCGCCGGGCTGGTGGTGGCGCAGCGGCTGTTCGAGGCGGGGGTGGCGTGCACGCTGCTCGAGCGATTGGGCAGCGAGGCGCTGTGCGCCCGCGCCAAGGCGGGCATGATCGAGCACCGGACGGTCCAGGCGCTGCGCCAGGTGGGGCTGGCAGCCCCGATCGTCGAGCAAGGCGCCAGCAATGGTCAGGTCGAGTTTCGCGTGCAGGGCGTGGGGCGCGTGTTCGACTACGCCGCGCTCACCGGGGGGCGCGGTCACTTCGTCTACCCGCAGCACCTGCTGGTGCGCGCCTGGGCGGACGCCTTCACCGGGCGCGGCGGTTCGCTGTCGTATGCGACGGAGGTCACGTCGGTCGAGCAAGCGCAGGGCACGGTTCGCGTGCAGGCGCGCGCCGAGAGCGGCGAAGCGCGCACCATCCATTGCCGCGCAATCGTGCTGGCGGCGGGCAGCGGCGCCGGCCTCGTGCCGGAAGCCGTCGAGTGCCACGAGCACGCCTACCCCTTTCGCTGGCTCACGACCATGATCGAGATGGGTGCGCTCAGCGAGCGCACCGTCTACGCCACGCACCCGAGCGGCTTCGCTGCGCACGTGCGGCGCTCGCCGCAGCTCACCCGCTACTACCTGCAGGTTCCGGCGCGCGATGGCCTCGAGGACTGGCCCGACGAGCGCCTGCGGCGCGAGCTGGAGCTGCGCCTGGGGGCGCCAGCCGGCGTGCTGCGCGGCGCGATTGTCGAGCGCGACCTGCTCGACCTGCGCGTGCGCGTGCGCGAGCCCATGCAGCACGGGGCGCTCTACCTCGCGGGGGACGCCGCGCATCTGATCACGCCCGCGGGCGGCAAGGGCATGAACCTGGCGATCCAGGACGCGCTGGAGCTCTCGGAGGGGCTGATCGAGCGCTTCCGTGACGGGCGCCCGCAGCGGCTCGGGAGCTACACGAACACGCGCTTGCCGCAGGTCTGGCGCACGCAGGAGTTCTCCAGCTGGATGTTGAGCCTGCACTGCGGAGGCGCGCTCGAGCTGAGCCGGGAGAGCCCGTCCGGGTCCGGCTTCGGGCGCCGCCTGCACCATGCCCAGATCGAGCGGCTATTCGGGGACCCGCCCTTCGCGCGCTGGTTCGCCCATCAGTACGCGGGCGTGGACCAGGAGAGCTCCTGAACGCGAGGACCACGGAGACAGAGCATGAAACGCAGCCCGGATCGCATCCTCACCACGCACACCGGAAGCTTGCCCAGGCCCGATGATCTGGTGCGCATGACCTGGGCCCAGGCCGACGGCGTGCCGGTCGACGCCGCCGCCTTCGCCGCACGCGTGGAGAGCGCGGTGCGCGAGGTGGTGCAGAAGCAGCTCGTTGCCGGCATCAGCCTGATCAACGACGGCGAGATGTCGAAGCCGAGCTACGCGACCTACGTCAAAGATCGCCTGCACGGCTTCGGTGGCTCGGCGATCGAGAGCTACTACTTCGCCGATCTCGCCGCCTATCCCAAGAGCCAGGAGCTGGTGGCGTCCAATCCCGGGCGGCGCAAGCGCCACGCGCCGGCCTGCAACGGCCCGATTTCGGTCAAGAACGCGCAAGCCGCTGATCGGGACATGCTGAATTTGAAGAGGGCCGTGCAAGAGGCGAGCCCTGCTCCTACTGGACTATTTTCGAGCGCAGCCTCGCCGGGTGTCGTGAGCATCTTCTTCGGCAACGAGTACTATCGCAGCGAAGAAGAGTACGTGTTCGCGATCGCCGAAGCCATGCGACCGGAATACGAGAGCATCGCCGCCGCCGGCGCCACCGTGCAGCTCGACTGCCCGGACCTGGCCATGGGCCGCCACTCCAGTTACGCCTCGCTCGACCTGCCGACGTTTCGCAAACGCGCGGCCATGAACATCGCTGCGCTGAACCACGCCGTGCGCAACATCCCGAGCGAGCAGCTGCGCATGCACCTGTGCTGGGGGAACTACCCGGGGCCGCACCACTGCGACGTGCCCCTCGCCGACATCATCGATCTGGTGTGGACCGCCAAGCCGCCGCTGATCCTGTTCGAAGCGGCCAACCCCCGGCATGCGCACGAGTGGGCGCTGTTCGAACAGCTGCGCGTGCCCGATGACAAGCTGCTCTGCCCCGGCGTGATCGAGTGCCAGTCGAACTACATCGAGCATCCGGAGCTGGTCGCGCAGCGCATCGAACGCTACGCGCGGCTGGTCGGGCCCGAGCGCGTGATCGCCGGCGTCGACTGCGGCTTCAGCATTCACGCGGGCATGCGCGGCATCGACCCGGACGTGGTCTGGGGCAAGCTGGAGTCGCTGGCCAAGGGTGCCGAAATCGCCACCCGCCGACTCCTCTCTCGCGCGTGAACCGCGGTCCAACCAGGCTTCCGGCAGCCCCTGCGCGACTCGAAATCCTCCTACCGATCGGTAACGGCTCCTACCGATCGGTAACGGCTCCTACCGATCGGTAATGGCTCCTACCGATCGGTAATGGCTCCTACCGATCGGTAGGAGCCTTTGCGCTCGCGAGACCTCACCTGGCGAGCCCCGGACGTGCCCCCCGTCCCGACGACGAGCCCGGAGTGGCGTTATTCCCCGAGCTCGAGCGAGGCGTCGAGCAGCTCGACGAAGGACGCGCTGCGCGCATCGGGGCGCGTCGCCTGAGCTTGTACGACGGCCGTCGCCGGTACGGGGCGGCGCGCGACGACTTCCGCGCGCAGCGCTGCCGCGGCAGGTGCCGGTGGGGCGGCGGCGGGAGCAGCCGGCGCCGGTGCGCGGGGAGCCGCGACGGGGCTCGGGCCGGAGCTGGGCGGCACGGCTCTGCGCCGCATCTCCACGGAGGGCGCGGAGGCGCGCAGCTCGAGCGGCGAGGAGGGCGGCGCGGAGGGAGGCGGCGGCTCCGATTCGGACGCGACCTCGTCGTCGTCGAGGATCTCGACCAGCTCGTCGTCGTACTCCTCGATCAGCTCGTCTTCCGCCGGAGCGGCGACGGGCGCTGGGCGCGCGACGGCGGCGGCCGCCGCGACCGGAGCCGCCGCGGGGGGGCTCGTGGCGAGCTGGTCGGCGCGAGCGTCGAAGGCAACCGCCCGGGACGCCGGACGCGGCTCCGCGGCGCGCTGGCGCACGCGCGCGAGCAGCGATTCCAGCATCGATTTGGAAGCAGCCATCAGTGCGTCCCTCCGCTCACGTCGTTGCGGGGACTGTGGTGGAGCGCAGCCAGGGCGTCGCCCCAGCTCCCGCCCGCCGACAACCAGCCCTTCACGCGCGCCGACCCGGCCTGGCCACAGAGCAGCAGCCGGAAGGACTCTGCGCTCCGCTCCAGCACCAGCGCCGTGACCTCGCGCTCGACCGCCGCCTGCAGCGCGGCCTCGACATAAGCACTCATCAATTCGTGACCCGGCGCACCCAGCGGGCAGCCCTCGACGCGCACCACCAGCGCCTGGCCCCAGCGCTCGATGGCGAGCGAGCCGAGCCCGGCCAGCGACAGCTCGCCACCCAGTTGATCGACCATCGTCTCCAGCGTCGTCGAGGCGCTCGCGCCAATGCGCTCGCGGATGCGCGCGCCCGCTTGCTTGCCCAGCACGGCACCGAACTGGCGCAGCGCCGCTGCGTCCAGGCGAGCGCACAGCTGCGCCAGCGCTTCCGCCGCCAGCACCAGCACGGGGCTGCGGCCCTGCAAAGTCACCTGACCCCGCTGCAGGTCAAAAACGACAGCCCGTGTAGGATCGAAGCTCGACGTGTCCATGGCTCCTCGGAACTAAGCGGCCTGCGCGACGGGTTTGGTTAGTGCCTGCGGGGCTTCCCGCGGCCCTCGCAGCGCCCCCTACACCGGCCCGAACTTCGACCAGAAAGCGCCTCTTTTCGAGAGTATAGACGCGCGTCGCCCGGTGATGTCAAATTCCTGTTCGAGGTGAGTTCGAAGCCCGGCCCTGTTTTCCGCCTGCTCCGGGCCTGCCGCGCTCGTGCGTCCAGGCGCACGCTGGCGCTGGCGGCCGCGCTCGGGGTGCTTTCGCCACAGCTGCGCGCCGACAGCGAGCAGCCCCAGCTGCGCCCTTCGATCCTGCTCGGTGGCGGCGAGCCCACCGCCAAGGTCGCGGCGCCGATCGACCCCCGCTTGCCAACCGGCAGCCGGATCGAGAGTCGGCCGCGGCCGACCGGACTCACGCTCTCGGCCTGCGGCCTGCGGCAGCCCGTGTGCGCGCACGCGGATGCCCGGTCGGCGCCGCTGTTGCCGGCGTACGTCGCCGCGCTCGAGGAAGCCTACGCGCAGATCGTCGGCGCGCTCGGCCTGCCCCGGCCCCTGCCGGATGCGGCGGGCCCCGACTCCGGCCTCGATCTGTACTTGCAGGCGCCCGAGCGGGACGAGCTGGAGGTGGCGAGCGAGCGGCGCTCCCTCGACAGCGATCGCAGCTCCGCCTTCTGCCGGGCGCGCCCGCGCGCGAGCGAAGCGCGGCGCCAGGCGAGCCTGTGCGTCGCCGAGGCGCTGCTGCTCGGACTCGACGCGGCGGAGACGCCGTACCTGCGCCGCGCGATCGCCGCGTCCCTGTGGCAGGCGCTCGGCAACGCGAGCGACGCCGACCTGCTCGCGATCGATCGCTACCAGGCCAATCCCCAGCTCAGCACGGTGGGCCGCGAGCTCTCTCCGGAGAGCGCCGGCGCTGCGCTGTTCGTGCATTACCTCGATCAGCGCCTGCGCGCCGGGCGGCGCGGCATCTTGCCGGCGGCGCTGGTGCAGATGTCGCGGCGCGACGCCCCTTCGACGGGCCTCGAGTGGAACAACGAGCCCGACAGCCTCGACGTGCTGCGCCGCGCGTTCGTCGGCTCGAAACAGAGCTTCGACGACTTCTTGCTCGGCTTCGCCGTGTGGCGCGCGTTCCTGGGCTCGCGCGACGACGGCAGCAACGCTCCCGAGCTGCTCTGGCTGGGCGACGCGGGGCGCGTGCGCTTCGAGTGGGCGATCAAGGCCTCGTCGCTGCCGCGGCGAGTGGCGCCGCTGCGCCCGATCGAGCCGCTCGGCTCGACCTATCTGTGGCTGGAGATGGATCGCGCCTGGCTGGGCAAGAGCCTGGCCTTCCACGCCGAGTGGGAGGAGCCGGCGGCCTTTCGCTGGACGCTGGTCGCCATCGACGGCAACGGCAAGCCGCTGAAGCGCTACGATTTGCCGTTTGTGCAGCGCGGGACCTCCGCCGAGCGCACCATCGTCGACTACCAGGACGCGAGCGCCTTCCTGATCGTCGGCATCAGCGTGGGCGGCGTCGACCTCGCGCATCCGATCGACCCCGATCACGAGCCGCTCGAGCCGCACGGCTTCACCGTGTATCTGACCGAGATCTGAGCAGAGGGGCTCGGAAGCGCGCGGCCATCAGCAACAGTAGAAGTGCCAGCCCAGCGGCACCGTGCGTTGCACGCCGGGAGGAGGCTCTCGCGCTGGCGCTGCAGCCTCCTTCCAGCGACGCTCCGCGCTGTTCCACCTCGCCCACGACGGGCAGCTCGGCGCGGAGCCAGCTCCGCCCGTCGACGCGCACGTCGACGCGCAGCGTGTCGTCCAGCGCCGGGGCGGGCGACCAGAACGCGAGCCGGTACAGCCCGGGCGCGAGCCGCTCGATCTCGCGCGCCAGCCGTCCGCCGCTCACCTGCGCGCCGAGCCGGGCCGGCTCCAGATCGAAGACTCCGCCCGCGGCGTCTCGCAGCCAGAGCTGCGCGCTGAGCTCGCGCGCGGGATCCGCGAGCAAGAAGCCGCTCGCGAAGCGCAGGCGGCTCTGCCCGGCGTCGGGCCGCTCCTGCGCCGCGCGCGGCGCGCTCTGTAGCGCCTCGAAGCTGCGCGCGATGCTCACGGCTCCCCCACCCTCGCGGCTGAGCGGCTCCGGAGCGGGCTCGAGCGCGCTCGAGCCCGCCTGGAGCAGCGCGCGCAGCTCCGGCTGGGTGAGCTGCGGGTTGCGCTGCAAGAGCAGCGCAACCGCGCCGCTCACCATCGGCGCCGCCATCGACGTGCCGACGGTGACGGCATAGTCGTCGGACACCACCTGGCAGCCCGGCGGCGAGCACAGCCCCGAGAAGACCCCGCGCCCGCCGAAGCGCGGATCGGCGTCGCCCGCGAGCGCGGCCACCACGAAGCCGCCCGGCGCGACCACATCGGGCTTGATGTCGCCGAGGCGATTGGGCCCCGCCGAGCTGAAGAAGGCCGCGCCGCCGACCGCCGGCGCGGGATCGAGCTTCGGATCGTCGTAGCGCGCCGTCTGCCCGCGGTAGTCGCTCCAGTCCAGGCGATTGATGCTGGCACCGACCGCGATCAGCGCCGGGTCGCTGGCGGGGATGGTGATGGTCTGTTGCGCGCTGGCGCCGGCGAACACGGCGCCGAGCGGGCTCGCCTCCGGCGCCAGATCACCCTCCGACTGCGCCCACAGCTCTGCGCGGCCCGCTCCTTCGATCAGCACGTGAAAGGTGGCCCCCGCGGGCCAGCTGCCGTCGACCAGGATCGCCGCGGAGCCCGCGGAGGGCAGCAGCTCGCCCAGCTGGAGGCCGGGCAAGGACGGCGCGAGCTCGGCTTCGAGCGCCGGATCGTCGAGCCCGTGCACCACCGCGGCGCTGACGCCGCCGGAGCTCAGCGCCTGACTCTGCCCGAGCGGGAGGGGCTCGATGCGCGAGCCGTCGGGCAGCTCGAGGCCCACCGAGAGCCCGGAGGCGGGGAACAGATTCAGCCACAGGAACAGGCTGGCGTGGGTCTGATCGCTGCCGCTGAGCGGGCGCGGCGTGAGCAGCGCCAGGCGCTGCGGCGACTCCGCGCTCAGCTCGACTTCCGTGTGGATGCCGACGGGCCCCGCCGCTGCGCTGGTCACGCCGGTCAGCAGCTGACCGCTGTTGCCGGCCGCGACCACGATCGCGTGCCCCGGCTGATCCGGGCCGACCAGGCTCCCCAGCAGCTGCGAGAGCTCGGAGGAGCCGTCGTGGGCGCCGAAGTCGCCGCCCAGGCTCAGGTTCACGACCGCGGGCTGGCCCAGCTCGCGCGCGCGCTCGAACACGAACTTGCTGGCGAGCGCCACGTCGTCCTCGCGGATGCCGCCGCCCGAGCCCGCCACGCGCGCCACGATCAGCGTGGCCTCGGGCGCGACGCCCGCGAACGCGCCGTCGCTGCGCGCGCGGCCGTTGCCGGCCGCGATCGAGGCGACGTGAGTGCCGTGACCGATCGGATCGCCGGGCTCGTTGCCGCGCACGCCGTCGTTCAGGCGCTGATCGAGATCGGCGCCGGACAGCACCTGGCACTGCAGCCCGCGCCGCGGCGCGCAGCCGAACTCCGCCTCCAGCTCTGGATGCAAGCCGAGCGGGTTGCTGGTGAAGTCGATCCACCAGGCGATGCGCGTCGTGCCGTCGGCGCGGCGCAGGTCCGGATGCGCCGCATCGACGCCGGCGTCGACGATGCCGATCACGACGCCCTGGCCGCTGCCCGCGCCGCGCTCGCGCGCAGCGTCGAGCGCGAGCGCGGGACGCGCGCGATCCATGAGCAAGTGCAGCGGCGCCGTCCAGAGCGCGGGCTGCTGCGCGAGGTCGTCATCGGCCGCGCGCAGCAGCCCGCGCCCGCGCCCCAGCGGCACCCAGTGCGAGCGGACAGCGGGCAGTCCTGGAGCCGCGCGCAGGTAGCCGGCGCCGAGCCCACCCGCACGTGCGCGCAGGACGCCGTGCAAGCGCTCGAGCGGGACCTGGGCCTGGGCGGAGCCGGCGAGCAGCACGCCGAGCGCCGCGCTGCGGAGGAAGCGCGAGCTCACATGGGCGCGAGCCATGGCCCCCTGCGCTCGGGGCGCGGCTTGTCGCTCGCCAGCTGCAAGCGCGCGGCCACCTCGCCGCGCAGCGCCTCGAAGGGGATCACGGCGTCGACCACCAGCTCGCTGGCGAGCTTCTCCAGATCGATGTCGGCCTCGTACTCCTTGCGCAGCTGGCTCACCAGGGCGTCGCGCTCGGGGCCCTCCGGCACGGCCTGGATGCGGTTGTAGTGCACGGCGTTCACGGCGGCGCGCGGGCCCATGACGGCGATCGAGGCGGTGGGCAGGGCGATGCAGGCGTCGGGGTCGAAGGCGGGGCCGCACATGGCGTAGAGCCCGGCGCCGTAGGCCTTGCGCACGACCACGCTCAGCTTGGGCACGGTAGCGCGGCTGACCGAGGCGATCATCTTGGCGCCGGCGCGGATGATGCCCTGCTTCTCGACCTTGCTGCCGATCATGAAGCCGGGCACGTCCGCCAGGAACAAGAGCGGGATGCCGTAGCAGTGGCACAGGTCGATGAAACGCGCGGCCTTGTTGGCGCTGTCCGCGAACAGCACGCCGCCCAGGTGCTTGGGCTGGTTGGCGACGATGCCGACCGGGGCGCCGTCGATGCGCGCCAGGCTGGTGATCAGCTCCCGGGCGTAGCGCGCCTTGATCTCGAGCTCGCTGCCCTCGTCGATCAGCTGCTGGATGACGAGGCGCATGTCGAAGGGCTGGTTCTCGTCGGGCAGGACGATCTGCTCCAGCGTTTTGCTGGCGGGCGCGGGCGGCCGGGCTGGTTCCTGGCTGGTGCCGCCCGGCAGGAAGGAGAGGTAGCGGCGAGCCAGCTCCAGCGCTTCGGGCTCGCTCTTCAGCAGGAAGTCGCCGCAGCCCGACACGGAGGTGTGCATCTTGGCGCCGCCCATCTCCTCCAGCGTGACCTTCTCGCCGATCACCATCTCGGCCATGCGCGGCGAGCCGAGGTACATGCTGGCGTTGCCGTCCACCATCAGCACGACGTCGCAGAAGGCCGGGATGTAGGCGCCGCCTGCCGCGGAGGGGCCGAAGAGCAGGCAGATCTGCGGCACGAGGCCGCTCAGCTGCGCCTGGTTGTAGAAGATGCGTCCGGCGCCGCGGCGCCCGGGGAACATCTCGACCTGATCGGTGATGCGGGCGCCCGCCGAGTCGACCAGGTAGAAGAGCGGGCAGCGCAGGCGCTCCGCTTGCTCCTGGATGCGCAGGATCTTCTCGACGGTGCGGCGGCCCCACGAGCCCGCCTTCACGGTCGAGTCGTTGGCCATGACCGCGACCACCCTGCCCTGCACGCGACCGATGCCGGTCACCACGCCGTCCGCCGGCAGCCCCTCTGCCTGGCAGTTCGCGAGCAGGCCATCCTCGACGAAGGAACCGGGATCGAGCAGCTGCGCGAGGCGCGCGCGCGCGAACAGCTTGCCCTCCTGCGTGTTCTTCTCGTGATACTTCGCGCTGCCACCCGCGCGAGCGCGCGTCTCGAGGTCCCGCAATTCAGAGTCTTTCATGGGCCGATCCTTCGCCGAGCTGGCACCGACCCTGGAGAATACGGGTCGGGTTGCTCCGCAGCTTAGAGCGCGAGGGGTGGCGGGGGCCAATGAAGCGGCGGGAGCCGGCGCGCCGGCTCGTGACGGCGCGGGTCAGCCGGGCTCGGAGATCAGGCGCTGCACGGTGGCCTCGAGCGCGCGCAGACGTTTGGGGTCGAAGCCGACGGAGACATCGCGCACCACGCCCGCGCGATCGATCACGAACAGCGTCGGCAGCGCGAACGCCTGATAGAGCTGGGCGGTCTGCCCCTCCGGATCGGAGAGCACCGCGTAGCGCATGCCGAGCTGGGCCGCGTCACGCGCGGCCTTGCCGGCGGGATCCACCGTCACGGAGACGACCCGCGCTTGCTGCGCCGGGAAGCGATCGTGCCACTCGTTCAAGGTGGGCAACAGCGCGCGGCACGCGCCGCACCAGGTGGCCCAGAACTCCAGCACCACCACCCGCCCGCGCAGCGCTTGCAGCGTGGGTGCGGCCTCGCCCAGCGCCACCTCCACGCCGGCAAACTCGGGCGCCGGAGCGTCGACGAAGCCCAGCCGTAGCTGCCCCTCGAGCCCCGGATTGCGCCCGAGCGCGACCGCGAACAGGCGCTGCTCGCCGGCGCGTTGCACCAGCAGATTCACCCGCCCGCCCGCGCCCGCCGCGGCCACGGCGTGAGACAGCTGCGCGGGCTCCAGCACCGTCTGCCCGTTCACGGCCAGCACGATGTCCCCCACCTCGAGCCCACTCTGCGCCGCCGGCGAGCGCCGCAGCACATTGCTCACCACCGCGCCCGGCTCGTCCGCGGCGCGCCCCGTCAGGGCGACCCCGAGCCAGCCCGGACCGGGCTCCGTGTCCGGCGCCGGGGCAACCGCTTGCGGCGTGAGCTGGGCGGACGCGACCGTGCTCGGAGCGGACGCCTCCACCAGCGTCACTGGCTGCGCTGCCGGCGCGGCCACGGGCGCCTGCGCCGCGCCGGCGCAGGCGGCCAGCAGCCAGCCCAGCGGAAGCGCGATCGACCCGGGAACAACTCGACGCTCCATGGCGTTGAACAGAAATATCACGCCCGCGCCGCCGGCGCCGGCCCTCCCCGGACGCCAGAGCAGGTGCAACCAGCAGCTACCGCGCCCGGCTCAGAAGCACAAACTCACGACCCCAAAGCGCGGAACCCCAAAGCGCGGAACCACAAAGCTCGGAGCCACAAAGCTCGGAGCCACAAAACCCGGAGCACAAAAAGAGCACCGCCCGAATCCTCCCGCCTCGAGCGTGAAGAACCGGGCAGTGATGCGGCCGAGTGAGGATCGGCCAGCAAGGCTTGGTGAGTAGAGAAAGAGCTAAGCTAAGAGGCCGAAATCAGAGAGAGGCCCAGTCTAAGCTACGAAGCAGAGCTACCAAGTAAGCAACCTCTATAAGCGACCGCCGAAGCGGCCGAAGTCGGTCTGCGCAACCCCTGAGAAAGTGGCGCGGACCTTCAAGCCAAGAAAGCAAAGTAGCTAAGCAAGCGTAGTGACCGCCTCTATTGCACGGGCGATGCCAAGGGGTGGAGTTTTCGGATTTTCAGGTGGGATACGCTCGTTCCTGCGCACTTCGAGAATTTTCGCGCCTCCACAGCAGGACATCGCTGTCAGAGTGCCAGACCCGCTCCGCAATCCTTGCATACCCTGGTCAGGCCACCCGCCCAATGGCCCGAGTTGGGGCGAGTGCGGCGGTTGCAGGGGGGCGCGAATCCGCGGGAGCGCGGCGGGGCGGCGGCGCACGGCGGGTTGCGGCGACGCTTGGATCCGCGCTGCGCGGGTGAGCTCCGGGCGTCGTCGGGCCGGGCGGGGCCGCTCCAATCCGCGCTGCGCGGGTAAAACCACTCGGGCGGCGCGCGCGGGACTGCGGAGACGCTCGGATCCGCGCTGCGCGGGTAGCCCTCCGGCTTCGGGCTGGGGTTGCGGAGACGCTCGGATCCGCGCTGCGCGGGTAAAACCACTGCGCGTCGCCCCTCCGGCGGTCGCTCGGCGCCCATGATGCGGCGCCGGGGGACTCGGTGCGCCACTGTCCACCCCACGGGCCAGCCCCGGCGAAAGAATCTGAACGATTCTCGCAAATCCCTCGTGTGCAACGCGCCGGTCGTGATAATAGGCCCGCCAACGCGCCCGTAGCTTAGCTGGATAGAGCGTCGGTCTACGGAACCGAAGGTCGGACGTTCGAATCGTCCCGGGCGCGCAGCGGTAAAACAGCCTGATTCGCTGATTCTGGTCGGGGGACCGGATCACACGCGGATCACACACGAGGAGGCGATCGCTCTCCTCGAAGCCGCGCGGCGGCGCGAGGCCGTGCCTGTCGAACGGGCGCGGCAGTTCGCGCGTGCGGTGCTCGAGCTGGACTCGATCGGGCGGCTTGCGCTCGCGGTGCTCGATGGGGGGTTGTTCACCGGTGCGCGGCTCGTGGAGCTCGCGGAGGCCGTTCTGCACGGGCAGTGCGCTGGCGACGCGCATGCCGGTGCTGGGAGCGAGCCGGGTGAACTGCGCGAGCTCCACGCCGCTGGGGAGGCGACGCGCGCGTGATCGCGCGGGCTGCCGACGTCTCCAGTCGCGGCGCGGGCTCTAGTAGACACAAGGATAAGTCGCCGGAGACGGAAACGAGGCCCGACAGGGCCGGCCGTCTCCGGCGCGCGCGAGCCCTGCCTAGACAGGCTTGGGAGGGCCTTCCCACACACGTCCAGGCCTGCGCCGCCAACCGGCACAGGCGGCGGCCGCTGCACCTCTACGTTTGGAACCCGAACGACCCGCTGAAGAAAACTCGCATCCCCTACTTCTGCCGCAGCTGGCGCTGCCCCTACTGCTCGCAGCACGAGAGCCACGTGCTGTTTGCGCGTATCCAGGAGGCGTTCGCGACCACGGACCCAAAGGACGTCGTGTTTCTCGTGCTGACGCTAAACCCCGAGCAGCACCTGCGCGGCAAGAGCCGACTGGCGGATGTGTATCGCGAGTTCGGCAGCCGTGGTGAGCGGTTCTTGAAGCGCGTTCGGCGCTGGATGATTCGGAATGACATGACGCCGTTTGGTCGGGAGTGGGTGTCCACCGTCGAGGCGCACCGCTCGGGCGTGCCGCACATCAATTTCATGATCCGCAGCGCGGACTTGGCTGCATTCCTGCGGCAGGACAACGAGTCTCGACGGCCCGCTTGCGAAAGCGACGTCAACGCCACGTTGATTCGCGGAGAGCTGAAGCCTCACCTGCTCGCATGCGGCTTTGGCTGGCGTTCGACGGCCGAGGCGCTGCGCCTGAACGTCAGGCCCCAGGAAGGCGTCTCGGTGCTCGCGGGGTACATCACCAAGATTGCTTGCACCGCGGACCAGACTCTCGGTGAGCTCGCCAAACGGACACAGGTTCCGATGATGGCGCCAAAGAACTTCCGCCGGCTGCGATCGGGCAAGGGCTTCTTGCCGCTGCGGCGCAAGGGCGAGCTGACCGGAGCGCTCATAAGACGGTACCGAGCGCCCGAAGGAGACGAGGTCGCGGAAGCCGTCTCGCGTTCGACAAGCGCAGAGTACATGGCGCACGTCCGAGCGTGCGAGCGGCAGGAGCAGGAAGTAATCTACGCAGAGGAGCGACTACGTGGACAAAAACGAGCTTTCATCCGCTTAGGCCTACCGCTGCCTAGAACGAAATGGGTCCGGGTATTTCGTGTCAAGCCCGTGGGCTCTGCAAGCACGTGCAACAGAGCATCGCCGACCAGCGAGGCGTTCGCATGACGCCTCGATGACGTCAGCTCGCCTGCCTGTGGATGAAATGGGTGCCCGAAGGGCGGTCATGCCCGCCGCGCGTGCTAAGCTCGGGAGTCATGATGCGAGCCAAGATTGGAATGTCTGACTTCATTTTGGGAAGCCAGCAAGCCCTAGACGAGGCCCGAAGGGTGCTCAATCGGCCGATGCCGGGCTGCCGCTTCGATCTCTACCTCCGAGTCATGGGCGAAATGGCGAAGCTCACGTACCCATCGCGCTTTCCATGGCCCGACGATTCGCAAAAGCGCCAGCTCTTCTTTGAGGCTGTATCGCAACTACAAGGTCTACAATACTGGCCTTCAGTTCTTGCGAGCGCGTCCGCAGAAGCGAAGCGCGAGAAGCTCAGCAGAGTCCTCGGGGGAAAGGCGCTACCCGACTATTTCGCGCAGCGCGATCCCGCACGAGACGCGTTGGCAGAGATTGTGGTCGGGCATGCGCTGGGGGTCCAGGGTTTTCAGATCACCTTTTCCGAACGCGATGAAGACATGCTCGCCGAGCACCGCGATTGTCTGCCCCTGGTGGTAGAGGTGAAGAGGCCCTCTAGCGACGGCAACAAGCGAGCGATTCAAGATGGCTACAAGCAGCTTGAGTCACGTGACCTTTCGCCCAAGCGGTTGGGCATGCTGGTCATCGCGCTGGACCGAAGACTTGAGACAGGCGGCAAGACTTGGGCCGCCTCCAACGTCGATGCTTTTCAATCCGATTTTGAGAGAATCGTCACGGCCCAAAGTAATCTGCGCAAGTTCACCGAGGTCCCTCTGAGACGCACGGTCTTTGCTCCGTTCTTCGGCGTAATGGTGCACATGCCGATCTTCTTTCAGGCCGACGGAATTGCATTCTCTGCCACCCAGCTCGCCGTTGAGTCTACGAACACCATTCGCTTGGTTGGAGCAACGAGGCTTGCGCATGCAATCGGCGGCGCACCGGAGGCAGTCACGAGAATTCGCACGGTGCGCGACTGGCTACGAGCAGAACACTGGCTAGATCACAACACACCGGATCTTCGTTCACAGGGCGCTCGCGTGTAGTCGAGATTTCTCCCTGCGCATCCAAGCGTCCGCGTCTACCGCGGCCACGTAGAAGGCGAGGACCATGGCGGGCGGCCCACTGCAGGCACTCCATGATAGACTGCCGACACGTTTGCCCTTCGAGGATTCGAGCCGGTGTTTACCTACTACTCAGAGCCCCATGATGTTTTCGACCTCCCCGACGATGCAACAGATCTCTGGCGTTACCAGACGCTCCCCAAGATCCTTTCGCTACTCGATACCCGGAGGCTCTTCTTTTGTCGTGCTTCGAAGTTCGAGGACCGGTTTGAAGGTGCGATGCCAAAGAGGATGGACGCACGCGTTCGCGAGTATGCCGCCCGCCGCATGACTCCCGAGGCAGACGCAAACTACCATCGGCATCGCATCGAGACGCGAGAACGCATGGCGATCAGTTGTTGGCATATGTCGAGCCACGAGTCGGCGGCTATGTGGAGTCTCTACGGCCTGAACGGCGAGGGCGTGGCCATCAAATCAAGTGTATGGCGGCTCGTGGCCGCTCTACCACAGCATGACACAGCCAGTGGGCGACAGCAGTCGCACCGTATCTTCGTGGGCGCCGTGAAGTACATCGATTACTCCACCGCCGATTTTCCGCGCGTCAACCTATTTTACCCGTACGTCCACAAGCGTGAGAGCTTCAAGCACGAAAGCGAGCTTCGGGCTGTCACGCATATCTCCCCCGCGGCTGAAGACGCGTTCGACGGCGGTGGTGTTGACTTCGAGATCACGGCGGGCGGCCTCGCGATCCCTGTCGATGTAGAGAAGCTGATCGAAGCCGTCTACATATCGCCCCTGGGGTCACCGTCGTTTGAGCGGGTCGTGCGAGCGACACTCGATCGCTTTGGGTATGGAACGATACCGGTGGTAAAGTCGCCGATGGCAGAGGATCCGATCTACTGAGCGCCCTGCTCTAACTTTGCAGAATCTGTCTCGCCAACGCCGCTCGAAAGAATCAACGATCCATCGAAGTGCTATCCGGCAGTCCTCTTGCGTGACGCTTCTGCATCGTTGTCATTTTGCCCTGCGTTGGCGAGCCCTGGGAGGTAGAGGTTCTCGCTTGGCTTCGTCTTCCTGAGCGTACGCTTGATCGTCAAGTTGGACTGCCGTGGCCCGGGATAGTCGATCGACTTGCCATTGAGCAACTCATCCACGGTAAGAAGCTGGAGACGCGGATGGGAACCCCAGGGACTTTCGTAGAAACCAGCCTTTGAAGCCTCGACGACCATGGCCTGCGTAGGCTCCTTCATTGAGATCAGCACGCCAATCTCGGCGCCGTCACGCTCAAGGACGCCTCGAAGGTCGCGCACGTGCGCAGCGCCGGTTCCACCTGCCTTGACGGAGATCAGAATTTGCTTCGTCGCTCCAGAACGCTCGTCATCGTGAAAGAAGATTTGGCCATCGATTCCGCGATCAGCACCCTTCTTCTGCTCAGACGGTCGCGCTCCCACGAGCCCGAGTGCCCACCACTGAAACTGGTACGGATCATTCTGTGCCAGCTCCGCTGCACCATCAACCGTAGTGGGTTCACCGACGACTCTGAACTTACCGCTGCCAGCTGCCACCAGCCGATGTTTGATCAAATTGATCGCTAGATGTGTCACGTCGATCCCAAGCCAGCGGCGCTTTAGGCGCTCTGCTGCGGCAACAGCTGTTCCGCAGCCGCAGAACGGATCCAGCACAACGTCACCCTCCTTGCTGCTGGCCGAAATGATGCGTTCAAGGAGTGCCTCCGGCTTCTGTGTCGGAAAGCCAGTCCGCTCCTTCGAGACGGGTGCAATGATCTTGATGTCCCAAACGTCGCTCATCTTCGCGCCATCGGAGTCAACATCTGTGTTGCTTGAACGCAGACGGTTCCCCTCACCGTCGAATACAGCGGCCTGCTTCTTGGTGCCCCATGTCTTCAACGTTGATTCCGCAAGCGCATCGTAGAGCTGGTTGAACGTATGGCCATCGCTCCCGCTCTTCGTGTAGAAGAACAGCACATCGTGCATCCGCTGGAATCGACGCGCCTTAGTCGGCCATCTGCGATAGCGCCAAATGATTTCGTTTCGAAAGCATCCTGCGCCGAAAACGCCATCCATCAGCAGCTTGAGGTAGTGACTGGAGCTTGGATCGCAATGAAGGTAGATGCTGCCGTTTGGCTTCAGCACACGCCGCAGCTCAACAAGACGCGGCGCCATCATGCAGAGGTACGCCATAACATCCGACTCTCGCAGGAACTGGCGCAGTCCCCGCAGGCGCTCAGCCAGACCCCCACCCTTCTCTACGACATCTCGGTACAAGCGCTCAGAGTCTGAGCTCCACTTCCACGTGTCGGCGAACGCTTTGACTTGGGCGGGCGGCGCGCTTCCGCTGCTGGTTCGAAAAATGATGTTGTAATCCTTACCGC
>DASTRX010000192.1:0-17591 GCA_035760985.1 Polyangiaceae bacterium
TGCTGGAAGCTGTGGCCCGCGAGGATCGCGTGGTTCGCCTCGATGTTCACCTTGTACTCCTTCTCCAGCTTGTACTTCTGGAGGAAGGCGTACACGGTCGCGGTGTCGAAGTCGTACTGGTGCTTGGTCGGCTCCTTCGGCTTCGGCTCGATCAGCAGGGTGCCCTTGAAGCCAATCTTGTGCTTGTGCTCGGCCACGAGCGTCAGGAAGCGGCCGAGTTGATCGACCTCGCGCTTCATGTCGGTGTTGAGCAGGGTCTCATAACCCTCGCGGCCGCCCCAGAGCACGTAGTTCTCGCCGTTGAGGCGATGGGTCCAGTCCAGCACCTTGACGACCTGGGCCGCGGCGTACGCGAACACTTCCGGATCGGGGTTGGTGGCGGCGCCGGCCAGGTAACGACGGTTGCTGAACAGGTTGGCCGTGCCCCAGAGCAGCTTCACGCCGGTGCGCTGCATCTGCGACTGCATGCTCTCCAGGATCAGGTCGAGGTTCTTGTGGCTCTCCTTCAGCGTCGCGCCCTCGGGGGCCACGTCGCGATCGTGGAAGGTGAAGTAGGGGACACCGAGCTTCGTGAACAGCTCGAACGCCGCGCCGAGCTTCTCCTGCGCGCGCTGCAGGGCGTCACCCGGGCGATGCCACGGGCGCTGGAAGCTACCGCCGCCGAACACGTCCGTGCCTTCCCACGCGAAGGTATGCCAGTAGCAAACCGCCGGCCGAAGCTGGGCTTCCATGCTCTTGCCGAGCACCTTGCGATCCTTGTCGTAGTAGCGGTATGCGAGCGGGTTGTCGCTCTGGGGGCCCTCGTATTTGATGGGCGCGATGCTTCCAAAATAGCTCTCAGTCATGGCTTCGATTCCGGGTTGGGGTCGGTGCAGCGGCGCAGCGCGTTGCTGGCTTCCAGAGTGGCGCCACCCCGCACGGGGTGTCCGCGGAAGTTTGCGCACGCATAGACCATTTGGGGTAACGTTTCCAGAAGGCTGTGCTACACGAAGCAGCACCCACAAGCTATAGAGCGCCGCGGCCGGTCGCGCGCGGATTTCGTTTTTTGTGATGTGTTGTTGCGGACTTTTCGCGCGCCGTCGCGCGCGAACGAGCGGCAGTCTCGGGGGAAGAGTCCCGGGCAGCGGTACCCCGTGTGCCAGTCCGGTCGCGCGCCGAGCCGGGAACCTGTTTTTTGGCTGAGAGGTGTCCCGTAGAGGCGCAGCGGCGGTGTAGCGTGGCGGCGCGGCTGTGCAGGCGCCTCCGCCGAGAGCGGTCACCACAACGAATCGCAGAACTGAAGTAGAAAGTCGAGCGAGTGAAACAGCTCAGATGGTGGATAGCCGCGCTGTCGAGCGCGCTGCTGTGGAGCGCCTGCATCCAGCGTGAGCCGGTCGCAAAAGACGCGAGCGCTCCCGTCGCCACCCCATCCGCCAGCGGCGGCGCCGCCGAAGCTCCAGCCAAGGGCAACTACGGCAAGGTACCCGGGGTCGACGTGCTCGGGGGCGGTGGGCTCGAGGCGTTTTCACTGCAAGGCGCCACCGCCCGCGTCAGCAGCAGCATCGTGGAGGTGGCGGGCCAGCCCTTCAGCAAGGCCATCCGGGCCGAGATCAAGGAAAACTCCGAGAACCTGTGGGACGTGCAGCTGACGGCTCAGAGCAAGACCGAGGTGCGCGTCGGGGACGTGCTGCTCGCGAGCTTCTACTTCCGCACCGAGTATGTGCCGGTCGAGAGCGGTGAGGCGGAGACGGAGCTCAACTTCGAGCTGAACCATGCGCCCCACGACAAGTCGGTCACGTACTCGGTCCGCGCTGGCTCGCACTGGAAGCAGGTGTTCGTCCCGTTCGTGGCGAAGCGGAATTTCAAGGCGGGCGAAGCGCAGGTGGGCTTTCGCCTCGGCTACCCACCACAGACGGTGGAGTTTGCAGACATCAAGGTCGAGAACTTCCAGAAGCAGCTGACGCTCGCCGATCTGCCGAAGACGAAGATCAGCTACGAGGGGATGGAACCCGACGCGCCCTGGCGCGCTAAGGCCGAGCAGCGCATCGACCAGTTGCGCAAGGCCGATCTGGTCGTGAAGGTGGTGGGGAGCGACGGCAAGCCCGTGAAGGGCGCGACCGTCTCCGCCAAGTTGACGCGCCACGCCTTTCACTTCGGCACGGCCGCGCCCGCCGAGACGCTGCTGAACGGAGGCAACGAGAAGTTCGTGGGGCTGCTGCGCGAGCTGTTCAACACGGTCACGCTCGAGAACGACCTGAAGTGGCAGGCGCTGGAGGACTGGAGCTTTCCGCTGGAACGGGGCGTGCGCGGCGTGGATTGGCTGCGCGAGGCAGGGATGGACGTGCGCGGCCACGTGCTGGTGTGGCCGGGATGGCCGAACCTCCCGGGCTATCTGCAGCGCTTCAAGGACAACCCCGCCCAGCTGCGCGAAGAGGTGACGGCCCATATTCGCGAGGTCGCGACCGCGGTCAAGGGCAAGGTGATCCAGTGGGACGTGGTGAACGAGCCGTTCACCATGCACGACCTGCTCGACATTCTCGGACCCGAGGTGATGGTCGATTGGTTCAAGCAAACGCACGCGATCGATCCGGCGCCGAAGCTGTACATCAACGACTTCGCGATCCTGTCGGGCGGCGGCGGAACGACCCCGCACCGCGACCACTACGAGAAGATGATCCAGCTGCTGGTCGACAAGGGCGCCCCGTTCGACGGCATCGGCTTGCAGGGCCACTTCGGCTCCTCGCTCACGTCACCGGACGACCTGATGGCGATCCTGGATCGCTACGCGAAGTTCAAGAAGGACATCGCGGTGACGGAGTTCGACGTCGTGATCGACGATGAAGAGACCGCGGGCAACTTCGTGCGCGACTTCTACACGGTGCTGTTCAGCCACCCCGCCGTGACCACGATCATGATGTGGGGCTTCTGGGACACGAACCACTGGAAGAAGAACGCCGTCATGTACCGCGGTGACTGGTCGCTCAAGCCGGGCGGGCAAGCCTACCGAGACCTGGTGTTCGGCAAGTGGCGGACTCAGGAGCAGGGGACCACCGATGCCGCGGGGCAGTTCAAACTGCGCGGCTTCAAAGGCAACTACGACGTGGAAGTGAAACGCGGTAGCGACACGCGCACCGTCAAGGCCACCCTCGCCGACGGCGGCTCCCGCCTCGACGTCAAGCTCTGAATCAGGATCCAGCCATGCCCTACGAAAAACTCAGTCTGAACCATCGCACTGCCGTTGTTGTCGGCGGTACCACCGGGATCGGCCGCGCGCTGGCGCTCGGCCTGGCGGAGGCGGGCGCGAATGTGGTCGCGTCCTCGCGCCGTGCCAGCGAAGTGGAGAACGTCTCGCGCGAGATCGAGCAGCGCGGCGTGCGCACCCTGCGCCAGGTCTCCGACGTCACCGATCGCGCGAGCCTGGAGCGCCTGCGCGACAAGACCATCGAGCAGTTCGACAAGGTCGACATCCTGGTCAACTGCGCCGGCTTCACCAAGCGCGGCCCGACGCTCGACTACTCCGAGCAGGACTGGAACGCGATCTTCGACTGTAACTTGAACGGCACGTTGCGCGGTTGCCAGGTCTTCGGCCGGCACATGCTGGAGCGCGGGTACGGTCGCATCATCAACATCGCCTCGCTATCGACGTTCGTGGCGCTGCTCGAGGTGGCGGCCTATGGCGCGAGCAAGGCGGCCGTCGGTGCGCTCACCAAGTCGCTCGCGGTCGAATGGGGCCCGAGCGGCGTGTGCGTCAACGCCATCGCTCCAGGCGTGTTCCGTACGGCCTTGAACGCGGCGCTGCTGGACGGCACCGAGCGCGGCCGGGAGCTCAAGGCCCGCACGCCGATGCGCCGCTTCGGCGACGTGGAGGAGCTGGTGGGCGCCGGCATCTTCTTGGCCTCGGAGGCGGCGAGCTTCGTCAACGGCGAGATCCTGACCGTCGACGGTGGGTTCCTGGCCAGCGGAGTCAACCAGTGACGATTTCTCGGGGACGCCCCCCGGGGTTCATCCACGCCGATTTTCTGCTGGAGACGGAGACGGCGCGGCGGCTGTACCACGAGGTCGCGAAGCAACAGCCGATCATCGACTATCATTGCCATCTGCCGCCGGATCAGATCGCGCAAGATCACCGTTTCCGCTCGCTGACGGAGATCTGGCTGGACGGCGATCACTACAAGTGGCGAGCGATGCGCGCCCACGGCATCCCCGAGCAATATTGTACGGGCGGCGCCAGCGACTGGGAGAAGTTCGCGGCCTGGGCGCGCACCGTGCCCGCCACGTTGCGCAATCCGCTGTTTCACTGGACGCACCTGGAGCTGGCGTTTCCGTTCGGCATCAGCGATCGGCTGCTGAACCCCGATACGGCCCGGGGCATCTTCGATCACTGCAACCGGCTGCTGGCGGAGCCCTCGTTCAGCGCGCCCGGGCTGCTGGAGCAGTATCGCGTCAAGGTGGTGTGCACCACCGACGATCCCACCGATAGCCTGGAGCATCACCTCGCGCATGGGAAGGCGCCGCGCCCGACGCGGCTCCTGCCGACGTGGCGCCCCGACGGCGCCATGGGCGTCGCGGATCTCGAGGCGTACGCGGCCTGGCTTGGCAAGCTGGAGGCCGTCGCCAACGTTTCGATCTCCAGCTACTCCGAGCTGCTCGATGCGCTGGAGCGCCGGCACGCCTTCTTCCATCAGGCGGGGTGCCGGCTCTCCGATCGCGGCCTGGATATCGTGCCCGACGTGCACTGCACGCCGGAGCGCGCGCGTGCGCTGTTCGACAAGGCGCGCGCCAAGAAGGCCCTCTCGCTCGAGGAGCAGGACGCTCTGCGCTGGCGGCTGCTGCACGATCTGGCCGTGCTGGACCACAGCCGCGGCTGGGTGATGCAACTGCACATCGGAGCGCTGCGCAACGTCAATACGCGCATGCGCAACAAGCTCGGGCCGAACACGGGCTTCGATTCGATCGGCGACGCGCCCGTGGCGGGGCCGCTGGCGCGCCTGCTCGACGAGCTGGACCGCGAGGATCGGCTGCCGCGCACGGTGCTCTACAACTTGAACCCGGCCGACAATGAGCTGATGGCGGCGCTGGCCGGCAGCTTCCAGGATGGCAGCGTGGCGACCAAGGTGCAGTACGGCAGCGCCTGGTGGTTCCTCGATCAGCTCGACGGCATGGAGCGGCAGCTGAACGCGCTCTCGAACCTCGGTTTGCTCTCACACTTCGTGGGTATGCTGACCGACTCGCGCAGCTTCCTCTCCTATTCACGCCACGACTACTTCCGCCGCTTGCTCTGCAACATGCTCGGGCACGACGTGCGGCGTGGCCTGCTGCCGGACGATCATTCGCTCTTGGCTCCGCTGGTCAAGGCGGTCAGTTTCGACAACGCGCGAGGGTACTTTGGTTTCGATGTCTGAAACAGGGAAGGGCGGGGAAGCCGCCGTGAACACGAACATTCCGTTCTACGATACCAAGCTCTCCTTCGAGGAGCGGGCGCGGGACATCGTGTCGCGCCTGACCATGGAGGAGAAGGCCGCGCAGATGCTGCACGAGGCGCCGGCCATTCCGCGCTTCGGTATCCCCGAGTACAACTGGTGGAACGAGTGCCTGCACGGTGTGGCACGCGCCGGCGTGGCGACGGTGTTCCCGCAAGCCATCGGGCTGGCGGCGATCTGGAGCAGCCAGCGCATGACGCAGATCGCGCGAGTGATCGCCGACGAAGGCCGCGCCAAGCATCACGAGTTCGCGCGCCAGAACGATCGGGGCTACTACAAGGGGCTCACGTTTTGGACGCCCAACATCAACATCTTTCGCGATCCCCGCTGGGGCCGCGGGCACGAGACCTACGGCGAGTGCCCGCACTTGACGGCGCGGCTCGGCGTCGCCTTCTGCAAGGAGCTGCAGGGTGACGACCCCAAGTACCTGAAGCTGGTGGCGACGCCCAAGCACTTTGCGGTGCACAGCGGACCGGAGGGGCTGCGCCACTCATTCGACGCGCGCGCGACGCCCAAGGATCTGCGCGAGACGTACCTGCCGGCCTTCCGCGACTGCATCGTCGAGGCCAAGGCCTACAGCATCATGTCGGCCTACAACCGCACCAACGGCGAGCCGTGCTCGTCGAGCAAGGCGCTGCTGGTCGACATCCTGCGCGAGGAGTGGAAGTTCGACGGCTACGTGGTCAGCGACTGCTGGGCGATCCGTGACATCCACGAGCATCACAAGGTCACGAGCACACCGGAGGAGTCCGCGCGCGACGCGGTCCGCGCCGGCTGTGATCTGAACTGCGGCTGCACCTACGAGCACATCCCGTCCGCCGTGAAGCAGGGCCTGCTGAACGAGTCCGACCTCGATGCCTGCGTGACGCGGCTGTTCCTGGCTCGATTGAAGCTCGGCATGTTCGACCCGCCGGAGCAGGTGCCGTACGCCTCGATCCCGTACGAGCTGAACGACTGCCCCGAGCACGCCGATCTGGCGCGCCTCGCCGCGCGCGAGTCGATGGTGCTGCTCAAGAACCAGGGCTCGCTGCTGCCGCTCTCCAAGGACCTGGGCAGCATCGCGGTGATCGGTCCGAACGCGAACGATCCCCACGTGCTGGTCGGCAACTACTTCGGCGTACCTTCCGAGCCGATCACGCCGCTGCAGGGCATCCGCGAGCGCGTCGCCCCCGGCACCAAGGTCTGGTACACGGAGGGCTGCAAGCGCCAGGGCAGCAAGCGCGAGGGCCTCGGCCGTGCCGGGCTGATCTCGGAAGCCGTGAGCATGGCACAACGCGCCGACGTGGTGGTGCTGTGCCTGGGCCTGTCCGCGGACATCGAGGGCGAGCAGGGCGACGCCGGCAACTCCGAGGCGGCAGGCGACAAGACCAACCTGGAGCTGCCGGGCTTGCAGCAAGCATTGCTGGAGGAGATCGTCGCCGTGGGCAAGCCCACGGTCCTGGTCTTGATCAGTGGCAGCGCGCTCAGCGTAACCTGGGCCGACGACAACGTGCGAGCGATCCTGCAGGCCTGGTATCCCGGGCAAGCCGGCGGGCGCGCGCTCGCGGATGTGTTGTTCGGCGACTATTGCCCCGCTGGGCGGCTGCCGATCACGTTCCCGCGCAGCCTGGAGGACGTGCCCGAGTTCACGGACTACAGCATGAAGGGCAGGACGTACCGCTATCTGGAGCGGGAGCCGCTCTATCCCTTCGGCTACGGCCTCTCGTACACGCGCTTTGCCTACTCCAATATCCAGGTCAGCAAGAGCCGCGTGGAGCTCCAGGACACGGTGGAGATCAGCGCCGACGTGGAGAACGTCGGGGAGTGCAGCGGCGACGAGGTGGTGCAGCTGTATCTCAAGTGTCTGGACGCGCCGTTCGTGGTGCCCCATCACCAGCTGCGCGGCTTCGAACGAATCCCGCTCGCTCCCGGTGAGCGCCGCCGCATGGTGTTTTTGTTGACGGCGCGGGACCTGTCGCAGATCGACGATCGCGGCGCGCGGGTCTTTCAGCCGGGGCGTTACCGGGTGAGCGTGGGTGGCAGCCAGCCCGACGAACGCAGCGGCGACTTGATCGGCGAGGACCCCCTGAGCATCGAGTTCGAGCTGGTCGGCGACCGGCGCGAGCTTCCGTACTGAGGCCTGCCCGCCGCGCCGGGACGCGGCCGCGCCGGGTGCCGCCGCGCTGGGCGCTGTGTGCGACGGTCGCGGGTGATGTGGGCAGACGCCCCCGCGCCGCCTTGCCGGCTGTCGGGTTCTCGCCCGGCGCCCCGTCCTCCCGCCCGAGAGATTGCCTCTTTCTCGAGGGTAAATTTTGGGGGCGGGAGGAGCGTTGATACTTCTGGGTGTCCGACAGCGCGCGCATTCTCGATCGATCGATCCAGCCCACCGCTCCCGAGGACCTCGAGCACCGGTGTCGATGACTGCTGCACCCTCCATGAGGCCGTGTCCGCAATGCGGCACCGTCTGCGATCCGGAGCACCAGTACTGCCCGGGCTGCGGCTTTCCCGTGGGTTCCGTGGTGATGGACCACGGCGACAAGCTGGTCGGGCAGACGTTGCCCGGCGGCTACCAGATCCTCGATCTGCTCAGCGTCGGCGGCATGGGACGCGTGTACCGCGCCGAACAGCGCGCGCTCGGCCGCACCGTGGCCGTCAAGGTGATCCACCCCCACCTGCTGGCCGACGAGAACTCGATCGTGCGCTTCATGACCGAAGCACGCGCTGCCAGCCAGCTGAACCACCCGAACTCGGTCAGCGTGATCGACTTCGGCAAGACCCAGGACGGGCAGCCCTACCTGGTGATGGAGTTCTTGCGCGGCAAGGATCTGGCGCGCGTCTCCTACGAGCAGGGACCGCTGCCGTTCAAGCGCATCGCCGACGTGTTGCAGCAGGTGCTGCGCGCGCTGAGCGAAGCACACGACCTCGAGATCGTGCATCGGGATCTCAAGCCGGAGAACATCATCCTGGAGCCGCTGCGCCGCGGCGGCGACTTCGTCAAGGTGGTGGATTTCGGCCTGGCCAAGCTCAAGGCGGACGCGACCACGCCCAACGTGACGATGCCCGGCATCGTGTGCGGCACGCCCGACTACATGGCGCCCGAGCAGGGCCGCGGCGACCCGATCGACGGGCGCAGCGATCTGTATGGCGTGGGCGTGATGCTGTTTCAGCTGCTCACCGGGCGGCTGCCGTTCGAGTCCGAGAATCCGACGCAGGTCGTGCTGATGCACCTCTCCGCGCCCGTGCCGGACCCGACCGCGGTCGCGCCGGAGCGCCACATCCCCGAGCCGCTGGTGCGGGTGGTGCAAAAGGCGCTGCAGAAGAACGCCGAGGACCGCTACCAGGACGCCCTGGAGTTCGCGGACGCGCTGGCGGCCGCGATGGAAGAGATCCAGAACGCGACGCAGGCCGCGTTCAGCTCGATCCGCGCCGGCGGCGCGATGGAGTGCCCGACGTGCCTGGCGAGCGTGCCCGCCGCGCGCTTCTGCTGCGAGTGCGGCGAGCGCTTGCCCTTCAAGACTGAGCGCCCCACCTCGCGCCTCTCCGCCAACCTTCCGCCGCTGCCCTTGCGCCTGTACTCGCGCGAGGAGGATCTGGCCTGGCTGCAGGAGGCGCGCGCCGCCGAAAAGCCGGGTGCGCGCGCGTTCCGCATCGTGGGTGAAGCCGGCATGGGCAAGACGCGGCTCCTGGAAGAGTTTCTGGAGTACGCGAGCTCCGAAGGGGACGTGGTGATCAAGGCTGGCCCCGACCCCTTTGGGGCCGAGGTCGCGCTCTACACGCTGCGCCAGGCGATCTACGGGCTGATCGGCGTGCGCCCGGGTACCGGCTCGCGCAAGCAATGGCGCGATGCCCGCGAGGAAGAGCAGCGCGGCCTCACCGAGATCTTCGGCAACAATAGCGATGGCCAGCGCGCGGCCCCGGCAGCGCAGCGCCGGGAGGACATCGAGGCGGCGTTCCGCTGGGCGCTGGAGCGCGCGAGCTCGCGGGCTCGCGGGGCGCGCGTGATCCTGGCGCTGGAGGATCTAGATCGCGTCGACACCGCCAGCCTCGCCACCTTCAGCGCTGCGCTGCGCTCGGACCGCACGCCGCAGTTGTTGATCGTCGCGACCCACACACCTTTGTTTGACCCGAACTGGGGCGAGCTCGCTCCCGCCCGCGCGCTCACGGGGCTGACGCTGTCGGTCGTGACCCGGCTGCTGGGCAGCCGACCCTCGCTCGAGCGCCAGGCGTTGCAGGAAGTAGGCAAGCGCGGGGTGTTGCCGTTGTATGTCGACCAGGTCATTCGCTTCCTGGCCGAAGGTGGCAGCGAGCCACCGCAGCGCCTCGCCGATTTGATCGCGCACCGCATCGGCACCCTGCAGCCCAAGGCGCGTCAGCTGCTGCAGGCGCTGGCGGTGCTCGGGGAGCGGGCGGACGAGGAATCGCTGCGCGCTGTCCTGGGCAGCGACGTCGATGTGGCCGGAGCCCTGGACCTGATCGGCGAGGACGACATGGTCGAACGCTCCGAGGACCAGGTGGTGCTGCGCCACCCGCTGTTCCGCGAAGTCATCTTGCTGGCCACGCCGGCGGGCGTGCGCGTCGAGTTGCATCGGCGTACCATCCGCTGGTTCGACAAGCAGGGAGCGCCGATCGAGGCGCGGGCGCTGCACGCCTACCACTCGCAGGAGTCGTTCGAGGCGCTGCTGCTGCTGGAGCAGATCGCGGAGCGGGCCCTGCAGCGCGGCGATCAGCCCGCGGCGGTCAACGCGCTGCGCCGCGGCCTCGACCTGTCACGCCGCGAGCTGTATCGGGGCGAGCTCGACGACCCCATGCGCGCGATGGCCATCTTCGGGCGCAAGCTCGGTGACGCCCTCTCGCAGTCGGGCAACTACGCCGACGCCGAAGGCGTGCTGCGCGAGGCGCTGGACAACACGGGGCCGACCGGCACCGATCGAGCGCAGATTCTGGCTTCGCTGGCCCGCGTGGCGCGCGGACGCCATCGCAAGGACGAAGCCGTGGTCTTTCTCGACGAAGCCATCCAGCTCGCGCGGCGTTCCTCCGCACACGGCCTGGTCAAGGACCTGACCGAGACGCGCCGCCTCTGGACGTGACAGCGCCTCCCGCCCCCCCGCCGCGGTCCCGCGCGCTCCCCGTCGTCCGCGCCTTGGACGCCCGGCCGCGGCCTTTTCCAGGCAGTGCGCCGCATCACCGCAGGGGGTGGCTCGAGCCGATTCGCTCTCATTTGCCCTCGATTCGCACCTATCGAGGGGCTAGGCTCCGCGTTGCCAAAGGTCGTGACCGTGGACAGCGATCTCTCTGAATCCATTGCAGCACTGAAGCAAGCCTTCGAAAAGAGTGGGCAGCAGCCCACGCTGGGGCAGGCCGGAACCGAGCTCCTCGGCAAACTGGAAGAAAAGCTCCGGTTGCCGCGGCGCTATCGCAAGTTCCTGAGTGTCTGCGATCCCGTGGAGGTCGAGATCGTGACGCCCACCGAGCGCGTGCGCCTGGTCGCGGCGAGCGAGCTGGAGAAGGAGCAACACGGCTTCGCGCTGACGCCGGCGGGCGAGCGCCGCAGCTCACCTTCGGAGGCGGGCTGGCGCCCCGAGTGGGTGATCATCGGCCACAGCGGGTTGCTCGGCGATCCCTACTTCCTCGACGTCTCCAAGATGGACACGGAGGGCGACTGCCCCGTCTACACCGCGATGAGTGGCACGGACGCCTGGCAGCCGAAGCTGTGCGCGTCGACGTTTGCAATGTTCCTGCGCATCCTTGCGATCAACCTGGAGGTGGCGCAGGGCTTCGACGTCGACGACTACGACTCGGACAACGAGAGCCTGTTCCGTGAAGCCGTGGGCCCCCGCATCCGGGAGTATGATCCCGCGGCGGTCAAGGCCGGGCACTGGACATAGCCGACGGGTCGAGCGCGCCCCCGTCGGCCCTGAACGCCGCGCGGGGCCGCGGACATCGCCGTCTGCTGGAGGTTGCGTCTCGAGGACTAGTTCTCGATGTAGCCCTTTTGCGCCAGCTCCAGGAAGACCTGCGCAGTCTTCAGGTCCTCGAACGGTGAGTTGTCGAGGAGCACGCCGAACGTTCCGGAGTTCAGCACCGCCTGGAAGACGTCGAGCTGCTCGGGGTTGAGCTCCTTGAGCGGCGGCTGAAGCGGGAAGCTGACCTTCACGGCAGCGTCCGAGGCAGGCAGCTTGGCGGTCAAGTTGGCGAGCTCGTCCTTCTGACGGAAGCCCTCCATCAACACTTCTTGCACGTTCAGGTCGAGCGGAGCCTCGAACTTGCGCGGATCTTCCGGCGTCAGCTCGAACAATCCTCGCTCCCAGGAAAGCATGCGATAGACGACCTTGAGCCCGGGCAGGTTCAACGGGTCGCCGTTCTCCGTCTCTGCTTCCACGGCGTGCACGAGGCCACCGCGCAGATGGATGCGCCCGACGCGATCGTGGCTGGTGACGACCAGCGTACCCGTCTTGCGCGATGAGCCGAACAGCTGCAGCAGATCGGGCAACGGAATCTCTTCCAGGTTGCCGCTCATGCGAGCGTCGCCACCGGTGGTGCGCTGGGCTCGATTCATCTGCGCCTGGTGCTCCATTGCTTCGCTGGGCGGTGCCTGCCCGTCGGTAGACACCACCTTGAGGATGTTGCTGCCGATGAGCACGCGGTCACCCTCTTGGAGCTCGGCGTGTGTGACGCGCTCGCCATTCACGAACGTGCCGTTCGTGGAGCCGAGATCGTCGATGTTGACCGAGCCGCCCACGAGCTGGATGCGAGCATGGCGGCGGGAGACCATCTCCTCGACCAAGACCATGTCGAGATCGCTGGAGCGGCCGACGATGATTTCCCGGTTGTCTTCCAGTGGGAACTCGCCTCCCTGGTACTTACCGGAGATAAAACGCAGTGCGAGTCTCATTCTCTGGGCACGCGGTTACGCCGAAACGGCAAGTAAATTTACCTTGATAGCGATCGCCCTGCAAGCCGCCCCACCGCAGCTCTTGCCGGAAGGCGAAAAGAATTGCCGCGGCGTGACCGACGCGGGGCTGGTTGCTCGCGCCTGCCGGCCACGCGCCAGCGCGAGGCCCCGGCGGCAGCCACCTCCGCTGAGCTGGGGGCATCTCTCGCTTTCTGGCATCCTCGGATCAAACGGTAGAACGATCCGCGATTTGAGGCCAATACCCGGCAGACTCGATCGACAGATCGCGATTGGCGGCCTCGTCAGGTGCTTCACCGGCCTGTTTGAGTGTGTTTATGTAAGTGCATCCGGTGCTTCCGTGGCGATGTGTCACGGCGCAGCCACCGGCGAGGACTCGGAGGCAGGCGGCAGCTGAACGGAAAACGTGCTGCCGGCGCCGACCGTGGTCAGCACCTCGATGCGGCCCCCCATCTCCTGCACGATGCGCTCGCTGATCGCGAGGCCGAGGCCCGTGCCCTGCGCCCGTGTGGTGAAGAAGGGGACGAAGAGGTTGGCTCTCACCTCTGGCGTGATACCGGGGCCGTGGTCGGTAATCGCGATTTCCACACTGCGATCCGAGGTTTCGGCGCGCCGGGTGCGCGTGGTGATGGTGATGGTCCCGCGCCCGCCCATCGCCTCGCCGGCGTTCCGGATCAGGTTGAGCAGCACCTGCCGGAGCTGCTCGGCGTCCGCGCGCACACGCGGCACCTCCCCGTCGAACTCGGTCGAGTAGCTGCAGCCGCCTTCGCGGTCGGAGGACAGCAGCCGCAGCGTTTGATCGACGACGGCGTTCACGTTTACCAGCCCGAAGTTACCCTGCTTCGGCCGCGCGTAGTCGAGCACGGAGCGCACCACGCGATCGAGGCGCTCGACCTCTTCCAGGATGATGCCGAGAAACTCGGACGAGGTGTCATCGGGTGCGCGCCCCGTCGTCGGCTCGCCGAGCAGCTGGGCCGCGCCCTTGATGGCGCTGAGCGGGTTCTTCACTTCATGGGCCAGGCCAGCCGCCATCTGCCCGAGCGCCGCGAGCCGGGCTTGCGCCTGCATCTGCAGGTAGCTGCGCGAGTTCTCGACCACCACCGAGATCTGGCGCGCCAGCAGCTCGAGGAACCCGCGCTCGTCGGCGGAGAAGGCGTCGCTCACCCGGTCGTCCGCGAGCAGCAACAGCCCGAGCAGCTCCCCACCGCGCGCGCGCAACGCCACGCACACGCCGCGCCGGTAGGGCCCGAGCAGCTCCGCCTCGCGCAGCACCTGCTCGTCGCCGGTGAGCTCCTCCGCGGAGGCGTTGCGGCGCCGCTCACCGAGTAAGCGCTCCACCTCCTCGAAGCCGAGCGACAGCGACCGCTGCAGGCGCTCGGTGAGCCGGGGAATGCTGGCGCTCGGAATCCGCCGCGGAGGCTTGTCGCCGAAGCTCGCGCTGAGCTCGAAGTCGACCGCCAGCGGCTGATGCAGGTAGATCGCGGCTGCCGTGGCGCGATGCGAATCCAGGAGCGCGCTGATCACGACCTGCGCCATGCGCTCCACGTCCAGCACGTGCGTGAGCTCCTGCCGGCAGCGCTCCACGGCACGCTCCAGGTCCACGCGCTCCAGGAAGAACGAGCGATGCAGATAAGCGGTGATCTTGTCGCGCAGCGGCTCGAACAGCATCAGCATCACGATGCCGCCCAGCACGGCGTTCAGGTACATGGTCTGGAACTGACCCAGCACCTGCACGAAGATGTAAAAGATCCCGCCCAGGCTGAACGCCAGGGCGGTCGAGACCACCGCCAGCGCCGCCATCTCGTACAGGTCGACCAGGCGCTCCCGGATCAGCGATTCGGAGAGCACGAACAGGAACACGATGCTCAGCACCGCGCCGACCGGCGGGAGTTGCACGCCCACGAACCACAGGAAGTCGGCCAGGCTGAAGGCCGCAGCGATCGCGCCGATCGCCACCACGAAGCGCACGCGCTTCTGCGTGGAACGCGAGCCGCTCGTCTCGCCGCGCCGCCACAGCGACCAGAGCGTGGCGGCAAATAGCCCGAACACGTACGAGATCACCGCTCCGCGCACCCAGCTCGCCGTGTGCTCGGGCGACAGCACCAGGAGCAGCATCGGGAAGAACAGCAGCCCCGCGACGCGGGGTAAGAGCTTGGCGGAGCTGGTGCGAGGAACGAGCGCCTCGAACAGATGCACCGCGAACTGCGGGAGCGCCACCACCAGCACGGCGGTGAAATGCGCCCAGATCGGCGACAGTTGCAGCAAGTACAGCCACTGCGCCAAATACCAGAGCCCGATGTCGGCGCTGAAGGCAGCGAACAACCACTGCGCCCGTTGCGGCTTTCCCCGCAGCAGGATCGACACGGCGATGGCCAGAGCCAGCGCGCCGCAGAACAGCGAAGTGCGGGTTCTCAGGTCCATGTGTCCAGGGGTGAGTGAAGCGGCGCAGCCAGCGAGTGGATCAGCGAGCCAGGGGTGGGCTCGGCGCTGTTGTACTTTGTTCGTCGCGAGGATAAACAGATCAGCGACCCAGCCGAAGAGAGACTGTCCGAGATGCGGAACATCCAGACGAAGCGGGGTGCGAGCCCCGGTATGGCAGCTGGACAATCGCCGGGACCATCGCAGAGCGCTGAGCTTGCTCCGGCGTCCGGAGTCAGGCGGCGCGGCCTGCGCATCGGCCCCAGCTTCGCCCAGCACCGGCGCATCGATCGGCTGCGCGAGCTGCTCTCGCGCCATCCGCGTGGTGTCACCCTGGTCGACCTGGGGAAGATGCTCGCGGTCGACAGCCGTACCGTGCGCCGGTATCTGAAGGAGATCGAGCGCGAGTACGAGCTCTCGCCGCTGCGGCCGCGCGGCGGTGGGCCCTGCCTGTGGCGCATCCGGCCGAGCGAGCTGCCACGCAAGGTCGAGATCCGGCGCGCGCAGGCGCTGGCGCTGCTGGCGACGCGCGGCATCTTCCATGCGCTCCAGGGCTCTGCGTTGTTCGACGAGATCGACATGGCCATGGGCAAGCTGCGCGCCTTCGCGGATCGCCCGGGGCGTGGCCCCAACGCCGGCCTGGCGAACGCCCGCCTGGAGGAGCGCTTCGTTTACTTACCACGGCTCCAGCGCGACTACTCGGACAAGTCCGAGGAGCTGGACGAGCTGTTTCTGGCGGTCTCGGAGCTACGGCCGCTGAGCTTTCGCTACCAGCGGTCCGACGCGCCGCGCGCCGAAAAAGCCCGCGCCGGCCGTGAAGAAGCGCTGCTGACACACCCCTACGCGCTGGTACTGTACGGCGACGGCGTCCACTGCGTCGCCTGCCAGGTCGCGACCAACGAGATTCGCACCTTCGCGTTCGAGCGCATGGCGGATCTGCGTGCGCTCCCGGACGAGCGCTTCGAGCTACCGCGCAACTTCCGCGTCGAAGACCACTTCGAGGGCGAGCTCGGCCCGATCACGCCGCGCGCGCCGATCAAGGTCGTGATCGACCTCGACGCGCGCGTCGCGCGCAGCGCGCGCGACGCGCGCTGGCATCCATCCCAAAAGACGAGCGCGCTGCCGGGCGGAGGCGTGCGCGTGACGCTGTCCGTCGATGATACGCAAGCGGTGCTCGGGTGGGTGCTGGGGTTTGGGAGCGCGGCGGTCGTGGTCGAGCCGGAGGCGCTGAGCGAGGCGGTTCAGCGGGAGGTGGCTGCCATGGTGGAGGCGTACTCGAGGCGGTAGCAGCAGCAGGAGCAGCAGGAGCAGCAGGAGCAGCAGCAGCAGCAGCAGCAGCAGCAGCAGCAGCAGCAGCAGCAGCAGGAGCAGCAGCAGGAGCAGGAGCAGCAGCAGGAGCAGCAGGAGCAGTTACAGTGTCAGCTGCTGAAATGGGAGCGGCTGCTCTCGGGCGGCTGTCGTTGGAGCTGTTGACGAAGTGGCCTGTGCACGCCCGGTTGGCGCACCTTCCGTGCCACCGGACGTCGCGGAGCGTCTTCGAGTGGGCTGCCGGTGTCACGGAAGCCGCGCCGGAAGGGGCATGCACAGGCCACTTCGTCAACAGTTGCTCGATCAAGTTCTTCAGCTCATCGCTCAGGCGCAGCCGCTCGTCGATGTCATCACGCGGCGCGATCGCGATCTGGCGTCGCAGGTCCGGCGCGCGCTGAGCAGCGTCGCCCTCAACCTTTGCGAAGGTTGCGGCTCCGCCGCGGGCAATGCGCGTTTGCGCTTCGAGTCCGCTCGGGGCTCGCTGTATGAGGCCGACGCCGGTCTGCGCGTAGCAGTCGCTTGGCGCTACATCACTGCGGAGGAGTGCGCGCCACTTTCCGCGGCCGTCGATCACCTCGGTGCTCGCCTCTACGGGCTCATTCGCCGGTAGCGGCCGGCGCAGCAGTCTACGGGGCCAGTCGCTCGACGCGGCAGGCGGCAGTGTGCGGCGGCGACGAGCGCCCCGGGTCGCCCTTGTGGAGCGCGGGGGAGTGGTTTCCAGAGGAACCTCGCGAGGAGTTCTAGCGCCCCCCCCCTTTGCCAGCAGCAGGAGCAGCAGCAGCAGGAGCAGCAGCAGAGGCAGCAGCAGCAGAGGCAGCAGCAGCAGAGGCAGCAGCAGCAGAGGCAGCAGCAGCAGAGGCAGCAGCAGAGGCAGCAGCAGAGGCAGCAGAGGCAGCAGAGGCAGCAGAGGCAGCAGAGGCAGCAGCAGGTGCAGCAGGTGCAGCAGGTGCAGCAGCAGCAGCAGCAGCAGCAGCAGCAGCAGCAGCAGCAGTTGCGGTGTCAGTGGCTCGAATGCGGTGGCGGCAGTGTGCGGTGGCGCTGAGAGGCCGGGTCGCGCTTGCGGAGCGCGCGGGAAATTTCCGAGGGAAACCTCGCGGAGATATTTCGCCCCATGGCCGGCAGCAGCACGGAGCGGGGTGTGCCTGCGTGAGGTGGTGCGGCGGTGGCCTTGCGGAGCGCGGGGGAGAGGTTTCCGCGGAAACCTCTCGAGAGGTTCTGGCACCCCCTTTCGCCAGCCGGTGTAAGCCGCATGACGCTCAAATGGCAATCGCTGCCGCTGCCGCTGCTGTTGCCGCTGCCGCTGCCGCTGCCGCTGCTGTTGCCGCTGCTGCTGTTGCAGCTGCCGCTGCCGCGGCCGCTGCTGTTGCCGCTGCCGCCGCCGCTGCCGCTGCCGCTGCTGTTGCCGCTGCCGCTGCTGTTGCCGCTGCCGCTGCCGCTGCCGCTGCCGCTGCTGTTGCCGCTGCCGCTGCTGTTGCCGCTGCCGCTGCTGTTGCCGCTGCCGCTGCCGCTGCTGTTGC
>DASTRX010000193.1:0-54643 GCA_035760985.1 Polyangiaceae bacterium
CCGGGTTGTAGCGAAGCTCGACGTCGTGCAAGCCGCGCACGACGTCGAGCGGCTTGCGCCCGTTCCCCACCGCTCGATAGTACGCCAGGCCGAGGCGCGCAGCGAACAGCGCATCGCAGGTCGCCTTCCGCTTCGGATCGCATTGCAACAGCCCGGGGTCAGGGTCCTCGGCCTCGTGCAGCGCGTAGACCAGCGTCGTGTCCGGGAGCTGCTCCAGGTCCTTGCGCGCCGCCGCGATCACGTACGTGCCGAGCGCACCGAGCGGCAGGTTGAGATCGATCGTCTCGAGCGCGGGGCAAAGGTGGGGGAAGAAGGGCCGCCGCTCGGGCGAGCACAGCTTGTCCTTCAGGCGCGCGGTGAGATACAGCGCCGCCTGGGCCTTGGCGCGATCGTAGAGGAACTTCGCGACGCCCGCGATCACGGTCTCCGCGAGCGAGCCGGCGGAGTCAGGCACGAGCGCGGGGACCGCTCCGGATTCCGTGGCCGTGCCGGCGACCTTGTCTTCGATCCGGGCCGCCAGCTGCGACGGGTCCGGGTCGTTGCGGAAGGCGCGCAGATTTTCCCAGTCTTCGGCGCTGAGCTGCTTTGCTTCGAGCGCCGCGCACGTCTGCGCCAGGTGAGACAGGGCGGCCTGGAAGCGCGCCGCGTCGTCGATCGCCGCGCGCAGCGAGGGGAAGCCCGCCGCGGCCACGCCGTTCTGCTTCGGGACGGCTTTCGCGCCCGCCGTCAACGAAGCGCAGGCTCGGTCGAGAGCGACGCCAAAGGACGTGACCACCGCGTCGCTGCTGGGGATGACGATCGGAGCGAGCTCCGCCGCGGAAGGGACGCTGGCTGCTCCCTCGGCCCCAGCCGGCCGCGCCAGCCCCAGCGCTGCAAAGAAGTATACCCCCGACAACCAGCGCTGAGATCGCATGCAACTCCCCTTCCCTGTCATGCGCGCGCCAGACGCAGCAGCGCGCGCGGATTCACGAGGCCCTGGCCGATCGCCTTGGGATCCTGCCCGCTCAGTGCCTGTGCCGTGGAGCGGAAGTGGCCCTCGAGACCGGCGGCGAATTTGCGCCGCTGGCCGCCCGGGGGCACCGCCGAGAGCACCAGCGCGGCCACACCGCTCACCACGGCCGCGGCCGCCGACGACTGGCTGAACAGGGCGAAGGCGTCCGTGCCCGGTACGATCACCGGCAGGTCCTTGCCCGGTGCCGCCAGATCGATCCACGAGCCCAGGCGCGCACCGGAGAGCGGGCTGCGCTGCCGATCCACCGCGGCGACCGTGAGCGCGTTCAGCGTGCCCTCCGGGAACGGGCTCGGCGTTTGGTCGTTGCCCGCCGCGGCCACGACGAGCTGCCCGCGATTCGTCAGGGCGCGCACGGAGGCCTGTACCCCCGGGGTCAACCGCGACATCACGAAGCTGCACGAGACGACGTCCACGTCCGGGCGCTGCTGGACCAGGTAGTCCAGCGCCGACTCCACATCCGCGAGCGACGTGCCCGTATCGAGCACGCGCAGGCTCACCAGCTTGGCGTGGGGGGCGATGCCCAGGGCCCCACCTCGATAGCTCGCGATCAAGCTGCCGCAACATGTGCCATGGCCGCTCGAGTCCGAGGGCAGGATGGGCTGCCCCCGTGCGTCGAGGTACTCGAAATCCCGACGGTCGAGGCCGCGCGGCGCCGCCAGCCCGGAATCGAGCAGGGCGACGGTCGCGCCTTTGCCGAAGCAGCCGGCGGTCCAGAGCTCCGGGATCTCCAGCTCGCGATGTTGCCAGGACACGTTCCAGTGCGTCGTCACCCCGCTGGACCTCGCTGAATGCGCCGCGCCACGACTCAGCCCGGCAGGCGGACGGAGCCGTCGACCGTCGCGACCTCTGCTGGAGCCTCGACCACATGCCCTTCGGGCGCCGCCGCGAGCGCCATCAGGGCGCTCGGCGCGGTCGTCACCGGCGTCGGGCCCGGCGTGCTCGTGCCCGACGCGGGCGCACTGCTCTTGGCCTGCTTGACCGCCTTGGTCGCGATGTACGTGATCTGACTGCCGCCGACCAGATACAGCAACTCCGCCGGCACGTCGGGAAAGTCCAGCTTTTGCAGGAAGCTGACCACCAGCACCAGCGAGCCGAGCAAGGACAGCACCAGGTACTGGTAGCGGGACACGTCGCCGTGCCCGTCCCAGTCGGTCACCATGTCGCTGAGGGCCGCACTGGAAATCGTGGCGCCCTCACTCGGGGGACTGGCTGCGGTGCTCAGGAAGGTGGTGATGCCGCTCGTGCCCAGCAGCAGCTGCAGCTGTGTGTCGATGCTCAAAAATGAGCGGTCGGCAGCGGACAGCGCGCTGTACAGCACCGCCACGGGCAGCGACCAGAGCAAGAGCTGGATGCGCGCCAGGCTATAGCCGCCATGCGGCTCGGAGAGCAGCTGGTACCAGGGCCCCAGCTTCTGCTCGCTGTCGCGCGACATCGCATACGGCAGCAGCAAGACCACCAGCGCGAAGACCGCGATGAAGCCGTACAACAAGAACGGCGAATAGGTCACGACCTCGCGGTCCACGAACGCCCCCTGCGCGCGGAAGATGCGCAACTTCGTGTCCATCGCGAGCCGCACGCGCTGCGCGACGACCTGGCCTTGCTCCAGCTTCGGATCGAGCTGCAGGGGCTCGGACAGCGTGACGTTGTCGCCCCAGCCGTTCGTCACCACCCGCACCTCGCGCACCTCGGGACCCCCGACCACGTACGGCGCATTCTGAACTGCCGCCTCCGCGCCGGGTGGCGGCTGATGGAACCAACACAAAGCGACGCCCACCAGCAGACACAGGAGCAACAGTAGGCGTGCAGCCTTGGGTGTCGTGAACGGGCCCATGACGCCTTCCCACAAACGGACGGATCGTCCGCCGGCTCAGCCCCACGAGCGCGGCGCTCCCAGCGCTCGACGCAGCTTTATGTAAGCGGCGCCGCCCCGGGCCCGGGATGGCTGCTTTTCGCAGCGCGCACGACAGTGAGGACGAAACTGCTCTGTCGCGCAGACCGTTACAGTGGATCCGGGCCGCGTGAGCGTTGCCGTCGGGAGGGACAGCATGAGCTCCGTTACGGGGACCTGGTCGAAGGTCACAGGTTGGGTCGGCGTCTGGTTGTTTGCGGGCAGCGTGCTGGGCGTCGGGGCGCTGTTTCGGTTCTTCGACAGCTTGCCGCTGCCCAACCGGCTCGACGACATGGTGCCGCCCCTCCGGATCGCCTGCGGCAGCACAGGGCGCGCTCCGCTCGAGGCCCTGTCCCTCTTTGCGGCCCAGTCACGCTGGGCGGCATTTGCGCTGTTGCTGGCCACCGTGGCCGCGATCGCCTTCGTGGTGGCCATCGCGACGCTGATCGGCATTGCTCGCGACACGCCCGTGGCTCCCGCCGAGAGCGACCGTCAAGCGACGATCGCCGTCAGCGTATTGGGTTTGGCCGCGACAGTCTTTCACCTCTTCCGTCTGAATCACGGAGATGCCTCCGGCACCGGCTTTCTCACGACCCTGCTCCGCACCGTGTCGGGCTCAGGCGGCTGCGAGGCGATTCGAGCGATGGTCTGGCCCCTGCGCACGGTGGGAGAGGGCACTGCATTCTTGCTGGCCGCGGCAATGGCCGCCACGGCATCGCGCAGCCCCGACCCCGCGACGGTGGCGCGCCGCATCGGCACGCTGCAGCTCCTGCTCTACTGCGGCTCGCTGCTGTTCGTGGTGGGCATTCTGGTCTCCCAGAGCAACTTCGCCTGGGTGAGCGCGCAGTGGGCCGGTTATCCGCGCGAGGAAAGCCTCGCGCAGGCGATCGATGCCATCGTCCAGGCCGGCACGCTGCAAGCCGGCGTCGGGTACTCCGCGTTGCTGGTGGCGTTCTTTCTCCCGGCGCGCAGCTATCTGGCCTGGCGCGCACGCTGCGTGGCGCCCCGGGCCGAGCTTCACGACAACGCCCAGGAGAGGAAGAGCCTGGAGGACGCCGGGCTCGTGGGGTCCTGGCGGGATGACGTGAAGCAGATCCTCGCGCTGGTCGCCCCGATCCTTTCGGCGCCGCTGTTTGACGCGCTGGCGAAGTGAGCCCGCGCCCCAGAGCAAAGAGTCCACATGAAACCGACCCCGAGCGAAGTCCCACCGACTGCCGGCGCCAAGCGCCCCAGCCTGCCACCGGGCGCCGAACAAGCGAAGCGCTCGCGTGAGGTTCGCCTGGGCCTGGTGATGTACGGCGGCGTCTCGCTGGCGGTCTACATCAACGGCGTCGCTGACCAGCTGCATCGCGCGGTGCGCGGCCGCGGCATCTATCGCCTGATCAAGCTGCTGACGGACTCCGAGGTGCTGGTGGACGTGCTCAGCGGCTCCTCCGCGGGCGGTATCAACGGCATCCTGCTGGCCTCGGCGCTGTGCAACGGCAAGGAGTTCTCGGGCACCGCCAATCTCTGGCGCGAGAACGGGGACATCTCCGCTCTGCTTCGCGATCCGAACAGCGACTTGATGGACTGCAACTCGCTGCTGGACAGCGAGGGCTACTATCAAAGCAAGCTGGAGGAAGCCTTCTCCCTGCTGGCACACGCCGAGCTCGACCGCACGGAGCGCGAGGACCCCTCGCCCGTGGCGGAGCTCGACCTGTTCGTCACCGGCACGGACTTCTACGGGCGCGAGACCTACCGCTATGACGACGCGGGCCACCCGCTCTACGTCAAGGAGCACCGCAACGTCTTCCAGCTCAAACATCGCGAGGGGCGCAAGGAGCCGTTCCACCCCTGGGCAGACAGCCTCGGTCAGCGGCGGCCCGAGCCGTCCGGCACGGCTGCGGCGGCCGAGATCGAAAAGCCGAACATGGCCGCGCTCGCCAAGCTCGCGCGCATCACCTCCTGCTTTCCGGGCGCGTTCGCGCCCGTGCTGGTGACGCCGCCGCCCGACGGAGAGGCGGAGTCCAGCCCGGCAGCGGCCGTGGAAGCGCGGCTGGCACTCTGGGGTCAGATCAGCCGTCCCAGCACGTTCGTGGACGGCGGCGTGCTCGACAACAAGCCGTTCACGACCACGCTGGGCGCCATCTTCCATCGCATGGCGGACCGTCCGGTGCGCCGCTTCCTGCTGTATGTCGAGCCCGATCCAGAGCGAGCACCGGCAGCCAAGCGGGGAAAGCAAACGGACCGCACGGAAATCCCCAACATCGTGCGCACGGTGGCCGACTCGGTGAGCAGCATCCCGGCGTACGAGAGCATCGCCGGCGACCTGAAGGCCATCGCCCAGCACAACGACAAGATCGAGCGCTTTCGGCGCCTGTCGGCGCTGGCGGACGCCCCCGCTTCTGGCGCGGCCACCTCCGCGCGGCCGCCATCGGTGCCTCCCTCCAGCGCGGCCTCGCAGATCTACTGGCAGGCGCGCTGGGTCGCCTTCTCGGAGTCCTTGCTCCGGCTCATCAGCCATGACGAGCTGCCCACCGAGGCCATGGCGAAGCGGATGGAACCGCTCAGCCGCTGGAGCGACTGGCTGAAGCTGGGCGGGAGCGCACAGGTCACGCAACAGCTGCTCAGCCGCTATGACGTCCAGTACCAGCTGCGGCGTGCGATCTCCATCACCTACCTGTGCGAAGAGAAAGGGCTGAGCACACCCGATGCGGCGTGCCTGAAGATCCTCAATCGCCAGGTGCAGCTGCTGGAAATTGCCCAGTACCACCTGCAACGCATCGTGGGCAGCGGCGTGCAGCGACTGTCGAGGGGGGACCAGGCGCTGACCCCCCGGGCGCTGTGGGACACGATCCGCGGCGAGCTGGATCGCGCCTGGACCACGGTCAGCCTCCCCGCCAGCTGCGATGGGATCGAGAACCTCGATCTCAGCGACTCGAGCGCCTGCGACGCCGTGCTCAGCCGAGCCGATCTCTCCGCCTTTCACCGCGCCCTCGGCGCAGATGACAGCGCCGCCCGAGCAGCGCGGCCGAGCTCCGGGCTGTTGGAGCGGACCGCCGCGTTCGAGCGCGCGCTCTTGCAGCGAGCCCCGTACGTCTTTCCGCACTACGAGCGCTTCGCCGCGCGCGACCACACGATATTTCCGCTCGAGGTCGCCGCCGGTCTGGAGGAGAAGGACCTGGTCCGCACCGTGCGGGTGAGCCCGATCGACGCGCGCCGCGGGCTGAGCGGCAAGGAGGACAAGGTGTGCGGCGCGCGCCTGGCGCACTTCTCCGCCTTCTTCAAGCGCTCCTGGCGCTCGAACGACATCTTGTGGGGTCGGCTCGATGCCGCGTGCCAGCTGGTGGAGACCCTGATCGACGGCGAGCGCGTGGCGGATGTGCTGAGCCGCTCGAGAGCGCCGCTACTGACGGAGCTCGCCGCATGGCGCGAAGATCTCCAGAGTGGCCGCGTGCTCTGCCACTGCCCACGAGCCTTGCGGCTGGAGCTCGCGGCGTGGCTCGGGCAACTGCAAGACCCAGCGACGCGCCCTGACGCTCTGAAGCGGTTGCACCCCGGCGAGCCCTCTGAGCGGAGCGTGCTCGAGCTCCTCGTGCTCGCCGAGCAACTCGAGACACTGCACCGAGACCTGCCGAACGTGGTGGCCGATGCAGTACAGGAGCAGTACGGCTGGAACCAGTTCCGCGGTGCGCGGTCCTTGCCCGCGGCCAGCCCGTCGGGGCCTCCGCCTGGCTTGCCACAGGTGGACGGACAGGGCCTGTTCGTGGCCGGCGATCTCGACTTCAGTCCGATCAATGTCGAGCTCGCCTCCCGCCAGTTTGCGCTCCAGGCCGTCACGGCGCTGGCGCAGCGCGGCCAGGGCGGCGAGGCGGCGCCCGGCGCGGCGTTGCTGGGCCCGCTCGGCAGCTACTTCCGCTTCCAGTATCAGATGGGCCGCGAGCGGATCGAGCGGGACATCCCGCGCATCGTGCTGCTCGAGCTCGTGGGCAGGGCCCTGATCGTCGCACGCAACTCGCTGCTCAACGCCTTCGGCCCCTACGCGGACACCATCCGCAGCAACCTCGTCTATCGGCTGCTGCTCGACTATCCCTTGCGACTGTTCGCGGCACTCACGGCGCGGCTGCGCCGCTCGCCCACCTCCGAACGCGACCTGACCCTGGCGGCGCTGGCGTACACGGCGGTGTGCCTCGTCCTGCTCGTGCTCTCCGGGCAGCAGGTCCTCTGGCCCGACCAGCACCTGTCGACGACCAACGTGGTGCTGTTCGTCGTGGCCCCGCTGACCATGATGACGGTGGTCGCCAGCCTCGGCAGCGCCAAACAGCACTCGATGGTCCTGCGCGTGGCGCGCGGCCTGTTCACGTTCTGCGGTGCAGCCCTGGGCCTGCTCGGACTGCTGCTGCTGGTCCAGCTCTTCTTCCCCATGGGCAGCCGGCAGTGCGCCGGAGTCGGCGCTCTGCTCGAGCCGCTCTGTAAAGAGAATCCAGAGTACTTCTTCCTCCCCAAAGCGATCGCCGTGGCCCTGCCGTTGCTGGCGGGAGCTCTCCTGCACCATCGCCTCGGGCGGCACCACTTCTTCGAACAGGAGCTGCGCGCGCGCCTCGACGACGTCCCTGACGCGCGCCTGAACGCCCTCGGCGAGCAGCTGCTCCAGCACGACTGGCCGCCGAAACGGCACGTGCTGCTCCGCCACGGTGGGCGGCGGCGCGCGCTGGTGCGCTGCGCAGAGCGCACAGGGCAACTGGAGACCTTGCGCCAGATGTTGCGCGTGGAATCGGTGAAGAAGCCCTGAGCTTCGCGGTCATATCTGCCGCACGCGCACGCCTACCCCCTCAGCCTCGATGGACACGATACCCGCCAACTCCGGCGCACCGTAACGGGCTCGACCGGTATAGACGACGAGGTTCGGCAGCGGCTGGTACACCCCACGGCCATGCGTATGCCCGCACAGCACCGTGTGCTGGAGCGCGGGGCGAGCACGCGCGCTCTCCAGCAGCACGTCGCCGATCACCTTGGAGCTGAAAAAAGGGGCCCAGCGGTCATCGCTGGTCTCGCCCTCGTGCCACGCGGCCTTTTGAAACGGTGGCACGTGCGTCACAATCAAGAGCGAGCGAGCGTCAGAGCACCGACGCAATTGATGCTGCAGGCGGCGAGCTTCGCGTCCGGCGCGCTGGGCGCAGACCTGCAGCAAACGCTCGCGGCTCTCGCTCTTCGCCACGAACAGGTCCGCGATGCGCTGGAAGTCGGTCATGTCGAGGTCCGTGCCCCGATCCCCGTAACCGGCATCATACCAACCGTTGACCCCGATCAGCCTCACGCTCGCGGATAACGCGATCGCCGAGTGCTGCAGCCAGTGCAAGCTGCTGCTGCGCCGGCACAGCCCCGCAACGCGCCCGTCAACGGCGCGAAAGGAGCTGCCGTAGTAATCGTGATTGCCGAGTACGAAGTACACAGGTCCCGCGTACCCCGAAGCAAAACCCTCGAGAATTCCCACGAGCGTATCCGACTCACCGAGGTCCCCGCTGAGGATTGCGCCTCGGCTCTCGGGCTGTTCACGGCGCAGAGCGCGCCCGAATTCGCAGGGTGCGTGCCTGAGCGGCAGGTGGTCCAGGTGAACGTCCGTGGACCACAACAACTCGAAGGGCCTCGACATGCGTCCGCAACAGTAGCGCTTTGCGTGGCGCGTTCGAGCACCGGTGGAGATGGGGCACGGCAGTGGCCTCGCCGGCGCGCGCACCGGTAGCGGCGCCAGCAGCCGCGATGGCCGGAAGGCTTGCTGGCTGCTCTCGTTCAGGCCCCCACCCTGAACAAGGAGCAGCTGGCTGCTTCGAGTCGAGGGGCAGCCCTGAACGAAACGCAGCTGGCTGCCCGTTGTCGCGGTCCATCGCCTGCCAAAAGGCAGCCAGCTGCTCTCCGAAGCGGAGATACCCCTGAACGGAAGGCAGCGAGCTGCCCGGACGCTTCCGCCTGGGGAGGCTCGGGGAGCAGCTGGCTGCTTCTCGTTCAGGGGTGGGTACTGCTCCAGCAGCAGCCAGCTGCCTCCAACGCAGCCTCGCTGGCGAGTCACGAGCAGCCAGCTGCCTCTGTTCAGGGTGTGCCCCTGAACAACAGCTGCCGACCCTTGCCGGAAGGGCTCGCCACCCCACGCCCGCGCGCGGCTCCAGCATGTGCCCCCTGCCCGGCCGACGGCACCTCTGCGCCCGTGTGCGGAAGACGACGGAGCCGTTACGTCGCCGTACCCGCGCGCCAAAACTCGACGCAGAATTCGACCGCCTCGAGCGGCTCCACGCGATGCTCGACGCCGGGCAAGATGGTCGCTCGCTGCCCGGCGCCGACGCGCTGCCGCGCCTCCGCGCTGCCTTCCCCTTCCACGAAGTCGAGCGCTCCGCTCGTCACGTGCAGCAACGCCCAGACGCCGGGCTTCGTCTGGTGCTGGTGCAGCAGCCCCTTGGGGACGCTGTCCCGCGTGAAAGTCGCGGTACGGTTGTACGGCGCGTAGCCCACCGGCATCTCCCGGCGGTCACACGCCGCGCACTCCAGGCTCTGCCCGATCTTCTCCGCGCGGCCCTCCGGCGTCGTCACCCAGGGCCGCAGCGTGAACGGCGGCTGATGACGCACATGCTGGGTGTGGCCGCACTCCAGCTCCGCCACCCAGTGCCCCTCCGCATCCTGATGAAAGCCTCGCATCGCTCGTTGCATGCCGGGAGTGTGCAGGCGTGCTCCCGAGGACGCAATCTGCTCGCCCCAGGCTTCGTCTGCTCGTGGGCTCGACGCCAGACGGCGAACGGCGACCTCAGGAGGGCCCTCAGGTCTGGGACAGCCCGCTCGAGGATCTCGGCTGGCGGTGACAGAGAACGCGATGCTGCGCGAGATTCCCCGCATCCCCATCACGGACTTGCGAGAGGCATGGATCGAACGGAACGCGAGCACGCGAGCCTATCAGCTGCGCGTGGCCGACAACCCGCGGCTCAACTTCCTGGACCTGAGCCGATTGCAGGAGGTCAGCGATCCCTGGATCACCGACAACCGATCCGGACTGCCTGGCGCCGGAGTGAGCTCCTCCGCTGCGAGCGCCCTTCCCCCGGGAGAACCGCGTGCCCGCCGCTCGGCGGCGCACGCGGCTCTTGCCCCTCGCCTTACGGCAACTCGCCCTCGAGCGTGGGCGTGGTCCACTGCACCCACTGGTCGGGCGCGGTGCGGATGCCTTCGAAGTCGGTGGTGAAGGCGCCCGTGGTGGCGTTGTTGTTGCCGAGCAGGAACTTGTTGACGCTGGCCTGGATCGCCGGGGTGTAGCCGGTGCCGGCGTCACAGTGCGTGACGTTGCGCGAGTCGTAGGAGAGGTTCGTCTCGACGCCGAGCGCGGCGAAGATCTTGCTGCCCGCGACCGACGAGGCGTACTCGGTGTGGTAGTCCAGGTTCAGGTAGTACTGGGCTTGCCCGCCCGTGTTGCCCAGCACCAGGAGCCCGCGCGGAGCCACGAGGCCCAGGATTTCGTGGGTGTCGACGGGCAGCCGCTGGGGGTCGTTGACGAGCGAGTTGGCCGGCAGCCAGCCGCTGTCGATCGCGTGCTGCGGCTGCTCGGGGCCCGTCCCGGAGTTGGTGGGATTGGGCTCGATCTGCGGGACGATGCGATAGGCGGGCACGCCACCGATGCCCGACTCGCGCGGGATGACCAGCGCGATGCGCTCGTCGAGCGCGCCGGTGGCCAGCGCGGCCTTGCCCAGGAACGAGCAGCCCGTGACGGCCAGCTTGGTGGAGTCGATGACGTTGTTGCCGGCTGCCTGGAGCACGTCGATGATGCGGCTCGCTCCCCAGGCCCAGGCAGCGAGATCGCCCGAGCTGTTGTTCGGGTAGAGCTGGCTGTACAGGCCGGTGTTTCTGCTGCCGACAGAGCCCTGGTTGTAGTTGATGACCGCCACGCCCATGGCGGCGACGATCGCGGTAACGCCGCCGTTGCCGCCGTAAGAGATGATGGCAGGGACCGGGCCCTGGCGCCCCGCGGGCAGCGTAACGTTGGCGGTGAAGGAGGCGTTGCGGCCGTTCTCCTGAACGTTGACGGTGATCTGCGTGTTCGTCACCGTGCCGGTCACGCTGTCCGGCTTCGGCGGCTTCTCGCCATAGATGTACTGGGTGACTTGCTTCAGGATCTCCTGGCGGCGGCACACCCACTCGCTCTTCTGGGTGATGCGAGTCCCATCGAGCTTCGTGAACGGATCGGGCAGGTTGGGGCTGCGCGGCAGGGTGTTGCCGGCGGGCAACGCGCCGACCTCGCAGTTCTCGCCTCGGTTCTCGACCGTGCCCACGGGCGGGAACTGGCCACCGCTCGGCGGAGTCACGACCGGATCGGGCACAACGGGATCCGGCACGACGGGATCGGTACCGCCGGTGTTGCCGGGAGTCGTGGCCGGGTTCTCGACAGGCTGCAGCGGTGTCTCGTCGGTCACGGGCACTTCGTTGCCCGGCGTGCTGCCCACCGTGGGCGTGCTGGTGTCCGTGGACTCGGTGGCAGGGCTCTCCGGCGTCGCGGAGGGCTGCATGGAGTTTTCGTTTTGCGTCGGCGTCCCTCCGCCGAACGGAGGCTGCATGCCCGCGCCGCCGTTGCTCGAGCCGCCGTCGCTCGAGCAAGACGCGAAGAGAAGTGGCGCGGCAAAGGTCACGAGGGTGAGGCGTCGCAGATGCATGGTGGTTCTCCTGTAAGCTGGCTGAAGGCGCGTGGGCGTCCTGGCTCCACTGGTCGCAGCAGCCCGTACTCTGGCAGGAATGTCGCGCCGTGAAAACGTTTCCATCGCGACGCTTTTCCGCACGACGGCAGCCGCGCATTCCATTGGATTGGATACTTCCACAGCCGATGGAACCGTTGCCGCGATGCTTCACTGCGGCCGCCGGCGGCTAGCGGCAGCTCAGAAAAAGACGCCGGCGCTGCCCAGCAGCGACAGCTCGTCCCTCCAACTCGAGGCCCTGGCGTAACGCGCTTCGGCGCCCACCCGGAGCAAGCCCAGCGGGTACATCGCCAGGACCCCCGGAACGACCCGCACCGAGATCCCGCTGCCCGCGCGAGCGCCCGCCTCGGATCGCTCGCTCAGGTCGAACACGGCCAGCGACGCACCGAGGCCCAGGTACGGGCGAACCACCACGGGCCCCGCGCTGATATCGTACCCCACCTCGAAGTCCAGCGCGTACAGCTGCACGTCCTCCGTCTCGCTCTCCGGTCGATAGCCGAGCAGTGTGCCTCCCAGATACCAGGGTGTGGCGGCGCGGGTGTATCCAGCGCGCACGCCGGCGCCGAAGCCATAGTTCTCGGCTATCCCCCTGCCCCCACCCACGACCAGACCATAGCCGAGCAGCGCGCTGATGGAAACGGTTCCCTCCGGCTCCGGCGGGGCGGGCGGCGCAGCGGGGGCGCGCTCCTCATTGCCCGCGGAGCTTGCCGAAGGCGCTTGCGCTTGCGCCAGCGCCGGCGCTGGTGCGCCGCACAGCACCCACACCATCGCCACCGTCCCGATCGCCACGCATCGATGAAACACGCGGCAGCGACGTGCACGGCGCATGCCACGGCCGCGGCGGCTCCGCCTGTGAGCAGTGGGCACATGCTAGCGACGGCGGGGGCCGCGCTTTGCCGAGCCCTCGGGCGATCACGAGCCGCCATGAGCTGGCGCTGCTGGGCGCCTTGCAATCCTAGTAGATGCTGGCGTCGAGCCGCACGCTCGCGGGCAGCTTCTTCAGGCTGAGCTCCGGGGCGCGCTTGCTGTCGGTCAGATATTGATAGCGCGCCCAGTTCTCGGTGACGCGCTGCACGTAGTCGCGCGTCTCGCGGTACGGGATGCGCGCGACCCAGAGGTCCGCATCCAGATTGCGGCCCCCCGCGAGCCAGCGCGATACGGCGGCGGGGCCCGCGTTGTACGCCGCCAGCGCGAGCACGACCCGCTGCTGGAAAGTGTGGAGCAGCTTGCTCAGATAAAAGGCGCCGAGCTGCAGGTTGTAGGGCGCCTGCTCGAGCCGCTCCGGCTGGTTCTTCAAGCCCAGCTCGCTCGCGGCGCGCTCCGCCGTCTGCGGCATCAGCTGCATCAGGCCGACCGCACCCACCGGCGAGCGAGCGTCGGAGCGGAACTGACTCTCCTGGCGCATGACGGCATGGATGAGCCCGGGCGGCAGTGCGTAGCGTGCTTCCAGCTCCGAGACCGTCGTCGCGAAGGGCCGCGGGTAGGCGCACTGCCAGGCCCACAGGTTATCGTCGGTCGGGAGCTGTTGCAGCAGACCCGGTTTGGAGTAGTCCCGGGCCACCGAGTACTGGCGATAGCCGCGATCCAGGCGCGCGTACTGGCTGCACAGGACCTGGCCCGCCTGCGGTCGATAGCGCTCCAGCAGCTCCCCCTCGCGCGCGTGCAATTCGCGTTCGGCGGCCGAGTACAGTCCGAGGTTGGCGAGCAGCCCCACGCTGGCAGGCAGCTCCTGATCCAGCGGAGCCCCCGCGCCGCTCGGCAGCGGGCCCCAGCCCGGCGCGTTGCGCCCGAGCCGCTCCAGGCGCGCCGAGCTCGCCAGCGCGGCAAACGACAGAGGGGCCTCCTCGATCACTTGCTCGAAGCGCGCGATCGCCTTCGCGCGGCCCTCGGACGTGCCGAGGCCCGCCAGCGCGACCCCCTGCAGGTGATGGATCAGCGACCTGGGATAGGCGCTGGTCCGCGACTGCTCCAGCTCCTCGAGCAGGGGCAGCGCTGCCGCCGGCTTCTTCCCGGCGAGCCGCACGATCGCCAGTTGATAGCGGCTGGCGTCGGCGAGCTCCTCCGCTCGCTTGCCGCGCGCGGCCCCGGTGCGCTTCAGGTAGCGAGTGTATTCGCGCTCGGCGCGCGCCCACGAGCCGTGCTCGTAGTAGAGCCGGGCCAGCTGCTGCTGCGCGCGTTCCGTGGTGCTGCGCTGCGGGAAGCGCCGCAGGATCTGCCGATACAGTTGCTCGGCGCGCGCCAGCTGCGGCTGCCGCGAGCGGGCCTCGGCCGCCTGAAACCAGTCCTCCGCGGTGCCCTCGCGCGAGCGCGCCACCTGTTCGAAGAGCTCCGCGGCTTGGCGGTAGCGCGCGTGGGTGCGGAAGTAGGCCCGCGCCAGGGCGCGCTGCTGCTCGGCGCGAGCCGGCGCGCTGCCGGGAGCGCGCTTCAGCCGCGCCAGCTCGCGCTGGACGGACTCGACCTGGCCGCGCTGCGCGAGCGCCTGCGCGCGAGCCAGCCGCTCCTGCTTGTCGAGCGGGCGACCCATGACCCGCCGATACGCTTCCTCCGCTCCGGGCGAGACGGCCACCAGCGCCAACCAGCGGTAGTCCTCGCGCGCCAGGGCGAGCATGCCCGCGCGCTCGGCGATCTCGGCTCGCAAGCTGCGCGCCTGGATCATCCGGGTGCGATCCAGGCGGCTGCTCAGCACGCGCTCGAGCTCGGCCAGCGCCTGCTCGACGCGCCCCGCGCGCTGCCAGGCCTGCGCGGCCCGGAGCCAGGATGCGGGCGCCGACTGCGCGGCAAAGTAGCTGGCCGCGGCCTCGAAGGGGCCGACCTCGGACTGGCACTCCGCTTCGAGCGCAGCGATCTGCTCGCGCAACTCGGGCAGCTGCTGGGCGAGCCCCTGCAGCGCCGCCAGCGCCTGCTCGCTCTGCCCCAGGCGCAGCGCGGCGACCGCGCGCACGTAGCGCGCCTCGGGCTCACTGCGGGCGCGCTCGGTCAAGGCGTCGATGCGCTCCGCCACCGCCGGCCAGTCCTCGATCGCGGCGGCCGCTTGCCAGCTGTCCGCGATGGCGCCGTCGAGCGCCGGCGCGTTGCCCTCCGCCGCGCTCGCGCTGCGCACCACACCGACACGCTCCGCGTCGAAGGCGGAGGCCAGCAGCAGGCTGGCGCAGGCCAACCAAACACGCGCGCGCCGCGCCGGGACAGGGCACTTGCCGGGCATTACGTGAGACATGCTACCACACGCCGCCCGCGAGGGCGAAACGTGCCAAGAATGCACTTTTGCCTCGCTGTTGCTCACACTGTGGGTGCGGGCCGTTCATCCGCGCCGGAACGCGTGCGGGCTTCGTTCGCTTCCGGTTCGATCCGACCGGGTACAGCGCGGCTCAGCCCACCACTGCGGCCGCACCCACCCCGCCAGCAAGCTCGCCGCAGAGCGCTTCCTGCTCGCGCTGCGCGGGCTCGACGGGCGCGTGCTCCGGCTGCCGTTCGTTTACGGCGACGGTGATCCGCACATCGCGGAAGTGGTCCCGCTGATGCGCCATTTCCCGGCGGCTCAGCGCCTGGCGCTGGGGCACCACGTCGACATCGCGCAAGCGGTCGCGCTCTTGCTCGAAGCTCCCTCTCCCGCGCATCGCATCTACAACGTGGTCGACGATGAAGCCCCGAAGCTGGCTGCGCTGTTCGCGTCCCTGGGCGAGCCGCCGCCGGATGGTTCGGACAGCGAGCGGGCGCGCGCCTTCGAAGCGCTGCTGGATGGCCGCCGGATCCGCGAGGACCTCGGCTTCCAGCCGCGCTTTCCACGGCTCGCGGACGCCCTGGCGGCCGGCGCCTGGCGACACGCGCGCCCCAGGATCGCGCTGTCCTGGCGCGCGCATCGCGTGTCATACGCCTGTCAGACCGGCGCAACAGCCGTTGCGCCCCTGCCCTCTGGAAGCTAGGTCGACAGCACGGAGAGGCGTCGAAAGCGCACCATGTCGAGCAGCGTGGTAGGTCCAGGTGACATCATCGCGGAACGCTATCGGCTCGAGCGCCTGCTCGGGCAAGGCGGCATGGGCGCGGTGTATGAGGCCGTGCAACTCTCGCTCGACCGCAGGGTCGCGCTCAAGCTGCTGGCGGGCGAGGCGCTCGATGCGCCGGCGAGCGCTGCCCGCTTCGAGCGCGAGGCCCTGGCGCTCGCCCGCCTGAACGATCCGCACACCGTGCGCCTGCTGGACTTCGGCACGGACGAGCGCCGCCGCCCGTTCCTCGTCATGGAGCTCTTGAAGGGCTGCGATCTCGCGAGCGATCTGGCGCACAACGGTCCGATGCGCTGGGACCAGGCGCTGCAGGTGAGCCGGCAGGTGCTGGCCTCGCTGGCGGAAGCCCACGCCGCCGGCATCGTCCACCGCGACATCAAGCCCGCCAACCTCTTTCTGTGCGCGGGCGCCGAGTGGCCCTTCGTCAGGGTGCTCGACTTCGGCATCGCAGCCAGCACGGATCGCTCCGCGGACAAGCTGACGTTGACGGGCGCCGTGGTGGGGTCGGCCCCGTACATGTCCCCCGAGCAAGCACAGGGGCGCGAGGCGGGGCCCGCCGCCGATCTGTACGCGCTCGGGGTCGTCCTGTTCGAGCTCTTGACGCGCAGCACGCCCTTCGCGGGCCGCACGTTCACCGCGCAGCTGCTCGCCAAGGTGATCGAGCCCGCCCCGGCGCTGCGCGCAGTGCGACCCGATCTCGAGCTGCCGGAGGGAGTGCAGGCGCTCGTCGCCGAGCTCTTGGAGCGCGACGCCGCCGCGCGTCCGTGCTCGGCGCGGGCCGTGGCCGAGCGCATGCGCGCGCTCCTGGCGGGAGCGTCCCTGCCGGCGCTCGTGCGCTCGATCGAAACGGGGCCCAGCGCAGCGGCGCCGCTCGCGTCCCCCGGAACCGAGCCCATGCCGATCGCGCCGACGCTCGACAACCCCTGGTCGCCACGGAAGCCGGAGCCGCTGCACGAGGCTCGCGCGCCGCGCGCAGGGCCTGCGTTGCTGGCGAGCGCGCTGCTGGCGAGCCTGGGCGTGCTCGGCTGGGAGCTCTGGCCGCGCCCGGATCCGGGCGAAGCCGTCGCGCTCGTGCCGCCGCCCGCTCCGCCCGCGCTCGCCGCGAGTCCTCCGCCGGCCGCGGCGGTCGAGCTCCGCGCGGAGGAGGTGCTGGCGAGCGCTTCCGCCAACGCCCCGGAGGACGAAGTCGCGCCGCCCGCCAGCGAGGCTCGCGAGCAGATCGCGCCCAACCGTGAGCGGCCTCGCCCGCCCGCGCGCGCCCAGGCCCCGCGCGCCCAGGCTCCGCGCGTCGCGAGCAATGCGCCGAAGCCCGCCGCGGCGCCCTCGAAGCCTCCTGTGAGCACCACACCTCCGCCCGCTCCGGAGCCCGCTTCGACCGAGCAGCAAACGGCGGCAACGCCCGCCCCGGCTGCGCCGCTGCCCGAGGCGACATCCACCGCGCCCATCCCGCCGAGCCCTGATCTGCAACTGCCACCCGCCCCACGAGCGGCGCCTCCGGTCGAGCCGCGCGCGCGACCGTATCTGGGCAGCGTCGAATCGGCGGTGGCCGCGGAGCAGTCCGACGAGATCACGCCCGCACAGCGCGACGAGATCATCGCCGCGCTGCGCGAGCGGCGTCAGTTCGCACGCAGCCGCACCATCCGCCAGTACCGCGACGGGTTGATCGATCACACGCAGCTGCGGCGCCGGCTGCGCGAGATCGATCTCCAGTTCGGCGGCGCGCCGCCGCCTTGATTCCGTCAGGGCCGCTCGTCACGGCGTGTAGCCGCGTGTCGCGGACGAATCCTCGGAGCAGCTCGTCGCCGCCAGCTCGGCGAGCAAGACCTCGCGGCGGCGCAGCTCGTCGCTGGGCGCCGCCCCGTCGTAGAGGAAGCGCGAGAGCCGGGCGGGCGCGCCGAGCGAGGCTCCGGGTGCGATGTGCTGAAAGCGCTCGGTGTTCGTGTCACCGGAGTGGCAACCGTTGCACGTGCCAGCGCTGAACGCGCTGCGCAGGCGCTCGCTGATCCCTGGCACTTGCCAGCTGAAGTCCGCGGCCGACATCTCGGCCGTCCCCGCCCGCAGCGACTCGGGCAAGGCCGAGCCGCCCGCGAGCACGGCCGCGCTGTTGGCCAGGAGATGCTGCGCGAGCTCGCCGAGATCCGCGTCGGCGCGCGGCGTGAACGCGAGCGGCACCTGGCGCAGCTCCAGCTGCCCCGTGCTGCTCGACTGCAGCTGGAACTCGCGCATCTGCCAGGGACCGTGGCCCTCGCTCAGGGCCGCTTCATTGGTGCGCACTCGCGCCCGCAACGGATCCGCCTCCCGGGCCACCTCGCGCGTCAGCTCGAGCAGCGCCGCTTCGCGCGCGGGCCCCGCGGGCTGAGCCGCGAGCTCGCGCCAGCTGCGGGCCCAGCCCGCCGCCGAGCGCGTGCTCGGGTACGGAACCTCGACGATCACGCTCAGCTCCAGCGCTTGCTCACCGGGCGCGTCGGTCGCCGTGTACACGTAACGCAGCTCACCTGCCTCATTGCCGCAAGCATCCGCCGCGAGATCGACCCGATTCACGATCGCCAGCAAGCGGAAGGGCGCGGTGGCCCAGGGAGCAGGCGGCGAGCTTCGGTAGGGATCCGGCGGCGGCGTGGCGCCGTCCACGTCGGGCTCCGGCGCAGAGCGCCCCTCCGGCGATGCCTTGGCTAGCCAGGCATCGGCTGCCAGCGAGACCTCCGCCTCCGTGGTGTCCGCGATCGCCGACCCTGCGTGGGCCCCGTCACCGAGCCAGGGCTGGAGCAGCACACCGCGCAACGCCGGCCGCGCGCTGACCGGAGCCTCCGCGCTGCCCACCGACGTCAGGCTCTGCCAGGCCTCGAGCCAGCGCGCCGTGAAGGCCAGCGCAGCCGCGTCGCTGCCAGCGAGCCAGCCCATCTGTGCGCGGAAGCTCCAGGGCGCGCCCGGATCCGCGTTGGAAGCGTGCGGCCCGCCCACGAAGCGCGGGTCCAGCACGAGCAGGTCCAGGAAGCTGCTGACGCCGGGGCCACCGTCGCTCCGCTCGGCGCGAGGCGTCGGATCGAGCGGCGTCGGATCGCTGGGCACAGGCAACACTGGCCGATCGCTGCGCGTCTCCTCGCGATCCGGCGCAGCGCTCCGGGGCAAATTGGTCCCACCACGGACCCGCGCCGGCGCAGCGCGATCGCCGTCAGCGAAAGCGTCGAAATCCCCATCGTCGTGAGCCAGCCGGAGCTCGCAGGCAGTGAGCAGCGGGGCACCGAGCGCGATGGTGTGCAGCAGGGCCACGCGAGAGAGCGCGTTCTTCCACTCGAGCATGAAGTCGTTCCTTCGCCGGCGGGCAGTGGCCCGATGCGGCTCGAGGAGGCTCTACGGCGGCGCCCGGAAAACCTGCCCCGGATCCATGCCATGCCAGCCGAGAGGGTCGGCGCTACCGAAACGTGACTCTCGTCTTTCTCGACGACACGGTTTGGGATCGCACTCCCCCGCCTGCCGCTGGTCCAGCGGCGCCCCGCGATGCCCGTGGACGAACCGCTGAACTCGACCAGCGGGTCCAGCGACGGGCATGGCAGATGCAGGACCGGTCGAGCCAGCGGGGATCGGACCCACCTGTCCTGCTCGAGACCCGAGAGACCATTTCTACACAGGGGAGAAGCGCGTGAACGAATTGTCATCGGCCATCTGGAGCAGTGCCTTCGCGGTCCTCAGCGCTTGCACGCACGAGCCGGGCCCTTCTCGCGAGGCTGCATCCGAACCGCTGAGCCAATCCGTATCGGCGCTTCAGCCCGGGGCGGCGTCGGACGCGGCCCCCAAGCCCGCTTCGAACGCGACCAAGGCCGCGAACCAAGCGCTGCTCGCTCGCCTCGACTTCGGCAACAAACAGGATTTCGAGGATGCCCGGCGCGGCCTCATCGATGCGCCGGCATCGCTCACCATCCGCAACGAAAAAGGCGACGTCGTCTGGGACCAGGAGTCCTTCAAGAAATTTCTCTCGCCCGACGAACCAGCCCCGGACACGGTCAATCCAAGTCTCTGGCGCAACGCGCAGCTCAACTCCATCTATGGCCTGTTCAAGGTCACCGACGGCATCTATCAGGTGCGTGGCTACGACCTGTCCAACATCACCTTCATCCAGGGCAAGCGGGGCTGGATCGTGGGCGATCCGCTGGTCTCCATCGAGACCGCCAAGGCGGCGTACGAGCTGGTGACAAAGAACCTGGGCAAGCGGCCCGTCGTTGCCCTGATCTACAGCCACTCGCATATCGATCACTATGGCGGCGCGCGCGGCCTGGTCGATCCAGCGGACGTGAAGGCGGGCAAGGTGATGGTCATCGCGCCCGAACACTTCACTGAAGAGGCCGTCAGCGAAAATGTGATCGCTGGCAACGCCATGGCCCGGCGCGCCATTTACATGTACGGAGCGTTGCTACCGCGTGATCCTCGGGGCGGTGTCAACGCCGGTCTCGGAGCTACCGTCTCCACCGGCGAGGCATCCCTGGTGACCCCCACCCGCCTGATCGGGAAGACGGGAACCGAACTGACCGTCGACGGCGTGAAGATGGTCTTCCAGATGACGCCGGGCACGGAAGCACCGGCTGAGATGAACACCTACTTCCCGCAGCACAAGTCGATCTGGATGGCGGAAAACGCCACACACACGTTGCACAACGTGCTGACCCTGCGCGGCGCCAAGGTCCGCGACCCACTGATCTGGGCTCACTACTTGAGCGAGACGCTGGAGCTCTGGGGCAAAGACATCGACTCCGAGTTTGCAAGCCATCACTGGCCCATGTGGGACAACGAGCGCATCAACACGTTCTTGGCCAAGCAGCGCGACCTGTACAAGTTCATCAACGATCAGACGCTGCGGCTCTTGAACGAGGGCTACACGGGAGTCGAAGTCTCAAACCTGGTGAAGTTGCCCCCCGAGCTCGACAAGGAGTGGTACAATCGGGGCTACTACGGCACCGTCAAGCACGATACGCGCGCCATTTACCAGCGCTACATGGGCTTTTACGACGGCAATCCGTCCACTCTCGATGAGCTAGAGCCGGTACAGGCCGCCAAGAAGTACGTGGAATACATGGGTGGGGCCGATGCCGTGTTGAAGAAGGCTCAGGCTGACTTCGACGATGGGCAGTATCGCTGGGTGGCCATGGCGCTCAAGCACGTCGTCTTCGCGGACCCACAGAACACCGCCGCCAAGCACCTGCTCGCGGACGCCTATGAGCAGATGGGCTATCAGGCGGAGTCGGGGCCCTGGCGATCAGAATATCTGCAGGGGGCGTACGAACTGCGCAAAGGCGTCCCCAACAGCGGCGGCACCGTTACCGCCAGCGCGGATACGATTCGCGCGATGGAGCCCGAGCTCCTGTTCGACTACCTCGCCGTGCGCCTCAACCCCGAGAAAGCAGCAGGCAAGAAGCTGAGCCTGAACGTGCGCTTCACGGATCTGAAGCAGAATTTCGCGCTGACGGTCGCGAACAGCGTCTTGACCTACTCCACCCAGCCGAACCCCAAGGCCGACGCCACCTTGACGCTGAACAAGGCCACGCTCGATCGCGTCTTGCTCGGGGAGCTGAAGCCCGAAGATGCCAAGAGCTCCCCGGACGTGAAGCTCGATGGCAAGCAGGGGGCATTTGCTGAGCTGATCGGCATGCTCGACAAGTTCGACTTTTGGTTCAACATTGTCACGCCGTGATACGAGGGTGGAGACTCAGGGCGGAGAGTCGCGCAGGCTCTCGCGCAGGCGCAGGTAGCTTCGTATCCGTCTGGAGCAGCCCACGGCGGGGGCGATCCAGATCGAGGAGGATCAATAGCACCCCGCTCACGACCACCGTGAATATCGTCCACAGGAGCCAGCTCGTTCTCTCGTTGCGCGGTCGATATCCGACAACCACACCAGCGCTGACGACCAGGAGGAACAAATAGAGATAGATCGCGTCCGGCAAGCGGTTCTCTCGGGCGGCGATGACCCGCACCGTGTCGTTCAACATCGAGTTGAGTGCGGGTATCACGAGCGTTTGCCGACTCGCCTCCGGCTCGCGGCGGGCATCATCGATGAGCAGCGCCCAGAGCTCCTGCTGCAACCGCGCTGCCTCCTCCTCAGTCTTTTGTGTTCTCGCCTCCTCGATGCCCGCCTGGAGATGCTCGAAGTGTAGATCCACATAGCGCCGGACGCGGTCGCGCATTTCGGATCGCGTCGGCTCCGGTACGAGCGACGTTCGCAGCCAAAAAGTTTCGATGGAGTTCACCTCCTGCAAAATCGCCGCTCGCCGTGTTGCCTGGCGATCGCCCGCCATCGAGAACGAGAACGCGAGCAGGAGCCCGACGAGCGCCAGAATGGGAGCCGCGACCGTCGAGGCTTGCTCCTCGATCGGCGCGGCTCGGCCGAGCCGGCGCCCGATCTCGAGCGCGCCCAGCACGGAAGTGACCACCACCGTCGCGAGAACCGCGAAATGGAAAGAATAGATCCAACTCATGCTGGCGCACGATGCCGCGCTTGCGCCTCCCCGTGCGTCTCCGTACGCTGGCGCCGGCGCTGCTTTGCGTCAAGCCGTCGCGCGCAATCGCCTGGGCCAGTGCTCGCGCCCCACGACAAGCTTGCACACCGGGCGCTCGGAGCGGGGCAAATTGCTCGCGAGCCAATCCCGATGTCCCGTGGGCTTGATCTTTCGCTGCTGGCGCCGGGCGCTCCCGCACCTGAGAGCGCCAACGGCTGAATCTGCCGCGCCGGGACGGCCGCCAGCGAGCGCGATGGTTGAGGGCTCGGCCCTCCACGACTCCGTGCGACCCCAGGACTGCCCGCTTCCACTCAGTTCAGCACTCCCGCCGCCTCGACTCGAGCTGACACCCCTCACGTGCGCCGCTGCCAGGAGCGTCACGCGGGCGCGTCATCGACGTCGAAGCCCGCATAGCGGCGCACCCCTCGACGCAGCAACCACGTCCTCGCGGGTACGACCGGCGCTGCCCGCTCCGAGGAAGCTCGCCAGCGCCGCCGCGCGCTGGCGGCGCCGAACGCCAACTCGGCGGGACGGCTGAAACCGTCGAACCAGGGCGCGGACGAACACGGATCGACAAAGCCGGTGGGCAGCTCCGCCTCGACCGCCGCTCGCCGCGGTCGAGGCGATCGCTGGTGCTTGCGCGCGTTGAGCAGCACATAGCGCAGGGCGAAGTACGTGGCCCGCGGCGTGGTCAACGCCCGCGCATGATAGCGATCGGCGAACACCTTCCCCGTGCGCGAAAGCACCCCATTCACGGCGCGCGCCACCCGGATCGAAAGCCCTTGCATCCCCCGCGACAGCGCACGCCGATCCGCCGCCTCCGCGATCAGATGCACGTGATTGCTCTGCACGGAAAAGTGCACGAGCCGAAACCCAAAGCGCTCCTGCCCCTCCGCCAAGGCGCGGCGCACCTTGTTGAAGATGGCACCACGCAGCGACGGCAAGCCGGCCACGATGCGCAACGTGACGTGCACCGGATGGTGCCGCGACAGCGCCGGACGCCGCAGATGAGAGACGCCCGCGTCGCCCTTCGGCGGCCGGCCTGCCCCCTTGCGAGCTCCGCCCCACGTCCGGAACCGGAAGGCGAGCTGGCGGCGACTCTTCACCCTCCTGATTCTGGCACTAATTTTTGATCGCGCAAGGATGTGGAGTCAGTTGATGAAGCACACGGTGGATCCAACACGGCTACCCGGAGCCGGGCGGCACCTCATGGCTCGATGCCGCTCTTCATCCCGCGGCAAAGGCGATGAGACGTTGCGGTTCTGGACCGGAGCTGGCGGTAACAGCGGCAACACCAGCAGCACAGCGTTCGGCGGCCGTAGCGAAGAGCCTCTCGCGGTGCCCGCTGGCAGTTGCCGCTTCCCGATTCGTCCCACGCGCACAGCCGACCAGGAGCCCGGCGCAGCGCCGTATCGGACAGCGAATTCACGGAGCTTCTCAGTGCCAGGTCTGGCCAGCCCTCATTCGCACGGCCGCGTCCCAGCTTCTCGGCGTCAGGCGAGCTCGCCGCGTTGCCGGAGCTCCGCGAACGAGCCAGTCCGGCGCCGCACGCAGGCGCGGGTCGGGTGGAGCGCGGTAGCGGCTACTACCAACCGGTAGGAGCCTCCAACGCGAGAGGATGGCCCGTCGCGCGTTGCTCCGGCGTCCGGGGTAGGCAGGTGTGCGGCGCAAGAGCGGCTCGCGCGCGGCCGGGCACGGCCTCGGGCTGGCGACGAGTTTCCCAGCTGGCGCATCGTCCCGCAGCGCCCACGTGGGCGGGCTGCCTTGTCCCGGAGCGAGTGCCGTGGCTGGACGAGGCCTCCGGCGAGTGCGTCAGTTCGATAGCCCGCAACCGCCCGGCACAGCGCGGTTGATGACGTGTAGCCCGAAGTCAGCGGTGAGCTCGATCGAGAACTCGTCTTCGCCCCCGGAGGAGAGAAACGCCGCGTCGTATTCGCGCTGGGTCGGCGCTCCCCCGGTCGCGCCGGCGGTCATGCTCACGCTGTCGTTGCGAAACTCGTAGCTGATGGAGTACTCGGCCGGCTTGATCCCGGGAGCGGTGCCCAGGCCGAAGCCAAAGGCGGCGCCCGGATCGCGCGGCAGCTCGTCACAGCCGGAGGTCACCGAGGTCTCGACGCCACCCTCGACCTCGTACACGTCGTGTTGCAATGCGAGCACCTCCGGCTGCGCGCAACCGGAAAGGAGCACTCCAACGGGTAGCGCCAGGGCTGCCCAGCACGCCCTGCGCCATGACCCACGTTCACTGCCTCGGTGTTTCATTGCGATGTTCACGGCAATCCTCCTGGGCGTACGTTGGACGCTCAGCGCATAGACGAGCGCATTCGCGCGGCGGCGTCAAGCAATCGTCGCTGATCAGCGGGGGCCCCGGACGTATCACAGAGCAACTGCCGTGCCGTGCCGCTGGCGCGTTCGGCGCGGCATCTGGCGGGTTCGGCGCGCGCGCGGCGTTTGCGTCGAGGCTGCCAGGGGCTAGCCTACCGTGCATGGGTGTGCCAGCGAGAGCCGCACTGCTGGGGGTCGCGAGCCTGCTCTCGGCGGCGTGCGGCGGGGCGGCGTCGGACCGGGACCCGCGCTCCATCGCCGGTGTTGGGGCGGATGCCGGCGCGGCACCGGGCTCCGTGCCGTCGCTAGGGCGTCCGGTGCCGCTCGGCGGAGAGGATCCGTGTCCGCCCCAGCCGCTCACGCTCGCCGACACGCTGGCAGCAGTGTGGGCGGACGTGCAAGCGCAGCCGGCGTCGGCGCGTCCGTTTCTGCGCTACGTCAGCCTGGCGCAGTTTCGGCGGGGCTCCTGCGCAGCAGACCCCGAGCCCGACGAGATCTGGCGCGAGCTCGAGCGAGCGCGCAGGGCGGTGAGCAAGGTCGCCAACCTGGCGAGCCGCGAGCCGCGCGCGGTCGTACCCCAGGCCGTGGGCCCCGAGAGCCTGCTGCTGCGGCTGGATCTGCGCGATTACGGCTGGCAGCGCCCGCTCACGCTCGACGGGCGCGGCTACGATGACGCCTGGCAAGCGCTGGTCGCGCGCAGCCCGGTCGCGCTCGAGCTTCAGGGCGGCAGCGCGGGCGCGCTCTCGAGCGAGCTGGGCACGCGGGCGCCGCTGCTGCTCGCCGGCTCGTTCGTGGCGGCAGCGACCCGTCCCGAGCTCTACTACGCCCTGCTGCGCTTGCCGGCCACGCTCGCGGAGCTGAAGCGTGAGCTGGGCATCACGCCGGAGCAAGACGTCGATCGCGGGCCCTGGGCTCGAGGCGCCTTCTCCACCTCCGGCGTCAGCAAGGAGCCCCGCGGGGTCGCGGGCTATCGCGGGCTCGCGCTCACCGGCGGCTACTTCTGGCAGACCTTCGACTACGGCCCGTCGGCGCGGACCGAGGCGCTCTACCTGGACCCGCTGGCAACCCAGGCGGACGGGCACGAGGTGATCTTCTCGTTGCCCAACGGGCTGCCGGCGTATTTCGCCAGCGACGGCGCCGGCGCACGCCTGGCGGAGCCGCGCTTCGTGATCGACCCCGCGCAGAACAACGGCCGCATGCGCGTGTCGAGCTCCTGCAGCGGCTGCCACAACGGCGGCCTGATCACCTTCACTGACGCGGCGCGCAGCTTCGTGGAGGACAGCTCCGATCTGTTCTCCGAGGCGACGCTGACGCGGGTGCGCGAGAGCTTCCTCAGCTCGAACGAGATGCAGGCGTTGCTGGATGCGAGCTCGCTGCTCATGGTCGAGGCGGCAGAGCGCGCGGGCCAGCCCAAAGGCACGCCCGACCCCGTATCGCGCACGGCTCTCGACTACGAGCGGGAGCTCAGCTTCGATCGGGCGGCGGCGGAGCTGTTCCTGGATCGGCGCTCGTTGATCGAACGCCTCGCGAGCCTGCCCGAGAGCATCGCGGCTGCGGCCACCTCGGGCGTGCTGGAGCGCTCGGTGTTCGAGGAGGTCTATCTGCAAGCGGCCTGCGCGTTGTACGGCACGGCCGAGAGCTCGCCCGTGGGGTGCCCGTGAAGCGGGTCGCCCTGCTGCCGCTCGCACTCTCGTTCGCGTTGCCGCTCGCGTGCGGTAGCCGCGCGGGGCTGTCCGCGCTCGATCCCGCGCCGGGGCCCGCTCCGACGGCCCAGGCGCCCAGCGGGCTGGTCACCTTCCCCAGCATCGAGGAGACCGTGGCCGTCCCCGAACCCGCGCCGCCGCCCGACCCGCGGCCGCGCCCCGACGGCTTTCGCAAAAATGACTTCCAGCGCGAGTGCGAGCTGGCGGCGCCCCGCCTCGACGCCGTCCTGGCGCGCATCCAGGCCGACGTCGCCGCGCAGCCTGCCGCGGATCGCCCGTTCTCGCGCTACATCAGCGCGGCCTTCTCGCTGCCCAGCTCCTGCCGGCTGGACACGGCCCTCAACCTGAGCGCGGACGCGCTGCCGCTCTTGCTCAACTCGCTGTCGCTGACGCGCAACGTGGCCCGAGCCCAGATTCTGAGTGGCGACGCCGCGCTGCTGCGCATCGATCTGCGCGAGATGGGCTGGAACCGCCCGATCCAGATCGCCGGCCAGCACTATGCCGACGGCTGGGAGGTTCTGAGCGCGAACGCCGCGCAAGCGCTCACTCTGCGCGGCCCCGAAGCGGATGCGCTGCTGGAGCAGCTCGGCACGCGCACGCCGCTGCTGCAGGCGCACGACCTGGCACAGTCCGCGCTGTCCGCCAGCGTCTACTACGCGCTGCTCGATGTCCCTCAGACGCTCGCGGAGCTGCGCAGCGCGATCGGCATCCCGCCGGAGCTCGAGCAGGAGCCCAACGCCTACTGGCGAGCCGTCACCACCGAGTCCGTCGTCTCGCGACAGGACCGCGTCGTGCTTCGCTACCGCGGCGACGCGGGCAGCCCGCTCTTCTGGCACACGCTCGACCGGGGCTCCGATGCGGCGTCGGGCGGCGCCTTTGCTGACCCGCTCGCGCGCCAGGCGGACGAGAGCTCGGTCGTCTATACGCTGCCCAACGGGCTGCCCGCTTACTTTCTCGCCGATGCCGGCGGCCGCCGCCTCGACGCTTCGCGCGTGCTGATCGACACCGCCGAAGACGACTTCGTTCCGCGCACCGCGCCTTCCTGCGTGCGCTGCCACTCGGACGGCGGCGTGCTGCCGGTGACCGATGCGCTCCGCGCCTACGCCGCCACCGACCCCAACGGGCACTTTGGCCAGCGAGACCTCGCACTGCTCGCCGAGGTGTACCCGTCCCAGAAAGATCTCGACGCGCTGATCGAGGCCGACCGGCAGCGCGTCGAGGACGCGCGGGCCCGGCTCGGGGTGCCCCGCGGCAACGGCGGCCTGGACGAGCTGGTGCTCCCGTACACCCAGGATCTGCAACCGGCGTTCGCGGCCGCCGAGCTGTTCGTGAGCCCCGCGGAGCTGCAGCGCCGCGCCCCCGAGCTGCCCGGTCCGATGCGCGTGCTGCTCAGTCTGGGCAACCTCGGCCGCGCGAGCTTCAACGAAAGTTACCTCGAGACGCTGTGCGTGCTCGCGCAGGGCTGGCGCAACCAACCCACGGGCTGCCGGTGAGGCAGCGCTACTCGATCTCGTAGCGGCTCTGCCCAGAGGTCGGTTGCCCCGGCTTCGTGTCGAGGCGCAGCCCGTTGTGCGCCGCGACCAAACACCTCGCGACCCCGGCGGCCTTGATGTTGCTCTCGATCAAGCGCGCTTCGGAGAGCACGCCCTGCGCGTCCACTTTGAAGCGGGTGACGACCCGGCCTCGGAGCTCCTCCGGCGCTTGCTCTCCCCCGGAGTGACAGCGGGCGAAGGCCGCGCTGTTCTCGTCGAACAGGCGGCTGATGGCGCCGTCGAGGCTCACGGACGAGCCGCTGCTCTCGCTCGGCGTGCGCCGCCTGGGACGGGGCTTCTTCTTCTTGGGCGCCGGAGCGGGACCGGCATCGGGCACAGCGACGGGCTGCGGGGCGCTGCTCGCCCAGCCCAGCTCCGAGCGATGCGTCCAGGCGAAGCCCGCGCCCGTGCCGAGCAGGCCCAGCACGGCGAGCCAGAGCAGGAGCTTGCCCTGGGGAGCCGCCAGCTCGACGTCTCCCGGGCTGAGCACCAGCAGCTTCTGCGGCGGGACTGCCGTGGGAGGATGAACGCTCTGACGCGCGGCGCTGACGCTCAGCCCGGAGCGCCAGCGACGGATCTCCGTCTGAATTTCCTCCACGTCGCCGTAGCGTTGCCCCGGCTCCTGGCGCGTGCAGGTCGCGATGATGCGCACGATGGTCTGATCGCCGATGCGCAGCTCCGCGCCCGCCTCCGGGGTCTGCTCCGTGATCAGGTACTGCAGCAGCCGACCCAGACTGTAGACGTCGCTCTCGCGCAGGCGCTCTTGCTCGCCGCGCTGGATCTCGGGGGCCGCGTACCACCAGCGGGAGCTCGACGGGCTCGCCGCCAGTTCCGACACGTCCGCCAGGTCGAAATTCGTGAGCACCGGGCCTTGCGCGGCCTCGTCATACAGCACATTGCCCGGGTGCAGATCGCGGTGCAGGATGCCCCGGTCGTGGGCGAACTTCACGGCCGCGCACATGCCGGAGAAGACCTGCATCTTCTTCTCGAGCGACCAAGCTCGCCGCGCGATGTCCTTCAGATCGGAGCCCGCGACCAGCGTCATCGAAAAGGCGAGCTGGCTCTCGTCCGCACCCAGGAAGCGCACGATCGACGCCGGCGCGCCGGCCGCGGTCAAGGCGCGCAAGGCGCCGATGCCCTGGCGAAAGTGCCGCAACATCCGCGCGCGCGCCGCGCAGCTCGCATGCAGCACCTCGACGGCGCATTCCGCCCCCGAATCGCCGCGCGTGGCGCGCCAGACCGTGCTGAAACTGCCCGCCGCGAGCACCCGCTCCAGCCGCGCGCCCGCCAGGATCGCGCCCGGCGTGGGCTGCGGAAACTCCAGCAGCGCCGTCTGCAGCTCCTGGATGCGCTGCTCTCGAAAGCCTCCGCCCAGGCCCTGGTTCGTGCCCCGGGCCTGCTCGCGTTCGACGCAGAGCTCGTCGAGCTCGGCGACGAGCTCGATCGGGATCGCTGGAGATGGCTGGCTTCGACTCGGCTTGGACATGTTTCACCCACTGCTGGAGCTGACGACGGCCCTCGCGCTACGACAGGATCTCCACATAGCCACTGGTGCCCTGCACGCGGATCCTTTGACCATCCCGGATCCGGCGCGTGGCCTGCTCCACCCCCACGACGGCGGGCAAGCCGTATTCACGGGCGATCACCGCCCCGTGCGTCATCAAGCCGCCCACCTCCGTCACCAGGCCGCGGATCGCCACGAACAGCGGCGTCCAGCTCGGATCGGTGAAGGTGGTGACCAGGATATCCCCGGGCTGGAGATCCGCCCGGGCCAGGTCCACGATCACACGGGCCCTCCCCTCGACCACGCCTGCCGAGACGGCCAAACCGGGGAGCGCGCCCGGCGGCAGCTCGGAGCGCCGGTACGAGCCGGAGACCGCCTCACCGTCCGAGGTGAGCACCCGCGGCGGCGTGAGCGCCGCATACGATCGGAAGTCATCCTTGCGGCGGCGGAGCAGCAGCTCATCCACTCGCTGGCTGCGCAGCACCTCCTGCAGCTCCTCGAAGCGGAGATAGTAGATGTCCTCGCGGTCGTGCAGCACCCCCGCCTGGACGAGCCGATCGGCTTCTCGCAGCAAGGCCTGCTTGTAAATGAAGTACCGGCTGATCATCGCGTACTTCGGATACTCCCGGTAACCCATGAAGGCGCGCACGCGCTCGATCTTGCGCTGGGTCTCCGCCGCCTTGTGCTCGCCATCGGGCAAGGCCCGCAAGCGCTCCAGCAACTCCTGTTCCTTGTTCCAGGCCTGCTGCTGCCCCTGCTCGAATCGCCGCCGGCCCTCGCCGGCCTGAAAGGCCCTCACATTGGCCAGGATCATGGGCAGCAGCGTGCTCGGCCGTTCGCTCCAGCGCGGCCGCGTGATGTCGATCTCGCCGGGGCAGCGCATCCCGTACCGCTCGAGGTAGCCCTGGATCGCGTCGCGCGCGGCGGCCCCGCCTGCGATGCGGGGCAGCTGCGTCAGGAAGCCGTCGTCCTGGACCTGCTCCAGGAAGGCCACCAGCTCCGGGTGCGGGCGGATCGCATCCGCCACCTCGAGCAGCGCGAGCCCCATCTCCGAGGTGACGTTGTGCGGCACGGACTGGGTGAGCGTGTCCGCCACGTTCTTCTCGCCCAGCCACTGCTCGATCTGCTCGTTGAGCCAGCGGCTGGCGTCGATCGCGGCCATGATCACGCGCATGCCCCGCGGATCGAACGGCACGCGCTTCAGCTCCTCGATGTCCGCCAGGATGAACTCCAGCAGCGCCGGCCCGGATCGGGTCTGGATCTCGCGCCGCGCCGCCGCGATCGACGCCTGGCTGCGCGCGATCAGCTCGGCGGGGATGGCCGGATCGGTCTCGATCTGAGCGTGACCGGCGCCGGGCGGTACCCAGCCGGGCTGCTGGTCCTCCGGAGCTGGCGGCAGGAAGTCAGCGCGCTCGATCAGGTTCTGCAATGCATCCCGGAGCAGCGGATCGGAGTTTCCGAGCGTCTCCAGCAAGCTCGCGCGGCTCGCCGGCGCTGCCAGGATACGGGTCACGTCCACGAACAACCTGCCGCCGGCCTCGGCCATGGGTCGCGGGGTCGTCAGCTGCCAGAACGAGAGCCCCAGCGGCCTGAGCGAATCCGTCATCATCTGCTGGTGACCGACGGAGATGTAGACGTGGTTCTCCCGGTCGTTCGCCGGCGGGATCGGGAACAAGGTCGTGATGGGCCGGCCCTGTACGATCTGGAAGCCGGCGCCGTCCTCGCACCACTCGATGTCCTGCGGGCACGCGAAGTGCGCTTCGATCCGGCGCCCCAGCTGCACCAGCTGCACCACCTCCGCATCCGTCAACGCGGGCTGCTGCTGGCGCTGCGGCTCGATCGCGCGCCGTTCCGTACCGCCCGCCGGCGAGGCAACGATCTCGAGCTGCTTGCTGGCGATCGCCCGCTCGATGATCCGGTCCTCGCGCACCTTGTACACGTCCGCGTTCACCAGACCGGAGACCAGAGCCTCGCCGAGGCCGAAGCTCGCCTCCACGGACGCCAGCTTGCGGTGGCCGCTGATCGGGTCGGCCGTGAACAGGATGCCCGCCGCGCGCGGGAACACCATCTGTTGCACGACGACGCCCATGGAAACCTTCCGCTCGTCAAAGCCGTTGCGCAGGCGATAGCTCACGGCCCGCTCCGTGAACAGCGACGCCCAGCAGCGCCGGACGTGCTCCAGGACCGCGGCGGGGCCGACGATGTTCAGATACGTGTCCTGCTGGCCCGCGAACGAGGCGGTCGGCAGATCCTCCGCGGTGGCGCTGGAGCGGACGGCGTAGGCGCTGCTGCGCGGAGCGAGACCGGCCAGCGCCCTCTCGATCGCCACCGTCACCTCATCCGGAATGCTGAGCTGCTCGATGCTGCGGCGCAGCTCGGCGCTGAGCTCCCGGATCGCGTCGCGCTCGTCCGCGCTCCGGCGCGCCAGGCGATCGAGCGCTTCGCCGATCGACGCCGCGCCCGCCAGCGTGCGCTGGAAGGCCTCGGTCGTGACGCAGAAGCCGGGCGGCACCCGCAGGCCTTCGATCCGCGACAGCGCGCCCAGGTGGGCGCCCTTGCCGCCCACGAGGGCGACCCGCGTCGGGTCGATCTCCTCGAAGCCCAGCACGTAGCAGCTCGTCATGCCAGAGACTCTGGGGCATACCCCGGGGCTTGCCGCAAGCCCCGGCCTCTGGCATACGCTGGACGGAAGGGGTTACTGCGCGCCGATCTCGAGCAGCTCCACGTCGAACACCAGCGTGGCGCCCCCGGGAATCGTCGGCGGCCGGCCCTCGTCCCCATACGCGGCATCGGACGGACAGGTGAGCTGAGCCTTCTCTCCCACCTTCATCTTCTGCAACCCCTGGGTCCAGCAGGGCACGACGCCGTTCAGCGGGAAGCTCGCCGGCTCGTTGCGCTTGTACGAGCTGTCGAACACCGTCCCGTCGACGAGGCGGCCCTCGTAGTGCACCTTCACCGTGTCGGCTGCGGTCGGGCTGGCGCCCGTGCCCGGCCGCAGGCTCTTGACGACGACGCCCGACGGCAGCTGCTCGGCGCCCGGCTCCTTCGCCGCCTGCTCGACGCTGGCCTTGCCCTTTTGCTTCTCCGACTCCGACTTCGCCTGCGAGCGCTTGCGCGCGAGGTCCATCAGCTGCGGCCGAATCGTCTCCAGGTCGACCTTGGGCGGAACCGAGCCGACCGAGTCACTCAGGCCCAGCTTCACCAGCTCGAGCTCCGCCGGCTGCAGCGCGAACACGGCGATGCTCCTGCCGATATCGAGGCCGAGCCCGTAGAACGCCTTGTCCTCCTCGGTCTTCAGCTCGAGCGCGGGCTTCGCTGGCTCCGCGTGCCGGCAGCCCAGCGCTCCGAGCGCCACGACCCCCACCAGCGCCGACCAACGAGCTCTCGATTCATGCAACATGGGGCGCGTCACTAACACGTCTGCCACGGGAATGCATGCGCGCCGTTGCAGCTCGACCCATGCCCACCCGTGAGCTCATCCGCGCACCTCCGGCGCACGCAGATCGAGTGGGCTCGCCGCCGCGCGCCCACGCCCGACCCCAGCAGGTGCCCAACGCGCGACAGGCCGTGTGTCGGGCTCATCCTGGTGGGTCCCGCGCCGCTCGGCGCCGAGCCCACCCGAACGCCTTCTGCGCGCCGATCGCCAGCTCGTCGGCGGACGCGCGCCGCCCGGCTCGCTTCCGGCGGCGGCTTCATGGTAGTCGAGCGCGGTCTCCCCGCCGCGAGCCTTCCATGCCGACGCCTCGAGCCATCAGCGATTGTATCCTCGTGCTCGAAGCGCTGCTGGAGCAGCCCCAGTGCCTCGCCGCCGTGGACCTCGAGACGCGCAATCGGCTGGTGATGGCCGCGGGGCGCCTCTCGCGGCCGGATCGTGCGCAGCGCCAGCTGCAGGCGCGCGCCGTGGCAAAGCAGCGCAAGGCCTCGCGGCGAGCGGCGGACGAGGCGCAGCTGCTCAACACCGGGATCCGTCAGAAGCGGCTGGCGTGCGTGTTCGTGACGCCGGAGCCCGCCGCCTCGCCGGACGCGGGTGGAGGCGTGTTCGACGCGCGCTCGGGCGCGGACGGCGCGGCTTCGGGTGCGACCGAAGCGCCTCCGCTGCACAGTCCGCGCGCCTGCTACGTGTGCAAGGCTCGCTGTGAGCGCGTCCACTTCTTCTACGATCAGATGTGCGGCGCGTGCGGCGACTTCAACTACGCCAAGCGCTCGCAGACCGCGAACCTGAGCGGGCGCACGGCGTTGATCAGCGGCGCGCGCGTCAAGATCGGCTATCAGGCAGCGATCCTGCTGCTGCGCGCCGGCGCGCGGGTGATCGTGACCACGCGCTTCCCGCGCGACGCGGCGCTGCGCTACGCGCGCGAGCAGGACTATCCCGTGTGGCGCGAGCGGCTGCACATCTACGGGCTCGATCTGCGCCACACCCCGAGCGTGGAGGCGTTCGCGCGCCATCTGCAGCAGCAGCTGAGCCAGCTGGACTTCGTCTTGCACAACGCCTGCCAGACCGTGCGTCGCCCGGTCGGCTTCTACCAGCACCTGATGCAAAGCGAGCTGGGTCCGCTCGAGCTCGTGCCGCCCGAGGCGCGCGCGCTGCTCGGCGAGTACGAAGCGCTGCGTGCCCGGCTCGGCGAGTCAGGTCCAGGCAGCCGCGCCCTGCCTTCGGGCCTGCTCGCGGCGCCCGCCCTGTCCCAGCTCGCGCTGGGCGTCGAAGATCTGGAGGGGGAGCACTTCTTCCCGCTGGGGCAGCTCGACGCCGATCTGCAGCAGGTCGATCTGCGCGCGCAGAACAGCTGGCGCCTGCCGCTCGATCGAGTGAGCACGGTGGAGCTGCTCGAGGTGCAGCTGGTGAATGCGGTCGCGCCCTTCGTGCTGAACGCCAAGCTCCGCCCGCTGATGCGGCGCCAGCGCACGTTTGACAAGCACATCGTCAACGTCTCGGCGATGGAAGGCCAGTTCTATCGCACCTTCAAGACGGACAAGCACCCCCACACCAACATGGCCAAGGCGGCCCTGAACATGATGACCCGCACCTCGGCGCCCGACTACGCCCGGGATGGCATCTTCATGAACAGCGTCGACACCGGCTGGGTCACGGACGAGGACCCGGCTCCCATCGCGGAGCGCAAGACCCGAGAAAACGGCTTCCACCCGCCGCTCGACATCGTGGACGGCGCCGCGCGCATCGTCGATCCCATCTTTGCCGGCATCAACACCGGGCGCCACGTGTGGGGGCAATTTCTCAAGGACTATCGCCCCACGGCCTGGTAGCTCAGGGCTGCTCGTTGGGGCTCCCGCTGTGCGGCAGGGTCATCCAGTCGTGGGCCTGCTGCGTGTCCGCGGTGACCAGGCCGTAGCGCGGCGCATGCGCCCTGGCCAGCGTGGAGTACTGCAGGTGCTCGTGGTGTTTCCGGCAGTCAACACCGCGAACGGCTTGTGCGCTTGCTCCGCGCTCTCCAGCAGGCGCACGGTGACGGCGCGCGTGATCGGGCCAAACACCGATGGACCGCGGCGTACGTCCAGGACCAGGCCGAGCCAGGGCGAGCGGCGCTGGAGCACATGGCTGATCAGGTAATCGCCCACCCGCCGGGCGGCGGCGGCACCCGAGGCGGGCGGAGTGCGCTCCGGGACGGAGACCCGGCACCACACGACGCGGCCCAGGTCGCGGATCTCGTGCAGCTCATCGACGAACAGCTCCCTTCCGCCGATCTCGCTCGCTCCCACCAGCCTGGAAACGCCGCCGCAGCAGCCCGGCTTAAGGCGGACCGCGCTGCGCAGGCGTGTCAGCGGCCCTCAGGCTGCGCAGCGTGCCGCGGGCTCATGTAGATGTAGAGGCGCCATCACCTGCTCGCAGCATCGAGCGAGTGCTCGATCTGCGCGGCCGTGCGCGCGTTCACCGCGTACAGGACATCGATCAACGGCACCAGGCGGGCGTGCTCCGCCGCCCGGTCCAGCTGGGGCATGTGGTCGGCATCCTGCCACTGCGTGGCGAGCTCGCTGCAGTCGTGGGCGATGTCGCTGAGCTCTGTGCGCCAGAGCGCGCGCTGGTCAGCGGTGCCCTCGTGCTCCAGCCGCGACGCGACTCGCAACATTTCTCGTTGCAGCGTGACCAACCGCTCGCGCGCGAGCGTGTTCGTGTCCAGGGCCTTGACGGAGGGCCCTGGCGCAGCGCTCTCTGGTGAGGCCGGCGTGCTCGCGGCTCGGGGCGCCATTTCAGGCCTGGATGCCCCACAGCCCAGCGCTGACAGCGAGATCAGGAGCAGTGCCCGCAGGTCTTCCTGGTGCTTCATTCACAGCAACGTTGCATGCTGGGTGCCAGCCCGCGGAGACGCCGCCAGCGCGTTCAGCGCGGCGCTGAGCGGGTGCCGCGGATGGAGGCCGGCCGGGGTGGAATGACGCCAGGTAGCGGCTCCGGCCCGGACGGGCCTGTGGGCACGTTGGGATCCGGCACCGGAGAGGGATCGGGCGCTGGCGTCGGATCCGAATGCAAATCGCGCTCAGAGGGCGGATCGTCTCCGCGAGGCGTGGCTTCGTGGGCGCAGTGCGCGCCGTGCTTCGGGACCTCGATCATACTTTGCCGTCCTTTCTTGCGAGCCCTGGGTCGTGCGGCATCACGCGGGCGAGCCCTGTGGTGGAGCGATCAAGATCCGCGCCAGCTGTCTTCGATGGCGGAGTCGGTGCTCGGTCCGTGAGGCGGCGCGAGACGAGGCATGGCGTTTTGGATGTCCCATCTGCTGCGCGCACGCCGCAGGCGCGGCGCCAAGTCCGCAACTCAGTCGCCTCGGACTGCAGGCCCGCGGCGCACAGGCACGTGTCCTGCAATCTCGGACGGGATGATCCAACCCAGGCGACGAACCAGCAGCGCCACCCTTTGCTGGCTCGGCGCGCTGGTAGGTTTGGCTTCCGCGTGCGGGGACGACGGCACCGCTGTCAGCGCAGCGAACGGTGGCAGTGGCGGCGCAACAGCAACAGGGAGCGGGGGTTTCGTGGTCGTGGGCTCCGCCGGGTCCACGAGCGCAGCGGATGCCGGCCTGCCGAGCGCCGATGCGGGGTCGGTGGCTGAGCTGGAGGACGGGCAGCTGCTGTACGCGGCGGATACGCTGAACGCTGGCGAGGTCGAGGAGGCCCGCGCCGCAGTGCCCAAGTTGAGCGACGGCGATGTGCGCGAGTTCGCGCAGCAGATGATCGACGAGCACGGCGCTGCTCGCGACCGCTTGCTTCAGCTCGCGCAGGATCTGACCATTTACCCAGCGGACAGCGACCTCGCCGGCGAGCTGCGCGCGAAGAGCCAAGGCAACGTCGACAGTTTGCTGGGCTCGGTCGCCCCCAGCAGCAATGCCCTCTATATCCAGCTGCAGGTGTCCGAACATGTGGACGCGCTCGCGCTGATCGACCAGCTCGCCTCTGCCGCTGATGCGGAGCCGCTCCGGCAGGAGTTGCTCGCACAGCGCGCCTCCGTGCAGGCGCACCTCGAGCGCGCACGCGCGCTGAACGACGCCACCCCGTAGCCCAAGACGAGAGCCGACCTCGCCTCCTGAGCTCGCCGCTCGTCTGGGGCGGCAAGCTCGCCACGCCCGCTCTCGTGCGGTGACAGGCCGTCTCGTGCCGCTCTTGCACCCGTGGTCGAGTGCGCTTGCCTGGTCGGTCCGCATCACGAACCCTGAGCACCATGAGACAACGATCCAGCTTGGTGGTACACGGCGCGATCGCGGGCGCTCTCGCGGCGGCGTGCATGACGGTGATGCGCATGACAGCCCATCGCATGGGCTGGATCCGGCAGATGGTGCCGCAGTCCGTCGAGGTCTGGGCCCTGGATGAAAAGCTCGGCCTGCCGCGGCGCCCGGCGGCCCTGGATCATCTCGCCGATCAGGTGTTGCACCTCGGCTATGGCGCCACCGCTGGAGCGCTGTACGCCGCTGCGGTCGGGCGGGGCCCGCGCTCGCTCGCCGGCCGCGGCCTGGGGCTGGGGCTCCCCCTGTGGGCGTTTGGCAACCTGGTGCTGCTACCGGGGCTCGGGATCGCCAAGCCGGCGTGGCGCTCGCGGCCGAGCGAGACGGCCGTCAACGTCGCGGCCCACTTGCTCTACGGACTGGCGACCGCGCTCGTGACGGACGAGCTCGAGAGTCAGAAGCGGCGGCAGCCGCGCTCGTATCCACGCACCCGGCACGCTCGTCTGGGTTGAACGGAACGTCGGCGCGGCGCTCCCGCTGATGGCGCGTGCGGATCTGTCACAGCGTGCGGATCCGCAGCGCTCGGACGGCGCTCTATAAGCGAGCGCGCTGCCGCGTTCGTGCGATCTGCACTGCCCTTCGCGCCCGGCACGGCCGATGCAGTCGGGGGCGGCGCAGGCTGCTGGCGGTCTCTCGCGAGCCTTCCCTTCTGGAGCGTCCTGATCCCCCGGGCTGTTTTCTCATGGCTGTGTACCTCTTGGGCAGGCGCCCCGCCGCGCCCGGTTCGCGGATGTGCCGTATCCCGCGCAGCGCTTCTCGCCCGGTCTCGGCCGCGACTTCGCTGCGCTCTCGTTGCTTCTTCGCTCGGCTTCCCCGGCGCCGGGGCCCTTCCGCTGCCGCGTCGCGAGCGCGAGCCTGCGCGCGTCCGGCATGTCTCTCGGCCGCCTGCCGATGCTCCTGCACGACCGCTCGACGCGCGCGCTTTCGAGCCTCGCTGCGCTGCCGGCGCTGAACGCCACGCACGCGTGCGTCGAGCCCGTGCGCAGCAGCCTGCGTTTCTGGTTTGCGCGAGCCGCGTTTCCTGCCGTTACCGGAGCAGCGCCGTCCGCTCTCAGCCCCGCGGTTGTATTGAAATTTCGATGGCCGCTCCGGGCGGGCTTGCCGATGGCCCGAGCCGGACCCAGCTCTTTTGCAGCCGGCGGGGACGTTTTCCGGCAGCGTCCGAAAGAACGGCACCATCAAGATGAGGCGAATTGGATTCTCGCTGTCCGGGGCGCCCGCTGCCGATGGTAGCGCGCAGCTGTCCGAGCTTGCCGTTCGGGCACCGCGCCAGCGAGCGCTGTCTCAGCGCTTCTTGGCGGTGCTTGCGGCCATCGCACCGCTGTTGCCCTTCGCGGCGACGGGCGCGCTGTACGAGCTGCTGCGCGGCGTCTTCCGGCAGCACGGCCCGGTGCACGTCCGAGATCTCCTGGCGCTGGAGCAGCGCTTCTTCTCCGTGTCCACGCAGCACGGTCCGCGCGCGCTCTCGGAAGTGATCGCGCAGCGGACCCACGTGTGGCTCGACGTGACCTGTGGGCTCACCTACTTGCTCTTTCTGATCGAGATCTTGGCCGTCAGCGCGGCGCTCTCGGCGCGCTGGCGATCACGCGCCTGGGAGCTCTCGCTGGGGTTCTTGATCGTCAATCTGCTGGGCTGGATGATTTGGATGGCCTATCCCGCGGCACCGCCCTGGTACGCGGACGCCTTCGCGCTCCAGGGGTCGACCCCGGAGGTGGCATCGAGCGCGGCCGGACTGGCTCGCTTTGATGCGCTGGTCGGCTTGCCCGTGGCAGCCAGCTTCTACGCCAAGAGCGCCGACGTGTTCGGCGCCATGCCATCGCTCCACGTCGCGTACGCCACGCTGGTCGTGTGGGCCGTTGCTCCCCTCGGCCGATGGCCGTTCTGTGCCGCGGCGCTGTTCGCTTCGAGCATGGCCTTTTCGGCCATTTACCTGCGTCATCACTACATCCTCGACGTCCTGGCAGGAATGTTGCTCGCCATCACCGTGGCGGGCTGCATCTGCGTCGTACGTCGCCTGGCCGTGCGGCGCGGGCCCGTCCTGGGCCTGGCACGGGTGCGCACGCCGCGAGATCGAGGAGGATCGGGTTGAGCTCGAATGCCAATCACTGGATCGCGGGGCAGCTGACCGGCATCGAGCGCATCTTCGGTGCAGCCGGCCCGGTATTGCTGCTCATGATCTATTTCGGCGTCGCCGGGATTCTCTATGGTCTGCGGCGCCTGCGAAACAAGCCGTTCTGCGATGCCGAGATCGCGCAGCGCGCGGCCGGCTTGGGCGCCTACCGCTTGCGGCATTTCTTCGCCTGGACGATGCGCCCCTGGTGCTCGCTCCTGACGCGAGCGGCCATCCCCCCCAACGTGATCACCTCGCTGTCGGTCGTGTTCGCGCTCGGGGCCGGTCTCGCCGTGGCACCGGGGCGTTTTGCACTGGGGGGCTGGCTGTTCGTGCTGGCCGGTGTGCTCGATTTTCTGGACGGTCGCGTGGCGCGCAGCACGGGCAAGACCACGCTGGGCGGAGCCGCGCTCGACTCCGTGCTGGACCGTTACGTGGAGAGCGCGATGCTGATCGGGCTGGCCTGGTACTACCGGCACAGCTGGGTACTGGTCGCGTGCCTGCTCGCGCTGACCGGTTCGCTGCTCGTGCCCTACGTGCGGGCTCGCGCTGAATCCCTGGGCGTCTCGCTCGCCAACGTCGGCTTCATGCAGCGGCCCGAGCGCGTGGTGTTGCTCGGAGTCGGCACTGCGCTGAGCCCGATCATCGAGGTGCTGCTGGCGCCCGGCGATGCACACCCGCCGCATCGCCTGGCGATCATCGCGATGGTCGTGCTCGGAGTGACCTCCCATGCCACGGCCCTGCAACGCCTGTATCGGCTGATCGACACGCTCGGGAGCCCGGCGGGCGGCACCCGGCTCACCCCGCCATCGCTGGCACAGCCGGCGCGCCTGGCCCTGGGCAGCGTGGTCGCGACGCTCGCCGACTGCGCGGTCGCGAGCGGCCTGGCGTACGCGCTGCAGGTGCACGCCGGCATCGCGACCGCGCTGGGCTGTGTGGTGGGCGCCGGCGTCTCCTTCGTGCTCGCGCGGGGCTGGGCGTTCGAGGCCACCGGCCACTGGCTGCCTCAGCTCGGGCGCTACGCCGGCGTCTCCGCGGCGACCGCTGGCTTGAACAGCGGGGGCGTGGTGTTGCTGCTCAACCTGAACGCGCCCTTCCTGGTCGCCTGGTGGTGCACGCGCATCGTGGTGTTCGCGACCTGGAGCTACCCCCTGCAGCGCGACTTCGTGTTCAGTGCGGCTTCTGCTCTGCCCTCGGAGGCCACGCTTGGCTCTCGCAGCTGACGGCGCGCTCTCCCATTGCAGAAGGGGCCGTTCCTGCAGAAGGGGGTGCCGCAGCAGAGGGCGCCCCGGAAGAGCGCGCCGCGGCCAGCAAGATCAGCGTCAGTGGCGCGAACGCCAGCTGCCGCGCGCGCTGCAGCAGCACCAGTACCAGGCCCAGCGCCGGGTCCAGGCCCAGCGCGCCGCACACAAACGCTTGCGCCCCTTCCTGCACGCCGATCTGGCTCGGGATCGCCGAAGCAAAAACGGACGTGGCGACGGGTACGCTCGACAGCACCAGCACGTGACCCAGCGTGGCCGGCGCATGCAAGCTGCGCAACACCAGGTACACCTCCAGGCACATCACCGCGCGCGCCACGCAGTGCACCAGCTGAGCTGGAAGCAACGCACCGGAGCGCTGCTGCGCCATCGAGCGCAGCGCCTCGTCGACGCGCTCCCCGAGCGCGCTCTCCCGCGCCGCCGAGCCCAGGATGCGGCGCAACACGCGCTGCACCCCGCGCCCGATGCGCCAGCGGGTGATGGCGTACAAGGTGACCGCGCTGAGCCCGATGATCAGCGCGGCCGCGCCCACGCCAGCGGCGATCAGCTGCGGAGTGAGCGGCGTGCGCCAGGCCGGGAGCGCGGCCAGCAGCAGCAGCACGCCGCCCGCTGCGTTGTAGAGCAAGCGATCGATCACGATCCCCGCCAGGCCCTCGGCACGGGCAGAGCGCTCCAGCCACAACAGCCGGCACGGCTCGCCGGCGAGGCCAAAGAAGGGCAGCAGCGCGTTCGCGCCCGAGGCGGCAAAGCGCCCCGCCAGCGTTTGCGCCCAGCCCGGGCGGTGCTGGGCCGGAAGCAGCCACGCCCAGGGCACCGCCGAGAGCGCCGTGCCGGCGGCGTACGGCACGAGAATCCACAGCACGCCCGGCCCCAGCTGCTGCAACTCCTGCGCGATCGGTCGCAGGCCGACGCGAGCGACGAACAGCGGGAGCAGCAGCAACCCGATCAGCAGCGGCAAGAGGCGCAGCATCGCTCGCATGTCAAACCCGAAGGAGAAAGCCTATGGCGAGATCCGTGAGCCGCAAGCCCGTGCGCATCTTGTATCTCCAACCTGCCCCGCTCTTCGGCGGTGCGGAGCGCCAGGCTGCGCTCACTACCCTACTGCTGCCGCGTTTTGGTGTGGAAGTCTTCCCCTTGGTCGGCCCGGGACGGATCGTGGCGGACTGGCTGCGCGAGTGCGGCGTCCGCGAGATCCACGAGACGCCGAACTTCCCCGGCGGCTGGCGCAAGCAGCGCGGGCTGGCTCGGCTCACGCTGCCAGCGCGCTACGTCGATTGCGGCCTGCACGCGCGCGCGGAGATCGAGCGCCTCGTGGAACAGCACTCCATCGATCTGATTCTGGCTTCACTGCCCTTCGCATGGATCACGGGCAGCCTGGTGGCACGCCGCGCGGGCGTGCCGATCGTGTGGCGCGCGGGCGGGACGTACCTGAACGTGGCGCAGCAGGCCTCGCTCTGGAGCCTGACCCGCTTTCTCAGCCCGGACCTCCTGCTCTGCAACAGCGAAGCAGTGAAGGCGACGTTCAGCCCCCTGGTCCCCGCGCCGGTCGAGGTGGTGCCGAACGGCGTACAGCTGGAGGTGTTTCATCCACGAGCCGGCGATGCCTCGCGCTACCGCCCGCCAGGCGCGCGCTGGGTGGTGGGATGTGCCATGCGCCTCGCCGACTCGAAGCGCCCGCGCGACGTGATCGCCATCGCCGCGCGCTTGCGGGAGTCCCACCCAGACGTGCGCTTCCTGGTGGCCGGCGAGGGCAGCCAGCGCGCCGCGCTGGAGCAGCACGCGCGCGAGTCCGGCGCGCACAACCTGAGCTTCCTCGGCTTCGTCTCCGACATGCCGTCGTTCTACGCCGCCTGCGATCTGGTCGTCTTGCCCTCCCGCTCCGAGGGTTGCCCCAACTACTTGCTGGAGGCCACGGCCATGGGCAAGCCGGTGGTCGCCGCTGCCATCCCACCGGTGGTCGAGCTGCTCTGCGCCACGGACAACGGGGTCCTGTTCGAGCTCGGCGACGTGCCCGGCTTCGCACGAGCCGTTTCAGAGCTGCTCTCCGCTCCGCAGCGGCTGCTGGCGCTGGGCGCCAACGGCCTGAGAAACATCCAGCAGTTCAGCGCCGTCGCAAGCGCTGAACGAATCGCCGCCATCGCGACAGCACTCGTCGCCGCGCACGCAACGAAACCAGACCAGTGGCCAGCACCAGGCCTCCGGCCACTCCCATCCCGGCCCCGCCCCGAGAAGGCGGGGGCGGAGTAGGAGGGCACCCGGTGCTGACGCATTCGCTCGTCAGATCGTCGAGGTACGGATTGAACGTGTAGTTCAGGCTCGGCGAATCCGCAGCGAGCCACTCGGCGTGCTGCTGCGCCGCGATGTACGCGGGATCGAGGAACCAATCGCCGCGCTCCCCTGCCCGCGCCGCCAGCCCCCACGGCGGGCGCACCCCGCCCGCGTACTCCTTGCCCGACAGGGACGCGCCGAGCAGTGCTCCGCGCCGGCCCATGCGGCTGCCCTCGTAGGCGAGGAAGCCCGTTTCACCGCTGGTCCAGAGCGCGCCGCGCGACGAGCGCGGATCGCGCCGGGCCCAGAGCGTGTTGCGCAGAGAAATGAGCTCGTAGGATTCGGCACCCGCGCGCGCGGCCTCGGGCGAGGAGCGGGCCACGAAGCGCAGAGCTGTTGCTTCCGGTGTCACGCCCGAGCGCAGCGCGTACATGCCATGGCCCTGCGACTCGATGCGGATCCAGGGCCGCCCGGCGGCATCGCTGGCGATCTCGGCGGCGGGCAGCGCGACGTAGTCGAAATGGGCCTTGGTCTCGACGTAAGCCAGCGCTTCCTGGGCGGGCTGCGCTGCGCGCCGCACCACCACCAGGGCCACCTCCAGGTCGTTGTCGTGGCACAGGTACGAAACGCACACCGGCTCCAGCCAGTCGCGCGGGTAGAAGAGCGTGAACGTCAGATAGGCGTGGGTGCTCGTGAGCACCGCGGCGCCGTAAACGGAGGGCGGAGCCCCGGCCAGCGCCGGGGTCAGAGCGGACCAGTTGTTGGTGGCATCCCAGTCGCCGTCGAAATCGATGCGCAGCGGACGATCCCGCTCACCATGGGCGCTCGAGACCTCCTGCGCGAAATTGGGCGACCAGCGTTCCAGCAGACCCCGGGCGAGCTCGGAGTCGGGCGAGCGCGAGGCGGTGCCGGCTCGGGCGGGAGGCGCGGCCAGGAAGCCAGCGCAAAGGACGAGGAGCAAAATGCAGCGCACGGGAGCAGGCCCGTCCCTTTTCGCAGCAGACATCTGCTCGATGCAAGCGGCGCCGCGAAGGATGCGCTTCACCCGTCCGGCATCACCCCCTTCTGGTCAGGCCAGTTCGGGCCCCGCGAGCGCGGCGCAAGCGCGCGGAGACATTGACAACAGCGCCACGAAGCCTCGAGGCCGCCACGCGGAGAGCAGCACACCCCGCTGCAAGCGTCGTCCACGACATGACTTCGCTGTCACCCCGTGAGGCGGCTTCGCGGGCCCGGTTCGTCGCTCTCGACGACCGAGTCTTGGCCGATGACGAGCGCCGTCACCACCGAGTGACAGACGTGGTCGCAACTCCTTCCGAAGGCGTTCCAGACTGCAACGCGGCGGCCCGCTGCGCCGCTCGATCACCGATGCACACGGAAGTGCCAGCAGCGAATGCCCTGAGAAGGGAGCGTTCGAGCGGCCATGCAAAGGGTGGTCGGCCGTTTACAGAGGTTGGCATTCGCAATGCACTCAGCGGGGGCATCACTTTTTTTAATCGAGGCATCGCATGATCCAACCGAAAGACCAGACCGTACGTTCGCTTTCTCTCTCGCCCCGCTGGTTGCCCATCACGGCGCTCACTGCGCTGGTCGCGGCGGGCACCTTCTCCGCCTGCGGTGATGACGAGACCTCGATCGGTACTGGCGGATCGGGTGGCGGCGCGGGCGTCGGCGGCAGCGCAGGCCTCGGTGGCAGCGCCGGAGCGCTCGACGCCGGCACCGCCGGTGACGGGGGCAGCAGCGCCACGGACGCCGGTGCCGGCAGCGGCGTGACAGGCACGGTGACGCAGCTGTCTGCCGATGCCGCGTTGCTGTTCCCCACGACAGCGGCGTTCCGAGGCAACGACGTGTTCGTCGTCAACGGCCAGCTCGACGCGCTGGGGGGCTCGCCCACACTGCCCTTCACGGTGGTCTCCATCCCGCTCGCCGGGGGTGCGATCAACAACACGATCAACTTGCCGGGCAACACCTTCTTCCCGGAGGGTATCGCCGCGGCGTCGGACGGCACGCTGTATGTCGGCAGCACTCAGCAGGGCACGATCGTGCGCGTCCCGCCGAACACCACGACGCCCGACGCGACGCCCTTCATGGCAGCGGGCATCGCGCAGCGCGGAGTCATCGGCCTGGAGGTGGATCCCGTGCATAGCCTGCTCTGGTTCTGCGACTCCAACCCGGCTGGCCCCGGCGGTGCGGACCTCGTCGGCGTCGACCTGGCCAACGGCACCGAAGCAGTTCGGCATGCCGTGCCGAATCCGGTCGCGTCCACCCCTGACGCTGGTCTCGACGCAGGCGTCGATGCCGGCGCTGACGCGGGGGATGCCGGCGCCGCGCCGGCGGATGCCGGCGCCACGGCGGGCCCGACCGCCTTCTGCAACGATGTGGTCGTGCAGAGCACGGGCAACGTATTCTTCACCGACTCCACTGGCCGCATCTTCCGCATCCCCAGCGCCAGCGCGCGTACCCCCAACAGCGCGCAGGTCTGGCTCGAGGGGCCGTCCGTTTCCTCGCCCACGCCGGGAGGCTTCGGCGCCAATGGCCTGGCCCTGGTCGGTGATCAGCTGATCATCGCCAACACGGACCACCTGATCGCGGTCGATCCCGACAGCAACAACGCGGCCTCCACGGTGCGCACCATCTCGCTGACCGAAGGCGGCGCCGCGGTCACCCTGTGCGGACCCGACGGCCTCGAGACCGTTCCGGGCTCGAACAGCGACCTGGTCGTGGTCGAGAATGGCGGCTGCGCCGCTGCCCGAGATCGCGTGGTGCGAGTGAGCCTGCGCGGGCTCTGAGCCTCAGGCCACGAGCCCATTGTTCCGCTGCACGGCGGCCACCCACTGCGTCCCATCGACGACCCAGTGGGCGCCCCGTGCAGCTGATCGGGCGCTGTCAGAGCGCCAGCGGAACCTGCACGCCACCCACACGCCCCTGCATCCCGGGCGCGAACAAGTTCCCCGAATTCGGGATGCAGAGGCCGGAGCTCGGGGCGTAGCCGGCCGCGCCGACCGCGGGCAGGGTCACGCTGCGATCGAGCGCAGCGCCTGGGATGTCGCCCTCGCGCGCCTCTTGACCATGCGGCACCGATAGCGACGGATGATCGAACGGAGCCTGGTCGCACTGCACGCGGCGGTCCGTGAGCGATTGCATGAAGCGCACGACGGCGCTCAAGTCGTCGCTCGCCACGTCACAGGTGGCCGCGCCGTTCTCGTCGCAGTCGAGCAGCCCGAGCGGGACGATCAGGCCCGTGACATTGGTGTTGCAGTCGGCGTCGCCCACGGGCAGGGGATGGTTGCCATCCGCTCCCGTGCCGGTGTCGTCGCCGCTGGTGCAGCGGCTGCCCGGCGCCTCGAGGGCCGCATTGTCCGCGTTGATGTCGCGGCGGTTCCCACCCCGGTTGTAGAACTTCATGACCTGCCGCAGGCTCGAGTACCCCCCGTAGCTGAAGTAGGGCGGAGTCAAGGCCACGTTGCGGATCCCCGGGATCTTGGTGGCCCCGTCGCTCTCCAGCTTGGCGTCGGGATTGACCCGCCCGCCCACGAGCGCATTGGCGTCGATGGCGCGGAGCAGCAGCGGATCCTTCACCACGGAGCGATCGCCCGTCGCCACGAACTCACGGTACTGACGCCCGAAGGCCAGCGGATTGCCGTACGGGTCGCTGCCGCCCAGGGCGCGATCGAACAGCGTCGGCCGGGGCCCGATGTTGGAGAAGCCGAGATCGCGCGTCGAGACCACGTTGTTGATATCCGTCACCTGCAGCAGCGGGCGGAAGTTGCCACCGGCCTGCACGGCCCCTTCACTGAACGTGTCCGTGCCGGCGTGGCACGCGCTGCAGCCGGCGCCACGGATGCCGTCCGCGGGGGTTCCGAACGGAAAGCGGAAGAAGATCTTGCAGCCGCGCGCCAGCAGCGGATCGACGTTCGCGCTGGTCGCACAATTGGGGAAGCTGATGTCGCCGCTCGCCACCAGGCTGTCGAACTCGCTGCTGTCGGAGATCAACGTGGACTCGTAGAGCATGATGGCGATGCCCCAGAACAGCGACATGTTGGTCTCCATCTGCGTGTAGCCGCTCTCATCGGCCACGAGCTCGCCCCCGACCCGCCGGTAGCGCCCCGGGGCGGCCCAGTAGCGCGGAGCGAACGCCTGCTGGATCAGCTCGGCGTAGGAGTACTCCGGCAATAGCCCGTTACCGCCCGGGCTCGCCAGCGAGCCGAGCACGCTGTCGCCCGGATCGACGCGCTGACGGGCGAGCGGTGCCAGGCGCAGCAGCTTGCGCCCGATATCGGCGAAGCTGCGCCCGGCGCACGACATCTCGACGGGGCTCGTCGCGGGCCCCACCGCCTGGGAGGCGAGGCTCGCATTCTCCAGCGAGAGCGCTCCCAGCCGCAGGTTGCCGCTCTCATCCAGCTCGATCAGGCGGAGGTTGGGATCGCCCTCCAGATCGCGCTGCCCGAACACCCCCACGCCATTGAACAGGTTGTTGGCGCGGCCATCCCAGAACTGGCGCATGTTGAACACGGCGTTGATGGTGGTCGGCGTGTTGCGCGGCTCGACCTGGCGGGCCGCCAGCGGAGTGCCGTCCTGCGCCGTCAGATGGAAGACCGAAGCGTCGGGCTCCCCGCAGTGCTCGCTCCCGTCCGCGTCGATCCCGGCAAAGGCGGCCGCGAAGGCGCCTGCCGAGCTGATCGCGTCGTTGGTCTCGCTGACCAGCGGCGAGTCGTGATCCGTCTCGTCCAGCAAGCGATGCAACGGAAAATCGGCGGCCACCAGCGTCGTACCAGCCCCGGCCTCGGCGCCGCCCGGCATGTGACCCGCTGCCACGCTGCCGGTGTCCGAACGCAGCGAGCCGAAGCTGCCGTCACCGACACTGCCGCTGATACTCGGGCTCAGGTCCAGAAAGCCCGGATTGAGCTGCCCGGTGATGCGCGGATCGGCGCCCGCCTGGAAGTGACAGCTGGCACAGGCCTGCCCATCGCTGCCCGCTTGCTGATCCCAGAACAGAGCCTTGCCCAGGGCGAGGGCCCAGTCCTGGCTCTGGATGATGCCCGCGCCTTCCGCGATCTCCGCTGGCAAGGGCGGCACGAAGCGCGACTGCACGCGCGCGATCACCGGCGGCGCCGGCGCCGCTGTTGTCGCGACTGTCTCCAGATCGAGCGCGCGCGCTCCCACGGCGGGCGGGGCAGCGCCCTGCCCTTCACAACCCAACGCCCAAAAGACAGCAAGCAAGCTGAACGCATCCGCGCGTGCGCGCATGATTTCCTCCAAGACTCCACGCGAGCTCCCGCTCGGGGCTCGACACGAATAAGGCGCGGGCGCCGGGCTGCCAAGAGAAAACGCTGCGCGCCGGCGGCACGCCGGAGCGCTGCCATGCAGGTCGAAAGTTTCGTGCCCGAGGCTGGCGCACGCCGCAGCGACGGCGCCGTGCGACGCCTTTTACGGCAGCTGTCTGCAGAGACGCGACCGGCGCGGCGCCGAACGTCGGCCCGTCTTCTTAGCTACTACTGTTACTGGGGCGGCCGCGTGCGGGTCGCGAACCAGTGGCGGTAGCTCGCCATCTTCTCCGCCTGCTCCGGTGGCGTGCGGCGCTTGCACGTCGCCGCCTCGTCGGAGCCCGCCGGCGCGCCCCAGCGCACCTCGGCGCAGTCGTTCGGGTTGTACGCGAGCTCCAGCGCGGGCGCGCGCTCGACCACCTGCGCCAAGCTGAGCGTGCGCGCGCTGCCGTCCGAGCGGGTGTACTGGAACGTGCGCTTGGCAAGCTCGCTCTGCTCGAGCTGCTCCAGCTCCTTCAGCTTGCCCTCCAGGGCCTCCGGCGCGATGCCGAAGCGCTGCGGGTTCGCGCGCACGCGCCCGGGAAAGCCCACCACCGTATCGATCGAGATCAGCAGGCGCAGATCGCGCGAGGGCGTCGAGAAATCTTCCCACGGCCCACTGGCGAGAAAGATGCCGTCGCCTTCCGGCATCGCCACCACATCATCGGGGTGCTCCACGCGCCACTTCTCGGCGTTGTCGATCGAGGTCACGCGCCGGGTCACCGCCTCGTAGAAGGCGTCGAGCAACGCCAGGAGCTGCGTCGATGCCTGCAGCGGGCGCGGGTTGATCAAGCCCTCGACCGAGTCGTAGAAGTCGTCGGCGCTGCCCTTGTATTGCTGCAGGCTGAAGGGCGTGTACTTGCGCGACTTCTCCAGCTCGGCGTTGCCCACGTCCTGCAGCGTGCCGGGCCGCTCGATGGTCAGCGGCCCGTCGCTGGCCTTGATCTCCACGGCGACCGGCTCTTCCATTGGCAGGCGCGGCCGGAACGCCTTGAAGCCGGCACCGCCGTCCTTGGTGTCCGGCTTGAACAGAAAAGTGCCGCGCCAGAAGCGGCGCTGGCCCACCGTGCCGTCCGGCTGCGCGTCGGCGCCGATCAAGATGCCCGAGCCCGTGAGCGGCTGCGGCACCCAGTCCGCGACCACCAACATGTGGCCGTACGGATCCGCGAACACGGTGCCCGGCTTGAGCGCCTGGCGCGTCAGCGGCACCGGATAGAGATCGGCGAGCTCGTCCTCGGGCAGCGTGCGCCCGCTGGAGGAGTGCACCGCCGTGCGCAAGATGTTGTTCATGAACAGGGAGAAGGCCTCCACGTCGCCCCGCGGCTGGTTCACCCCGCCCTTGCCCGGCAGCTCCAGCCGGCTCATCAAGTTGTCCCCCGCGCCCGGCAAATCACAGACCGGCGGCTTGCCGGCGCGGCCGCGCGAGCAATGCTTGAAGCCGAAGGGCAGCCGCATCTTCCAGGCGTAGTAGGCGCGCAGCACGTAGGGCAGATCCGCGCAGTCGGGCGCGACCTGGATCTGCCCCTCCTCGCCCAGGCTGCGATAGTCGAAGAGCAGGTTGCGCTCGGCGTCCCGCAGCAGCGGATGCAAGCTGGACCAGGTGCGATCGTCCTCTAGCGGGTAATCGAACAGGCGCTCCACGAACAGCGCGTACAGGTTCTCGTTGGCGACGTTCCACTTGTATTTGGGTTGCCAGATCGGCCCCTCGTTGGGCTCCGCCGGCGCCGGGCGGCGCGGCGCCACGTTGATGCGCTGACACGCCTTCACGTCATTGCCGTCGGCGAGCACCGCTTTCCAGCGGCCCTGCCGCGGGTGCTCGATGGTCGCCACCTGCCCGTACGGTGGCCCGCCGAGCCGCACCACTTCGGGCTGAATGCGCCGCCCGTCGGGATCGATCAGCGTCAACGTCGCCGGACCCGGGTCGCTGCTCAGCGCGCTGACCACGCGCAGCGGCTGCTCGTGGTTGGGCTGCTCCGGAAGCGCGTACAGGGCGGCGCTCTCGCTGTCGTGGCAAGCGCGATCGGCAGGGATCTTGGCTTCCGGCGTCGGGCGCTGCTGGGCGATGCCCGCCAGCTCCAACCCCGGCGTGCCACCGATCACCGTGACGCGCGTGATGCGCTCGATCAGCGCATGGCGCGAGGTGCCTCGGCCCAGCTCCAGGTTGCTGACGCCGATGTTCTCGACGCGCACCACCGTCTCACCCTTGCCGCCGGCGCACGGCTCGACGTACTCGCCGAGCGCGTGCAGCACCATCGGCTCGCCCTGGCGGTTGCGGCCCAGGTACAACATGATGTGCCCCGGGAACGCCAGCAGCACCACGCCGCGCTGGGCGGCCGCGTCGAACAGGAACGGGCGCTGCGCCTCCGGCACCGACTCGATGTCGATCCAGAACGAGCCCGCCTGCGATTGCCAGGAGCTATGCCGCGGCAGCTCCAGATCAAACGACTCGAACACGTCCTGCAACAGGCGCGAGCAGTCGCGACCGCCGTCGGTGTCGCCCAGCCCGTAAGGTTGGCCCAGATAGTGAAACGCCTCCTCCAGCACGGCGCGGCGCGTGAGCGGCCGGCGCGTGCTCTCCAGCTGCGAGGCCTGCTCGCGCGCGCTCGTCACGATGCCGGCCGCGGTGGCCACGTACACGCGCTTCTGGCGCGCGTCGGCGACGGGCAAGCGCGTGCCCGCGCGGACGCTGGTCCTGGCCTCGCCCTGCCCGGCGGCGAACTCCGCGGAGCGCACGCGCAGCCGCGCGCCGTGCACGTAGGCCTGCGCGAGCTCGGGCGTGAGCGGCTCCGAGAGCGGCGCGTCCGCAGCGAGCCAGCCGAAGGAAGCCCCGGACTGCACCAGCTTCATGCCGTTGGGCCAGGCGGCGATCACGCGCACCGGCTCCTGCGCGCGCAGCTGGCTGCAGGCGTTGCGATCCAGCCGAAAATCGAGCGCGGTCGTGTAGAAGGTCTCGTTCAGCGGCGCGCAGTGGATCTGCGCATCGGCGAGCGCAACGCGCAACTCGGGCGCCGCGCCTGCGAGCTCGACCTCCGCGTCCAGCGGCGCGAGCGCGCTCGGCGGCAGCTTGGCGCCGGAGCGGCTCACGTACTCGCCGGAGCCGAGCTTCTCGCGCGCCCAGCTGCGGCGGTCGTTCACCTCGCGCCCGAGAGCGGCCGCGTCGAACGGCTCCAGCAGGTCGCGCGGCGCATGGTAGTCGGCACGCGGTACCTGCAGCGCGCGATTCAGATTATCGATCTGCTCGGGCGAGAGCACCACCTGATCCAGGCTCGACTGCTGCCCGAGCACGTCGAGCCAGTAGTCGAGCGTCAGCTGCTCGGGCGTGACCCGAGGCAAGGGGCCCGGCGTCTCCCGCGTGAGCGCGCAACCGGGCGCGTTGCCGTTGCTGGTCGAGCGCTCACCCTCGGCGGGCGGAGGCAGATCGTGAACGCTCGGCGTGTCCGCCCCTGCCGCCGCGCCACCGCTCGGGCTGCAGCCCCCGAGCAGCGCCAGCAGTGAAAGCAGAGGCGCTCCGGCAAGTTGCCGGAGGCGCGCAGGGGAAGATCGGAGATGCACCGCGAACACTCAGTATGACTCGAGCTTCAGCTGATCCGGCACTGCCGATTTCTCACGCTACCCGATCGCCACTCGATTGCCACCCGTCGCCGGCGGATCCTCCGCTCCCCGCTGAAGGCTCATCAGCCGGTAAATACTACACTTATCAGCGAATACCAAGCGTGGTCCGGCCGCGCTGCTCGGTGGGCCCGGGCAGCGCACGGACGCGGCGCCTACGACGCCGCGGCCCACCTCACGCCTTTCTCGCTGGAGGAGGCGATCGCGGAGAGCCGGCGGTGCGAGCGCCACAAGACCACGCTGGCGAAGCCCGGCGCCAGCACGCCGACCAGCACCCACAGCGCCGCCGAGGGCGAGGCCCGGGGCAGATTGAACACGGCGGCCTCGATCGCCGTGAGCAGCGTATCGGCCATGACGAGCCCCACCAGCAGCGCGGAGAGCCAGCGACGGAAGCGCCGCGTGAGCAGCCACAGGGCCAGCGCCAGCGCCAGATCGAACGCGATCCACGCCCATTGCACCGCGGCGCTCGGAAACCAGCGCTCTGTCTCCAGGCTGCCGAGCAACGCGCTCCACGGCAAGAGCAGCAGCGCGAGCGCGCGCAGCACGATGTCCGGACCGCGCAGCAGGGTTGAGAAGCCGTAGCTCAACAGCCCCCGCTGCGCGAACGCGCTCAGGCTGTGGTACAGGGCCACCACCGCCGACTCGCCGCGCGGATGCGACAGGAAGATCGGAGACCACTCCGCCGGACGAAACTTGCTCTTGAACGCGCGCACGCCGCGGAAGTCATACAGGCCACCGCTGTACCTGCTCGCCCATTCCAGAGGCTTGCTCACGGCCCCTGCCAGCGGCGACAGGCCCAGCGTGAAGTAACGGCTGCCGAGCGCGGCCGCGTCGCGCACTGCCGCGTCCACCAGCAGCTCCGTCGTACCGTTGGGCGCGCGCGGCGAACGGATCAGATCTTCCAGAAACCAACCCTGCCGCGCGTACACCGGGATCACCGCGGCGAAGCCCACGACCTCCTGCTCGCCCCCTTGCTGCCGCCGCGCCACGAACAAGCGCCGCTCGTTCATCAGCTGAAACGGATCCACCTGCACCAGGAAACCCATCGGCGGCATCGGCTTGGCGCGCAGCCACTCCGTGATCAGACGCTCCAGCGCTTGCCGCAGCGGCGTCCCCGCGGCGAGCTCACGGGCCGTCACCGCGTCGACCCGCACCCCCTTGGCGCGCGCGCGACGCAGCTGCTCCCGCAAACTGGAGTTATTCCCCAGCGCCTGAACCCAGTGCTGAGGATCCCACTCGGGCTGCTCCCCGATCAGCAGCGCGGCATACTCCGTCTGCTCGACGAAACGCCGCTCCGTCGCGAAAAACACCGCGCTCTTGCCCTGCGCGCGCGCGGCCCGCACGAACCCCTCCGCCACCCGCGCGATGGTTTGCTCCGGCGCGAGCGGCGCTCCTGCCGCGACCCACGCCCGCCCCGTGTCCACGTACGCCACGCAGCCCGCCGGCTCGAACCAGTAACGCAGCCCCGATTCCAGGATCTGAAACGAGGTCGCATTCCAGCCGAAAGCCCGCAGCAAGGCCAGCACGCGCGCGCGCTGACTGCCACCGTCGCGGCTCCCTCGACCTTCGAAGCTCCCTGCGCTCTGCGACATGGCTCACCCTGCCCGAACACGCGCAGCCGCAAACGTCAACCTCATTCCCCGCCCAACCGCTGCCCGTCGACTCGAGTTTGGCGACCGGACCAGGCCGAATCTGAGGAGGATCGAGGGCTCGGCCCTCCACGACTCCGTGCGACCCCAGGACTGCCCAACGTCCGACTCGGGCTCACCCGAGCCCGTCAAGCGGGCGCATCATCGACGTCGAAGGCGTAGCGGCGCACCCCCCGACGCAGCAACCAAGTTTTCGCCGGCACGACCGGCGCTTCCCGCTCGGAGCAAGCTCGCCAGCGCCGCCGCGCGCTCGCAGCGCCGAACGCCAACTCGGCAGGACGGCTGAAACCGTCGAACCAGGGCGCGGACGAACAGGAATCGACGAAGCCGCTGGGCAGCTCCGCCTGGTTCGCCGCGCGCGGCGAACCAGGCGATCGCTGGTGCTTGCGCGCGTTGAGCAACACATAGCGCAGGGCGAAGTACGTGGCCCGCGGCGTGGTCAACGCCCGCGCATGATAGCGATCGGAGAACACCTTTCCCTTGCGCGAGAGCGCCCCATTCACGGAGCGCGCCACCCGGATCGCGATGCCCTGCATCCCCCGCGACAGCGCCCGGCGATCCGCCGCCTCCGCGATCAGATGCACGTGATTGCTCTGCACGGAAAAGTGCACGAGCCGAAACCCAAAGCGCTCCTGCCCCTCCGCCAGAGCGCGCCGTACCTTGCCGAAAATGGCACCACGCAGCGACGGCAAGCCCGCGACGATGCGCAACGTGACGTGCACCGGATGGTGCCGCGACAGCGCCGGACGGCGCAGATGAGAGACGCCCGCATCGCTCTTCGGCGGCCGGCCAGCGCCCTTGCGAGCGCCGCCCCACGTCCGGAACCGGAAGGCGAGCTGGCGGCGAGTCCTCACTACCTGATTGTGGCACTAATTTTAGCTCGTGCAAGCATGTCGTATCAGTTCATGAAACTGAACAGCGGGAGCCGCATGGACTCGCGGCCGACCATCCTCACTTCACGGACCGACCGTGCAGCAGAGGCAGTGACCGTTGCGGCTCGGAGGCAGAGGTCGCATCGAGAAGGCGGGGGCTGCTGACGATCGCGCAGACGCGGGCCGTGGCGGTGGCCGTGGCGGTGGCGGTGGCCGTGGCGGTGGCCGTGGCGGTGGCGGTGGCCGTGGCGGTGGCCGTGGCCGTGGCGGTGGCCGTGGCCGTGGCGGTGGCGTCGGCCGTGGCGGTGGCGGTGGCCGTGGCGGTGGCGTCGGCCGTGGCGGTGGCGACAATGGGAAGACCCGCGCCACAGCCCATCGACGATGCGACGTCGACGAGCGTCGTGCAGCTCTTTGCTCAGCTCGGCCGGGGGTCGTCAGGAACTGGCGCAAGGGCTTGGCAATGGTGCGGCCCACACGCACGCTCTCGCCCTAGCCCAAGCTCTACCCCAAGCTCTTAGCTCTACCTCTAGCCCTACCTCTAGCCCTACCTCTAGCCCTGCCTCTAGCCCTGCCTCTAGCCCGACCTTCGCACGTCGACCACCGCTGCGGTCACGTTTGCTCGGCCGCAGCGACTGGTTTCAGCCGGAGCGCCCTAGCTGAAGAAAGTGCTGGCAACCACCGTTCGAGCTGGAACAGCTTCACAGCTCTGCGTTGA